>NZ_CP020809.1:6962927-7595921 GCF_002157835.1 Mycobacterium dioxanotrophicus | reverse complement strand
CGCCGCCCGCCCGACACTCCCCCGACACTCTCGGTGTCTTTTTGTGCTCATTTGGCGTCCCACATCGTGGTCACGCCTGCTCAGGATGCGACCGATCCGAACAACAACTTTTGTCACAGCTGAGTCAGCGGTCACAGTCACGCGCGCCAAAATCCTGTGGACAGCGCTGTGCACAACCTGCGGGCAAATCACAGGATTTTCGGGGGAACCATCCACACGGCTCGAGTTCTCCACAATGGCGCCGGCGGCGGGCCACCGGTCTCCACAGCCGACTCACATCGCGACACACCGGCGGTACTGGGCTTACACCGCTTCATCCCCAGATTCCACAGTCCCTATTACTGTTACTCAAATATCTACTCATAATTCTTCTTAGAAGAAGCCTGTTGGGGACATCTCGGCTCGAGGCTCGCCTCGCATGCCCGGTGTCCTTCGAGGTCACCCCGATCGATTAGCTTTCAAGTTCATGCGGAAAGCTCTACGGTGGTTCTTCGACGACGGTTTCTCCAGCGTGCTCGCGTGGCATGATGCTGCGCAGCATCGATGAGAAACCGCTGGTTAGAGCTCATTGTGGGGATTATTCGAAGGGGCGCATAAGACGTGTCGACGACGACGGCTGGGCTGACCGACCTGAAGTTTCGCGTGGTACGCGAGGACTTCGCGGACGCGGTGGCCTGGGTGGCCCGTAACCTGCCGAGCCGGCCCACCATCCCGGTACTGGCCGGTGTGCTTCTCACCGGCACCGATGACGGACTGACCATCTCCGGCTTCGACTACGAAGTCTCCGCAGAGGTCCGGGTTGCTGCTGAAATCGCTTCTCCGGGAAGCGTTTTGGTGTCCGGTCGGCTGCTCTCGGACATCACCAAGGCACTGCCGGGCAAGCCCGTGGACATCAGCGTGGAAGGCACCCGCGTCGCGCTGACCTGCGGAAGTGCCCGGTTCTCGCTGCCCACCTTGGCGGTCGAGGACTACCCGGCTCTGCCCGCGCTGCCGGACGAGACCGGGGTGGTGGCCTCCGATCTGTTCGCCGAGGCCATCGGACAGGTCGCCGTGGCCGCCGGCCGGGATGACACGCTGCCGATGCTGACCGGCATCCGCGTCGAAATCTCCGGGGAATCAGTCGTTTTGGCTGCCACGGACCGGTTCCGGTTGGCAGTTCGGGAGCTCACCTGGGTGGCCACCGCGGCCGACGTCGAGGCTGCGGTGCTGGTGCCCGCGAAGACGCTGGCCGAGGCGGCCAAGGCCGGCACCGACGGCACCGAGGTGCACCTGTCGCTCGGGTCGGGGCCGTCGGTCGGCAAGGACGGCCTGCTGGGCATCCGCAGTAACGGCAAACGCAGCACCACCCGCCTGCTCGACGCGGAATTCCCCAAGTTCCGCCAGTTGCTGCCCACCGAGCACACCGCGGTGGCGACCATCGGCGTCGCAGAGCTGACCGAGGCCATCAAGCGTGTCGCCCTGGTGGCCGACCGCGGGGCGCAGATCCGCATGGAGTTCGCCGAAGACGTGCTGCGGCTGTCGGCCGGGGCCGACGACGTCGGTCGGGCCGAGGAGGATCTGCCGGTCTCGTTCGCGGGCGAGCCGCTCACCATCGCGTTCAACCCGACCTACCTGACCGACGGGTTGGGCTCGTTGCGCTCCGAACGTGTGACATTCGGCTTCACGACACCCAGCCGTCCCGCAGTGTTGCGGCCGGCGGGCGACGATGATGGGACCGGTGGAGGTGGGCCGTTCCCGGCTGCACACACCGATTACGTGTACTTGTTGATGCCGGTGCGCCTTCCTGGCTGACCGGCCCGGCGAAAGAGGAACCCACATGCAACTGGGGCTGATCGGCCTGGGCAAGATGGGCTACAACATGCGTGAGCGACTCCGCAAGGGCGGTCACGAGGTCATCGGCTACGACCCGCGCCCCGAGGTCAGCGATGTGGCCAGCCTGGCGGACCTGGCGGCGGAGCTCACCGCGCCTCGAGTGGTCTGGGTGATGGTCCCGTCGGGCACCATCACCGACCAGACCATCGTGTCGCTGGCCGACGTGCTCAGCCCGGGTGACCTGGTGATCGATGGCGGCAACTCCCGCTACACCGAGGATGGCCCGCACGCAAAGCTGTTGGGCGAGAAGGGTATTGCTTACATCGACGCCGGGGTGTCCGGTGGCGTGTGGGGCCTGACCGAAGGCTACGGCCTGATGGTCGGCGGCAGCGATGAGGATGTGGCCAGGGCCATGCCGATCTTCGACACCCTGCGCCCGGCCGGTGAACTCGCCGACGGATTCGTGCACGCCGGGCCGGTGGGTGCCGGGCACTACGCCAAGATGGTGCACAACGGCATCGAGTACGGCTTGATGCACGCCTACGCCGAGGGCTACGAGTTGCTGGCGGCCGAGGACCTGATCAAGAGCCCGCAGGCGGTGATCCAGGCCTGGTCCAACGGTACGGTGGTGCGGTCGTGGCTGCAGGAACTCCTGGCCAAGGCGCTCAAGGAAGACCCCGGGTTCGACGAGATCACCGGCTACACAGAGGATTCCGGCGAAGGCCGGTGGACTGTCGAAGAGGCGATCCACCACCGTGTGCCGATGCCGGTGATCGCCGCGTCGCTGTTCGCGCGGTTCGCCTCGAGGCAAGAGGACTCCCCCACCATGAAAGCGGTGGCGGCGCTGCGTAACCAGTTCGGTGGACACGCCGTGCAGAGGATCAGCGAGTCCGGGTGATCCTGCCCGACGGGGCGCACGCAGCGCGCAGGTGCGCGGGCGAAATGGCACGGGAGGTGTGGCCGTGTACGCCCGCCACCTGACCTTGACCGATTTCCGGTCCTGGGCGCACGCCGACGTGGACCTCGAGCCGGGCCGGACCGTATTCGTCGGTCCCAACGGTTTCGGAAAGACGAATCTGGTTGAAGCCCTGTGGTATTCGGCAACGCTCGGATCTCACAGGGTCGCCACCGACGCGCCGTTGATCCGGGCCGGTGCGGAGCGTGCCGTGGTCTCGACCATCGTCGTCAACGACGGGCGTGAACTTGCCGTGGACCTCGAGATCACCACGGGCCGGGCCAACAAGGCCCGGCTCAACCGGTCTCCGGTCCGCAGCCCGCGCGAAGTGCTCGGAGTGTTGCGCGCGGTGTTGTTCAGCCCGGAGGACCTCGCGCTGGTACGCGGTGACCCGGGGGAACGGCGCCGCTACCTCGACGAACTCGCCACGACGTGTCGTCCGGCGATCGCGGGGGTGCGCGCCGACTATGACAAGGTGGTGCGCCAGCGCACCGCATTGTTGAAAACCGCTGCGGGAGCACGCTATCGGGGTGATACCAGCGTGTTGAGCACCCTCGAGGTGTGGGACGGTCACCTGGCCGCGCACGGCGCTGCGTTGATCGCGGCGCGCGTGAAACTCGTCGAGCAACTGCATCCGGAAGTACAGAAGGCCTACCAGTTGCTGGCTCCGGCGTCGCGGCCCGCCGCGATCCGCTACCGCAGTTCGGTCGAGGCGATCGAGAATGCACCCGGTCCGGAATCGGTCGAGTTCTACGAGGCCGCACTGCTGGACGGGCTGGCCCGCCGCCGCGACGCCGAACTCGAGCGCGGGGTGTGTCTGGTCGGCCCGCACCGCGACGATCTAGAGTTGCGGCTCGGCGACCAGCCCGCGAAAGGCTTTGCCAGCCATGGGGAATCGTGGTCGATGGCGTTGGCACTGCGGCTCGGGGCCTACGAGCTGTTGCGCGCCGACGGCGCGGAGCCGGTGCTGCTGCTCGACGACGTCTTCGCCGAGCTCGACGTGTCGCGGCGCCGCGCGCTCGCCGGTGTCGCCGCCGCAGCCGAGCAGGTGCTCGTCACCGCCGCGGTGAGTGAGGACATTCCGGAGGACTGGGATGCCCGCCGCGTCGAGATCCGGATGATCGATGGCGAAAACGGACGAATTTCGGTGGTGCAGCAGTGACTGACGACGACGCGCCCGACGACGCCACTCCGTTCCCGCCCGAACATCTCGCCGGTCTGCGCGGCATGGACCTGGTGCGGCGCACACTCGAGGAGGCGCGCGGAGCGGCCCGCAGCCAGGGCAAGGATGTCGGGCGTGGCCGCGCGGCGCCGGTACGTCGCGTGGCCGGTGGTGGCCGGTCGCGGCGGAGCTGGTCGGGGCCGGGCCCGGACCGCCGTGATCCCCAACTCCTCGGGGTGGCGTCGCAGGATCTCGCGAAGTCCCGCGGCTGGTCGACGCGGGTGTCCGAGGGTGCGGTGTTCGGCCGCTGGCGTGCGGTGGTCGGTGACCAGATCGCCGATCACGCCAATCCCACCGGGCTCAACGACGGGGTGTTGACGGTGTCGGCGGAGTCGACGGCGTGGGCCACGCAGCTGCGGATGGTGCAGGCCCAGCTGCTCGCCAAGATCGCCGCGGCGGTCGGCGACGGTGTGGTGAAGTCGCTCAAGATCGTCGGGCCGGTGGGTCCGTCCTGGCGCAAAGGCCCGCGCAGCGTTCCGGGCCGCGGTCCGCGCGACACCTACGGCTGAGGCTCCCGGGTGTTCCGCTGAGAGCGCCGAGGCGGTGCGAGACGAGCACCGGGGGCGTCCTCACGCACCCGATGCCGTGAAATTCAGCGCACGGCGCATATAGATAGGTGAAAACATCGCCGTAGGATCGGTGCTGGCGTCGGTTGACGGTAGACTGTTCGAGGATCTGAGGTGGTGCATCCACCGCCTCCCGTGAACCCCAAGGAGACCCGTCCAACGTGGCTGCCCAAGATCAGTACGGTGCCGATTCGATCAAGGTGCTCGAGGGCCTCGAAGCGGTCCGCAAACGGCCCGGTATGTACATCGGTTCCACCGGTGAACGCGGTCTGCACCACTTGGTGTGGGAAGTCGTGGACAACGCCGTCGACGAGGCGATGGCAGGCTTCGCGACCAAGGTTGACGTGCGCATTCTCGAGGACGGCGGCGTTCAGGTCACCGACGACGGCCGTGGTATCCCCGTCGCGATGCACGCCACGGGTGTGCCGACCGTGGACGTCGTGATGACCGTCCTGCACGCGGGCGGAAAGTTCGAAGAAGGCGCCTATCAGGTGTCCGGTGGTCTGCACGGCGTCGGTGTATCTGTGGTCAACGCCCTGTCGACGCGGCTAGAGGCCGACATTCGGCGCGACGGCTTCGAGTGGTTCCAGACCTATGAGAATTCGGTGCCCGGGACGCTCAAGCAGGGTGAAAAAACCAAGAAGACCGGAACCACCATCCGCTTCTGGGCAGATCCCAATGTGTTCGAAACCACTGACTACGATTTCGAGACCATCGCCCGGCGGCTGCAGGAGATGGCGTTCCTCAACAAGGGTCTGACCATCGAGCTCACCGATGAGCGGGTCACCCCGGAACAGGTCGTCGACGAGGTCGTCTCCGACACGGCCGCCGCTCCCAAGACCGCCGACGAGAAGGCCGCCGAGGCGGCCGCCCCGCACAAGGTCAAGCACCGCACCTTCCACTACCCCGGTGGTCTGGTCGACTTCGTCAAGCACATCAACCGGACGAAGACCGCGATCCAACCCAGTGTCATCGACTTCGACGGCAAGGGTGAGGGGCACGAGGTCGAGATCGCGATGCAGTGGAACGCCGGCTATTCGGAATCGGTGCACACCTTCGCCAACACCATCAACACCCACGAGGGCGGTACCCACGAAGAGGGCTTCCGCTCGGCGTTGACGAGCGTGGTGAACAAGTACGCCAAGGACAAGAAGCTCCTCAAGGACAAAGACCCGAACCTCACCGGTGACGACATCCGCGAGGGGTTGGCCGCGGTGATCTCGGTGAAGGTCGCCCAGCCGCAGTTCGAGGGCCAGACCAAGACCAAGCTCGGCAATACCGAGGTCAAGTCGTTCGTGCAGAAGATCTGCAACGAGCAGTTGACGCACTGGTTCGAGGCGAATCCTGCTGAGGCCAAAACCGTTGTGAACAAAGCGGTTTCGTCGGCTCAGGCGCGGATCGCCGCGCGTAAGGCGCGTGAGCTGGTGCGGCGCAAGAGCGCCACCGACATCGGCGGGCTGCCCGGCAAGCTGGCCGACTGCCGCTCCACCGATCCGAGCAAGTCGGAACTGTATGTGGTGGAGGGTGATTCGGCCGGCGGTTCGGCCAAGAGTGGTCGCGACTCGATGTTCCAGGCGATCCTGCCGCTGCGCGGAAAGATCATCAACGTCGAAAAGGCGCGCATCGACCGGGTTTTGAAGAACACCGAAGTCCAGGCCATCATCACCGCGCTCGGCACCGGTATCCACGACGAGTTCGACATCTCCAAGCTGCGCTATCACAAGATCGTGCTGATGGCCGACGCCGATGTCGACGGCCAGCACATCTCGACGCTGCTGCTGACGCTGCTGTTCCGGTTCATGAAGCCGCTGGTGGAGAACGGGCACATCTTCCTGGCCCAGCCGCCGCTGTACAAACTGAAGTGGCAGCGTCAGGAGCCCGAGTTCGCCTACTCGGACCGCGAGCGCGACGGTCTGCTCGAGGCCGGTCTGGCGTCGGGCAAGAAGATCAACAAGGACGACGGCATCCAGCGCTACAAGGGCCTTGGTGAGATGGACGCCAAGGAACTGTGGGAGACCACCATGGACCCGAGCGTGCGGGTGTTGCGCCAGGTGACGCTCGACGACGCGGCCGCGGCCGACGAACTGTTCTCGATCCTCATGGGCGAGGACGTCGAGGCCCGGCGCAGCTTCATCACCCGTAACGCCAAGGACGTCCGCTTCCTCGACGTCTAGCCGGCACGGCCGACACCAGCACGCCCCGCGAAGTTTCCCAGCAGTCACCGCCTGGTGCGCTAGGTTCGATTCGAGTGGACAGCTGCCGCGAGGAGGACCACCATGGCGTACCCGGGCCAACCAATGGGTATCGGCGATCCGATAACCGTCCAACCGGTAGCGCGTGACCTGACGGCGCCGGGCGTTCTGGGTGTCACCGCGTTGGCGGTCATCGGGTTCGGTATGCAGGCCGGTCCGGTGTACACCGGCAGAAGTGCCGACGTGCTGGCTGCCCAGCCGATCGCCACCTGGACCGGCGCGGGCGGGCTTGCCTTGCTTCTGGCAGGCTTGCTGGCGATCCCCGGCACCAAGGTGCCCGCGCACCACTACCGCATCATCGCCGCGGTGCTGTCGGCCTTCGGCTTTCTGGCGGTCGCGATGGGCCTGGTGGTAGGACTGCTGAATCCGCCGCCGGAGACTGGAGTCGGCTGGGCGCTCTACGTCATCGTCGTGCTGGCCCTGGCGCAGACCGTGGTGGCCGTTCTCGCGGTGCGGGCCACCAAGACGCTACCCGAGCAACCGGCGCATCCGGATCCGGGGCCGCATGAACAACATCCGCCCGCTCACCGCGACTTCGGCGAAGTGACCACACGTTTCGGCGTCGGTGGCCCGTCGCAGCGCAGCATGTCCTACGGGCAGGGTCAACAAGCCGGTCAGAACGCGCCGCAGCAACATGCGCCGCAACAGCATGCGCCGCAGCAGGGCCCGCCACCCGGATACCGCGACCACCCGGATTTCGTCCCGCCCGCATCCCCCGCCGGAGGCGGAGCACAACCTGCACGGCAGGCCCCGTCGCACGAATCTCCCGGCGGCTGGGGACAGACCATGCCGGTGCAACCGGATCGTGGGCAAGGCGGCGGCGGTGCCGGGCCGGATCCGAGCCGCAACTACCCGCGCGGCGGCGAGGGACGCCTACCGGGTCTGTAAGGAGCGCCCGATGTACCGGAGCTCGTCGGCCGTCGCGACGATCGACACCACGGCCGAGGCCGAGCCCGTCCGCACGACGACCCGGTCCGAGCCGTCTTGCAGTTCCTCGAGCAGGACGTCCGTTCCATCCGGCAGTGTCGTCACGGGTCCCCTCGGCGGCACGACCACCATCGCAGTCACGCCACTGCGGACGGCCGATTCGATGACACCGTCGAACACCTCGAGCGTGTAGTTCCGGTCGGCCCCAGCTTGGAGCGAACCCCGGTTGAAATCGCTGACCCACAGCAGCCGGTTGTCATCGACATTGCCGACCATTTCTCGCCACTGACCGGAACGGTTGGTGCGGACGAGGACTCGCGCGCCGAGCGCCAGCGCCCGCAGCACCACCTGCTGTGCCAGGTGCAATGAACCACGGATCTCGACGCGGCCGATCCGCGGCCCGAACAGCGGCAGGGCAACCGCGCGGCCCGCGCGGTCGGCGCCGATCACCTGACCACAGCCTGCGGCCGGGATGTCGAGGCCGTCAAAGTCCGTACTCGGGCCGCCGAAACTGCACTCGGTGATGTCCCGCTCTGGCCGGGGCATCGGCAGGCTCGACATCAGCGCTAGGAACTGCCGTCCCGGAAGTGCGGTCACCGCAGCGATACCGGTGCGGGGAAGCGGTCCGAACGAGTCGAATCGCACGGTGCCGGTGACGCCCACCCGCTCGGCCGAGACGTTGCGCAGCGAGATCGCCACGGTGGTCGCGTAGCTGGGCACGGTCCACAATTCGCCGAGGGCCTGTGTCGTCAACATATCCCGGGACAGCCCGAAGCTGGTCATCCGGTAGTTGCCGTCAGAGCAGTACTGCCAATCCTCGTGCAGATTGGCCAGATTCGCGCCACCGCACAGCTGACCGACGGCCTGGCCAATTTCGGCAGCGGTGAGCACCCGGGCGCGCAGACCACATTCGCTCAGCCGGTTTGCGACCCGGCGGGTGGCCACCGCCGCGGTGCGCAGAATTCCCGACTGACCGCCACCGCGTAGGCCCACCGCCTGTGGGCACCGGGTCGGATCGAACCGGATGACCACCCATACCGAGCGGTGTGCGATCGCGGGCAGCGGACCGAGCACAGCATCGTAGACATGCGCGACCGGGGTGTGGCCCTGCGAACGCGAACCGTGGCTGATCACGTCGACCGTATCGAGTTCCACATCGAACTGCCGCAAGCAATCCACCAGCACACCCAGCCGAACCATCTCCCCGGAGACCGTCGACCCTGGCTCGAGCACCGTGAGATCCTCCGGGTTGTCCTCGATACCGATGACGGTGATGACCGTCCGCCCGTCCCACCGGAATCCGTATGTGACGTCGTCTGCGCCGGCGTAGTCGAACGCCGCCGGGACGTCGACATACGCCGACCGCCGGCTACGGGCCCGGCGATACACCCACCGGGCCGTCACCGCCCGCACCAGCCCCGTACCGCGTCGGCGCACTGTCAACAACAACATCACCAGTGCGGATAACCCAGCGCACGCCCACCACGGCCAACCGGTCCACAGATATGTGATGACGCCGAGAGCCAGCACGATTTCGAGCCGGATCAGCTCTGCCTGCGGCAGAATGCGCTGCGGCAGGATCTGCGAGGACGCCGCAAAAGGGTTCGGCGGCAGATGGTTTGACGTCTTCTGACGGAATGACGCGAGGGTTTGAGCCACAGTGACGAGTCCTGTCTTCAGGGTCGAGAAGCACCGTGAGAAGTAGTTGGGGCCAGTGTAAAGTCGGCTCCGGCCGCCGATCCGACGGGGGGAACGCGAGTGCCGGCGCAGATCACCACGAGAGCGCAGGTCAACGGGTACCGCTTCCTGCTGCGCCGGCTCGAGCATGCCCTGATCCGCGGTGACTCCCGGATGATCCACGATCCGATGCGCGGCCAAACACGTTCCCTGCTGGTCGGTTTGGTTATCGCGTTGATCATCGTCGGCGCGTGCGGTGTGCTGGCGTTTTTCAAACCCTCTCCAGCCGTTGGCAACGCCCACATCCTGCTCAGTAAGTCCAACGGCGCCATCTTCGTTCGCATCGGCGACCGCGCATATCCGGCCCTCAATCTGGCATCGGCACGCCTCATCACCGGGAGCAGTGAGGCCCCCGTGGTGGTCGATGACAAAAAGTTGGCCGCCCTCGACCGTGGCCCGGTAGTGGGTATCGTCGGTGCGCCCCTGGCCATCGCACCCGGTGTCGATTCGGTGAACTCCGGCTGGACAGTCTGTGACACAACGGAATTCCCGTCGGCGATACAAGGTACCGGCAGCCGCGTGGTGCGCACGACGGTGATTGCCGGTCCCACCGCACTGAGCAGCGATACACATACCGCGGCCGCGTCGGAGGCCGCGCTGGTGCGTGCCGACAACAAGCACTACCTGCTGTTCGACGGTGTGCGGGCGCCCATCGACGTCACCGATCCGGTGCTGATGAACGCGCTGCACCTCACCGCGGTCGAAGTTCGCGACGTATCCGTGGGACTGCTCAACGCATTTCCGTTGGTAGCACCCATTACTGCGATCACTGTGCCCGATGCGGGTGCGTCGGCACCGGCACCCCTGCCCGACACCGTGCATGTCGGCTCGATCGTGAAGACTTCGGATACCTCAGGTGAACAGTTGTACGTCGTGCTGTCCGACGGCGTACAGCCCGTCACCGCGGCGACCGCCGACATCATCCGATATGGCGACGCGTCCGCACGGCAGGAAACCGAAAGCCTCTCCCCCGCAGTGCTTACCGCTGTGCCCAAGGTGCAACGGCTCGCTGTCGGCCACTACCCGACCGTTGTCCCGAGGGTGGCCGGCGTGCGAGCTGATCCCGTGGTGTGCTTCACCTGGCGACGCGGCAGCACCGACACAACGGCGGCGACCCAGCTGATCGTGGGCCGCACCCTGCCCATTGCGGAGCAGGCCGCGACCGTGCCGCTGGCCGGTGCGGACGGCAGTGGGCCTGCGCTGGACGCGGTGTACTTCAAGCCGGGCACCGGAGAGTACGTCCGTGCGGTGGGTATGCAGCCCGACGCCGAAGCCATGGGGCAACTGTTCTACATCGCCGATACCGGCCAGCGGTTTCACGTCAAGGACACCGCCGCGGCTGCGGCACTCGGCGTGCACGGTTCGGACGGCCCCGACGGAGCACAGGGCTCCACACCGCAATTGGCACCGTGGTCGGTGATCTCGTTGTTGCCGGCAGGCCCGGAACTGTCCCGCGACGCGGCGCTCATCGCTCACGACGGTATGCAGGCCGACGCGGCAGGCAGCGTGGTCCCGGTGCCCGCGTCCTGAGGACTACAGCCGCAACGCCCGCACATACGAATACAAGCCCACGATCCAGAAACACAGCGGGAACACCATGGCGATCGCCAGGTATTCCAGCAGTTCGACCCAGCGCCGCATGACCGGCGAGAACTCCAGGCGCGGTGCGACGATCCCGCAGAGCGCCGACAATCCCGCCAACGCCAGCGCCGCGAACCCGGTTTGCAGCTCCCAGCCCTGCGCCGCGGTCTCGATGATCAACAGTACGGCGATGCCCAGCCCGGAGGCGATCAGAGTGGCGGACTGGACGAGGCCATGGTGGCTGCGGCCGCGCAGGCACAACGCCGTCGCGACTGCCACCGCGAATGCGGGCCCCTGCCACGAGAATCCATCGGAGGTATCCAGCGCCAGGTAGCACCCGGAGGCGGCCGTGAGCCCGGCGCTGATCAGAATCCCGGTGAGATAGTCATTGGCGAGCCTGACCCGCTCGAGCAGATGCTCTTCGGTCGGGATCGCCTGTAAACCCACCGCCCCGACACCGTCGACGGTGATGCCGCCGTGGGTGTCGATGTCGTCCAGCGGCTCGCCGGCGGTCGGTACGCGCGGCAGCGGCAACCGGGCCAGCAGGATGGTGACCCGTGGCGCGAGGTACAGCACCACCACCGCGACCGTTGCCACCGCGGCGCCGAGGACCCGGGCCTGCGGGTGCCACACATTGACCACCACCGAGATGAGCCCACCCAGTATCGCCAGCGCGATCACGAAGCTGTGAAACACCTGCCCGGTGCGGCAGACCTGCAGCGCCAGTTGTGCGGCCAGGGCGATCACCGCGAACGCCATCGGAAGTGCCGGAACGGCAAAGCCATTGGGAACAATGCACAAAGATCCGATGAACAACAACGGAATTGCGATGAGCGGCAGCGCGATCGACGGCAGCAGCACATCCGTGCGACGAGACGCCACACAGCCCGCTGCGATAAACGTCAACCCGACGCCCAGCGTGGCCGCGGCGGCGCCGATCCCCAGGCTCAGCTGGGGCAGCAGGCAGGCCCAGATCACCGCCGCGACAAAGGCAACAGCGAACGCCGCCAACGGTGTTCGGTGCGCGCTCAACCACAGCAATATCGGCGGCGGCGAGGCGTCGTGCTCGACGTCGTCGAACAACATGGGCACCGATACGGTGGAGGTGCCGCGAACGATCAGCACATCGCCGTCGTAGACATCTGCCGACGTCAAGGAGTGTTCCGGGTCGATCACCGCGCCGCCGAGAGGAGCGAGACTCCACCGGTCGGCGGTGACGTCGAAGCGGGTGTCACCGTGCCCGCGCGCAGATAGTTCACCGGAGGCGATATCCAGTAGATCGCTTATGTAGCCGCCTATTTCGATGTCGCCGGGTAGGCCCATGTCCAGGCGTAAACCGCCGACCAGAACCGTCACCCGGAGCAGACCGGACTGCTCGGCGCCGGTCGGAAACTCCAGATCCGCCGGCAGCGGAAGTGGGGACGGAGAGGTCATCAGAGGCGACCCATTCTTCGCGCGGTCAGTATGGTGATGTCTGGAAACTAGCAGCTGCAGAATTTCACTTGGCAGCAGGGGACGTTGGTGGGGACACAGGGTTTCGTTCGTCGCGCACGCGTTGCTGCGCCGCGGATGCCGGGTGGCGAGGTCAATCTTCAGGCGCCGCCGGAGGTACCGCGCGTCATACCGGGCAACGTGTTGATGCGGCTGCTACCCGTCGTCATGGTGATCGCGGTGGTCGGCATGATCGCGTTGATGTTCACCGTGGGCGGCCGCAACATGGCCACCAACCCGATGATGATGATGTTCCCGATGATGATGGTGCTCTCCATGGTCGGGATGTTATGGGTGGCGGCGGGCGCTCCGGCAAGGCCGCGGCTGAACTCAACGAGGAGCGCAAGGACTACTTCCGTTATCTGTCGAATCTGCGTGACGACGCCGAGCGGACCGCCGACGAGCAGCGTCGCGCGCTGGAATGGAGTCATCCGGATCCCCGCTCGCTGCCGGATGTGGTCGGCACCAGGCGCATGTGGGAGCGGCGCCCGGTCGATAGCGACTTCTGCCATGTCCGGCTCGGCATCGGCACCCACCGGTTGGCCACCCGACTACTGGCACCCGAGACCGGCCCCTCCGAGGATCTCGAGCCGGTGTCCACGGTGGCGCTGCGCCGCTTCGTCAGGACCCACTCGGTGGCCCACGCCATGCCGACGGCGGTGTCGCTGCGGGCGTTCCCCATCGTCGACTTCGACGGCGAGCCGGGACGCACGCGTGAGCTGGTCCGTTCGATGCTGTTGGAACTGGCTGCATTCCACGGCCCGGAACATGTGATGATCGCGGTGGTGACCGCCAATCCGGACGGCGAGAACTGGCAGTGGATGAAGTGGTTGCCGCAGACCCAACACGCCACGGACACCGACGGCCTCGGCACGTCCCGGATGCTGTTCTCCTCGCTGCGCGAGCTCGAGATCGCGATGGCTCCGGAACTGGGCCAACGCGGCCGGTTCAGCCGCACCATGCCGCTGAACCAGGGCACCAAACATCTCGTGGTCGTGCTCGACGACGGCTACGTCGCAGGCGATGAGCGGCTCGCCACCGAGGCCGGCATGGAGAACACCACCCTGCTGGACCTCAACGCCCCCGCCCAGCGGATCTCGGCCAAGGGCGGTTTGCATCTGGTCGTCGAACCGGAGTGGATCGCTGCCCGCACCGCAGCCGACGTCGAACGATTCGCAACCCCCGACCGGTTGAGCATCGCCGAAGCGGAGGCGTGCGCGCGGGGAATCGGCCGGTACCGGCCGGCCAACGCCGCTCACATCGTCAGCTTGGAATCGGAGCACCGCTCGACCGATCCGGGCCTGATGACCCTGCTCAACATTCCCGACGCGGCCGAGATCGTGCCGGAAGAGGTCTGGCGCAAACGCTCACCGCGCGAGCGCCTGCGGGTGCCGATCGGCTACACGCCCAACGGGCAGCCGCTGGAACTCGACATCAAGGAGTCCGCCGAGGGCGGCATGGGGCCGCACGGCCTGTGCATCGGTGCGACCGGTTCGGGAAAGTCAGAGTTCCTGCGCACCCTGGTGCTGGCGATGATCACGTCGCACTCGCCGGAGGTGCTCAATCTCGTACTCGTCGACTTCAAAGGCGGTGCAACGTTTCTCGGTCTGGATGCGGCACCGCACGTCGCGGCGGTGATCACCAACCTCGAGGACGAGCTGACCATGGTCGACCGCATGCAGGACGCGCTGGCCGGTGAGATGAACCGCCGCCAGGAACTGCTGCGCACGGCGGGCAACTTCGCAGGCGTCACCGAGTACGAACGGGCCCGCGCCAACGGGGCTGACCTGGACCCGCTGCCCGCACTGTTCATCGTGGTCGACGAGTTCTCCGAACTGCTGTCGCAGAAGCCCGACTTCGCTGAGCTTTTCGTCATGATCGGACGGTTGGGCCGGTCCTTGCACATCCATCTGCTGCTGGCCTCGCAGCGCCTCGAGGAGGGCAAACTGCGCGGGCTGGATTCGCACCTCTCCTACCGCATCGGCCTCAAGACGTTCTCGGCGGGTGAATCCCGCAGTGTGCTCGGCGTACCGGACGCGTACCACCTGCCCAGCGTGCCGGGTTCAGCGTTTCTCAAATGTGACGCCGACGAGCCGACGCGGTTCAACACCTGTTATGTCTCAGGTGAATACGTCAAGCCACGGGCGGTGTCGCACCGACCGCGCGTGGGGCGGGGTCAACGCCCCAGACTGTTCACCGCCGCAGTGGTCGCCGCCGACCCCGAACCGCCGCTCACCGAACTCGAGCCCGTCGACGACTGCGGATCTCCCACGCCGGTCAAGACCACCCTGCTCGACGTGGTCGTCAGCCGTCTCACCGGGCACGGCAGGCCGGCGCATGAAGTGTGGTTGCCGCCGCTGGACGACAGCCCGGCGATCAACGAACTGCTACCCGCCGCCGACTGGAGCTCACCGCTGAATCTGGACGGCCGCTTGAACATGCCACTGGGCATCATCGACCGCCCCTACGATCAGCGCCGCGACGTCCTCACAGTCGACCTGTCCGGGGCGGAGGGCAATTTCGTGGTGGTGGGCGGCCCGCAGTCCGGGAAGTCGACGGCGCTGCGTACCCTGATCATGGCCGCGGCGGTGACCCACACACCCGAGCAATTGCAGTTCTACTGCCTGGATTTCGGTGGCGGGACGCTGGCCGGCTTGTCGCGGCTGCCGCATGTGGGCTCGGTCGCCGGCCGGCTGGACGCCGACCGGATCCGCCGCACCGTGGCCGAGATGACCAGTCTGCTCCGCCGGCGTGAGGCGCTGTTCCGCGCTGCAGGTATCGAATCGATGCGCGAATACCGCAGGCGGAAAGCAGCTTTGGCTGAGCTGCCGCCGGCCGAGGCGGTCCGCGATCCGCTGGCGGCCGATCCGTTCGGCGACGTGGTCCTGGTGGTCGACGGGTGGAGTTCGATTCGCAGCGACTTCGAGGCCCTGGAACCACAACTGCAGTCACTGGCGGTACAGGGTCTCTCCTACGGTATCCACCTCGCGGTGTCGGCGACCCGCTGGATGGAGATCAGGCCAGCGGTCAAGGATATGCTCGGCACCCGCGTTGAGCTGCGGCTCGGCGATCCGGTCGACAGTGAAATGGGCCGTAAGGTAGCCGAATTGGTGCCGATTGGCGCTCCGGGCCGCGGCGTGTCCCGAGACAAGCTGCATCTGCTCATAGGTCTGCCCCGACTGGACTCGGCCTCGACGGTGGACGATTTGCCCGACGGTGTGTCCCGATCTGCCGATGCGATCGCCGCGCAGTACGGTGACCGGTCGGCACCGCACGTGCGGATGCTGCCCCACGACCTCGAGCGTGCGCCGGTGGTCCAGGCGGCCGTGCAACGCGGTCTGCTCGGCCACGGTCGCGTCGCGATCGGCATCGATGAAGCCGAATTGGCGCCGGTTGTCGTGGATTTCGACGTCCAGCCGCACTTCGTCGCACTCGCCGACGTGCAGTCCGGTAAGACCAACTTCCTGCGCACGGTCGCCCAGGGTGTGCTGGAGAACAGCTCGCCCGAACAGGCCAAGATCTATCTGGTCGACTACCGTCGATCGTTGCTCGGAGCCGTGGAGACCGAGCACCTCGCGGGTTACGCCACCTCGGCGCCGTCCTGCGGTGAACTCATGATGAGCGTCGCCGAGATATTGCAGCAGCGACTGCCCCCGGCGGACATCACGCAGCAGCAGCTGCGGGACCGGTCGTGGTGGTCCGGCCCGGATCTCTACGTCTTGATCGACGACTACGACCTGGTCGCGGTCAGCACCATGAACCATCCCCTGGCTCCGATCGCCGAATTCCTCACCCAGGCAAGGGATGTCGGCCTGCGGGTCGTGGTGACCAGGCGCAGTGGCGGAGCCGGCCGGGCCATCTTCGACCCGTTCCTGGGCAGGCTCAAAGACCTCTCCTGCAACGCACTGATCATGAGTGGCTCGCGTGAGGAGGGCACCTTGTTCGGCGGGGTCAAACCCACGGACATGCCGCCCGGGCGCGGCTACCTGGTGTCGCGGACCATGCCCGGCGGCGTCATTCAGTTGTCCCGGATGGCCGACCTGTGACCGTCCCTCAGAACCGGCCGACCGGCGTCGACGAGCTCACCCCGATCCAGACGGTGTCACCGGTACCTGAGCACCTCCGCATCGCGGTGTTGGGCGGGGGCACCCAGCTCGACATCACGTTGCCGGCTGACGTCAGAATCGCCGATGCCACACCGTATCTCGCGGGGCTGATCGCGCAGCGTGAGCGCACGGAGGACGAACCGGCCGCGGCCGGTCCCGAGCTGACGTCGCGCACCGTCCTGCACACACCCGGCGGGGCAGCCCTGCCTGCCGATGTCACACTCCGCGAGGCCGGGGTCCGGCACGGAGACATGCTCTATTTGACTGCACAGCGCACATTGCAGCCGCCGGCTCTCTACGACGATGTGGTCGACGCTGCCGCGCAACTCAATCGGGCCGCATCAGCAGCATGGGGACCGACGTCGGCGGCTGTGATGGCAATGGTCGCGCTCTATGCCTGCGCCGGGATCCTGTTGTGGATGTCGGTCGACCTGCGGTTCGCCGATCGGCAAGTTGTCGGGTGCGATGTGGCCGGCGTGCTGGCCCTGGTGGCGGCCGCGACGGTGGCCCGGCGGATCTATCGGTCGGACTGGATCGCGGCGGGTTTCGGTTGGGCGGCAATGCTGGTCGGCTTCGGAGCGCTGCGGGTGAGCTTCGCCGGTGTCGGCGGCTGGGGCGTCGTGGCGAGCTGTGCGGGCGTCGTCGCGCTGAACTACGCCTGCTACCGGTTGATTGGCACCGGACGTTGGGGATTCTTGGCCGGCGGAGGCTTCGCAGCGCTGGCAGGCACCGCATGGGCCTTGCGTACCGCATTCGAGGTCTCCGACCAGCAACTCGGGGTCACGGTGTGCCTCGCCGCACTCGCGTTGGGTTACGCGGTGCCGTGGTTCACGAGGGGTTGGGACCGATTCGTGGTGCGCGGCACGGCCGGTGCTGTGGGGCAGACCGATGAATTCGCCGATCCCTTCGATACCGAGCGGAACCGCACCGGGCCAGACCGTGTCCTCGCCGACACGGTGCCCAGCGCCGAGGAGGTGATGCGGCGCGGCCGTGAGGCAACTGCGGTGCGGTGTGGGCTGTACACCGCGGCGGGGTTGACCCTGGCGCTGGCCGTTGAAATGCTCTCGCGCGGCGCGACGAGTTTGGTCGCACTGGCCTTTGCGATGCTGTGCGGCATGGTCTTTGCGCTGCGGCTCCGCACAGCCCGTAGCGTCGCCGACCGAGCGGTGCTGCTCATGTTCGGTGTGGCGGTCGTACTGCGCGCAGTGGTGGCGGCGGCCTTCGGATCGTTGCCTGCCATGATCCTCGGGCTGGCGGCCCTTGGGGCGCTTCTCGTCGGCGGGGCGGTGATCGGCGTGCTGGCGACCACAAGCGGATCCAGGCTGCGACACCGGCGGGAACTGCTGCTGGACTACCTCGGCTACGTCGCGGTGGGCGCGCTCATCCCGGCGGCGCTGGGCGTGGTGGGGTTGTACGACGCCGTGCTGGGCCGGTAGCCGTGCACCGGTACAGACAGGGCCGACGGATTCTCGGCGTGCTGGCGGTGCTGGTCATCGTCGGATCGATCGAAACCCCGGCAGCATTCGCCGTCGACCCACCGGTGGTGCCCCCGGGACCGCCGCCTGCTGGACCGGTAGCTCCCGCCGACCCCACCGAGCAGAAGACGGTGTGCGCGGTCACCGGGACGCGGCCGGGCACGGACTACACGATGGCCCCGATCGCGGAGGCCATGCTGCGATACCGCGATGCCTGGGCGTATTCGACGGGTGCGGGACAGAAAGTCGCTGTCATCGACACCGGCGTGAATCCCAACCCACGACTGCCCGCGCTGGAACCCGGCGGCGACTACGTGTCCGGCGGGGATGGGCTGTCCGATTGCGACGCGCACGGCACACTCATCGCCGGGATCATCGCCGCGAAGCCCAGCCCCACCGACGCGTTCGCGGGTGTGGCACCCGACGCCGCGATTCTGTCGATCCGGCAGAACAGTGCCTCGTTCGCGGTCAAAGGGTTCGGCCAGCAGGACGATCGCAACGCGGTGTCCCCAGGCACCGGGCCTGCCGGTTACGGCAATACCCACACGCTGGCACTGGCCGTGACGCGGGCCGTCGATCTCGGCGCCACCGTCATCAACATGTCCGAATTGGCCTGTGCGCCCGCCTCGGTCGGCATCGATGATGCCGACCTGGGCCGAGCACTGAGATACGCCTTCGACCGCAACGTGGTGGTGGTCGCGGCGGCCGGCAACGTCGACAAACAGGGTCCGTGCGCAACCCAGAACACGATGACGGATCCGAACCTGCCGGTGCAGGCCGCGTGGCGGACAGTGCGAACGGTGGCCAGTCCGGCATGGTTCACCGATTATGTGCTCACCGTCGCTGCCCTGTCTCCCTACGGCGAACCGTCGGATTTCAGCCTGCACGGGCCCTGGATACAGGTGGCGGCACCCGGTGAGCAGGCGGTGTCCCTCAATCCTGCCGGCGCGGGCCTGACGAATGCGATCGTGGGCCAGCAAGGGTTGGCGCCACTCAACGGAACCAGCTATGCCGCACCGTATGTCGCGGGTCTCGCCGCACTCGTGCGGGCCAGGTTCCCGCAACTCACCGCGGCACAGGTGATGGACCGGATCAAACTGACCGCCCATACCCCCGGCCCGGGGCCGAACATTGCGACGGGCTACGGACTGATCGACCCGGTCGCGGCATTGAGCTCGAGCCTGCCCGCGGACCCGCTGGTGCCTCGGGTGGAGGCGCCGATCGCGGGGCCACCGCTCCCGGATGCCGTCAGCACCCGGGCTCGGACCATCTCGTTCACCGTCGCCGGCGGATGCGTGGCCACAATGGTTTTCGCGTGGGCCGTGTACGTCGCCTACCGCAGGCGATGACACGAGTGGGGCGCCCGGGCATCGCCGAACGCCCCACTCGAGACCGAATCAGAAATCAGCGGCGTTGGCGCGGTCCAGCGCCGCCATGAGGTCCTGCTGGTCGCGGCCGCGGTGGTTGCCCGCGGTCATCTCCTGCACCGCAGACTCCATCACACTCGCGAGCTGCTGGTGCGCACTCTGCAGAGCCTGGGCACCCTGGCCTTCGTAGACGCTGTAGAGCACCTTGAACACGGTGTCGACTTCCTGCTGCAGGGCCCGGGCGTCGGACAGTCCCGAGTCGAGGCTGTCGAGATGCATGTGGTTCTGCCCGAAGTCGTACTTGATGGTGCTGCCATCGAATGACATGGGAGTTCCCGCTTTCTGGGTCTAGGTCTGGTCGGCGTTGGCGATGCTGTGGATGTGGGTCTTACCCTTTTCGGCGATGTTGGTCAGCGTCTGGATCAGCGCGTTGTACTCGTCGTGCTGCTGGGTTTTCATGCTGCTGAACTTGCCTGCCGCGACGCCGTTCCACGGCCCGCTGACCATGGTCTCGGTCTCACCGGTCATCTTGGCGACGATGCTGCGGGCGCGGCCCATGGCCTCATCGATCTGGGTGATCTTGGCTGCTGCTTCCTGAGGGGTGAGTGCAACGACCATCTGCTGGTTCTCCTGTCTGGTACTGAGTTGTGCTACCGGATACGGCTTCCTACGTGTGTGGTGTCAACTCTTCCGTCGGCTACTGGGCGTCCCCCTCCCACCCGGCCGGTACGAGCTCGGCCAGTTGTGAAACGGCCTGCGCCACGTGATGATCCGATCCGGGTTTGATGGTGGTCCACAGTTGGCCGGTCGGCGACACGCTCGGCGCGGACACCAACCTGCCGCGCCTGGTGTAGAAGACGGCCACCGCGCCGGGTGTGCGGATCATCCGGTCAGTCGATGGGTCCAGTGCGTGACAGACGATCTCGCCGAACGCGACCCGTGACGCGAACGCAGCACCCAGCACCAGGGCGACGTGGTGCCCGGCGCCGAGCGCACGCAGCCGGTCGGCGAGGTACGTGGCTTCGTGACCACCGTTTAGGCACTCGGTGAGCTCCGCGGTCGGTGCGCCGAATCCGTCGACCGACGCCGGCCCGGCGGCGGGTAGTTCGGCCAGTACCGCGCGGATGAGTCCGGCCCGGCCGGCCCGGGAATCGAGCGCACGCAGCGTGACGCAGTTTCCGATGCGCCGGGCCGACACGCTCACGTGCCCTGCCTGCGCGACACAGAGCCTGGCCAGGCCGTCAGGCGTGACCAGGCGCACTGCCAATTGGCAGGACGGTCGGCGCAGGACCTGCACGAGGTCGGCGAGTTCGGGGAGCACCGCGCCGCTGCTGAGCAACCCGCGCGACGTCAGGCTACGGCCGGCGGCATCGTAGGCCCGCTCAAGGGCGCCGATGGTGCCATGCCGCGGTCGCATGGCCAGCACCACCGGAAAATCGGCGACACCGAGCCGGGTACCGAGGGCGTGGAGCTCATCGTCGTTGAGCTCGAAAAGCGATGTGGCCGTGGCGCTCACGAGTCTTGGCTCCCGCCGCCGATCACTGCGGGAGCCACCCGGTGGTCGGCGACATGCTCCAAGGCGGTCGGGGTCTCGTCTGGCGTGTCGGGCTGCGGCACCGGATCGACGAGACCGTCGAAGAACGTGGTGTCGGGCCCCGTGGTCTGCAGCAGGATCGGCTCGTCGTTGAATTGGGCGGCAGGCAGCCACGACGCCGGGGTGGCCGAAAGGCCCGCACTTGCTTCGCCGCCACCCTCGAGAACTTCCGGTGGACGTTGCGACTCGTAGTCGCGACCGCCGTCGTACCCGCGGGCCATCCCCGCCATCGGGGCGTACGGTGCGCCGGCGTAGCCGGACGCCGACGCCGCGCTCACCGCGGTCACCCGAGGCGGGGACTGAATCTCCTTGGAACCCGCGACATCCCGCGCGGTGCGCGGGTTCAGCGGCATGGCGGGAGCAGCGCCGCCACCCCCACCGTGCCCGGACGCGCCCGCGCCCGAGGACCCGGCCGTGGCGTCGGCCTTCGGATCAGCACCGGCATGGGCACCGTGGACGACCGACGGCGGCGGTGGTTCGTCCCACGCGGCGGCCAGGGACGCGATGGCGTCCTCGTACCGGTGCATGACGGCCGCGGCGTCCGCCTCGGCTGATGCTGCGGCGGCGTCGAATTCGGCGAACTGACCGCTGAGAACCGCGCCGTTGTAGGCCGCCAGCGAGGCCATCATGTCGCGCTGCGCCCGTGCCTCCACAGCCTCGCTGACACTGGGCATGGACAGGATCGCGGTCGTCGCGGCGACGGCGGCCTCCTCGGCGCGTTGCCCGTTGGCGGCAGCGTTGAGCGCCTTGGCCCGCAACCAGTCCCCGAGCTGCTGCAGGCGGGTCAGCACCGCCGGAGTGTGGGCGCTGTCCCACGACATGCGTATTCGATCGAGGAGTTCGTCGTACTCGTCCGCGGCCGCCGCGAACGCGGTCGCAACGCGCTCCCACGCCGCGCCCGCGTCGCCGACCGACGACGGTCCCGGACCGTCGGTGAGGTCGCGTGCCAACTGCTCGGCACTGCGCGACTCCCACACCACACCGGTGTAACCCACTTTGACGGGACCCCTCGAATCTGCTGCCGGTCAGGCGGTGAATTCCGCGTCGGCGTCGATCACCTTGCCGGTGTTGGTCCGTAAGGCGGCGGCGATCTCCCGGAGTTCGGCGATGCCTGCCTCCGCGGATTCTGTGTACGACGCGTGGACGGTGTTCAGCGTCGACGACGCCCGCGTCGACACCTCATCCCGACCTACCGGCACGGTGTCCAGGTGGGTACGTTCGGCCTGCAGCAGGTCGGAAAGGCGACCGGCGATCGCGTCGAGCCGTGCTCCCACCTCGGTCAATTGCTCTGTCTCGATGGATAATCCGGACATCGTCATCCCCCAATCAGTTTCGAATCCGGTCGATTCAGCCGTTCACGTGCCCCTGGTGTTCACCGGCTCGGCTTCCCCGATGACCGGCGGCGCCGCGGCCCCGAGGTCGCCGAGGATCTCGTCTCCGTGCTCAGTCGTGTGCAGGAACGCCGGTGCGGTGTGATGCCCGCCGGGGCGGCCGCCGGCGCCATGTGCCATCGGCGCCATCGGGCTGCCCATCATCGGCGTTCCGGTCAGACCCGCACCGGTCCGGGCCGGCCCGAGGGCACGTGCGGTGTCCTCACTGACCGGCGGCACCGGCGGCGTGGATCGGGCCGCCAGGGTCGTCGCACCCAGGGCTGAACCACCGCCCGCGCTGCCACCACCGGCGCTGCCGCCGCCGGATGCGTGGGCCAACCCGGCGGCGGTCGGCATGATGGCCGGTGTCGCGGCCGCCAGCGGATCACCGGCGCCCTGCTTGGCTCCGGTACCGGCGAGCTGCGAGGCCAACTGCGACGCCGTCTGAGTACCCTGTTGCGCGGCCTGGCTGACGCTGTTCATCAACGCGGAAAGACCCTGGGTGCCACCGGATGACGACGCTGCGGCGGGGGCAGCCGACTGCGCGGCGCTGGTCGCGGCCGTCGTCGGCGCATCGGTCACCGGTAGCGCTCGGCCGGCTTCGGTGACCTGCGCGGTCTGACCGGACAGTTCGGATTGCAACTCCGTCATGGCCTCGACAGCCTGGGTCACGGCATCCGTCGCAGCGTTCACCACTGCCGCCCAGCCCCACGGGAAGATGATGTTCGGGCCGATCGCGGCGAGCGTCGCCAAGAACTGGTTGATGATCGCGATCAGCCGGGCTTCGGTCTGACTGACGGCCGCGGCCGCCGCCGTCAACGAGCTGCGCAGTGCCTGCGCCTGCGTACTGAGATCGGCACCGTTCTTCATGGCCGCCACGGTCTTTGCGGCCGCCGAGGTTGCGCCTGCGCCTTCCCAGTTGCCGGCCAGATTGCCCATGGCGGTGGATAGATCGCCCGACGACGCGTCGAAGGCCTGAGATATGCCTTGGAACATGGTGGTGGGATCGAGTGCCTGGAACATGCCGGTGCCCAGAGTCCCAAGGGCATCGGTGATCGGCTGGATGAGCGCGGTCGGATCCATCGGGCTCGAGGGCTGGGCCGGCGGCTGATCGGGTGCGGGTGGGTGCGGCTGTGGCGGGTAACCCAGCTGCGCGAGAATCTCGTGCACCGGCCGGTTGAGGTACTCGCTGAGGTTCTGTTCCTGAGCCGCTATGGCAGCGCTCGCATCGAAACCCGGTAACTGCTGGGCAAATTGAGCCGTCGCCTGGTCGGGACCGGTTACCGTGACGATCGGCGCAGGAGTGGCACCCACAGCGATTCCTAGGCCGACGACGTCGAATCGGCGGCGGTCAGGGCGGTCTTGGCGGTCGTCGTGGTGCCGCTGACGCCGGCATGAACCGCACCGACGAGCAGCGTGCCCGCCAGGTTGTTGGCCTGCGCGGGCCCGAACGCCGCCAGGTAGGTGGCCCCGATCGGGCCGATCGCCACTGCCGCTGCCGTCAGCATGGCCACCGAATCAGCTGACGCGGCAGTACTGATGAGCTCGCCCGCGCCGGCGTTCGCCGCAGCGAACGCGTCCATCCCCGCTGGGACAGCGGTCAAAGAAGAACTCACGCCAAAACTCCCCAAGTTTTGTTTCGTTCTGTGTGCGGCACGCACCATTGCAGAGGGCGGTGACAGGGTGACACCCGGTCTCGAAGTCTAGCCCGCACCAGTCTCTTTGGCGAGGCATCACAGTTAAGCTCTTGTGCGCCAGATGAAGCGGAAAATCGGCTTGTACCACCACAGGATTCGGCCCACGGCAGCCGGCTGCGACGCGGCTGCACATGCGATCTAGGTGGGGTTTCCGTTTTCCTCTTGCGGCGGGTCGGCCCGCAATCGGTCGAACTCGAGCCGGAACTGGGCGACGAGTTGATCACGCCGGGCCAACGCCGCTTTGGCCGCCGTCTGCCCAATGTTCACAATCAATTCAGATAGCTCGTTGGGGCTCAACTGCGTTGCTGCACTGCCCAGAGTCAGGTCGGTCAGAGCACCCATGGCATCCACTTCCACCGACACCGCACGGTTGCGGGTGGTGGCGCGGACTCGGATGGCCTCGCAATGATCGTTGAGGCCATGCAGCAGGTCGCGCTGCAGCGAGATGCGGGCGACGACACTGTCGGCCAGCCCCGTCACACCGACCTCAGCCAGCTGTCAGGAAGCACCTCGTCGTCGCGGTCGGCGGCGGCCTCGGCGCGACGCAGGTCATCTTCGGTGGCTAGCTGCAGGTTTCGGATCACGACAGGGTCGACATCGTGTGCTGACAACTCGCGACGACGGGCCACCTGAGCGCGTGCAGCGGCCAGTCGGCACAGCCCCAGGATCTCCTCGGCGAGCAGTCGCGGATCCTTGTGCATCTCGCGGGCGTCAATTTTGAGTGCCAGGGGCAATCCGCGTTCGGTTGTGGTGACACTGATCCCGCCGGTGCGGGAGCGTGCAGACGGGAAATCCACCGGTGCGGCTCCTCGTGAAAGAGTTTGCTACTCGGCCAGATAACGGCGATTCGCGCCGGATGCTCCCGGCCCGGTCAATTCAGTACGATACCAATCGGGCGCCGATCTACGATGTGGAAGGACCGGAGGACGTTGGCCAATCACCATGGGGCGCCTGCCCAGCCGCCCTGGTTGCAGGGGTACCGGCCGCGCTCCAACGGGTCGCCGCCGGCGTTGCCCGCTGGCGACTTCGTATCGGAAGTACCGGTCAGAGCCGATTCCGTCCAAGACGTAGAAGTTGCTGACACGACTTTCAATTCGACCGATGGGCACTGGGCCATATCTGACGCGGATGCTGAATCGACCGTGTCACAACCGGATTCGTCCCTGAACTCGCACGACCCTGTCGAAGCGCGGGCCGCCGAGCTGCTGAATCTGCTGGGCCAGAACCGTCCCGGCGCTGACGAACCGGTCGATGAGGAACCGGTCCGGTCCGTCGACCTGCTGTCCGATGACACCACGCAGGAGCGCGGTGGTAGCCCCGAGTGGGATGTCCCAAGCTGGGAAGCGCCCGCTGCCCCGTCCCATCCCCAGCAGTACCCGTCGCAGCATCACACACTGCGGCCCCTCGATGAGGCCGCCATCGCCAACCGCGGCCGGTTCGCTCCCCGGTCCGGGTGGCGCCGAGCCGTCTACCGGGTGAGCGCGGGGCGGGTCAATCCCGGTGACTCGGCGCGCGACCGCCGGCGCGACGAGTTGTACGCACGTATCCGCCAACCTATTCGCGGTGATTTCCGGATCGCGGTGCTGTCCATCAAGGGCGGGGTCGGCAAGACCACGACCACCTTGGGTCTCGGATCGGCATTCGCCCGGATCCGCACGGATCGCGTCATCGCCGTGGACGCCAATCCCGACCGCGGCACATTGGCACAGCGCGTCGACGATCCGTCGCGGGCGACGGTGCGTGACCTGCTGAGCGATCCCAACATCACGCGGTATTCGGATGTTCGCGCCTACACCCGCATGTCGGAGAGCCGACTGGAGGTACTGGGCAGTCCGATCGACCCGGCGATCTCCGAGGCGTTCTGCGAGGTCGACTACCGCCGCACCGTCGACATCCTGCAGAGCTACTACAACATCGTGCTCACCGACTGTGGCACCGGCATCATGCATTCGGCGATGGCCGGGGTATTGGACCTCGCGCACGCCGTCGTCCTGGTGAGTTCCCCGGCCCTGGACGCCGCGCGCAGCGCTTCGGCAACGCTGGAATGGCTGACCCAGCACGGCTATTCGGGCTTGGCGCAGGAATCGCACCTGGTCCTCAGTGCGGCGCGGCCCGGCGCGTCGGCCGTGCATATGGAGAAAGTTTACGAGCATTTCCAGTCCAGGTGCCGTTCTGTTCACCTGATTCCGTTCGACTTCCATCTGGCCGAAGGTGGAGAAATCGACGTGGACTTGCTCAAACCCGCGACCTTCGAGGCGTATGTCGAACTGGCCGGGGTTATTTCGGAGAAGTTCGGCCTGCTTCGGTCGAACGTCTGAACGACGACACAGTCAGGACACCATGAGCGGACGCACCCGAGACGCGCAGCGGGTATTCGACGCGGGGGTTCTCTCGCTGGGGATTCCCATCAACGGTGTCGAGGCGGACCGCGACATCGATTACGCGAGACTGGCGTTCGCGCGGGCCACCGAGTACGACCCCGACATGTGCGACGCCTGGCTCGGCCGCGTCGCCGCAGGCGAATCCAGTCCTGAGATCATCTATCACCTCTACCGCACCAGCACGCTGACATTGTTCCGGGAGCAGCGCAGGCTGGGTCTGCCAGGCCGGGCACTGGCGGGGCGGTTTCAGACCAACCTCTACATCGACTACGACCTGAGTTCCTTCACCGAGATCTGGCTGGCCTACGCAGCGAGCATGATCGCCGGCCACGACTACAGCGAAGCCGAACACACGCTCGACGAGCTGGACCGCATCCGCACCAGAATGCCCGGCGGGGACGCGAACTCCACGGAGATCTGCACTTATATCCGCGGTGTCCTGCACTTTCTGACCCAGCGGTGGCCGGATGTCCTTGTCACACTGGCGAATTCAGCAAGCTTCACCGACGAGTTCATCGGGGCCGGCGCCAACATGATGGTGGGCAGCGCTTGTGCACAGCTCGGCCTGTTCGGTGAGGCGCTGCGTCGGCTCGAGCTCGCGGCGGCCGGCCCGATTCCTGCCGCGCGTCAGGCCTCCGACTTCTGCCGTGCGCTCACCTTGCGTGAGATGGGACGTGAGGATGACGCCCGATCGGTGTTCGAACGCATCTACAGCGAGGATCCGAGTTTCACCGCGAACATCGCCGCGCTACGCGATCCGAAGTACCGGCTCGTCATCACGGACCAGGAGACCATCGACTCGCGCACCGACAGGTGGGACCCGAAGTCGGCGCGTGCCTGCGTCGAGATCGCCGCCGAGGACGCCGCCGATCACCACGACTACCTGAGCCAGGCCCAGCAGGAACTCGACCGCCAGGTGGGGCTGGCCGAAGTGAAGACTCAGGTCGCCAAACTGCGGTCGACGGCGAAGCTTGCGAAAGTCCGAGAAGACAAGGGTCTCAGTTCGGTCCCGCGCAGCCTGCACCTGGCCTTCACCGGCCCGCCCGGCACGGGCAAGACCACCATCGCCCGTGTGATCGCCAAGATCTACTGCGGGTTGGGCTTGTTGAAGACCTCCTCGGTGGTCGAGGCCACACGCGCCGACTTCGTCGGTCAGCACCTCGGCAGCACCGCCATCAAGACCTCCGAACTCATCGATCGGGCGCTGGACGGTGTGCTGTTCATCGACGAGGCATACACCCTGATCCAGTCTGGTCTGGCAGGCGGTGACGCGTTCGGCCGGGAGGCCGTCGACACGCTGCTGGCCAGGATGGAGGACGACCGCGACCGGCTGGTCGTCATCATCGCAGGCTATGACCGCGAGATCGATCGCTTCCTGGCGGCCAACGAGGGTCTGGCGTCGCGCTTTTCGCGTCGGATCCGGTTCAACTCCTACAGCGCCACCGAGCTGGGCGACATCGCCCGGATGATCGCCAAGGCGCGCGACTCCGAACTCACCGACGACGCCTACCAGGAGCTGATCCTGATCTGCCGGCAGCTGTGTGACACCGAGGCGATCGATCAGACGGGAGTGGCCCGGCCCGCCATCGACATCGCCGGTAACGGACGCTTCGTCCGCAACGTGGTCGAATCCGCAGAGGAGGAGCGGGCATTCCGGCTCAGTGAGGATCCCGACGTCGATCTCGATGCGTTGAGTGAAGACCTGCTGATGCGGATAGAACTCGCCGACATGCGGGCGGCGTTGAAGAACGTGCTCGAGATGCACAAGGCCGGCGCATGAGCCACGAATACGACGACCCGACCCGGCTGATCCCGCGCAATCTCGAGCAGGCGGGCACGTTCAGTCCCGACGACCCGACGCAGTTCATCGTCCGGCCCGTCGGTCCGCCGGCCCGCTACACGCCCGTGCCGCCGGTTCCGTTGCAGACGCCGTTTGTCACCGGACACCATCCGGGTGCGATGCTCGGCCAACCGGTCGTGCCGGGTCCGGAGCACCTGCGGTTGATCGCCCCGGTGCAGCGGCGACCCACGCGCGGATGGCGCAGGCTGGTGTACGCCTTGACCGGCGGAGCGATCAATCCGGGTGAATCACCCTATGAGCGCAACCGGCGTGCTTTGGTCGCGCGGGTCAACCGGCAGGTACGCGGGGATTACCGGATCGCAGTGCTCTCGCTGAAGGGCGGAGTCGGGAAGACCACCACCACCGTCGCGTTGGGTGCGACGCTGGCGTCGGTGCGTGGGGACAGGGTGATCGCCGTCGATGCCAACCCGGACTTCGGGACGTTGGCTCAGCGTGGGCCGGATCAGACCCGCGCCACGGTGCGCGATCTGCTCGCCGACACGTCGATCCGGCGGTACTCCGATGTACGGGCGTACACCTCGCAGAGTGCGAGCCGGCTGGAGATCATGGCCTCCGAACGCGATCCCGCCGCTTCGGAGGCCTTCTCCGAAGATGACTACCGCCAGGTGATTTCGCTGCTGCAGCGGTTCTACAACATCATCCTCACCGACTGCGGCACAGGGCTCATGCATTCGGCGATGACCGGGGTCCTCGACGAGGCCAACGCCATCATCCTGGTGACGTCACCGGCCATGGACGGGGCCCGCAGCGCGTCGGCCACCCTGGACTGGCTGGCCCACCAGGGCTACGAACGCCTCGTCGCCAATGCGGTGGTCGTGGTCAGCTCCGCGCGCCCGGGCGCCACGTCGATGGATATCGAGCAGCTGATGCAATATTTCCAAAGTCGTTCACGTGCTGTTCATTTCATCCCGTTCGACGATCACCTGGCCGAAGGCTCCGAAGTGGTTCTGAGCTTGATGAATCGCAAGACGCAGGACGCGTTCATCGAGTTGGCGGCGACGGTGGCCGACGCGTTCAGCTATCGCGATCATGGCCAGTTCGTCCCGATAACCCCGGCCAGATGATGCACTGGAAGCGCTGCGACTGTTGCACGCCAAAAGAATCGGAGACTACAGTCTTCGCTAGCGCTGTGCCGGGCGATCCCGCCGCGACCGTCCGAAGACCAACCCAACTCAGTACCAATTCAACTCGGTAGGGGTCAGCTGTGACGTTGAAAGCGGATTTGGATCAAATGCGCACGGTCGCCGGGCATCTGGCGACGTTGGGTGCCGAGGTGACCGGGCTGAAATTCGGCCCGATGATGATGGGCACCGATTCCGCGGCACTGCAATCCGTCGGAGCCATGCAGCACATTCAGTACGACGTGCTGAACACCACGTTGATCCCGTCGTTCTCGGAGCGTCTCTCGGAGACCGGCGAGATCATGGTCAATTGCGCGGACAAGTTCAAGAACGCCGACGACACCAAGACTTTGGACATGGTGAGCATGTTCACCAATGCCACCGGCAATTGGGGTGAATGACAGTGGGATTCACCAAATCCCAGGTCCAGAACATGGATCCCAATGTCGTCTCCAACATCGCCGCCGGATGGGACAAACTCGGTACGACGCTCGAGCAGAAGTTCGACTCGTATGTGTCCCTGGTGAAAAACACTGCCAGCGGCGGCTATTGGGAGGGCAAGGCGGCCGAGGCCGCCCAGAACCGGGCCGGCGACGACCGCAAGGTCGCCGTGAAGCTCGTCGACGAGTTGCAGGGTGCGGCCAAGACCGCGCGCGGCGTCGCGACCGACATCGGCACGGCCCGTACCAATGTGCTCAACAAGGTCATCGCCATCTCCGGGCAGCAGTTCACCGTCGGGGACAACTGGTCGGTGACCGACACGTCCGGCATCAAGGACACCGGGCAGCGCGCCGCGCTGGCCCGGCAGTACGCCGGTGAGCTCACCACTCTGGTCAACGCCTTGGTCACCGCGGACTCCAACGGGGCCAAGACCATCAACGGGCTGGCCGCCAACCTGATCTCGAAGTTCACCAATCCGGCGTCGCTCAGCGGCCAGCAGGGCACCTCCGATGGTCAGGCCTTGCAGAGCGGGAAGATCCCGCCGGATGTGCTGCAGCGCCTCAAGGAAGCGGGCTCACTGACCCCCGAGCAGCTCAAGGCGCTGCAATCCGGTGAGCCCGTGGACATTCCGGCGTCGCAGATGGAATACATCAACGCCCTGATGCGCTCCCTGGACGGCAAGTCACCCGAAGACATCGAGAAACTGCTCAACTCGCTGCCCACCGATGCCCGCACGGGCATGGCCAACACGTTCCAGATCGCGTCCAACGGTCGCGTGACGGCGTCGGTCGAAGGCAACGTCGACGTCCCGACCAACGGCGGTTTCAACCTGCTCCCGCAGAAGATGCGCGACTCGCTGACCCGTAAAGACCTGGTGCAGTACGGATCCACCATGGCGGGCACCCAGAGCACCGGGTTCCCGATCCTTTTCAACACCATCAACGTCAACGGCGTCGGCACCAACCAGGCCATCGCCCGGATCGCGGGGATGGGCGACGCCAACATGCGGGCCGGCTCGAGCCTCGACGGCAAGGTCATGGATGTCGCGGGCCAGTATCTCGACGCGCAGGTACGCGCCGAGACCGGCCCGAAGGACACGACGATGTTCTCCATCGACGGTCACGGCGCCGACCCGAAGAAGGAGCAGATCACCGAGCAGATGTTCCACTCGGTCGGCGACGACAAGTTCGCCGTCGCGGCGGCCGTGACCGATCCGCACACCGGTCAGCGGTTGGTCGGAGACATCTTCCAGCACGAGTGGCCTGACAACGGCAAGACGGTCTCCGAGTTGTTCCACACCACCGCCGACGATGCCGTCGCCAAGCCGGGTGACCCGGTGGACACCAAGAACGCTCAGCTGCACGGTCAAATCGCCGAAGCCACAGCCGATTACATGGCCGATCACAAGAAGGACCTGCTGCGGGTCCCCGGCTATCAGGACAAGATTTCGGCCGGTCAGCTCAATCCCGATCTGATGCGCAACCTCGCCGACGATCTGGCGCCGTACTACAGCACCTTCGCCGGCGCCGAAACCATCCCTGGGGTCCATCATTTCGACCAGAAGAGCCAGTTGGCCAACATGTACGCGGTGCTGGCCAGCGACCCCGAGGCGGGCGTGAAGGCTGCGAGTTACACGTACGCGCAGGAGAACGCGCTCGCCGCGCAGTACGGCAGCGGCAACGGCGTGAGCACCTACGGTCAGCTCGCGGGCCAGATGCACAGCGCCCTGGTCGACGGGACTCTCGATGCGAAGACGACCATGGGTCAGAACGACGTCTACAACGCGCAGTGGCAGTACGCGGTGAACTCGGCGAACTTCGACACCGCGAAATCGGTGGCCACCACGGCATTTGACGCGGCCGGTATGAAACCGGGCAAGTGGGCCGTCGACATCATCGCCCCGCAGGCCAAGCTGGCGCTGATGGGCATCGTCGACCAGCAGGCCGTGACCAACCCGCAGAACGGCGTGCCGTACCAGCATGCGACCAACGAGGTCGACTCGAGCGTGACGATGCAGAACGTGCTCAACGGACTCGAGAGCAAGGATCCCGCCGTGGTCAATGATCCGGCGCTCGCGTCGCTGCGGGAGACCGAGCCCGACGGTGATGTGCACCTTGTGGTCCAGGGTTTGACCGAACAGGAGCTGCTCAAGGATCGGTTGAAGGCTGCGTACGGCATCGACCTGGAGCAATGGACCAACGAATACGACGTCGGGGCGCGCGCCGGAGTGATCCAGAGCAAGTCGGGCAAGTAACCCAGGCGTGACAGATCGGGCCGATTTCGTTACGGTCCGCGGTATGACTCGAGTGTCGTTGATCACAGGTGGCGCGGGCGGTATGGGCACTGCCACGGCCAAGGTCGTCGGCCGCGACCACGCCGTCGTCCTGTGCGATGTGCGGCAGGACCGGCTCGACGGCGCGCTGGCTGAGCTGCGTGACCTCGGGATCGCCGCGACCGCCGTCCACTGCGACGTCACCGATCGGCAGGCGGTGGATGAGCTGTTCGACACCGCCTCCGGCCTCGGGCCGGTCACTTCGGTGATCCACGCCGCCGGCGTGAGCCCCAGCATGGGTGACGGTGACCACGTGATGAGGACCAACGCGCTCGGCACGGTCAACGTCAACGAGGTCTTCTACGCCGCCGCCGGCGACGGCGCCGCGATCGTCAATGTGGCGTCGATGGCTGCGCATCTGCTGCCCGACGAGCTGATCCCGACCGGGCAGTTCCCGCTGGCCATGCGCGACGACGAGGCGTTCATGAGCAGCATGGCCACCGCGTGCGGGATCGGCGGTGAGCAGGCCCGCTCCGGGCTCGCCTACGCGATCAGCAAGAACTTCGTGAAGTGGTACAGCTCGTCGCAGGCCGAGCGGTTCAACGCCCGGGGACTGCGCATCGTCTCGGTGTCCCCCGGCTCGGTCGATACCGAGATGGGCCGGCTCGAGGAGCAGGCGGGTGCCGGCGCGATGGTCGCCGACGCCGCCGTACCCCGCTGGGGCAAGCCCGAAGAGATGGCGGAGCTGTTCGCGTTCTGCGTCAGCGACCGGGCCGGCTACCTGACGGGCACCGACATTCTCAACGACGGCGGCGTGGTCGCTTCGATGCGGGAACGGGCCCGCGTCGCGCAAGCCGGGTAGCCGGCTCGCTCGAAAAAGGCGGTCCGGCGGTAGCTGGGCGTTGTGACGAGATTGCTCCGACGCGTCTCAGGGTGCTGAGCTACTGACCAACTAGACTTTGGGGGTTGCCCGAGGTTGCTCTGGTCGCCCGGGCGTGCCTGACGAACGAGGATTAGATGACAGACACCACGTTGCCGCCTGGCGACGGCGCCTCAGACCGCGTCGAACCGGTCGACATCCAGCAGGAGATGCAGCGCAGCTACATCGACTACGCCATGAGCGTGATCGTCGGCCGCGCGCTGCCGGAGGTGCGCGACGGTCTCAAGCCGGTGCACCGCCGGGTGCTCTACGCCATGTACGACTCCGGCTTCCGGCCGGACCGCAGCCATGCCAAGTCCGCGCGTTCGGTTGCCGAGACGATGGGCAACTATCACCCGCACGGTGACGCGTCGATCTACGACACCCTGGTCCGGATGGCCCAGCCGTGGTCACTGCGCTACCCGCTGGTCGACGGCCAGGGAAACTTCGGCTCGCCGGGTAACGACCCACCGGCCGCAATGAGGTACTGCACCACCGGTGATGCGCTGGTCCGTCTGCCGATGGGTCACTCGGTGCGGATCGCCGACGTCGTCCCCGCGGCTCGGCCCAACGCCGAGCACGTGATCGATCTCAAGGTTGTCGATCGACACGGCAATCCGGTGGTGGCGGATCGGCTCTTCCATTCGGGCGAGCACCAGACCTACAAGGTGACGACGGCCGAGGGGTACACCGTCACGGGTACGAGCAATCACCCGCTGCTGTGCCTGGTCGATGTCGCAGGCGTGCCGACTCTCCTGTGGAAGCTGATCGAGGAGATTCGTCCCGGCGACCGGGTCGCCATCCAGCGCACACCGCCGGCTGAGTTCGGTCCTGCCGACTGGCACGAAACTCTGGAAGCACTGCTGCTGGGCGCATTTGTCAGCGAAGGTTTCGTGTCCGAGAGTCGCGCGGGTTTCAACAATCTCGACCGGGATTTCTTCGAGATCGTTGTTGCCGCCTATGACGCTGTCGTGGGCGGGCAGAGGTATGTGTCGTCTCGGACCATCGCATCGGGGTCCACGCTGCACGAGCTCGACGTGCAGAACCTGAAGGCGCTCAAGGCCTCCCGGCTCGGCGACATGCTCGGCCAGCGATCGGCAGACAAGGCCGTGCCGGAATGGTTGTGGCACTCGGCGACAGTGGTCAAGCGTGCCTTCCTGCAGGCCCTCTTCGAGGGTGACGGATCGTGCTCGGCCTTGCCGCGCAACACGATCCAGGTCTCCTATTCGACGCGTAGTGACCAGCTCGCCAAGGACGTCCAACAGATGCTGCTGGAGTTCGGGGTAGTGTCGAGCCGCTATCGGCATGCCACCGGTGAGTACAAGGTTGCGATCACCAACCGCGCGCAGGCGGAGCTGTTCGCCGCACAGATCGGCTTCGGTGGGGCCAAGCAGACCAAGCTGCAGGAGATCCTGTCGGCGCTGCCAGCGGCGGCCAAGGGTCTCGACGGCGATCACGTGCCCGGTCTCGGCGAGTTCATCCGCAGCCATGGCGGCGGCCGCTGGGCCGACAAGGAGTGGCTGCGCAAGCACAACATCGATCGCCTCGATCGGTGGCGGCGCAACGGAGCCGAGATCCTGTCGCACATCGCCGATCCCGATGTCCGTGCCATCGCCTCTGATCTGACCGACGGCCGGTTCTACTACGCCAAGGTCGAATCGGTGACCGACGCCGGTGTGCAGCCCGTCTACAGCCTGCGCGTCGACACCGAGGACCACGCGTTCATCACCAACGGGTTCGTCAGCCACAACACAGAGGCCCGGCTGACCCCGCTGGCCATGGAGATGCTGCGTGAAATCGACGAGGAGACAGTCGATTTCATTCCGAACTACGACGGTCGGGTGCAGGAGCCGACGGTTCTGCCGAGCCGGTTCCCCAACCTGCTCGCCAACGGTTCGGGCGGTATCGCCGTCGGCATGGCCACCAACATCCCGCCGCACAACCTGCGCGAGCTGGCCGAGGCGGTGTACTGGTGCCTGGAGAACTACGAGGCCGATGAAGAGGCCACCCTGGCCGCGGTGTGTGAGCGCGTCAAGGGTCCCGACTTCCCCACTGCCGGTTTGATTGTCGGCTCACAGGGCATCGAGGACACCTACAAGACGGGCCGCGGTTCGGTCCGCATGCGCGGCGTCGTCGAGATCGAGGAGGACTCCCGCGGGCGTACCTCGATCGTGATCACCGAGTTGCCGTATCAGGTCAATCACGACAACTTCATCACCTCGATCGCCGAGCAGGTGCGCGACGGCAAGCTGGCCGGGATCTCGAACATCGAGGATCAGGGCAGCGACCGCGTCGGCATTCGAATTGTGGTGGAGCTCAAGCGCGATGCCGTCGCCAAGGTCGTCCTGAACAACCTCTACAAACACACCCAGCTGCAGACCAGCTTCGGTGCCAACATGCTGTCGATCGTCGACGGTGTGCCACGCACACTGCGGTTGGACCAGCTGATCCGGCTGTACGTGGATCATCAGCTCGACGTCATCGTGCGGCGCACCCGCTACCGGTTGCGCAAGGCCAACGAGCGAGCCCACATCCTGCGTGGTCTGGTCAAGGCCCTCGATGCGCTCGATGAGGTCATCGCGTTGATCCGGGCATCGGCCAACGCCGACGTCGCCCGCTCCGGCCTGATGGAGCTCCTCGACGTCGACGAGATCCAGGCCCAGGCCATCCTGGACATGCAGCTGCGCCGGCTGGCCGCCCTGGAACGTCAGCGCATCGTCGACGATCTCGCCAAGATCGAAGCCGAGATCGCGGACCTCGAAGACATCCTGGCCAAGCCCGAGCGGCAGCGGGCCATCGTCCGCGACGAGCTCGCCGAGATCGTCGAGAAGCACGGCGACGACCGTCGGACCCGGATCGTCCCGGCCGACGGCGAGGTCAGTGACGAGGATCTGATCGCCCGTGAGGACGTGGTCGTCACGATCACCGAGACCGGCTACGCCAAGCGCACGAAGACCGACCTGTACCGCAGCCAGAAGCGCGGCGGCAAGGGGGTACAGGGCGCGGGGCTCAAGGCCGACGACATCGTCAATCACTTCTTCGTCTGCTCCACGCATGATTGGATCCTGTTCTTCACCACGCAGGGCCGGGTGTACCGGGCCAAGGCCTACGAGTTGCCGGAGGCCTCCCGCACCGCGCGCGGCCAGCACGTCGCCAACCTGCTGGCCTTCCAGCCCGAGGAGCGCATCGCTCAGGTCATCCAGCTCAAGAGCTACGAGGATGCGCCGTACCTGGTGCTGGCCACCCGCAACGGTCTGGTGAAGAAGTCGAAGCTCACCGACTTCGACTCCAACCGGTCCGGCGGCATCGTCGCGGTGAATCTGCGTGACGGCGACGAGTTGGTCGGTGCCGTGCTGTGCTCGGCCGAGGACGACCTGCTGTTGGTCAGCGCCAACGGGCAGTCGATCCGCTTTTCGGCAACCGACGAGGCGTTGCGGCCGATGGGCCGGGCCACCTCCGGTGTGCAGGGCATGCGGTTCAACGAGGACGACCGCCTGCTGTCGCTCAACGTGGTCCAACCCGACACGTATCTGCTGGTTGCGACGTCGGGCGGGTACGCAAAGCGCACCGCGATCGAGGAGTACACGGTCCAGGGCCGAGGCGGCAAGGGCATCCTGACGATCCAGTACGACCGTCGGCGTGGCAACCTTGTCGGAGCGTTGATCGTCGACGACGAGACAGAGCTGTATGCCATCACCTCAGGCGGGGGCGTCATCAGGACTGCAGCCCGCCAGGTTCGCAAGGCCGGGCGGCAAACCAAGGGGGTCCGCTTGATGAACCTCGGTGAGGGCGACACACTGATTGCGATTGCGCGAAATGCCGAAGAGGAACCGGATGCGGAAGAACTCGAGTCCCCCGAGTCCTCTGAGACGTAACGCAGCCGCCGAGGCGCACCTGGCCCTCGGCCTGAGCTAAGGAGCTGTTAGGTGACTTCACCGAGCGAGCCGGGGTACCCGCGTACGGGCGACCGGCCCGGCAGCGGTACCAACGGCTCAGGGGCCGAGGGCGGGGGCGTCGGTAACGTGCCCCGCCCGACGGGCAACATCACCGAGACCGGTGAGGTGCCACCGTGGCAGCGGGGCAAGGCTGCCCGCCCCGCCGGGCAGCCTGCCGAGCCGCGTCAGGACAGCGCCCGCAGTCCCGGGAGCCACTCCGCCGGCGTCGAGGCGCGGTTGCAGCGTTTCGTGTCGGGCGCGGATGGGGTCGAGGTCGAACGGCAGCGTCCGGAGCCACCTCGCCCTGAGCCACCTCGTCCCGAGCCGGCCCGCCCTGAACCGGCTCGTGCGGAGGCACCTCGCCCCGACGCGTCGCGGTCGGAGCCGGGCCGCACCGAGGCCTACGCCAGCGAGCTGCCCGACCTGTCCGGGCCGACGCCACGGCCCCCGCAGCGCAAGACTGCTGAGGCGCCCGCCGCGTCGCGCTCGTCGTCCTCCGGTGCCACCAGCCGCATCCAGGTCGCGAGTCGCACGTCGACCAAGGGACCCGTCCGGGCCAGCATGCAGATCCGCCGCGTGGACCCGTGGACCGTGTTGAAGGTGGCCCTGGTGCTGTCCTCGGCGCTGTTCTTCGTGTGGATGATCGCGGTGGCGTTCCTGTACCTCGTGCTCGGCGGTATGGGCGTGTGGAGCAAGCTCAACAGCAACGTGGGCGATCTGCTGACCAGCAGCGGTGGCAATGCCGGCGGCGAGCTTGTGTCCAGCGGCACGATCTTTGGCGGAGCGGCATTGATCGGCCTGGTCAACATCGTCGTGCTGACGGCGATGGCCACAATCGGCGCGTTCATCTACAACCTGACCACCGACCTCGTCGGCGGCGTGGAGGTGACGTTGGCCGACCGGGATTGATCCGGTTTGGGAGACGGGGCATCGGTACGGTAATCTCGCTGCTCGGTCGTCCCCAATAAGGGCCTATAGCTCAGGCGGTTAGAGCGCTTCGCTGATAACGAAGAGGTCGGAGGTTCGAGTCCTCCTAGGCCCACGGAACCGGCATTGCCGGTCGTGTCGGTACTGCCCAACCGGAGGTCCACCATGAAGTTGGTGTTGGCACTCGCGGTGGCAGCTGTGGCGGTGATCGTGTGGCGATCCCGACATGGCGCAGAGGTGTGGCACCAGGCGGCAGAGCCGTCCTGATCCCAGGCACGGGGCCTTAGCTCAGTTGGTAGAGCGCTGCCTTTGCAAGGCAGATGTCAGGAGTTCGAATCTCCTAGGCTCCACAATTTTCCAGTTCCCAGCCGCGGTCATGTCTATGACGGGGCATAGTTCAACGGTCGAACGGGGCTTTTGCAAGGCTCAGATCGGGGTTCGATTCCCGTGACTCCACCATCTTCCCTCGAGTCGGCTGGCTGGAAATCTTTGGCACCATCCGACACCGATCAGGTTTCCGGAACTGCGCGCCGAGTCATCCCGACGGTCTTTGATCGTGGGCAGTCTGTTCCTCCGAATTGGGAAGTGGATCGGCGCTGGTCCGAACAGCTCTTTCAGCGTGCTCGCCGTGCGTGTAGCGCCTTTCAAGGACTTCAGCGGGTACGAAGAGCAGTATGTCCGGGTCGTCGTCGCTATGGCGCCAATAAAACTCGTCGCCTGGCTTCAGGTGAAGGCTTTTGGCGAGCTTGGTGGGTAGCTTCACCTGCAGCTGCGAGCTCAGAGGATGGGGTCCGTAGGTGCCGGCCATCACTGCATGCTAAAAGTTGGTTTAATTTGTTTACAACACGCTGTAGTAGATACCCTTGTTGGCATCAGGGTGCTTGTACCTTGGCAACCAAGGGCTGACCCGGGTCCGATGATCCGGTTAGGCACTTTCCGCCTCCCGGACTCTCTGAGTCCGGGAGGTCTCTATTATCTCAAGACGATCCCGGGTGCTGAACGGGGCCGGAACCCGCTCGCGGCTGTGAAAGTTGCCGGGCCAATGTTCTCCCACATGGTTTGAGGGCATATGCGCGCGAGCTGCGATGTGGGAGCGATGTGAGCGCGGAACGCCGCGTAGGCAACAAGATCTGACATTTGGATGAAGTATGAGCTGCTTGACTTCAACGGAATTGGATCATCGACAAGCCTGTGGGCACGCCGGCGTATGGAGCCGGTCCCGTAGGCACTACCAGCCGGCAAATGACGGCGAGCCTTGCGGGTCCAGCGTCGCACCGCATCGTTCTCGCCTTGATCGTGCAGCAGTGAGAACACTTGTTTTTCAGCGGAGCTGGTGCGCTCCAGACGCTGGAGTAAGCCTTCCCAAGCAAGGTCAAAGTAATCGGTCTGTGTCGCTGCCGGATGGCGCGCCTTATCGACTACGACCGCGAATGCGCGAGCGTTGAGCATCCGCAGCTGCCGTAAGTGGGCTCGGTAGATGACGAACCTTTGGCGGGGGGCCAGGTTCAGTCCTCGCAGGTCACCTGAGTTGCGTAGCAGATAGTTGGCCTTGATTTCGGCGCGCATCGGAACCCGGAACGTGTCTCGAATACGGCGCCGAAAAGCAATGATTTCGTCGAATGACGCTGGCCAAAGATCGGCGTCGACCATTACGCATCCGAGTGTGTACGCGGCCGAACCGCCAGAATCGGGCAAGCCGGTATTCCCGGATTCATCCACATACGCAAATAGCACATGAGAAATGCTGCCATGGCTCTGAAGGGAACGCCCGCGACAACACGCGGCACCAAGGTGCGTTGTGGCAAGTCGGACCTCTACACCTACTTTCGTATCCACGCGATAGTCCGTAATCTATTTCGACAGAGGAGGTCTGCGTGGCGGTCCTGGGAATCAATGTGGCGGGAGCGGTGGCGTACTGTGCGATCCTGGACGGGGACGCGATCGAGGAATCCGAGCCCTTCAAACTCATGGTTCCCCCAGGAATGGCGGGTAGTGAGGGTCTGAGTGAGTTGGCGAATGCGGTTGAACTCCTCATCCGCGAGCGGGCGATTACGCGGATCGTAATCGTGAGTCCGGAGAACAATTACAGTGACACTTATGCAGCGTTGGTCCCGCGAATTGCCATTGAAACGGCAATTTTGATTGCGGGTGCGCGGGCACAGGTGCCCACGGCGCGGCTGTCTCGGCCTGATGTGCGGTCCAAGCTCGGCTTACCGCAGTCTGGGCAGTTGTCGACGCATAGTGCGCTGGTTCTGCCGGTGGTTGGCAAGCACTGGTCCAAAAAGCGGGACATCGCGGCGTTGGGTGCCCTGTGTGGAGGCCGGCGGTAATGGCGCGGGCACTGCTGCTTGGCGAGCGCATCGACAAGCCGACATATCAATTCCTGGAGACGATTAGCGAAGGCAACAGCGCCGAGACGTACAAGTGCTGGCACGAGATTTTCAATCGGCCCGTTGTCCAGAAGACGGTCAGCCTCCTCGGACTCCCGGATGCACTTGCGCTCAGCGAGCCAGGGCTGCTCAACAAGATCAAGAATGATCATCTTGTCCAGGTATGGGAGGCCCAGTGGACGCCCGGGCTCCCGAGAAATCTCAAGTGCATCACGTTCACCATGCCGTTTTACGCCGATGGCAGCCTTCACAGTGTGCTGGAAGCCCGTGGCGAGCTGTCGTTGTATCAAGGCATGGGGATCGCACGGCAACTGTTGACAGCGCTGCATTACTTGCATGTGGAGCAGCGGATACTTCATCGGGACATCAAGCCTGGCAATGTATTTCTCGACGACGATTTCAGTAGCGCGTACCTGGGAGATCTCGGTAATGCGGCCCGCATGGACGAGTTGGACGAGGCAGACGGCAATGGTGGAACGCGCTTGTACCGGCCGCCCGAGTTGGCGGTGCAGCGGTACGGGGTTGCTGGCGACATCTACAGCGCAGGATTCACCCTGTTGGAGTTGTTCGGTGGACCTCTGGACTACGCAATTTTGGACAACGTCGACATTACGAATCGTTTGAATCGCGGCCAGCGGGCGGTCGCTGACCGGCATTTCAGGTTGGGCCCGGTGATTCCAACAAAGTTGGAACGCTTGGTGCTGGAGATGGCTTCGCGAAGTGTCGCCCGCAGGCCCCGATCGGCCGCCGCGGCGCTACGGGCCCTTCAGCAGATCGGGTACGTCGACTGGCAACCTGCCGATGCGTCGGGTCGCCGGGAAGGATTTTGGCCGCCAGCGGAACCGAAAATTGCGCTGGCCGTGGAGGAGCGGACGATCCGTTCAGGTCGTGATGCCGGTCGGGTCGAGATAAGCGTGCTGCATCGAAAGGTGCAGTCAACGGAGTGGCGGCGCATTTCAGTGCTCTCCAAACGAGTTGCTCCTGGCGACAGGCGTGCACGTAGGGGCGTTTACGACGCCATCGTCGCGTTCTGTGCGAATCGGTGGCCAGTTCGCTGAAGGGCTGCAGCGCATTCGGGCGACAAGTGCATGAGTTCGCGCCTGATATGCGGTGTTGCTAGGGCCTTCAGCACGAATCTCGCGCACCCGTCATCTTCGTCGACGCAGATCAGCGTTCCGTCGCTCACGAGATCCCAAATCGCACGTGTGACACCACTGGCGCGCCATCCGACGTCCGGATCTTTCACGAACTGCAGTACCGGAAAGCCGGCGGTGCACCATACAGCGCGGTTGTGTGCCTCTTCGTTGAGCCAGTGGTCGAGGCTGCGCAACGCCTCATGAAGCGGCCAATGATCACGTGCATCTAGCGGCGTATCCGGTGCACATGCCAGTATTGATTCCAGAAGGAATGACATATGTATCCGAGACATATTTCTAATGTAGCGCTGCGGTATGACAAAAATGGATGACATTCCGGTCGACCGCGACGAACTTGTGGTCCGCAGCCGCGACAAGCAGGTCGGACTGCGCTTGCCGCTAGCTGTCGACCAGCGGATCGACGCCTTGCTTACCCGCGCGACGGCAGCGGGCGAGCGGAGTAATCGCAAAGAACTCATTGCGGCGCTGCTGGCCACCGCTGATCTGTCGGGCGAGGAGCTAGCCCGGATTTTTCGTCGATGGTGATGGCGGTGGATCTGTAGGGCGTGATGGTTGGTCGGGTGACGTCTGCGGTCACAGGGCATGGTGGGTTGGTCCCGTGTCGCCGGGTGGGGCGGGCTTTCCTAGGGCCGGTATGTCTTTCGTGATCGATCGGTCAGGAGGCCGGCTGTTATCCGAAGGCGGTGCGGATCGTCTGCCAGGCGGTCGCGATCGAGGTGGCCCAGCGCCAGGTGGCGTCGATGCGCAGCCGGAGTTGGCGGGCGCCGCGGGTGATGCGGGCCGCGACGTGCAGCACGCGGTAGCGGAACGTGGCGATCTCGGCGCGGGCCAGCGTCGGATCACTGGTGAATCCGATGAGCCGTGCCCAGATGACCAGGTCGGCGGCGGCCAGGACGATCTCGAGCCAGGCGGCGTTGGCCCAGAAGCCGTGACACGGCAGGTTGCGCAGGCCGGCGTTCTTGAGTTCGCGGATGCGGTCCTCGACGCGGGCGTGCTGGCGGTGCCGCAACTCCAGGCCGGCGACTTGGCCGGCCACGACACCGGGCGGTGTGTCGGTGATGAACGCGGTGACGCGCATCCCGTCGGTGTCGGTGAACCGCAGCTGGGCGCCGGGATGCGGTCTCTCTTTGCGCAGGATCAGCCGGGTGCCCGGCGGCCAGCTGTTGAGGTTGACCAAGGTGGTGGCCTCGGCGACCCAGGCGCCGTCGCGCAGCCCACCGTCGGTGTCGATGGCCGGGTACCAGCCCTCGGCAAGGTTGAGTGTGTCCACGGCGTCCTGGACGCGGGCGTCGACGGGGTAGCCGAAGGAGAATCCGACCCCCTGCTCACGGCAGGCGTCGGCGAATCGGTGGGTGGCTCCGGCGGTGTCGCAACGCACCAGCACCTGGGGCCGGTCGGGATCACCGCCACGACTCGAGTCGGGCCGCCACGGCGCGGGCAGCGCTGCCAGCGCCTGGGCCAGGACGATGACGTGGTCGCTGGCGGTGTTGGAGCCCGCGTTGCCGCTGCGCAGCAGCCCGGCCAGGGCTTCCCCGCCGGCGATCTCGGGGCGGTCCAGGAACGCCAGCAGCGGATGGTGCCCGAACGACTTCTTCCAGGTCGGCGTCGCGCCGTGTTTGTTGTCGGAGTGATCGATCACCAGGGTGGCGTCGATGTCGATGTGCAGCCAGCCACCCGGTTCGGGGGCCGCACCGGCGGCCCAGGCCGCCGCCCGCGCGCTGGCGCGGGCCGCGCGCACCGCAGGCAGGTGTGCAGCGTCGATGCGCTCATTGACCAGCCGCCACATCGTGGTCGTGGAGGCTTTCGCGCCGAACGCGTGCTCACGGTCGCCGCACAGTTGGCCGACCCCGTCAATGCAGTCCGCGCCGTCGGCGACCGCCGCGGCCAGATCAGCGAACACCTCGCCGGGTGCGTAGCTCCACGGCCCGCGGTAGGTGTCGGCCAAAGCCCCGGTGACCTGCGCTGATAACCCGGTCCGGTCGGCCAGTTCCCGCAGTAGGCCCATCCCGGCGTGCGACACGACCCCGTGGCCGTCGGCTGACACTTTCACCCGCGATGCGGCCGCGATACTCTTCACCTGCGAAGTGCCTTCCCGTCAGGATGGTTGAACCCTAGAGAAGTCCAATTATCCCTTGCAGGACAGGCACTTTCGCTTATCTACACGCCGTCACCAGCGATAATCCCCGAAAAATCTGGGCTAGGTCAAATGCTCCGCCGATACCGGATGTCGAAGAACGGGGAGGTGCTTCTGGATCGAGATGATGCTGGAGCAGGCGTCATTCAATTGGTGGCTCATAGGCCGGGACCACGCACCACTCGTTGAAGTTGCGGTTACGGGGACGCCCGAAGCGCGTCGTGGACCCAACACCAACCGCAGAACCGGTCGCGCTCGACCCCTTGCGGTGTTCGCCGACGAAACCAAGCACACAATCACCGCAAGCGTAGGTGCGGAGTTATTACTCGCGCTATGTCATCCGTTTGTCCCAGCGGCTCTTCTCGAACCTGCCCCCAATCGGTGCCGCCTTCAGGAAGTGTTCCGGCTACGTGGAAGTGAACATGAGGAATCGTTTGGTGCGCTGGTACTCCGTTGTTCTGCCAGACCGCGATGCCCGGTCGCTCGTAAGCAATGTCGATCGCCTCGGCCGCGGATCGAACACCGAGGGCTAGCGCGGTGAGCTCCGCGTCAGTCAGGTCCAGAATCGTCTCGCGGTGAGTAATCGGAACAACGAGCAGGTGCGGCAACCCCCGCTGTTCTCGGGTTACCAGTACGGCGATCTGATCGGTGCGGGCGGCAATCGTGAACGCTCGCCGACCCGAGAGATAGTCGCAGAACGCGCACCGGGGTCTGTCGGGCACCTCGATTGCTGTTTGGTCACTCATGACGGCTTCAGTGAAGTCAAGAAGGCTTGCAGCTCAAGCCGATCCAACTTCTCGTAGTCTGCTGGCCGAACAACGATACGCAACTCCTCGCACACTCGCTGCCGCCTTGACGCGAACATGAACGACAAGACGGTGAAGCGCAGCGAATCCTGTGTGGGAACGATGCTAGACATGCGCGACATACCGCCGCCGATAACGGGCATGCACACAGTTCGACCATTCGAGGAACGCCCGATCTCTTCCCACAGACGGTTCAGGCTTATCCACAGACCGTCGGGCGTCCCTTGCACGTTGTTGTTGGCATCCATGGTGGTGATGGCGAGAAAGTACAGTTTCCGATTGGGGTGGCTGATCGTGGCGACGGTACCCAGCTCGTAACGGGACGTCTTGCCGACTTTCGTGATGGTACCGACGGGAACCGTAGCTGCCAGCGCGGCATCAAGATCCGCATCAAGTCTGGCGACATCGTGGTCATAAATGCGCGAGAGAGCTTGAGCCTGCAGGCTGGTGGGCGCGATGATGTTCGGAGGGAGGGTATCGAATGTGTCGCAGGTGGGAATGACGATGTGCTCGGTTCCGAAATCCAGGATGTCGCCTTTGACGACACGGATGCGCGTGGCGGGTGTGTCGTAGGTTTCCTCGATCGGGCGCGGCCAGGCATACCAAATCGCCACCGGCAGTCCCAGGCCTGCGATGGTGATGACGACTGGTGACCACCAACCGTGTTTGGAGAAATGAAACGCCCAGTCCAGGACTTGGCCGGCGGCAGAAACAACGCCAATCCAGGCGAAAAGCGTTGTTGCGCAGCGGAATATAAATCTCCGATTGAGCAGGTCGTCCCGCAGCGCTTTGCTCACAGGCCGAGGCTCTGGTAGATGTCCGACTTGTAGTAGTGGGGACCGGTATTGCCCCTGGTGGCAAACGCTGGCGCATAGTTGTCTAGGGCAAACTTGATGATTGTCGGCTGAAACGACACCGAAAGCGTGTAGTAGTCATCGTCAATGAGCGGCTCGGGGATCACTGTACGGTCGACCGTTCGTTTGCCGTCCAGGTTCGCAACCACGATCGGCAGGTCGAACTCGATCGCCACCTTCACTTCATGCGCAAGAAATGACTTGCCGTCACTTCCCTTGCGCCGGCCGGTGGCGCTTCCCAACAACACGATCTGCTTGGCGTTCTTCATCCGTTCACGCAGGTTGCGCTTGATCGTTTCGGGCTGGCTGGTGTCCCGCGCCTGGTAGAGGTCGTGGGCGTCGAAGAAGTTGAAGTCGATGTGCTTGTTGTCCCGCCACGCTTCCATCAGCCGGTAGCAGTGGATGTCCTCACTGGCGAAAGCCACATAAGTCTTGTTCCGATAGCTCACTTCGCATACCCCCATTTCGTTGATGGCTATGCGGCCACCATCGCCAGCGCTGGAGCGTCCATAGCTGCCGAGCGTCAGCGTCAATTATTGCCGAGGGGACCGACACCGCAGTCGCGCGCCCCTGCGGCCCGGATCCCGTGTCGCGACCGACCATCGTCATCCATGGCTCCGCGACGAGAAGGGACCTGATGGGCTCATTACGTCACCTTGGCCGAACAAGCGCTCATCGCCGCCAGCCAGTGGATGTATCCGGTCGACTCCTGTCTCGGGCTTAGAAAATTGCCGAGCCAACCACTGTCGATACCGAGCGACCTGTTCATCGGGCGAATCATGGGGCGGTACGAAACGGCGCGCCGGACTGCCATGTGTCCCTGTGGAAAGGATCTGCAGACGGCAAGATCCAGTGGTACCTACTACATACCGTGAGATCGCGTTTCACAATGTCGTTCAGGCGCGATGGGCTTGTTGCTAGATCTACTCGACGTCGATTGGCGGCTGGCCGGCGAGAAGCCATACTGGGTGACGCGCGATGAGCTGTCGCCCACCTTCTATCTGCCGAGCCGTGACACCTGGCTTCGTGCCGAAACTGACGACGATGATGCGGCCTACTGTGCCTTCGAAGACCTCGAAGAACTGGAGTTCGGTGACTATCCGGACGGACCTCCGGAGGGCGGTTGGAATCTCGACGATGTGGCCCCATGCGGCGAGGATGAGAGTCGCCCGCGCCATGATGACATCCTGCTGGTCGCCGTTTCTGGGATTCCTGACCCTGCGAAGTTCGAGGGAGCTTCTACTTCGGCAACTACGGTTCGATGCTCCTGCCCACCGACCAAGGCATGGATGCGGCGTATCTGTGGACCCGATGCCCAGAGTGCGGGTACGTCGATGCGCAGTACTGTGGGCGTGCTGAGCGACTGAGATGTGGTCATGGGGACGCGATCTGGGCAAGGACTACCGAGGCAGTGACCCGTTCATCTTGGCCAGCTACGCAAGTGCGCGCCTGGCGGTTCGTGCGAAATACTCAGCGCGATGTGCCTGCGGATCGATCAGCTCAGGTCATCGCGTAGTGCCCGTTCGGACCGACCAAAGCCCCCCGCTGGCGCCATGCCGACTGCTGGCTGCGTAGCGAGCGAGCCACTGCGAGCCACTGATCGCAGCCGGCCCCAACCGTCGGGCGCGTCGAGTGATTCTGCCGATACTGACGTCGCATCCGTCCCGTCGACAGCCAGGAAGCGCGGCCGCGGCCACAGTCGAGGCGTTTCTGGATTCGCAGCTTCTGCCAAGTGAACTGGCCCTAACATCCTTTGCGACGTTCTGCGCGAAAAGTGAGTGTATGTCTCGTCGCTGCGCGTACGGGTTGCTCCTGGCTCAAATCTTGCGGATCGTGTGTGCCGGCTGACGTGACCGCTGTGCGCCGCTAGGAAGATCGATCCCGTCGCTGGACGTGCGTAGTGGGTTCTCCACAGAGGCGGGCGCGCCGGCAAGGTCGCTCTCACCGGGTGCGCGTTATGAAGGCGAAGGCGCTCCGATGCGGCCGCGCGCGATTCGGTCTGGGCTTCTTGGCCCGAGAATTCCTGCCGGTCACGTTGTGTTGCGGCGACGAGTGCTTCGCCGTAGTTCAAGGACTTCGCCGCGGAGCGCCGCGTTTTCGTCACGGAGACGTTGGTTTTCACGCTCCAGTTCACGGACGCAATCAACGACGACGAGCAATTTCGTTCGGTTCGCAGCCGGTGTGGCCTGCGGCGATGGTCTGGATTGTCACGGGAAGACCGCGGTTGCTGACACAACCTTTCATTCGTCAGTCGCGAAATCATTTGCGCTGGAACGTCTTCAGCAACCTCCCAGAAATTGGTGAGGACGTTGCTAGGGTCGGCTCATATGAGCTACAGCCAGAGAATTGTCACAGCCCTGGCCGCGCTTGTGGTGTGCAGCGCGGCCGCGTGCGGGAGTCAGACCACCGAACAGGCGCCGACAAGCACCAGCCCGGCGACATCGTCGTCCAGCGCGAAGCCCGCCGCACCTGCCGCCCCCACCCAACGCACCGCCCCGGCCGCGCCGGGCTCGGCGGTCCCGATGATGCCCAACCCGAACGGGGACGGCTCGATGGTGCCGTGTGAGGGCACGATCTGCACGAATCCGAATCACGGTGCGGGCGACGATCCTGCCGGCAATCGCGGTGCGGTGATGCCGAATCCGAACGGGGACGGCTCGATGGTGCCGTGTGAGGGCACGATCTGCACGAACCCCAATCACGGTGCGGGTGACGATCCTGCGGACAACGGTGGTGCGGTGATGCCGAATCCGAACGGGGACGGGTCTGTGGTGCCGTGTGAGGGGACCATCTGCACGAACCCCAATCACGGTGCGGGTGACGATCCTGCGGACAACGGTGGTGCGGTGATGCCGAATCCGAACGGTGACGGGTCTGTGGTCCCGTGCGAGGGCACGATCTGCACCAACCCCAACCGCGGCGCGGGTGACGACGGCACGGATAATCCGATGGTGCCGCCATTGGAATTCACTGACTCAGTCCACGTCTCGGCCTCGCCGGAAGACGTCTACACCGTTGTCTCCGACGTGACTCGCACCGGCGAGTGGAGTCCGGTGTGCAAGGAATGCTGGTGGGACGAAGGCTCCGGACCGAAAGTCGGCGCCTGGTTCACGGGCCGCAACGTCACACCGGAACGGGAGTGGCAGACCCGCAGCCAGGTGGTAGTGGCCGAACCCGGACGCGAGTTCGCGTGGGAGGTCAACGACGGCTGGGTGCGCTGGGGTTATGCGATGGCCCCCGAGGACGGCGGCACCCGGCTGACCCAGTCCTGGGTGTTCCTGCCGCGGGGCCTTGCCGGCTTCCGGGAGCGCTACGGTGTCGACGCCGACGCTCAGATCGCAGCGCGCAGTGACGCCGCATTGTCCGGTATCCCCGTGACCCTCGCGGCGATCAAGGCGGTTATCGAGCGGGCCTGACCATCGCGAATTCGACGAAACGGTCGTGAAAGCCGCACGCTGACGACCGTTTCGTCGAATTGGGCGAATGGACCTCGCCGCTACGGCTTGGGCGCGACGTCGACGCTCGGGGGCAGCGTGGCGGGTGGCTCGGGCCGCTTGGTGCGACGCACGACGGAGAAGGCCACCGCTCCCCCGGCCAGCACGGCGGCAGCCACCGCGGCGATGAGCCACGGACGACGGCGGTGCTTGGGCTTGGCCGGCGCCACATCGGCGAGCAGGTCGGGCAGAACGTCCGGCAGTGCCTCCAGCTTCTCGGCCACAGCGGCCAGCTGGCGGCGCAACTGGCCGTCCTGGTAACGCCTGCGGGCGCTCGCACCGGCCGCCGCGGCCGCCTGCATGCTCAACCCCGCCACGCCCCGGGAGATGTCCACGGGGCCCACCGCGGTGTACTTCAGGCCGCGGGCCAGTCGTTGGTTGGGAGCCAGCCGGTCATCGGTCGTCGCGGTCATCTCGCACCTTTCTGCCGCCGTGGGAAAGCTGCTCCCCAGACTGCCATCCCGACGGCGTTCGAGTGGGTAACTGGCGGGTGCCGGTTGGCGTCGAGGACCGTAGTGGCAGACTCATGCCCCGTGACGAGTCCTATTCAGACCGCGACGGCGACACTGCACACCAACCGCGGTGACATCAAGATCGCACTGTTCGGAAACCACGCTCCCAAGACCGTGGCCAACTTTGTCGGGTTGGCGCAGGGCACCAAGGACTACAGCACCGAGAACGCCTCGGGTGGCACGTCCGGTCCGTTCTACGACGGGGCCGTTTTCCACCGCGTCATCGACGGCTTCATGATCCAGGGCGGCGACCCGACGGGCACCGGCCGCGGCGGCCCGGGCTACCAGTTCGCCGACGAGTTCCACCCGGAACTGCAGTTCGACAAGCCCTACCTGCTGGCCATGGCCAACGCCGGGCCCGGCACCAACGGCTCCCAGTTCTTCATCACGGTCGGCAAGACGCCGCACCTGAACCGCAGGCACACCATCTTCGGTGAGGTTGTCGATCCGGAGTCGCAGAAGGTGGTCGATGCGATCGCCACCACCGCGACCGATCGCGGCGACCGTCCGACCGAGCCGGTCGTGATCGAGTCGGTCACCGTGTCCTGACCTTTTAACGTCCGCCACACGACGCGACGCCCTCGTACGCGGGGGCGTCGCGTCGTGTGTGGGGGCAGATCAGTAGCCGGCGGCTTTGAGGGCGTCGAGCACGTCGAGAGGGTCGGTTCCCAGGTCCCACCGGGTGAAGACGACGAGCCGGTCATCGACGGTGTCGACCTCGAGCAGTCGGACCTTCCGCCCGATCCGCCGGAACTCCGTGATGCGGATCGACCTGATCTCATTGCGGCGAAGTGTTCGGGTGCGCAACCAGCCACCGATGGCCAAGCCTTCACCGGTGATTGCCAGTTTTGGTCGTGCGCGCAACGAGAAGCTTGCAAACGTGAGCAATCCCACCCCGGCAATGCCGGCCAGAACACGTCCCGGGGAATCTGTGATGACGGTCACAGCCGCTGCAGCCATCATAAGTCCGGCTATGCCGCAAGCTGCGATTCCCAACGTCGGCGGGCTCCACTGCGTTTGCTGCACGGGTTCTTCACACCCTCTTACCGTGGCTAATGAAGTTATCCACAAGTGCTATCCACAATGGGGATGAATCACAACGGTGTGATTGGGCGGCCGCAACGTTGCTGAGTCCGTAACCCTCGGATCGTAAGATGAATTCATTATCAGGTCGGCACAGCTCAGTGCCAGCGCATCGTGAGCAACAGACCGGTGATCATGAAAGCAAACGCGATCGCGTAGTTCCACGGACCGAGGTCGGCCATCCAACGCAGGAACGACGGGGTGTCGATCGGATTGGTGGCAGCGAGCTGGAACACCAGCAGCCAGATCAGACCGAACAACATCAGTCCGATGAACAGGGCCACGAACCAAACGCTGGACGGTCCGGCCTTGACCTTGACCGGTGTCCGGCTCACCGGCTTGATGGTGAAGTCGTTCTTCTTACGGACTTTGGACTTGGGCATGGGTACCTTCACGGACAGTCGGCGTCACACGGTGCGACGATGGAGCAGGATGCTTCACGACACTAACGTAGCTGCACGTCCAGGAGATAAACCGATGGACCGACCGGACCGATCTCGGTGGCGCTTCGGCGTGCCGGTGGTGTGCCTGCTGGCCGGTCTGCTGCTGGCCGCCACCCACGGCGTCTCCGGGGGCGGTGAGATCCGTCGTAGCGACGCTCCCCGCCTCGTCGACCTGGTACGTGAGGCCCAGCAGTCGGTCGAGCGGCTCACCGTGCAACGCGACGCCTTGGCAGGCCAGGTCGACAGCCATCACGGCGGAACGCCCGGTTCACATGCCGCGCTGGCCGCCATCACCGAACGCGCCGACGCGTTGGCCGCCCAAGCCGACGTCACCCCCATGCGCGGTCCCGGGCTGGTGGTGACGCTCAACGATGCTCAGCGCGACGCCCAGGGCCGATTCCCGCGCGACGCCTCGCCCGACGACCTCGTGGTCCATCAGCAGGACATCCAGGCCGTGCTCAACGCGCTGTGGAGTGCAGGTGCAGAAGGTGTCCAGATGCAGGACCAGCGGATCATGCCCGGCTCGGCGCCGCGGTGCGTCGGCAACACACTCCTGCTCAACGGCCGCACCTACAGCCCGCCGTATGTGATCACCGCGATCGGCGATGCCGGCGCCATGCAGGCCGCGCTCGCCGCCGCCCCACTGGTCACGCTGTACAAGCAATACGTGGTGCGCTTCGGCCTGGGCTACACCGAGGAACCCCGGGCCCAGGTCGACCTCGTGGGGCACACCGGGCCGGTGCGGATGCGGTATGCCCAGCCGGCGGGCCCGATCGGCTACTGAGCCGGTAACCTGGGCCGATGCAGGTTCTGGTCGTCGACAATTACGACAGTTTCGTGTTCAACCTGGTCCAGTACCTGGGCCAGCTCGGGGTGCACGCGCAGGTCTGGCGTAACGACGACACGCGGCTGGCCGGCGAGGCCGACATCGCGAAGGCCGCACAGGACTTCGACGGGGTGCTGCTGAGCCCCGGTCCCGGCACGCCGGAACGTGCAGGCGCCTCGATTCCGCTGGTCCGGGCGTGCGCCGAGGCCGGTACTCCCCTGCTGGGCGTGTGCCTGGGGCATCAGGCCATCGGTGTCGCGTTCGGCGGCACCGTCGACCGGGCACCCGAACTGCTGCACGGTAAGACCAGCGTGGTCCACCACGCCGATGCCGGTGTGCTGCAAGGACTTCCGGATCCGTTCACGGCCACCCGGTACCACTCGCTGACGATCCTGCCCGACAGCGTGCCTCCCGAACTCGAGGTGCTCGGGCAGACCGACAGCGGCGTCATCATGGCCGTCCGCCACCGCGAGCTCCCGATCCACGGCGTGCAGTTTCACCCCGAATCGATCCTCACCGAGGGCGGCCACCGGATGCTGGCCAACTGGCTCGGCATCTGTGGATTCCCGCCGGACGAGAACCTCGTGCGTCAGCTCGAGGACGAGGTCGCCCGCGCGGTCGCCGCCGCTACGACGCGAACGCCAGTGTGATCGGGTCCCCGAAGTTCACCGGGGTCCCCGGCGACGGGCTCTGTGTCACCACCGCATTGGTCCGCTGACCGCTGTTGGACACGTCGGGCGCGCGGTTGAGGTTCCCGGTCCAGCCGTATGCGTTACGCAGGTTGGCCTCCACGTCGGTCCAGAATCCCCCGCGCACGTCGGGCATGATGAATTGATTGCCGCGGGACACCCGCATCTGGATCAGGGTGTCCACCGGCACGTTCTGCCCGGCGGCGGGCTCGACACCGATCACCTGGCCCTTGGGCTGCGGACTGTCGACATCGACCGGCACCGTGTTGGGGAAACCGGCGGCGTTGAGGATCTGCTTGCACACTTCTGGGCTCTGGCCGGCGCAGTCGGGCACAAGCTTGCTACCCGGACCCGAACCCACCGCGATGGTGATCTCGTTGGTGATCGCCGCCGTCTGGTTGGCGGGCGGGACCGTCGCGATGACCTTGTCCTTCTGCTCCGGCGTCGATGCGCTGGGCGTCTCCTTGGTCTTCGTGAAGCCGGCCTTTTTGAGCTTGTCCCGGGCCTGCGCCGGGCTCAGACCCGTCACATCCGGCACCAGCGCCTGCTGCGGCCCGGTCGAGACGACGATGGCGACGTCATCGCCCGCGCTCGCCTGTGCGTTGGCCGCCGGATCGGTGTTGATGACCTTTTCGGGCGGAACCGTGTTGTCCGGCTGACGGTCGATGTGGGTCCGGAAGCCGCGGTTCTGCAGCGCAGCCACCGCGTCGTCGGCCGTCTGGCCCGTCACATCCGGCACCTGCACGTCGCGGGGGCGGTCGCCGATCATGTTGATCGCCACCGTCACCACCACCGTGAGCACGGCGAGCACGGCCACCGCGATGAGCCAGCGGCCGATCGAGGCGTTGCGGTCCCGGCCGGCAGCCGTGGGTTGGATCGGTGCGGGCATGTGCTCGGTCGGCGCGCTGAACGACATCGGGCCGGACTGCGTCATCATCGACGTGCGTTCGGCGTCGGTGAGCACCTTGGGCGCGTCCGGCGCCTCACCGCTGTGCACCCGCACCAGGTCGGCACGCATCTCCGCCGCCGACTGGTACCGGTTGTCGGGATTCTTGGCCAGTGCCTTGAGCACCACGGCGTCGAGTTCGGGCGGGATGCCCGGATGCCGCGTCGACGGCGGCACCGGATCCTCGCGGACGTGCTGATAGGCCACCGCGACAGGTGAATCACCGATGAAAGGTGGCTCCCCCGTGAGGATTTCGTACAACACGCAACCGAGCGAGTACACGTCGGAGCGCGCGTCGACCGACTCGCCGCGCGCCTGCTCGGGCGACAGGTACTGGGCGGTGCCGATGACCGCGGCGGTCTGCGTGACGCTGTTGACGTCGGCCAACGCGCGGGCGATGCCGAAGTCCATCACCTTCACAGCGTTGTTCTTGCTGATCATGATGTTGGCCGGCTTGACGTCGCGGTGGATGATGCCGTGCTGGTGGCTGAAGTTCAGCGCCTGGCAGGCATCGGCGATGATCTCGATGGCGCGCCGCGGCGGGATCGGCCCGTCGTTGTGGACGATGTCGCGCAGTGTGACGCCGTCGACGTACTCCATCACGATGTAGGGCAGCGGCCCGTTGGGCGTCTCGGCCTCACCGGTGTCGTAGACCGCGACGATGGCCGGATGGTTCAGCGCCGCGGCGTTCTGTGCCTCGCGGCGGAAACGCAGGTAGAAGCTGGGGTCGCGCGCCAGGTCCGCGCGCAGCACCTTGACCGCGACGTCACGGTGCAGGCGCTGGTCGCGGGCCAGATGGACTTCGGACATGCCGCCGAAGCCGAGGATCTCACCGAGTTCGTATCGGTCGGAAAGGTGCTGAGGGGTCGTCATTGCAGTATCTGTTCCGGGGCAGCAGATTGCTGCGGCACGATCGCCGGCAGCGCTGCGGGCGACTGGAAGGGCGTCGTCTGCGTCACCGTGTTGGTGACCGTGGGCGGCGGCGACTGTTGTTCTTTGCGGTCCTGTGCGTTGAGCACGATGAGGATCGCGATCACGATCGCCAGCGCACCGAGCACGCCGGCAGCCCACAGCAGGGCCCGCTGGCCGGACGAGAACGTCCGCCGCGCCGGCGCCGGTCGATGGGTGCCGGTGTTGGTACGAGGTCGCGCAGCGGTCGCCGGGGCCCGCCCGGTCATATCCGCCGCGGCGCGGGCCTGTGCAGCCGACGGCACGGCAGCAGGTGCGGCGCGGCCCAGCGTCGGGGCCTGGTTGGGCCGGGGTGGGCGCCGGCCGGAGCGCACGGCGGCGACGGCGTCGGCGAACGGGCCGCCGGACTTGTAACGCATGCCCGGGTTCTTCACCAGCGTGATCTCGATCAGCTCGCGCACGTTGGGCGGCAGATCGGCGGGCAGCGGCGGCGGCGTCTCCTTGATGTGCTTCATCGCCACCGTCAGGGCACCGTCACCGGTGAACGGGCGCTTGCCCGACACCGACTCGTAGCCGACGACACCGAGTGAGTACACGTCGCTGGCGGCCGTGGCGTCGTGCCCCAACGCCTGCTCGGGGGCGATGTACTGGGCGGTGCCCATCACCATGCCGGTCTGCGTGACGGGTGCGGCGTCGACCGCCTTGGCGATACCGAAGTCGGTGAGCTTCACCTGTCCGGTCGGGGTGATCAGGATGTTGCCCGGTTTGACGTCGCGGTGGACCAGGCCCGCGGTGTGGGCGACCTGCAGCGCACGCCCGGTCTGCTCGAGCATGTCCAGGGCGTGCCGCAACGACAGTCGGCCGGTGCGTTTGAGCACGGAGTTCAGTGGTTCGCCGTTGATGAGTTCCATCACCAGATACGCGGTGCGGCCCTCGCCGTCCAGCTCTGTCTCGCCGTAGTCGTACACGCTGGCGATGCCGGGGTGGTTCAGCATGGCCACGGTGCGAGCCTCGGCGCGGAAGCGTTCGACGAACTCCGCATCCGTCGAGAACTCGGCCTTGAGCACTTTGACCGCGACCCGGCGTCCCAGCCTGGAGTCGACGGCCTCCCACACCTGGCCCATACCGCCGGTGGCGATGAGCCGCTGCAGCCGGTACCGGCCCGACAGCGTGACGCCGACCCGCGGGCTCATGCGTGCACCTCCCAGACTCGGTTGACGCATGCCGAACCGATGATCCGCTCGCGCGAACTCACGATCCGCCCGCAAGCGTCACTCATGATCCCTCCCGCAGGGCCGCCGCAATGGTGGCACGTCCGATCGGGGCGGCCAGTGCGCCGCCGGTGGCCGACAACCGGTCCCCGCCATCCTCGACCAGCACCGCGACCGCGACCTTGGGGTCCGTGGCCGGTGCAAAGGCGATGTACCAGGCATGCGGCGGAGTGTTACGGGGGTCAGTCCCGTGCTCTGCCGTACCGGTCTTCGAAGCGATCTGCACGCCGGCGATGGCTCCCTTCTGCTGCGTCACCTGCTCGGCGCCGACCATCAAGTTCGTAAGTGTAGCGGCGACCTGCGGTGACACCGCCCGGCGCTCTTGGGCGGGGGCAGTGGTGCTGATGGTGGCCAGGTCGGGTCCCTTCAGGCTATCCACCAGGTAGGGGCGCATGGCGACACCGCCGTTGGCGATGGTCGCGGCCACCACAGCGTTCTGCAGCGGGGTCAGTGCCACGTCGCGCTGCCCGATGCTGGACATGCCCAGTGCCGCGCCGTCGTCGATGGGTCCGACGGTGGATTCGGCGACCTGCAGCGGGATGGCCGGCGGTGAGGTGTCCAGGCCGAACGCCTGCGCGGTGCTCTTGAGTTTGTCGGTGCCGGTGTCGATGCCCAGCTGCACGAACGCGGTGTTGCAGGACTTGGCGAACGCCTCGCGCAGCGACACCGTCGCGCCGGGACCGCATTGGGCGCCGCCGAAGTTCTCCAGCGTCGCGGTGCTGTCCGGCAGGTTGGTGCGCGCTGCCGAGGTCAGCTGGGTGTCCGGGGTGGCACCGGCCTGCAGGGCCGCCGCGGTGGTGATGACCTTGAACGTGGAGCCCGGCGGATAGGTTTCGGAGATGGCCCGGTTGAGCAGCGGTGAGGCCGGGTCGTCGCGCAGCTTCTCCCAGGCCGCGGCTTGCGCGTTCAGGTCGTGCGACGCCAGCAGGTTGGGGTCGTAGGACGGCGACGACACCATGGCCAGGATCTTGCCGGTAGAGGGCTCCAGCGCCACGACAGAGCCCTTGCACGGGCCGTTGTCGCAGCCGTTCTGCATGGCGTCCCAGGCCGCCTGCTGGACCTGCGGCTTGATGGTCGTGTCGACGTTGCCGCCGCGCGGGTTGCGGCCGGTGAAGAAGTCGGCGAGTCGGCGGCCGAAGAGGCGCTCGTCGGAACCGTTGAGGATGGTGTCCTCGGCGCGCTCCAGCCCGGTGCTCGAGTAGCCCAGCGAGTAGAAACCGGTGACCGGCGCGTAGACCAGCGGGTTGGGGTACACCCGCAGGAAGCGGAACCGGTTGTCGGTGGACACCGAGTAAGCCAGCAGCTGTCCCCCGGCGGTGATCTGCCCGCGCTGGCGCGAGTACTCGTCGAGCAGCACACGCTGGTTGCGGGGATCGGCGCGCAGCCCGTCGGCCGTGAAGACCTGGGTCAGGGTGGCGTTGGCCAACAACAGCACGATCAGCACCATGATCGTGACGGCAACACGGCGCAGCGAGGTGTTCATACCTTCTCGATCACCTCGGTTTTGGCCGCGGCGATCGGGGTGGCGTTGGGCTGCCGGGTGGTGGTGATCGGCCGTCGGGCGCCGTGCGAGATGCGCACGAGGATGGCCAGCAGCACATAGTTGGCCAACAGCGACGAGCCGCCGTAGGACATCCACGGCGTGGTCAGGCCGCTCTCGGGAATGAGCTTGGTGACGCCGCCGACGACGATGAACAACTGGATCGCCAGCGTCGAGGACAACCCACCTGCGAGCAACTTGCCGAAGCTGTCGCGCACGGCGATGGCCGTGCGCATGCCGCGGATGATCAGGATCGTGTAGAGCATCAGCACGCCGGCGAGCCCCACCAGGCCGAGCTCCTCACCGATCGCGGAGATGATGAAGTCGGTCGAGGCCTCCGGAACCGTGCCGGGCTGACCGTTGCCGAGTCCGGTGCCGAAGATGCCACCGGTGGCGAAGCTGAACAGCGACTGCACCATTTGGTAGCCGGCGCCGTCGGGATCGGCGAACGGATCCCACCAGTTCTGCACGCGCACTCGCACGTGGCCGAAAATGTGATACGCCACAACGCTTCCCGCGGCGAACAGGGCGAGCCCGATCACCACCCAGCTGAGGCGTTCGGTGGCGATGTAGAGCAGCGCCAGGAACGACGCATACAGCAGAAGCGAAGCGCCCAAGTCCTTTTCGAAGACCATCACGCCGACCGAGGCGATCCAGGCCAGCAACAGCGGGGCCAGGTCGCGCGGCCGGGGGAGATCCATGCCGAGGACGTGCTTGCCTGCGCTGGTGAACAATTCGCGCTTGGCCACCAGCACGGCGGCGAAGAATATGAGCAGCAGGATCTTGGAGAACTCGGCCGGCTGAATCGAGAAGCCGGGGAACTGAATCCAGATCTTGGCGCCGTACTGCTCGGAGTACTTGGCCGGCAGGATCGCCGGAATCACCAGCAGCACAAGGCCTGTCAGGCCGCAGACGTAGCCGTAGCGGGCCAGCATGCGGTGATCGTGCAGAAAGATGACCACCACGGCGAAAACCGCGACTCCCACCAGAGTCCACAACATCTGCTGGTTGGCGGTGCCGCCCAGACCGCCCGAGCTCGCGGTGCCTTCGGCGAGATCCAGCCGGTGGATCATCACCAGGCCCAGTCCGTTGAGAAGTGCGACCACCGGCAGCAGCAGCGGGTCAGCGTAGGGCGCGAAGCGGCGCACCGCCAGATGGGCGACGCCGAAGAGGGCGAGGTATCCGACCGTGTAGCGCAGCAGGTCCCAGGTGATGCCCTGTTCCTGATTGGCCTCGACGATCAGCAGCGCGACAGTGGTGATCAGTGCCGCGAACCCCAGCAGAAACAGTTCCGCGTTGCGCCGGTTGGGTAGTGCCGGCGTCACGGTAACCGGTGACTGGGGTTGGGTGGTCATGACACCGCCCGGCAGTCCGTCCCCGGTACCTGCGACGGGGGAGGTAGCGCTGTCGCGGTGGGCGTTGATGGCGGCGCGGGCTCCGGGGACACCGATTCGCCCGGTGGGCGCGCAGCGGGCTCTGACGCCTCGGTAGAGGGCGCAGGAGCCGGCGGGGCCGTTGTGGTCGTGGGCGCGGGCGGCGGGGTCGACGACGGGGCCGGGCCGGGCGTGGTGGTCGGTGCAGGCGGCGGCGCACTCGTCGTGGTCGGCGAGGTGCGCGTGACGCACACCGGCAGCACCGAGCTGCGCGCCAGCTCATGGATCTGGGCGATGGCCTCGTCCTGCGTGCCGCCCGGCAGACCGGCGATCACCTGGGCCCGCTCGGAGGGGCGCATGTCGCTGACCGCCATCAGCCGGCACCCGAGATTGTTGCGGTTGTCGTCGGCGCCGATCAGGGACAGTTCATTGCGGGCGTTCAGGCAGCCCAGCCCGTACGGCTCCTGCAGCGAGACTCCGAGAAACGAGCCCTGGATACCACGCATGATTGCCACGATGCCGTCGTGCTCGCCGACGTAGTAATTGCTACGGATGATCTGACGGCCGATGGCCAGGCCCGCGAGCACCACCAGGACCAGCACGACCGCAGCGATCACGTAGCGGCGCCGGGAGCGGGGCTTGCGGGCCGGTTCAGCCGGTTGGGGTACCACCTTTTTCGGCTCGTTGCGGCGCGGATTGAAGGCCGAGGCCCGGCCCGCCGCGGTGTTGGGCGGGATCGTGTCGTCGTCGACGCCCGAAACCGCACCGGCCAGGATCGGCTGGGTCTGCCCGTAGTCGTAATCGACGACGTCGGCGACCACCACCGTCACGTTGTCGGGACCGCCGCCGCGCAACGCCAATTCGATCAGCCGGTCGGCGCTGTCGGTGACGTCTTCGATCTGCAGCGCCTCGTGGATGGTCTCCTGGCTGACCGGGTCGGAGAGCCCGTCGGAGCACAGCAGGTAGCGGTCACCGGCCTTGGCTTCGCGCATCGTCAGCGTCGGCTCGACCTCGTGGCCGGTCAGCGCCCGCATGATCAGCGAACGTTGCGGGTGGCTGTGCGCTTCTTCGGCGGTGATGCGGCCCTCGTCGACCAGCGTCTGGACGAACGTGTCGTCCTTGGTGATCTGGGTGAGCTCACCGTCGCGCATGAGGTACCCGCGTGAGTCACCGATGTGCACGAGGCCGAGTCGGCTGCCTGCGAACAGGATCGCGGTCAGCGTCGTACCCATGCCCTCGAGCTCGGGATCGGCCTCCACGTGCGCGGCGATGGCCGAGTTACCTTCGGCGACCGCCGAATTCAGCTTGCCGAGCAGGTCGCCACCGGGCTCGTCGTCATCGAGGTGGGCCAACGCGGCGATGACGAGCTGGGAGGCCACCTCGCCGGCAGCGTGTCCGCCCATGCCGTCGGCCAGCGCGAGCAGGCGCGCGCCCGCATACACCGAGTCCTCGTTGTTGGCGCGGACCAGACCGCGGTCACTGCGCGCGGCATATCGAAGCACGAGGGTCATTTCGCTCCTCGCGTGCGCGGGGTCATTTCGCTCCTCGCGTGCGCGCCGTCACGGTCGAAGCTCGATTACCGTCTTACCGATTCGCACCGGCGTGCCAATGGGAACCCTTACCGCTGTTGTCACCTTCGCCCTGTCAAGGTATGTGCCGTTGGTCGATCCTAGGTCCTCCACGTACCACTCCGAACCGCGTGGTGACAGTCGGGCGTGGCGCGTCGAGGCGTAATCATCTGTGAGCACCAGTGTCGAGTCGTCGGCACGGCCGATCAGCACCGGCTGAGAACTCAGCGTGATGCGGGTCCCGGCGAGTGCGCCTTCGGTGACGACCATCTGCCTGGCGATGTGCCTGCGCTGGCGGCTGGGCAGCAGCGAGCCGCGCAAGGCCAGCCCCCGACGCACCATGACCGCACCGGTCGGCGCATAGATGTCGGTGCGCAGGATCCGCAACACCGACCAGATGAAGAGCCACAGCAGCAACAGGAACCCGACGCGCGTCAGCTGCAGCACTAACCCCTGCATCTGACATCCTCTCCGTACCCGTCCCAATGACGTCGTTCCGTGCCCTGCGGCAACGTCACGATACTTGGGCGGCGACTGGCATGAGGGTGAAGCGGGTTGCTAGCCACCCCGGTGTGTCCGGTCCGAGACCTCAGTGCACGCGCACGATGATCTCGGAATGGCCCAGCCGGATGACGTCGCCGTCGGCCAACTGCCATTCCTGCACCGGGGCGTTGTTCACAGTGGTGCCGTTGGTGGAGTTCAGGTCCGCGAGCAGGGCCACCTGACCGTCCCACCGGATCTCGAGGTGACGACGCGACACCCCGGTGTCCGGCAGCCGGAACTGGGCGTCCTGGCCACGGCCGATCACGTTGGCGCCTTCACGCAGCTGGTAGGTCCGGCCGCTGCCGTCGTCGAGCTGCAGGGTGACGGTCGCACCGCCGGCGTGGTAGTCCGCGCCCCCGTATCCGCCCTGACCGGCGTCCTGGCCGTAGTCGTAGTCACGGCCGCCCTGGTCGCCGTAGCCGCCGTAACCACCCTGGTCGCCGTAGCCCTGGTCCTGGTAGCCGCCCTGCTGCTGGTCGCCGTAGCCACGGCCGTAGTCCTGCTGGCCGTAATCCTGCTGCGGTTGGCCGTAGCCGCCGCGCTGGTCGCCGTAGCCGCCGCCGTAGCCACCTTGGTCGCCGTAGCCACCCTGGCGAGGATCCGGCCCCGGACGGCCGCCGCCGCCCGGCTGCTGACGTCCGTAGTCATAGTCGGCGCTGGGCCCCGGGCCCGCCGGGCCGCCGTAGCCGCCACCCTGAGGAGGGCCGTATCCGCCGGGCTGCTGGCCGTAGCCGCCGCCGCGCTGGTCGTAGTTCTGGCCGCCGCCGTAGCCGCCACCGCCGCGCTGGTCGTCCTGCGGGGGATAACCGCCGCCACGCTGGTCCGGGTAGCCACCCTGATCGGGGTAGCCGCCGCGGTCACCGTAGCCACCCTGATCGGGGTAGCCGCCCTGGTCGGGATAACCACCGCCGCGGGGTGGGTAGCCGCCGCCCTGCTGGTCCTGCTGGGGATAGCCGCCGCGCTGGTCGTCCTGCGGGGGGTACCCGCCGCCGCGCTGGTCGTCTTGAGGGGGATAGCCGCCGCCGCGCTGGTCGTCCTGCTGGCGTCCGTACCGGTCATCGAAGTAGTCGTCGCCAGGCCGACCTTGTCCCTGGCCGCCGCGGTAGCTCGGATTGTCGGTCATAGATGGTTCTCCTGATTCTGCGGTGAACGCCTGGTCGCGATGTACTCGTGCGGATTCGCCGACGGTGGAATCGGGGTTGACCGCGCCGTGTGCGCGGAACTGTCCGGTGTGCAAGTGCGGTGATTGCTCGAATCTGACGACCACATCACCATACGTTTGCCACCCCTGATCATGGATAAATCCCCCCAGATGTTTGGCGAATGCGGATGCGGTCAGGTCAGTATCGGCGCTTACCTTCTGATAGTCAGTGTCACTGAGGGTAATTACGTAGTCGTTCGGTGCCAAAACTTGGCCGCCGCCCACGGTGCGGGCACCGGCCTGCGCCTCGCGGCGCAACATCGACTCCACTTCCTGTGGAACGATCGAGCCGCCGAAGACCCGCGCGAATGCGTCACCCACGGTTGACTCGAGCTTGCGTTCGATGCGGTCGACAAGACCCATATCACCGCCCGCCTTCGCTCGTTGTCGTTCGTGGTGCGCACCGGCAACCGAAGCCACCGCGTGTCGCTCTGGCCACACTGCTCACATGAATGGTATCGGCCCTGCGCCATCGTGCGGGACCAACAGAACTCTGAGAATCAGATCGCAGCAGGTCAGTGACCTGATCTTGATGACGCGAAACATTTCCCGCGCTGGTCGGGGCCGTGAACGTCGCGGTTTGGGAACCGCGCGACGGCAGTGATACGCTGCCCCGGTCGCTCGGGCGAGTGGCGGAATGGCAGACGCGCTGGCTTCAGGTGCCAGTGTCCTTCGGGACGTGGGGGTTCAAGTCCCCCTTCGCCCACAAAATTGCGGTTCGCACGAACCGCATGGCGCTCAGGCCACGAACTCATCGGGTTCGTGGCCTTTGTGTTTGGTGGGTATCCCCCGTTCAACGGGCACCTCCACGCGTGTCGAACCCCGCCGGTCAGCCCCGTTGCTCTGCGATGATCGGGCGGTGACGGCGAGTCAGATTGCTGTGAACAGGGATGCCGCGATCACTGACGCAAGTGGGGACCGGCTGGGCCGCAAGGAATTTGCGAAGCATGTTGCCGGTCGGATCGCTGCGGCCGGCGATGGCTCGAGCGTGGTCTTCGGGTTGGCGGGGGCGTGGGGAAGTGGCAAATCCTCAGTTCTGAACATGGTGAACGAAGCGCTCGACGGCGCAAAGACAAGCGATGCCGACGATGCGGTGGTCTGGAAGGTCATCCAGTTCACGCCCTGGGCCGCTGATGACATCACCTCCCTCACGGCCGAGTTCTATGCGGCGATCGCCGCTGCGATGCCGTCGAACCCCGTCGGCAGACGTGCGCGGGCACTTCTGACCCTGGCTCCGATCGGAGTCGCGGTAGGCAAGGCCGCCGCCAAGTCGCTGGCCGAGAAATATCTGGGAAAAGGCGCGGTCGACGATATGGCCGACGCGGCTGTCGATGAAATCGCCGACAAGCTGGACAAATTCAAGGTCGAGCAGGACCCGTTCGTCCTGAGGTTCAAGCACATATCCGAAGCCATCTCCCGGGCGCGCCAGAACATCCTGGTGATTGTCGACGACGTCGACCGTCTGCATTCGGACGAGTTGCTCACGGTGATGAAGGCCGTCCGGCTACTGGGGCGGTTCGACGGCGTGCACTACTTGCTCTCTTTCGATGAGGAGACACTGCTGGGTGTTCTGTCTACGTCGTCGCTTGCCAACGGAAACCGAGTTCGCGCCCGGCAATATGTGGAGAAAATCGTCCAGTACCCATTTGTGTTACCTCCCCTGCAGAACGCATATTTTGAGAGCCAAATGAGGGAAGCGCTGGGTGAAGTCGCCGATATGTATCGGATCGATCCGCATCAGAAAGATGCCGCCATCACGGACATCATCGATTCATTGCCCGACGAAGATGTCGACACCTTGACCATCCGGGCCATCAAGCGGCTGGCCACTCAAACCGACATCTTGCTGACCCTGGCCGGCCAGGGGGAGTTGGACTTCAGAGACGCCGCGCTGGTCACCTATCTGCGCACGTGCTACCCGCAGGTTTACACGAAGCTGTCCCAGTGGCGTGACGACCTTCTCGGATCTGCCCAGCAGGGTGACCCGGTGACGCCCGAGAAATGGCACGAACGCATCTCGGGTGCGTTGGCCGACCGCAACCAGAATTGGCCGGAGGACCCCGAGAAGTCGGCGCGCATCTATGCGTTCCTGAAAAAGCTGTTCCCGCAGTTGAGCGGCGACGAGAACGACAACTTCGCCCCGCGGATCTGCGACAGCGACTATTTCGATCGGTATCTGGTATTCGGAATTCCTGTGAAGGACATTCCCGACAGCGGAGTTGCGGACGAGTTCGGGCTACTACTGCGCGGTGGTGAACCGAAACCACCGTCGCTAATTGTCGATAACATCGGCAGCGGGCTGATCTTGAGGAAGATCCGGCGACGACTGGGCATGGCCGCCCAAGCTGAGAGCGCCCATGCAGAACACGCGGCCCATTTCCTCGCAAACCGCATACCCCGCACAAACCTCATCACCGACGGGTGGAGTCCCGTTATGTACGCGCTACTGGCCCGCGCCTCCCACGGGGACCGGCCCGGTTCGACGGCGCTCGAGCGGTTCGTCCACGTTTTCGGACGGCCATACACTGCCGACATCCTGGCCTACCCCATCTCGGTTGCAGGGATCGACGATGGCGCGATCAACGCGACGAGTAACGCGTTTCGCGACGAGGTCCTGGACATTTGTCGACGCGACTTGGAGTCCGACGTCCTCGCTGCAGACCCGCAGGCGGAGACGATTCTCGACTTCACCAACTACCTCGACGACGGGCTGTGGCAGGCGCTGCGCGAATGTGCCGAGCGAATGCTGAGTGGCGGGCGCGTCGCGCCATACCAACTTGCCGGCCGGTTCATCAGGGTAGTCGTCCCCGAGCCCGGCAAGATATCACTGCACAAGCCGACGGGCAGCTTCTATCTCTTCAAAAAACTTGTGGCCGAGAATGATTGGCGAGTCGATGACATTCCGGCATCAGCATTGACCGATCCCGTTCCGGACGACAATTCGCTCGCGAACAGAATTCGGATCGCTGCGCACAGGATGAAGAACCCGCCCAAACTCATACTGAGGCGTTAATGGCCGCCTCACCTCACGGCATGTAATACCCCCGGATGCGGTAGTAGCGCCCGCGCCCGCCGACGGCATTGGCGGCTTGCAGTCCCGACACCACCGCGGCCTCGATGCAGCCCGCGTTGATGCCGGTGTCGGTCCAGTCGCCGGCCAACACGAGGTTGTCGTAGCCGCTTTCGTCGGGGCGCAGCCGGTATTTGTCCGAGCCGGGCACCGACTGCACGTAGCGGTCTGACGGATCGATGTTCACGCTGAGGTACTCGGACGTGAGCAAATCCCGGAGAAACCGACCATCCCGCACGGCGTTGGGGAAGTAGACGCCGAGCTTTCGGTCGACGAACTCGGTGGCATCCGCGTGAGCCTGCCGAACCAAAGGCTCTGGGTAACAAGAAGAGTCATCGCACGAAGGCAGGCTGCCGCAGAAGTACGCCACAGAGCGGGGGCGGTCGTCGGCCGGCCACTCTTCGGCCCACAGGGTGTGTGGCATGGAGGCGAACGTCTCGAAGGGACGCTGGTAGGCGGTGACCGTGGCGCCGGGACGCTCCCAGCCCAGCGTCTTCTCGTCGGGCTGCAACCACAGCTGCATGCCCTGGGTTGCGACGGTGCGCACGTGGGTGGTCATCTCGCGCCACTCGACGCGGTCGCCGAGCAGCTCGTCGGCCACGGTGGGCAGCATCCCCAGGGATACGGCGAGCACGGCGTGGTCGAAGTCGACGCCGCGGCGCAGCACCCGCGTCTCGGCGTCGTCGCGAGCGCCGAAGTGGGACTCCAGATCACGGCGAGCACCACCGACAAGCTGCTCGGCGCGCGGCTCGGCCGGAAACACCGGAAGGCCGCGAACGGTGATCAGCGGGTCGTAGTGCTCGATGCCGTCGGCAAGCGCTACCTGCCGGCCCATCGTGATGGCCTCCACGTGCTGGCGGCGCGCGTCGAGGTGCAGCGCGTCGAGGCGGTGGAAGAACTCGAACACGACGCCGCGCCGCCGCAGGGCTTGGTACAGCGGGGCGATGACGACGTCGCCCATTCCAGCTGTCATCTTCCAGAACAGAGATCCCTTGTAGCCGAACAGAACCTGGCCCAGCAGGAACGTCATCACCCCCGCGGCCACGGCGGGTTGGTCAGGATCGGCGTCGCGGTAGCCGAACACCAGGTCGTACAAGCCGCGCACCAGCGGTGACTGCAGCGCGTCGGGATGCCCGCCGTGGCGCACCACCCAGTCGCCGAACTCCTCGTCGTTGATCGCGCGGAATCCGTTCGGATGCGTGATCAGGTGGTCGGCGAGGATCCCGCGCACCACTGCAACCACCAACGACAGCAGCACCCACAGCCGCCGATGGTCCAGTCGGTTCTCCCGGTCGATCGAGTCGCCGATCGCCTCGAGTGCTGGGCTGAGCGCGGCGACAGCCGAATCGGGGCGCAGGTCTTGGTCGGCCACCGCCAACATGGCCGCCGTCAGGGCACGGGCGACCAGGGAGGCCAGGCCCAAAGACGAAGACACAGGACGCTGCGATGTGGGGGAGAGCACCAGGGCACCGGGTCCGGCGTCACGCAACGACTCGACGAACGCGATGGCCAGTTGCAGCGCCTGCGTAACGAAGGCGGCAGCTGTGACCTCCCGGCCGGTGTCTTCCGGATCGCCGGGTAGCCCCGGGGTCACAGGATGCGTGCCGAACCACATCTGCCAGCCGCCGCCCCATTGCTCGGCCAGCGCCGGATTGTCGGCCGGGATCAACGCGTCGCGCCACGTACGAATCGGCGCAGTGGGATCTGTTGTCTCCCTGTCGAGTTCGGTGTAACACTCGCGCAGCAACCCAAACGCGTTCTCGTAGGACCCCAGCCACACGTGCAGGCCGTGTTCTTCGATGCGCCCGTGGACGCCGCGGCTGGACGCCCCTTTGCCGCCCAGCCGCCAGCCCCGCTGATACAGCGTGATCGAGTCGAACCGGTTCTGCCAGCCCGGCTCGCTCAGCCGCCAGGCAGCGCTGAGACCCGCGACGCCGCCACCCAGGATGGCGACCTTGCCTCCCGGCCGCCTCACCCGATCATCGTCCGGGCCCGTGTCACGTCCGGCCACGCATTGTCGGCGGGGAAGTGAGCCAGTGCCGTGGTGAGCAGAGCCCGGCCGGCGGCAGGGTCCAGCACGAAATGGTCCAGGGCAGCGCGTAGTTCGAAGATCCGGGCATCCTGCGAGCGTGCGGTGGCGATGGCTGATTCCAGATCGCGACGACGCTGCTCGGGGTCATCGCTGGTTGACGCGCCCAGCCGCAGCAGCTCGGCGTCGTAGAACCGCATACCGGTGGCAGCCGCCAGATCCAGGCCGGTACGCAGGCGGGCGCGGGCCTGCTCGAGATCGCCCGCCGCGACCAGCAGCCGAGCCAGGATCGCGTCGTAGAACGTGATCAGCGCGATGACGCCGACGGCTCGCCAGCCCTCCACGAACGAGGTCAGCATCGCGATGTGCGGGGCCAACACCGCCGGGTCGCCGTCATAGGCGGCCAGCGCGCTGAGTGCGCCGACCGTCGCGAACTGGGCCTGACCGACCAGCGCCCACGAGTCGAAGCCGTGGGCTTCGCCGATGGTGGCGAGGTCGACGGCGACCGCGCCCGCCCGCTGCAGGTCACCGGCTTCGATGCGGATCAACACTTCGATCTGGCGGGTATATGCCAGGCTGAACGCGCCCTTGGGGAACGGCAGCTCGGCACAACGGTTTTCGGCGCGGCCCAGTTCAGCCTCCATCCCGGCAACGTCGCCGTCGAAGCAGCGGGTCAAGGCCAGATGTGTGTACAAGCCGGCGGCGGGGTCGTTGGGCATGAACAGCAGCGCGTCCAGCGCGCGGGTCCCGGCGGGAGTCAACGCCGCTGCCGCCAGTTCCATCTGGGTGCGCGCCGCATCGAATTCGCCGCGGTACCAGGCCAGCATCCCGAACGCGAAGTCGTTGACCGGGAGGAACGCCTCACGCGGACCGATCAGACTGCCGCGGATCGACTCCACCAGCCGCTGTGCACGCGCGATGTCGGCCTTCATCGTGTAGTAGGGGTAGAGCGACATCACCGTCGAGAGCAGATCGTCGTCCTGTAAGTCGCTGCTGCACAACGCAAGACACCTCTCGAAGTCCGCGGCGGCGTTGGCGCTGAACACGCCCTCGGCGGCCTGGGCGAGCAGGGCCCGGCCCAGTCGCAGACCGATCTCGAGGCGGTCGCGGTCGGGACCCGGCGCCGAGCGCTCGGCAGCGGAGACGGCGTAGGTCAGGTAGGTCAGCGCTTCACGCAGCGCGCCGCGCTGGCGCGCGTTGGCGGCGGCCTGCGCATAACTGCCTGCAGCCTCGGTGAAGCGCTCCGCACGTTCGTAATGCCGGGCGATCAGCGGCCAGTCGGGATTGCCGTCGGCCGCCGCGGAGATCAACGCGTCGGCGATGCGGCTGTGCAAGCGGCGTTGTGAGCTGGGCGGTGATATCTCGGCGGCCAGTTCCCGGAGCAGCTCGTGGCGGAAGCGCCAGCTGTCGGGACCCAACGGGTCGAGCACCCGGGCGTCGAGGAGTTCGGCGATGACCGAGTCCAGGGTGGCCTCATCGAGATCGACGACCGAAGCCAGCACCGCACGCTCGACACGGCTGCCGATGATGGCGGCGGCCTCGACCACCGGCAGGGCATCCGTGCTGGACTGCAGCCGCGCGAACAACGCCTCGTAGAGGGTGTCGGGTACTCCCGCCGAGCTGAACCGATCACCCGGTTGGGCGCGCAGTTTGGCGACTACTTCTTCGATGTAGAGCGGAACACCGTCGCAGCGGTGTCGCACCGCCGTGCGGTCCTCGACGCTGGCGGCGGGGAACAACGCCACGATGAGTTCGTCGGCCTCATCGCCGGACAGCGGTCGCAGCTCGAAGATCTGGGTGCACGACGCGTCGGCAGTCACCGGCTGTCGGCTCGTCATGACGATCAACACGCGCCCGCCGAGGTCTTCGCGTACCAGCGACGCCACGACCTCGGCGGTGTCCTCGTCGAACCAATGCAGATCCTCGACCAACAGCAGCGCCGGCTCGTTGCCGCGCAGGCACGCGAGCAGATACCGCCGGACCGCGTTCTCGATCTGCTCGAAGAGCCGCCGACCCTCCGAGGTCACCGGCTGATATCCGGCCGTGGGCTCGATACCCAGGACCGGGGCCAGCAGCGGCACCATCGCAGTGGGGTCTAGGCCGTGCCGGGTGATCTCGTCGGTCAGCAGCGACAAGCGTTGCACGGCATCGGATCCGGTGCCGATGCCGCATCGTCGTTCCAGCAGACGGCGGATCGGCCGCAGTCCGACGTCGGTATGGAACGGGGAACCGTGCAGCTGCAGGACGGCCGCGCCGCACTCTTCGGCCAGGGCCACCGCCGACCACGCCAGCCGGCTCTTGCCGATTCCGGCGTCGCCGATCAGCGCCACGCCGGGCTTGTCCAGGGCGCCGTCCCGCGCGGCCTGCCAGCTGCGCTGCAGATACGCGGTTTCGGCGCCGCGGCCCACGAGAGGACCCGTCGTCGGGTGGGCGACCTCGCGTTCGGCGTCGACGCGATAGGAGTTGACCGGCTCGGCCACGCCCTTCACGTGCTGGGGCGCGTTCGGGGTCAGCTCGAACCGGTCGGCGATCAGCGGTTCGATCGTGTCGGACACCGCGACGGTGCCCGGTGCGGCGATGCTGTTGATCCGCGCGGCGAGGTTGGCTGCCAGCCCGTAGACGTCGTCCTGGTCCCGGTCGAGGTACACGACGCCTCGGTGGACGCCCACCCGCACGGAGATGTCGAAACCCAGCTGGCGGCGCACCCGCGCGCTGAGCGCCGCCACCTCGCGCGTGATGTCGAGGCCGGCCTGCACGGCGCGCACCACGTCGTCCTCGTGAGCGTCGGGGTGGCCGAACAGTGCCAGCAGCCCGTCGCCCTTCGTGGAACCCACGTGTCCTCCGTACTCGCCCACGATGCGCAGCACGTCGTCGCGGTAGCGTCCCACGAGCGCCCGGTAGGTCTCGGGTTCGATCCGTGTCGACAGTGCCGTCGAGTCGACGAGGTCGACGAAAGCGATTGTCAGACGCCGGATTTCGCCTGATCCCTCAGGGGCGGTCAGCAGGTGCTCGGCGTCGGCGTTGTCCTGGTCCACGGCCAGGATCTGTCCGGCGAGCAGCTGTGCGGTCGCGCGGTCTCCTTCGGCGGCGGCTTTGAGGGCACGGTCGAGTAACTCGTCGACTCCGGTCGGATCGTCCTGGCTCACAGGTTGATTGCCACGTCCACGTCGATGTCGGCGGCGGACCCGCCCGTCAGCGTCACCTTGCCGATGTAGAGGCCACTCGCCAGGCCGGCCCCGTTGACGACGAGGGTGAACTGGCCTGCGCCGGCGGGGAGCACGCCGTTGGTGGGTTCGAAGCTGACGCGGAAGCCGGCCACCGGTTTGGTGGTGGTCGGACCGCCGAGTTGCAGTGTCGTCAGCGTCAGCACGCGGTCCTTCTGATCGTCGACGTCACCGGGATCCAGTGTGAACGTCTCCTTGCGGATGGGGTCGGCGAATTGGGCCGGCCCGGCGGCCACGGTCTGGAAGATCTCCGAACCGCGCAGATACGCGATGGTGGTCAGCTTGATCGCCGACTCCACCCAACGGTCCTTGCCGTAGTCGTTCTGGTCGATCAGCGTGGCTGCGTCCTTGGCGACATCGGCAGCCTGCTGCACGCCTTGGCTCAGCACGGTGCTGACGTAGTCCGCGAGGATCAGCACCCCCGGGTTGGGGCGGACGTCCAGCGCCGTCTGGGCCATCTCGATGCTGCCGGTGAGCGCGATCTTGGCCAGCGCGCCCATGGTCTTGAGGGCGTCCCCGGCGGTGTACGCCGGTGCGTTCTGAGCGGGATTGTTGATCTTGCTGAATGCGTCGACCGCCTCCACGCGCGCCTGTTCGACGATGTTGTCGGCGGTGGCCGCGAAGGCCGCGGCGATATCGTTCGGATCGTCCATCAGATCCCGCCTCCCGGTGGATTGCCCTGTCCGGCAGGCGGCGGGGTTACGTTCTCCTCGGCGGTGTCGTAGACCTTCAGCCAAAATTCGTTGAGCTGGGTGCCGACGTTGCGGGTGACGGCGTCGACGTCTGAGCGGGCCAGTCCGTCCATCCACCGCTTGACGGCGTCACCGAGGACACCGCTGGCGCGGTTGATGGCCTCCGTGGTCAGCATCGCCGTGTCGTTGACGGTGTCGGCGAAATTGGGTGGCAGCTTGGGCTTTTCCGGGTTCACGTGGCCCCCTATTGGTAGGCGGAGGAGTTGTCGGGGGACAGCAGCAACGGCAGCATCGCCGGCGGCTTGTTGGGGTTCTGCATGTGCTTGCGGGCCGTCCCGCCGAGCATCTCCGACGCGACGGTGCCCCAGCCCATCAGGCAGGCCAGCGCCGCTGTCGCGGTGGGGCTCAAGCCGTTGACGCGCTCCAGCTTTGAGGTACGGATCCGAACCCCGTTGGGCTGCAACGGGGAAACCCAGATGTAGCCACTGTCGACCTCGACGTACATGCTGTCGTGCTGGCGGTCGCTGTCGAGGTCGTAGTTGATGTAGAGAGAACCGTCGGGCAGCTGCTGCTTCCAGAAGATCAGGGCGGTGTCGAGGTAGTACTTCGTGCACTCGCCGCTGATCCGTTCGACGAGTCTGCTCCAGCCGTCGCTGAACTGAGGGTTCTGGTTTTGCATCTCGCAGAAGAAGCTGCAGCAGTTGTGCCAGTTGATGGGATCGACGATCTTGGCGACGTCGGCAACGGTCAGATCGTCGGCGGTGTCGTCGGTGGTGATGTACGCGCAGTATTTCCCGTCCACCTTGCGCAGCGCACCGAAACAGGGCTTCGACGCCCGAGCGAACGGACCGCCGACGAACATCTCGGCGCTGAGGACCCAGTCGGCACGGCTGTTGATGTCGTCGATCTGGGATTCCAGTCGGAACGTGAGGTCGTCGATCGGTTCATCCGTCCAGCCGGCCAACGTGCGGTCCAGGACGGTCAGCGGCGAGATTCCCTCGGGTGGTCCGGTGAGGCGGTAGATCTTGTCGAGGACGACGGCTGCGTAGGTGGCCCTGGCCAGGATCGGGTCGCGGTCGTCGGTCTCCTCGTCGTCGTGACGCTCCGCAAGGTCGTCGACGGCGGTGCGCAGGTCGGGGAAGGTGAACGCCCCGCTGTCAGACGAATGGGAGGCCTGGCTCTGGACCAGAACCTGCAGCTCCTGGTACCAGCCGGACTGGCCGAACCCGGTAGAACCAGGTAGGAACCGCCCGACCATGTCGATGACGGCCGAATCGATGGCGGCATCGCGCCCGGTATCCCCGGCACGCAGGCGGGTCTTTGCGTTGACAACTTCTTGGTCGATAGCTCCGAAGAGGGCAAGCTGCGATTGAAGTTTCGACATCAGCGGCCCTCCGGTCGAATGCGGCCTTAGCATACGCGTAACAGGCGTCAATTTGGCCGAATCGACGAGGGAACGACCACATGAGCAACGGCGGGCCGCAGGGCGAGGGCACCTTGTCCGACATCCCCTGGGCAGCGGCATTCGACCCGGCGGTCAACGTCCGCGCGCTCGGCGAGATTCAAGCGCGAGGCTTTCGCGCGGCGTCCAGCATCGTCGACCGGTTCGTCCGGATGAGCAGACCCACCGCCCCGGCTGCGGGTCCCGGCAGCGCCGAAACTCCCTCGCAGGCAACGCAATCACGTGAGCAACCGGCGTTCCCCGATGTCGATCAGGTCCTCGTGGCATGGCAGAAGATGCTCGGCCAGGTTGTCGGATCACTGCGCTCGGTCGCGTCCGCGCCACCGGACACCGCGACGCTGGACTTGGTGAATTCACGTGCCGGCGGCCAGCTTCTGCTCGAGACGGCCGGAGCCGCTCCCGTCTGCACCGAGGTGTGGCTGCACAACAGCGGAGCGGAGGACCTGGGCACCGTGGCGCTGCGCTGCAGTGACCTGTTGGCGCATGACGGCTCGGCGATACCCGCGGCCAGAGTGCGCTTCACTCCGGGCACCGTTCCGATGGTCGCGCGCTCCAGCCGCGGGGTGATGATGGAGATCGACATACCCGACGGCGCCACGGCCGGGTGCTACCGCGGAACCCTGCTCGCCGACGGGCATCCAGATGTCTGGCTGCCGATAGCGCTGACAGTGACCTCCAGCGCCCCATGAGCAGCGCGACCGACCGCGACGAGTTCATAGCCGTTGTCGAGGACAGGCTGCGCGGCGTGGGCAAGCTGGTGCGGCGGTCGATGCTCGATGCCTTGCCCGAAGGCGAACCCGCACAGTGGCTTTACACGCCGATGCGGGAGTATCCGGCACGGCCCGGCAAGGCGCTGCGGCCTGCACTGTGCATGTCGGCGGGCCGCGCGTTCGGCGCCGACGCGGACGATCTGCTCGGGTTGGCGGTGGCAATCGAATTGCTGCACAACGCTTTCCTGGTGCACGACGATATCGCCGACGGCAGTGAGATGCGCCGCGGTAGGCCGACGCTGTCGGCCGCCTACGGCGTCGCTGCCGCGCTCAACGCCGGTGACGGCCTGGCCGTGGTGGCCGGGCAGGTCCTGCGCCGGGCCGTGCGACGCCTGGACCGCGACCTGGCCGACCTGATCTGGGCCGAGTTCGACACGATGGCCATGCGCACATTGGAAGGTCAGGCCACCGAGGTCGGCTGGCGGCTGGACTCCGTTGACAACCTGGTCCCCGAGGATTACCTCAACCTCATCATGCACAAAACCTGCTGGTACACCACGATTCATCCGCTGCGGGTCGGGGCGATCGTGGGCAGCGGCGGCACTGTCGAACTCGGTCCGCTGGTGCGCTTCGGCTTTCACTTCGGCGCGGCGTTTCAGATTCGCGACGATCTGCTCAACCTTGTCGGGGATGAGGAAACGTACGGCAAGGAGATCCTCGGCGACCTCTACGAGGGCAAACGAACCCTGCCGCTGGTGCACCTGCTCAGCGTGGCCGATGATGCCGACAAGACGCTGGTGCGGCAGTTCCTGAATCTGTCACGCCCGCAACGGTCGCCCGAGATGGTGCGGACCGTGCGCGCGATGATGGACCACTACGGCAGCATCGCGTTCACCGCCGAATTCGCCGAAGGCATCCTGCTGGTGGCCGAGGAGTACTTCGAGCAGGCGTTCGCCGACGCCCAGCCGGGGCCCGACCTGGACTTCTTGCGTGCCCTGGTGCCCTATGTGTGGGCCAGATGGCGCTGAGAGTTCACTGACTCTCCACCGGATCGGCTGCGCCTGCGTTGGTCGCTGCGTCAGGATTGCGGTATGGCCGAGATTGATTTCTCGCTGTTGGATGTTCCCCGCCCTGAGCCAGTGCCCGATCCCGAGGCCTATCTGCACGCCGCCATCGCGTGGCACTTCGGCGCGGACACGGGCTCGCCCTTCTGGCTGCGTGTTGCACGGACACTGAACTTCGACCCCCTGACCGACGTGCGCGGGTTCGACGACCTGCGGCTGTTCCCGAATCTCGTCAACGAACTGCGCAGCGTGCCGGTGCAGGACCTCATCCCGCGCGGCTACGGATCGCCGCCTCCGGTGCCCAAGGTGTTCGAGTCGGGCGGAACCACCGGGGCTCCCAAACGTACGGCGCAACTACCCGATTGGGTCGAGCAGGTCACCCGGTGGCAGATCGAGGACTTCACCGCAGGCGGGTTCCTGCCCGGCTCGGGTCTGCTGTTCATGATGCCCGGCGGGCCGCATGGGGTCGGCCACTTCTCACGCGCGGTGAGCGAGCGGCTGGGCTCGGTGTTCTTCCCGGTCGACATGGATCCGCGGTGGGTCAAGAAGGTCATCGCGCGGGGCGCCGCGGGGGAGGCCTCGGCGTACGTCGAACACCTGCTGGAGCAGGCCGGGTTCATCCTGCACACCCAGAACGTGGCGAACCTGCACACCAGCCCGCCGCTGCTGGAGGCGATGGCCCGCGACGACGCCATGGTGGACCTGATCAACAGGAAGATCCGCTTTGTGCTGCTCAGCGGCGCCCACGTGGACCTGGACACCCTCGACCTGCTCCGCGACATCTTCCCGGCGACGACCTTCGCCATGGCCTTCGGCAGCACGATGATCCTGTCGCAGGCCATGACTCGGGTCGACGGGGACGCGTTCATCTTCGACCCGCGCACGCCGTACGTCGTGTTCTGGGTCATCGACACCGAGACAGGGGAGAGGGTGCCGTACGGCAGGCGCGGCCGGGTGGTGATGAACCACATCAGCAAGGGCGCATTCATCCCGAACAATCTCGAACGCGACACGGCCATCCGAATGCCCGGGCCCGCCGGGCAGATCGGCGATTCGGTCAGCGAGGTCGCTCCCGTCGCGATGTTCGAAGGCGAACCCGCCATCGAGGGTGTCTATTGAACGTCGCATCGGAAAGAGCCGAAAAGGCAAGCAGTCCAGTGCTTTACCTCGACGCTCTGGGGCCGGGTGGCGAGTACCGCACCCGCACCCGCGACGTGATCACCGACGTGACCGGCACGCCGGTGGCCGAGCTGAGTGTCGTGCCGCCGCTGTACGTCAACCGCACGATACGGGCGCAGCGTCAGGCGGCACCGTTGCCGACGGCGCGGCGTGAGAGCGCGTTGGCCGACGCCGCCGACATTTTCGAGACGGCGCTGAGCGGCGGCCGCGATTTCGACGAGTATGTCGCGATGGTGAGTCGGGTGGCGGGTCTGCCGGTCACGGTCGCGCGTGCCAGTGCCCGTGGTGTCGCCGAGGCTGTGCGCGGCGCCGTGGGTGCGGTGACGCCGGCCCGCCCGGTCGGGGCTGTCCTCGACTGGCGCGATGAACGCACCCGGCGGGGAAGGGCGGTGTGGGCGCGGCGTGGCGACGTGCTGGCCGTACACGCGTCGGGAAACAGTCCGGGCGTGCACGGGTCGTGGGCGCAGGCCCTGGTACTCGGCTTTCGAGTCGCCGTGCGCCCGTCGCGGCGTGAGCCCTTCACCGCGCATCGCCTGGTGAATGCGTTGCGGCAGGCCGGCTTTCGGCCCGAAGATGCGGTTTACCTACCCACCGACCACGCCGGTGCGGCCGAGATCATCGCCGCAGCCGATCTGGCTGTGGTGTACGGCGGGCAGGACGTCGTCGACAAGTACGCGCGCGACCCGACCGTGCTGACAAACGGGCCGGGCCGCACCAAGATCCTGATCACCGCCGAAATGGATTGGCACGCTTACCTCGATGTGATCGTCGACTCGATCAGCGGGCAGGGCGGCATGGCGTGCACCAATGCCACCGCGGTGCTGTACGAGGGGGATCCCCGGGCGCTCGCAGCGGCGATCGCCGCGCGGCTCACGACGATCGAGCCGCTGCCGGCCTCCGGTGAACGTGCGATTCTGCCGATCCAACCGCTGGATTCGGCGAGGCGCGTCGCGGACTACCTCGGGGCCAAAGCCCGCGGCGCAGAACCGCTTCTGGGTGCCGACCAGGTGGTCGCGGATCTGGGCGACGGCTCGGCTGCGCTGCGTCCCGCTGTGCACATGCTCGAGTGCCCCGATGTCGACACGCTCAACACCGAGTTGGCGTTCCCGTGTGTGTGGATCGCCCCGTGGTCCCGCGCCGACGGCGTGCTCCCGCTGCGGCAGTCGCTGGTGGTCAACGCGATCACCACCGACGAGGAGCTCATCGATGCACTGCTCGACGAGCCGACCGTGGCCAACGTCTACGCCGGCAATCACCTCACCTCGCACACCGCTCCAGCCATTCCGCACGATGGCTATCTCGCCGACTTCCTGATGCGCACCAAGGGAATGATCCGCGACTGACGCCGCGGAACTGCATTCCCGGTCGTTGAGCGCCCACTTTTACGACCGGGAATGCAGTTCCGGCGCACAGGAGGCAGTTCCGGCGCACAGGCGGGAGTCAGACCAGGCGGCAGTCAGACCGGGGCGACCCGATCCGTCCACGGCAGCTGTTGCTCGAGCTGAGCGGCCAGCTTGAGCAGAAGCGATTCACCGGCCAGCGGCGCGACGAACTGGACACCGAGCGGCAGACCCTCAGCGGTCCAGTGCAGCGGCAACGAGATCGCGGGCCTGCCGGTGATGTTCGCCAATTGGGTGTACGGCACCCAGCCGAGGTTCTTGTCCACCATGTCGTCGACAATCTTGGTGTAGCGCAACAGACTTGCCGTGCGGGTCTTGATCAGCGCATCCGCGGCGTGTTGCACCACCCCGGGAAGGTCGAACTCGCCGATCCTCGGCGGCAGCGTCGCCAACGTCGGCGTCAACAGCAGGTCGTGGGACTCGAAGAAGGTGCTCAGCCGGCGCGTGTGTTCGTGGCGCCGCTGCACGGCAGCCACGTACTCGACGCTGCTGGTGGCCCGGCCCAGAGCTGCCATGATCAACGTGTCGCGCTCGAACAGGTCGTCGCCGGCCCCGGTCAACCGCTTGGCCTCGGCGAGTTCCCAAGCGGTGTAGACGAACCAGGTGAGCAGGAAGTCGCGGGCCAACGCGGCGTCGTCGAAGGGAGCGTGCGGAAGCTCCTCGACATGATGGCCGAGTTCGGTGAGCGCACCCACGGTGGCCGCGACCGCCGCGACCGCTTCGGGGTGCGGCGCCGGATTGATCGCGCTCGGCACCCGCACGCCGATCCGCAGCTTTCCGGGATCCGCGCCCACGCATGACGCGAACGACTCCGCCGGGACGGCCGGCGAATACGGACCCCACGGCTCACCGCCGCTGAGCACGTCGAGCATCGCCGCAGTGTCGCGCACCGTGCGGGTGACGACGCCCTGGACGGCCGCACCGTGCATGGATTCCGCGGTCTCCGGGCCCGACGGGACCAGGCCCCGGCCGGGCTTGAGGCCGACAAGTCCACATGATGCCGCCGGGATCCGGATCGATCCGCCGCCGTCGTTGGCGCCCGCGCAGGGCACGATCCCGGCGGCCACCGCCGCCGCGGACCCGCCCGATGAACCACCGGGTGTCCGGGACAGATCCCAGGGATTGCGCGCCGGACCCCACGCGACCGGCTCGGTGATGCCTTTCGTGCCGAACTCCGGTGTGTTGGTTTTGCCGAAGATGACCAGGCCCGCATCGATCCAGCGCCGCACGACAGTGGCGTGCTCGGCAGCGGGCCGTGACATCAGTGCACGTGACCCGGCCGATGTCGGTATGCCCGCGTAATCCTGGCCGAGGTCCTTGATGAGGAAAGGGACACCGGCGAACGGACCGCTGCGGTCATCCGGCGCGGAGGCCGGGATGTCGCGCACGATCGCATTGATCCGCGGGTTGACCGCAGCGGCCCGTTCGCGCGCCACGCTGAGTAGCTCGGCCGATGAAACCTGTTTGTCTGCAACAAGTTTCGCCAGTCCCGTGGCGTCGTACGCCCGGTACTCATCGAAGTCCATCGCACGAACGTATACCGCCCGGGCGCTGCGTAGTGACCTATCGTCTTACCGACGCGCGTCGATGATCCGCGCCGTCGCGGTTGCGGTGGCGACGACCTCGCCGGTGGGGTCCTCGAGCGAGCCTTCGAGTTCAGCCAGTTCGCCGCGGACCGCCACCACACGACCTCGCCCGATCAACCGCCCCGGTGCTGCCGGACGCACGAACGCCGTGTGCAGCTCCAGAGTCTCGATGAATTGTCCGGGTGGCAGCGTGGCGAGCAGAGCGGGCCCGACGGTGTCGTAGAGCATCGCAGACAGGAACCCGCCCAGGACCTCGCCGAAGGGATTCGTGAAGGCCTCGATCCCGGCGAACGCGACGGTGATCGACCCCTGCTCGGGATCGGCATCGACAAGTTCGAACCCGAGTGTGCGGGCTGCGGGCGGTATCGGTGCCCGCCCCGCCACGCTGTCCCAGAACAGTCCCTCGCGTTCCATCGTCAGGCAGCGAGCAGCTCGTCGATCTGATTGATCGCCTGTGAGGCGCCTTCGACCACACCCATGTCGAGCACCTGCTGAAGAGCGTCGGCGGAGGCGAACGTGCTCATGTAGACCGCGCGGGTGCCGCCATCGTGCTCGGAGAAGGTGTAGACGTTGGTCGACACCGGCATGTCAGGGTTCGGGTTGAAGTCCAGATCGGCGAAACCGTCGACGAAGGAGAAGCTCGTCGGCTCGTCGACGGCGGTGATCTCCCAGTATCCGGCGTGCTTGTCGCCTTCCGGGCCGGTCATGAAGTACGTCATACGGCCGCCGGGGGAGAGGTCGTGGTCCACCACGGTCGCCGGGTACGTCGGTGGGCCCCAAACCTTTTCGAGCTGACGCGGGTCGGCGTAGACCTGCCAGACGCGCTGTACCGGTGCGGCGAAGTCGGCCGTGATGGTGAGGGTCAGGTTGTCGAGGTCGTGGTTCACGTCGGTCACGGGCATGGTTCAGTCCTCCTGGATCGGGTCGGATGAGAGCAGTTCGTCGATACGGGCGATGCGGCCACGCCACACCTGTTCCAGCTCGGTGAGCATGGACGCCACCGACCGCACCGCCGCCACATCGCCGTTGGCCAGTTGCTCGCGACCGCTGCGTCGCTTGGTGAGCAGGCCGGCCTTCTCCAGCACGGCGACGTGCTTTTGCACCGCGGCGAAGCTCATGTCGTACTTCGCCGCGAGCGTGGAAACCGAGTGTTCCCCGGCCAGCACCCGGCGCATGATGTCGCGCCGGGTGCGATCGGACAGCGCGTGGAACAGGGCGTCGGCCCGGTCCTCGTCGCTCTCGGTCACCACATCAACATACAACCAAATGGTTGTACGTTGTCAAGCCTTCGCGTCGAAACTCGTGCGCAGGCACCCTCCGCAGCGCTCTTACACTTCTCGACAAGAGCCCGCTCCGCGCTCCTTTTCAGGGAGGTCCGCCCATGTCCCAACCCGGTTATCCGCAGCAACAGCCTGGCTATCCCCAGCAGCAGCCCGGCTATCCGGCGCCGTCAGGTCAGCCGCAGTACCCGCCCCCGCCGGCCGAGCCGCTCTTCCAGGTCTCGGCGATGACCCACATCGGCGCACTCGTGTTCTGGTTCAACCAGACCCGCCACGTCACGGGTACCTACGCCCAGTGCGACGCGGCGTTGCGCAGCGCGCTGACACAAAACCTGTTGCTGGGGTGGTGGAGCTTCCTGTCGATCCTGGTTATGAACTGGATTGCCTTGGCCCACAACATGAATGCGCGCCGCAAACTTCGTAAGGACGCGCAGCAGGCGGAGGCCTACGCCCAGTGGTGGTACCAGTACATCGCGCCGACCGTCCCGCCCGGCCGCTAGTCGAGTGACTCCCAGAAACCGCTGAGGGCGGCGGCGCCGCGCGCCGGATCCTGCACCATCCACCAATGCCCCAGGCCCTCGAGGACCGCGGTCTCGGCGCCGGCCCGCGTGGCCGCCCGCCGCCGCACAGCCTCGGAGCCGATATAGGGATCGTCGGTCGCCAGCAGCGACAGGCCCGGGCGCGCCCGAGCACTCTCCAGCGTCTGGCCGGCCTCGGCCATCGCCGGTTGGCGCGCCGAGCGGTACAGCGCCAGGATCGCCTTGCCCATGTCCGCGCCCTGAACCGCGGCGATCTGCGCGGCGATGTCGACGGGTATGCCCAGCGCGGCCATCTGGGTCGCGCGGTCCTCCACGGTGCCGCCGAGCATGGCGTCGACGGCCTGTTCGCCCGCGTCGGGCGTCTGCCACACCTGGGCCAGGTCGTGCCAGACGTACTCGGGGTCGAACAGTCCGACGACATCGCTGGCCCAACTGCGCACCAGTTCGGGCCGGTGCATCACCGCATTGAGCACATGGCCGCCGCCCCAGTCGTGCCCGACGAGGTCGATCGGGCCGTCGATCACCTCCAGCTGTGCCTCGAGCCAGTCGCGGTACTCGAGGTACGTTGCGGTGAACCCGTCGGGCAACGGAGCGCCGAACCCGGGTGGGGACAAGCGGATCACGTCGTCGCGCCCGAGCGCAGCCACGAGCGGATCCCACAGTGCGTCGGACTCCGGATTGCCGTGCACCAGAACCACTGTCATAGCGTCATCCTCGCCGCTGAGACGGGAGATCTCATCGGTTCGGCGAAATCGATGTGGTGGCCCTGCAGCCAGGCCATCGACCGGCCGCCGTTGCGTTCCATGCGTCTGAACACGACAGGCAGGAGCGCGTCGCGGATCTTGCGCGCAACCGGACCCGCGGCCTTGGAGTTCGCTGATCGGGCACCGTATTTGACGATCCGCTCCACGCGGGCGCGGCGAGCCGATTCGAAGAGGGCGAAGGCCGCGCTGATATTGCGAGTGTCGCGCAGGCATTTCGCGAGGATGACGGCGTCCTCGAGCGACATGGCGGCCCCCTGCCCGGCCGACGGCGCGGCCGCGTGGGCAGCATCGCCGATCACGATCATCCGCTCGTTGGACCAGCGCTCAACGACGGGCATGTCGTAGGTCGCCCATCCGAACAGCGGTCCTGGAGCGGCATCGATGATCCGGGGTGCGGGGCCGACGTCACCGTCCATCAACTCGTGTAACCATGTGCGCCACTGGTTATCTGGCAGTCCGGAGAGAACACCGTCCGCAGGTTCGCGGGCCATCGGCGGGTTCGCGAACCACACCGTGCCGCCATCGGGCGTGGCCATCCACGCGAAGAAACAGCGGGTACCGAATTGCATGCGGAATTCGCGGGGCGGCACGTCGACCGGGAAACCGGGGATGTAGCCGCCGATGTTGAGCACCGGCACATAGCGTGGCGCCACCGCCGCGGGGTCGATGAGGGTGCGGACCCGGGAGTGAATGCCGTCGCAGCCGATCAACAGATCCCCGGTGGCGTGGTCGCCGTCGGCGAAATGAGCCTCGACCCCGCGCGGCGTCGTATGGGCGTCGATGAGTTCCTTCCCGGTCGCGACCTGGACACCGTGTTGGGCGGCGACGCGGGTCAGCGTGCGGTAGAGCTCGTCGCGCTGCATCATCTGCGACAGCTGACCGTCGGCCCGCGGACCTGCGAGCGGCATACGGCCGAGGTACCTTCCCGTGCCGTTGACGAAGCTGATGGTCTCCAGGTCGAACCCCAGCGCTTCGACCGGTTCGGCGATGCCCAGCGCGCGCAGTGCGTCCATGCCGTTGGCCTGAAACGTCAACCACGATCCGCCGCGGCGCTCGATCGACGGCTGCCGTTCGAACAGCGTTGCGTCGATGCCGATGCGCTGCAGGGCGATCGCGAGGACCGGGCCGGCGACGCCGGCGCCGATCACCAGTGCGCGTGTCATGTCGAAATCCCCTCCCCGACCGCGACAGTGAAGTATCTTGATAGTCAAGCGAAAATTAGTATGGAAGTCGAGTTACTTGATTGTCAAGACGAGTGGAAGCCGAAGAGGCACTGTCGAATGCGATCGCGCGCTATCAGGCCGCCGTCGATGACTTCGACCGCGAAACCGCGCGGGTGCTCGGTGTCAACGAAACCGACTTGCGCTGTCTGGAGATCCTCATCCGGGAGGAGAGCGAGGCGACGCCGCGGATGCTGGCCGACCGGCTGGGCCTGACCACCGGCAGTGTGACGACGATGCTCGACCGGTTGGAGAAACTCGACTACGTCACCCGAACGGCACATCCTGGCGATCGGCGCAAGGTGATCGTCACCGCCACCGACAGCGCGAGGCGGCGGGCCTACGCGCTCATCGATCCGCTGATCGCCGACGGCACCCGGCTGCTACGCGACTACACCGTCGACCAGCTCCAGCTGGTCATCCAATTCCTCACCCGTACCGCCGATTTACAGGATCGGCATATCGAGCGGCTGCGCGCCGACGGTTAACTGGGACCGCTGGGCACATGAACACGACACGCATAGCCGCCCGTAGTGTCGTGTTCGACGGAATACTGATAAGCCGCCGTGACATCGTGACGCCAGGAGATGCTAAAGAAATGAGCTCCGACAAGCCGACCATCATCTACACGCTCACCGACGAGGCGCCGCTGCTCGCGACGTATGCGTTTCTGCCCGTCATCCGTGCCTTCACCGACCCGGCCGGCATCAACGTCGAGACCAGCGACATCTCGGTGGCGGCTCGCATCCTGGCCGAGTTCGGTGACTACCTGACCGAGGACCAGCGCGTCCCGGACAACCTGGCCGAGCTGGGCAAACTGACGCAGCTTCCGGACACCAACATCATCAAGCTGCCCAACATCAGTGCCTCGGTCCCGCAGCTGGTGGCTGCCATCAAGGAACTGCAGGAGAAGGGCTACGCCGTCCCGGACTACCCCGGCGAGGCGAAGACCGACGACGAGAAGGCCATCAAGGACCGCTACGCCAAGGTGCTCGGCAGCGCGGTCAACCCGGTGCTGCGTGAAGGCAACTCCGACCGCCGCGCACCCAAGGCCGTCAAGGAGTATGCCCGCAAGCACCCGCACAGCATGGGCAAGTGGTCGCAGGCGTCGCGGACCCACGTGGCCACCATGAAGGAAGGCGACTTCTACCACGGTGAGAAGTCGCTGACGCTCGACAAGGCGCGCAAGGTGCGTATGGAGCTGGTGACCGGTGACGGCGAGACCATCGTCTTCAAGCCCGAGGTTGCGCTCGACGCCGGCGACGTCATCGACAGCATGTACATGAGCGTCAAGGCCCTGCGCGATTTCTACGAAGAGCAGATGGAAGACGCCTACAAGACGGGCGTGATGTTCTCGCTGCACGTCAAAGCGACCATGATGAAGGTCAGCCACCCGATCGTGTTCGGCCACGCCGTCAAGATCTTCTACAAGGAAGCCTTCGCCAAGCACGGCAAGTTGTTCGACGAGCTGGGCGTCAACGTCAACAACGGCCTGTCGGACCTCTACGCCAAGATCGAGTCGCTGCCCGCCTCGCAGCACGAAGAGATCATCCGCGACCTGCACGCCTGCCACGAGCATCGGCCCGAGCTGGCCATGGTCGACTCGGCCAAGGGCATCTCGAACTTCCACTCGCCCAGCGATGTGATCGTCGACGCGTCGATGCCGGCGATGATCCGGCTCGGCGGCAAGATGTACGGCGCCGACGGCCGCACCAAGGACACCAAGGCCGTCAACCCGGAGTCGACGTTCTCCCGGATCTACCAGGAGATGATCAACTTCTGTAAGACGCACGGCCAGTTCGATCCGACGACGATGGGCACCGTCCCCAACGTCGGTCTGATGGCGCAGAAGGCCGAGGAGTACGGCAGCCACGACAAGACGTTCGAGATTCCCGAGGACGGCGTCGCCAACATCGTCGACAACGAGACCGGCGAGGTGCTGCTGAGCCAGAACGTCGAGGCTGGCGACATCTGGCGCATGCCGATCGTCAAGGACGCGCCCATCCAGGACTGGGTCAAGCTGGCCGTCAACCGGGCCCGGATCTCGGGCATGCCGGTGGTGTTCTGGCTGGACCAGGAGCGTCCGCACGAGGCCGAGCTGCGCAAGAAGGTCAACCTGTACCTGAAGGACCACGACACCGAGGGCCTCGACATTCAGATCATGTCGCAGGAACGCGCGATGCGGCACACCATCGAGCGGGCGATGCGTGGTCAGGACACCATCGCCGCGACCGGCAACATCCTGCGTGACTACCTCACCGACCTGTTCCCGATCCTGGAGCTGGGCACCAGCGCCAAGATGCTCTCCATCGTGCCGCTGATGGCCGGTGGCGGGCTCTACGAGACGGGAGCCGGCGGCTCGGCGCCCAAGCACGTGCACCAGCTCGTGGAGGAGAACCACCTGCGCTGGGATTCGCTCGGTGAGTTCCTCGCACTGGGCGCCAGCCTGGAGGATCTGGGCAACAAGTCCGGCAACAAGAAGGCCGCGATCCTCGCCAAGACGCTCGACGCTGCGACCGGCAAGCTGCTGGACAACAACAAGGGCCCGTCGCGCAAGACCGGTGAGCTCGACAACCGCGGCAGCCAGTTCTACCTGGCGATGTACTGGGCGGAGGAGCTCGCGTCCCAGACCGACGATCCGGAGCTGGCCAAGCACTTCGCCCCGCTGGCCAAGGCGCTGGCCGAGAACGAGGACACCATCATCTCCGAGCTCGCCGCAGTGCAGGGCAAGCCGGTCGACATCGGTGGCTACTACGCCGCCGACCCGGACAAGACCAGCGCGGTGATGCGGCCCAGCGAGACGTTCAACTCGACCCTGGAAGCCGCAGCGGAGTAGGGCTGGCGGCCGGCACAGGCCTGACCTGGGCGACCCCAACCCGATTTCACCCGATGTCGGTGCCGTGGCCTATCTTGGACCGTCTGGCGAACGACATGGGGGAAATCAGGTGGAGGACAACGCGGCGCTGTCGGCCGCCGAGTTACTCGAACTCAACCGTGAAGTTCAGGGCTCGCGCGCAGTCCGGCTCTTGGCCACCCTCAACCTCGGCGTGTACGCGACGCTGATGGAACGTCACCTCTCGGGTGGCACGGTGGCCGAGACCGACCTGGTGGTGCGTCTCGAGCGTGACCTCGCCGCACTCGGCGACTCGGAGCAGTCCGGGTTGGCCCTCATCAAGAGCTGGGCCAGCCAGGGCTGGCTGCACCGGGTGGCCGACACGCGGGCCGGTCACGAGCGCAACGTCTGCTACCTGACCCAGGACGCGCGCCGAGCGTTGGACTTCGTGCGTGGCGTGCGCCGCAACGACACCATCGCGACCGGTGGATCGATCAACGGCATCGCGTCGCGGCTCAAGCAGGTGGCGGTGCGCGTCGGCAACGACCCTGACCGGATCCGGGCCGGCATCGAGGCGGAGATCGCGGCCCTGCACGCCGAGCTCGATGAGCTCGACGCCGGATTGCGGCCGGATCCCGATGTCACCGCCATGTACGACGAGGCGCGCGCCATCGCGATGCAGATGGAACGCCTGATCACCGACATCGGCCTCTACGGCAGCATGATCGAGCAGGCCACCGCCGCACTCGACGATCCGATCGACAGCAACGCCGACTACCGCGACCGGCAACGTCGGATGTACGCCGACTACCAGGAGGCGTGGGATTCAGCGGGCCGGGACTCGCACCGCGCGTTCCTGCGGATGATCAACGATCCGCAGCAGCGCGCCGAGTTCGAGGCCGACATCGCCACCGTCGCGGCGACGCTGCCCGAGCTGGACCCGGCGCTGCGCAAGGTGATGGCGAGCTTCTTCGAGTTGGTCGGGCACCAGATCGACGAGGTGGAACGTATCCAGCAGCGCTGCGCTCAGCGAGTCAAGCGGTTCACCGCTTTCGGCACTCTCGAGCAGAGCCGCGGGGTGGCGCGGCAGCTCAACGACGCCATCGGTGCCGCCCGCGCGCTGCTGAAGGTGTCGCTGACGGATTCACGCCTGGACCTTGACGTGCCGCTGGCCCGGCACACCATCAGCTCGATCGGCGCACTGAGCTTCCGAATCAACGACCTGTCCGCGCCCAAGCCCGCGCAGGTCGCTGACGGTGAGGTGGACCTGTCGACGTTCGCCGCGCTGACGACCCAGGTCGACGCACCGGCGATGTCGGAGATGATCAACACCGCGCTGCGCCAAGCCCCGGTGTCGCTGCCGGACGCGGTGGGCATGCTCGATTCGGCGTACCTCGGTCACGTCATCGTGCTGTGGTCGTGGGCGCTCAAGCAGCCGCGGTCGGCCGGAGATTCGCAGACCCCCGCGTCCACCACGGTCAGATTCCAATCCCTGGACGGCAGGGACCGCGAAATGGAGGTACCGCACCTCGTGTTCACCGAACCGATTCTGGGGGCCGCATCGTGACCCGGCGAGAAGCGCAGGCGGATCGCGCATGAGTGATTCACCGATCGATTTCGCGTCACTGCCGGAGGTCGACCGCAACGGCCGGGCCTCGCAGCAGCGTCGCCCCCGCTTCGACGGCGACGTCAGCGCCATGCCGGACCGGGCCTGCTGGGCCCTGCAGCACCTGTTGACGCGGCGCTACATCAGCAGCGAATCCGACACCGACGTCTACAGCTGGGTCAAGGAGTACCGCTCCGACCTGGCCGTGCGGCTGTCCGAACTCGACCTGCAGTTGCGCATCGTCGACGACATCGGGATCGCCTTCATCGAACAGGCCCGCTACGAATCCGCCAAGGGCATCAAGCTGTTACGCCGCGAACCGCTCGGCACCTACGATTCGATCCTCGCGCTGCACCTGGCGCAGATGATGCGTGCGGGTGGCGACCAGAGCTTCCTGATCACCCGGGACGAGATCCACGGCCTGTTCTCCGGCGTGCTCAACGACACCGACCGCGACACCGTCACGTTCACCGCACGGATCGATGCGGCCATCGCCCGGCTTGCGGGCCTCGACATCCTGCGCAAGACCCGCGACGACGAGGACAGCTACACCGTCAGCCCCGTCATCAGCGCCATCATGACGGCGTCGGTGATCACCGAACTGCAGCAGCAGTTCGAAGCTCTGCTGAATGGGAGTGGTGACGATGCCGTCCGCGACTGAACAGTTCCACCTGTCCCGGCTGCAGATCATCAACTGGGGGGTGTTCGACGGCTACCACTCGATCCCGTTCAGCGCGGGCGGCTCGCTGATCGCTGGTGCCTCCGGCAGCGGTAAATCCTCACTGCTGGACGCTATTTCGCTCGGCTTCCTGCCGTTCAACCGACGCAACTTCAACGCCTCCGGTGACAACACCGCGGCGGGGTCCAGCGCCGGCAGGCGCACCGTCGACAAGTATGTGCGCGGCGCGTGGGGGCAGCGCAGCGACGGCGGCGCCAGCCAGGTGATGTACCTGCGCGGTGACGGGACCACCTGGTCTGCAGTCGGTGTGACATACCGCAGCAACACCGGGCGCACCATCACCGGCCTGGTGCTCAAGTGGCTTACCGGGGAATCCCGCTCCGACTCGTCGAGCCGGTATGTCCTGGGCGAGGGTGATCTCGATATCGAAGACGTCTGCAACCGTTGGGCCGCAGGGCGTTTCGACACGGGCGTGTTCAAGGGTATCCGGGGCGAGCGCAGCGACGGGAAAGGTGACGGCTGGAAGTTCACCACCAAGGTGGAATCGCAGTACCTGGCTCAGCTGTACGCGGCCATCGGGATCCGCGCATCCGACGCCGCACAGCAGCTGCTCGGCAAGGCCAAGTCGCTGAAAAGCGTTGGCGGGCTTGAACAATTCGTACGTGAGTTCATGCTCGACGAGCCCGACAGCCTGGCCCGGCTGCCCGAGGCGCTCAAGCAGATCGACCCGCTGGTGGAGGCCCGCGAGCTGCTGGCCGTCGCGCAGCGCAAGCGCAAGATCCTCGGCGACATCGAGGCCATCCAGATCCGCTACGCCTCGGAATCCTCCGACCTGGGCATCATCGATCTGGTGGACCAACCGTTGGTGCGGGCTTACACCGACCATGTGCGGCTCAAGCAGTGCCCGGCCCAGATCGAAACCCTGGACGCCGACGTCACCCAGCTGGACAACGAGCACGCCGATCTGACCAGGCAGCTCAATCTGGCCAAGGCCGAAGGGGATTCGCTCAACGCGCAGATCAACGGCGCCAGCACCAACGTCGGCCCGCTGCAGGCGCAGGTGGCCGCCGCGGAAGCGCAGGCCGAAGAGGTCTCGCGGCGGCGCGCGGCCTACGAGGAGCTGGTGGGCGCGCAGGGCATCGAGCCGCCCGAGTCTGCCGACGAGTTCTGGAATCTGCGTGAGGAATTGACCCGGCAGGCCACCGAGATGCTCGGCAAGCTGGAATGGGGCCGCGACGCGTCGACCGATGCCGAGTACGCCCAGAAGTCGGCGCGCATCGTCCGCGACAACGCCGCCAAGGAGCTCAAGCGGGTCGAGCACGTAGGTTCGGCGCTGCCCGAGTCGGCCGTCGCCATGCGCGAAAACATCTGCAGCGCAGTCGGTATCGACCCGGCCGAGCTCCCATACGTCGCCGAACTGCTGGACCTGCGCCCCGAGGAAGCGCGCTGGCGGCTGGCAGTCGAAAAGGTGCTTCGGCCGGTCGGTCTGCGGCTGCTGGTGCCCGATCAGCACTATGCCAAGGTGCTGAGGTTCGTCAACGAGACCAACATGCGCGGCAGGCTCGCGCTGCATCACGTCCGGGTCACCGCCACGGGTCGTGTCGCGGAGCCGAATACGTTGGCGGGCAAGCTGTTCGTCGTCGACCCTGCGCATCCCTGCGCGGCCGAGGCAGCCGACGTGATCGCCGCCGCCGGTGACCACATCTGCGTCGACACTCCCGATGTGTTCTCCCGGTTCCGTCGCGCGGTGACCGACGCCGGCCTGTACAAGGATTCCGACCGGTTGGCCATCAAGGACGATCGTCGGCCGATCAAGCCGTCGGAGTACATCTACCAGGGCGACATCGCGGCCAAGCTGGACGCGTTGACCGCCGAGCTGACCGAAGCCGAAAACGCCTTCCAGCAGGCACGCCACGCCGCAGATGAGATCGCGCGCCAACGGCAACAGTGGCGTGATCAGGCCGCGGCCTGCAAGGCGATCTACGAGCAGTATCCGCAGTGGAGCCAGATCGACACCGAGACCGCCGACGGTCACGCCGACCGGCTGCGCGAACAGTACGAGCTGCTGCTGGCCGACAATCCCGACATCGAGGCGCTCAGCGCGCGGGCCGAGGAGATCTGGAGTGACATCCAGACCCTGATGACCCGGCGCGGCGCCATCCAGACGCGTCGCGACGAGCTGGACAGGCGTCGCACCCGCCTGCTGGAACTGCAGGACCGGCTCGCGCCCGCCGCGGTGTCCGAACCCATCAGTGAGCTGCTGCACCGCTACGCCGCCGAGATTCCCGTGGAACTCGAGCTGCTCAACCCCGAGCCGCACCGCGATGCGTTGTTCAACGCGATCCGCCGCGAACGTGACCAGCTGACCGAAAGCCGCAGGCGTTCATACGACGAACTGGCCCGCATCATAACCACTTTCGATACCTCGTTCCCCGACGCGATTCCGAACGACTCCGACGACTTCGACGAGCGCGTGCACGACTACGTCGCGGTGTGCCGCCACATCGACGAGCGCGAACTGCCCGACGCCTACGAGCGGATGATGCGGCTCATCACCGAGCAGGCGCCCGACGCGATCCTGACCCTGCACCGGGTGGCCGAACAGGAGACCCGCCGGATCAGCGACCAGATCGCCCGAGTGAACACCGGGCTGGGCGCCGTCGAATTCAACCGCGGCACAAGGCTGACACTGCGGGCCACCCCGCGCAGCCTGGCTGCGGTCTCGGAGCTGACCGACATCGTCAAGGCCATCTCGCGGCGCATCGCCGAGGTTGGCCTCGGTGACAAGAAGGCCATCCTGGATCAGTACGCCGACATTCTACGGCTGCGAAACCGGTTGGCCAGCAACACACCTGAGGACCGGGCCTGGACCCGGGATGCGCTCGACGTGCGCAACCGATTCGCGTTCGACTGCGCGGAATGGGATGTGCGCAGCGACGAATTGATCCGCACGCACAGCAACGCCGGCGACAACTCCGGCGGCGAGCAGGAGAAACTGATGGCGTTCTGCCTGGCCGGCGCCCTGAGCTTCAACCTGGCCAGCCCCGACAGCGGCGACAACACCCCGGTTTTCGCGCAGCTGATGCTGGACGAGGCGTTCTCGAAGTCCGATCCGCAGTTCGCCTCACAGGCGCTGGAAGCGTTCCGCAAATTCGGTTTCCAGCTGGTGATCGTGGCCACCGTGCAGAACGCGACCACGATCCAGCCCTACATCGACGGCGTGGTGATGGTGTCCAAGACCGAAGCGACCGGTCGCAACGCGCGACCCGTCGCCACCGTGGTCACCAAGACCATCAGCGATTTCAGCGCTCTGCGCCGTGATCTGAAGGTGCCCGAGCCGGTCTGATGTTGGCGCTGGGGTCGTCGAGTTGCAGCGTCCCGAACGTGTCGGTGACCGCTGCAATAATGAGTTATGCCGTCGGGTGCAACACCTTTCGACGCTGACGCGGTGAGTCCCGCGCAGCGGTTAGAGGTGTTGTTGGAGGAGTTGGCCGAGCTGGTCGGGCAACGCAACACGATCGACGGACGCATCGTCGACATCGTCGCCGAACTGGAGCGCGACGAGTTGTGTGGTGCCACCGGTGCTCGCTCGATCGCGGCGTTGGTGGCCTGGAAAACCGGTGTCACCCCCAACAACGCCGACACGGTGGTGGCGGTCGCGCGACGGGCCGAGGACTTCCCGCTCTGTGTCGAGGGCCTGCGGGAGGGCCGGTTGTCGCTGGATCAGGTGGGGGTGATCGCCGGCGGTGCGGCCGACGGCTCCGATGCGCACTACGCCGAGCTGGCTGCGGTCGCCACAGTGACCCAGTTGCCTACCGCGGTCAAGCTGGAACCGCGCCCCGAACCCGAACCCACCCCGGAAGCCGAGCCGGAACCCAAACGCTCGTTCCGCAAAGAGGTCCACGCCGACTCCACGACCTACCGGATCACCCTGCCGCGCGATGAGGCAGCGACCGTCGATGCGGCGATGCAGTCGCATCACGACGCCCTGATCGCGGCGTGGAAACGCGACCACGAGGATGGGGACCAGGCCTCAGAGCATGCGCCGCCGTTCCCGAACACCGTGGATGCCTTCATGGGCCTGGTCGAGTCGGGCTGGGACGCCGACGTGGCAGCCCGCCCGCACGGGCAACACACCACCGTCGTCGTACATGTCGACCTCGACCGCGATGGGGAGAAGCCGGTTGCTGCCTTGCATCTGGGGCCGGTGCTGTCCGATGAGGAGCGGCGCTACCTGACCTGCGACGCGACGTGCGAGGTGTGGTTCGAACGCCATGGGCAACCGATCGGGGCGGGGCGTAGCGCCCGCACCGTCAACCGCCGCCTGCGCCGCGCCTTGGAGCATCGCGATCGCTGCTGTGCGGTGCCCGGCTGCGGCGCTACCCGGGGACTACACGCCCATCACATTCGGCATTGGGAAGACGGCGGGCCCACCGAACTCGACAATCTCGTGATGCTCTGTCCTTACCACCATCGGTTGCACCACAAGGGCGGCATCACCATCACCGGCCCCGCCCACCAACTCACGGTCACCGACGCCACGGGCCGGGAACTCCATCCCGGCTCGCTGGCGCGGCCACCGACCACACCGCCACCCGATGTTCCGCCCTATCGCGGGCCGACCGGCGAACGCGCCGATTGGTGGTGGTACACACCCTTCCAACCGGAACCACCACCATCGCCCAACTAGGTGAGTGACCCGGCGGGTCGGATAACACTGGCCGCCAGCCGAATTCGCCTATGGTGGGGCCGGTCGACCCGAGGTTTTCGAGCCAAGGGCGGATGGCGGTGCACGCCAACAGCACGCGATCACGATGGGGTCGGGGCCTACCTTTCCGTGCCGCTCTGCCGTCGCAGCTGAACCGTCCCCTGTGCGCGCACACCAGCGTTCGATTCCGCGGTGTGCCGCCGTGACCTACCTCGGTGGAATTCGCGTGGTACGTGCCGAAATTCGCTCCGACGTCGGAGCTCCCTAATTAAGCGGCAGGCACTACGCCGGTTTGACGCCGACGGTGATCAGGTCGGAGATCGGCGTCCAGATCGGCCGGCGGACCCGGTGCTGGTCGGCAACGGTGAACCCGGCGCCCGCGAACAGAGCCAGCAATTCCGATTCGGACGGGTTGTGCGCGGGGCTCCACACCGCCGCGGAGAGTGCCTGCAACACCGGAATCGGTTGGCGCGGACTGATGGTCGTCACCGCGACGATACCGCCCGGGGCCAGCACGCGGTGGAATTCCGCCAGCGCGGCGGGCTGGTCGAAGAAGTGGAACGCCGACGTGGTCACTACGGCGTCGAGGAATCCGTCCTCGAACGGCAGTTCCTCGGCGGGGGCCGACATCCACCGCACCCGGTCGGACCGTTTGCGGGCCTGCGCCAGCATGCCCTCGGACATGTCGATGCCGTACACCTCGTCGGGCAGCAACTCCCGCTGGATGCGGTCAGCCAGGATGCCGGTGCCGCATGCGATGTCGGCGATCCGCGCACGCGAGGAGCACGAATCATCGTCAGTCGATCCACGCTGCCGCAGCTGGGCGATGACCTCGTCCTGTGCGGGCCGGTAGACCCACCGCTGCAGGCACCGCTGGTCGTAGGCCGGGGCGGCGAAGCTCCAGAATCGGGTGACGGTGTCGTTGAATCCGCGGCGCTGCGTCGTTGTCACCGGTCCGAGTGTAGGCGCGCGATCACGGCGGGCTCATCGCCGAGCGGATGACCTCGAAATCGTGCTGATCGATCGCGAACACGCCGAACCGGAACCGATATCCCCAGCGCTTCTTGTCTTCCACGAAGTCGAGGTGGTCGATCAGCGGCCGGATCGGGGCTTCCTCACATGCTTGGAAATCCATCGCGCGGCGCCACGGGCGGAAGTCCGGGGCCACCTCGGCTTGATACGGCTCGTCGTCGCTGACCTGGCCGATCGCGGTGAACGCCTGCAGCGGTGGCCCGTCGGGGAATGTGGTCCTCGGTGAATAGAAGATGATCCAGTCCCCGCGCACCATCTTGCGCAGCATGTGCGGCTTGCCATGGTTGGCCTGGGTGAAGCCGCCGGCCACCCCGCGTGCGACGTGGTCACGGCTGACCGTGTTGATCCAGTACGTCATGACGGCACGCTACGGCGGGCCACCGACAGATCGGGCTCAGCGCAGCGTGTAAGCCGTCATGGACAAGGACCCGAAGGTGTAGCCATTGATCAGTACCCCTGCGGAAGTGGTTGCGGTGCAGGCAAGTCCGGCGAAATACAGGAACGGGATGAAGTGGTCGGGGGTGGGCACGGCCAGCGGATAGTCGCGGTGGGCGTCGAGGGTGAGGATGTCGGCGGGGGAGTCGAGCACCTGCTCGCGCGCGGCGTCGTCGAAACGCTGCGCCCAGTCGTAGCCGTCGTCGGGACGTGCGGCGTCCATCCCGGCCAGGTTGTGCACGATGTTGCCGCTGGCCAGCACCAGCACGCCGCGTTCGCGCAGTGCGGCGAGCTTGGCTCCGAGCTGCAGGTGATAGTCGGCGGGTTCATTGGCGTTGATGGACAACTGCACCACCGGGATCGACGCGTCGGGGAAGGCGTGCACCAGCACCGACCACGTCCCGTGGTCGATGCCCCAGCTGTCCACGTCGGCGCCCACCCAGGTGGGATGCACGGTGTCGCTGATCTCCTCGGCCAACTCCGGCAGGCCGGGCGCCGGATACTGCACGTCGAACAGCTCACGCGGAAATCCGTAGAAGTCGTGGATGGTGCGTGGCCTGGGCATCGCGGTGACCGCGGTGGCATTGATGTACCAGTGCGCGCTGACCACCAAGATGGCCCGTGGCCGGGGCACCGAGCGGCCGAATTCCCGCCAGGCTGCGGTGTACCGGTTGGATTCGATGGCGTTCATCGGGCTGCCGTGCCCGATGAACGCCGCTGGCATCACAGACCCCATCTGACCAGGCTAACGCCGCAGGCCGCTCAACCGTCCAACGTGTCGTAGCCGACCAGCTCGTGCAGCCGAATCAGTCGATGGCTGACTAGCGTTCCGGGTCGGGTACACCGGGAGCTCTACTGTCGCCGATGGCCGCGACGCTCCCCGCTAATGGCGCCCGTTCCGTCTCCGACAATCCACCCCATACACCGAATGGCTCAGCGATGGTCAGCGCGTGCTCGCGGCACTGCGCAAGCACCGGACAGTCCAGGCACAGCCGTTTGGCGCGTTCTTCTCGCACCCACCGGGCACGACCGCGCTCGCCATCCGGGGCAAAAAACACTGACGAATCAACACCTCGACAGCGCGCACGTAATTGCCATTCCCAATGGTCGCCATTGGGTCCGGGCAACTGCTGTGGCAGTCGCATGCCAGCTCCTCACGAACCTCAGCCGGAGCCTTCCAAGTGCCACGCCTCGCACGGTATGACGAAGGGGCCCGGTGCAGTTGGTGTCCTCGTTTACTTCGGGCGCGACGGCCTCTTGTCCTCGGCTCGAACTCAGATTTCGAAGTATCGGAACGAGTGGGACTCCAAACCGTCAGGGTTGGGTCCGTAGGTCGTTACCATCCGCGCGTAGACAGGCGCCCAATATCGCCCTGTGCGGTGGGGATTCACGCGAGCCGAGTCGCCGGGGCCCAGAATGACAGATTCACCGTCACACTCGATGTGGAGTTCGCCTTCCACAACGACGGCCGTCTCAGAGTGAGGATGGAAGTCCTCCCAACCGCATCGGTCCAGCTCCCACTCCATGAGTATGAAGTCATCCCACGCACCGACAGGGTCAGCGTTTATGAACCTGCACCGCAATCTGGGCCACTCGTTCTTCATGGGCTGCATGGTCTTTGCCGGCCAAGAATCGATTGCATTCCCCACCGGCAGCATCGACGGCTGGGCGGTCGATTTCGTCACATCTCTCCGTTCGTCAGAACATCTGCATGGCAGAAGTTCTGGTCAAAGTTTAGGAAGGTCATCTCAATGCGGAACGGCGCTCAATGAAGCGTCGAACCTGTCCGCCTTTCTGGTACAGACTTTGCAACAGCTACGCCGATGAGTGCCATTCCCTAGGCTCTCCGATACCGAACAGCTACCTCGGTGCCACTCACGGCGTGTATTTCGCAGGCGACCCCGCAGGACCGGTCCCGCCGTGGCCGTTGTCTTCAAACGCCGGCCTTGATCAACAATGCATCAACCATCGTGAAGAACATCGAGCTGAAATCGCTTGCGTTCGGGTCGGTCATGTATTGAAGGGCTGCCCCGTCGTAGATCATCAAGAAAGACCGCACGAGTGTCGTGAAGTCGATAAGGCACTGATCACCGTTGTTTTGGGCCGCGGCAGCGAAGGTATTTCCCAGCTCCACCACATAGGCGGGATAGATCTTCGCTGCCAGCGGACTTACCTCAGCGTTACGGGTTGCCCACAGAATGAGTTCGATCTCGGCGAGGAGGCTTGCAGGTTGTTCGGTCAAAGAACGCCAGTACTCTTCGGCCACTTGTTCCACGGCCTTACGGAGTCCCAGGTGAACCGAAATCCCGTGGGAGAAGAGGTTCAAGTTCTTCAACCACGCCTCGGCGGACGCGTCCATGAGTTCGCTCTTGTCGTCGAAGCAATAGTGCGCGGTGGCCAAGGGGGCGTTGGCCTCCTTGGCGATGGCCCGCATGGTCACCGACTGAACGCCTTTGCGTCTCATGAGTTCGAGGGTCGCTGAAATCAGCTGTCCTCGTCGTTCGTCTGCGGGCACCCGCATAGCCACCCCTCCAGGTACGAGACTGAGTCGGCCTCAAAACCTCACGTTCTGCTGATCAATGTGCAGGTTCAGTCAGCTCCTTGGGCCGGCGGGTCTGTTCGCGGGCCTGTGGTTGTGCCTGTTCCAGGTAGGTCAGGAAGCCCAGGTGACTTTCGTACCGGGCCAGGACGTCTTCGATCACTTGGTCGTGCGTCACGCCCATGAGGTCATAGCCTTTGGAGCCGGTCTGGGTGAAAACCTCCACCCGGTAGTAGGCATCGGTTTCAGGGAACATGCGCCCACCGAATACAGGAACGGGAGCTTCCACAGCCTGGACCTGATATACGAAGTCGCTGTGGTCCGGAATGCCGACCACCAATGTGTAACCGGGAATGTCTATCTCGGCGTTCGGCTCGATATCGAGGCTGGCTTGGTGGCCTTGCTCAATGAACTCCGCCACCAGTTCGGTCAGTGCGGGATGAACGGTGTCTTCCATAAACTGGGCGGCCTGTTTCTTGGACGGATAGGACCACATCCCGCGAAGCCTGTGCCGCCAGGTGTGGTCGGCCGTATGACCGTTGGTTACCGCCATGGACGACCGGCGCAGCACCCGGCCTTCAAGTTGGGCGCGCTCCACCCGCAGCGCTTTGGTGAAGGACGCCATGACAAGCCAGGCGATAATCGTCACGGGAAGGGCGAAGATGAGCGTGGCGTACTCCATGGTGGTCACGCCACCTGCCACCAGCATCGCGATGACCAGCAGCCCGGTGACGAGGGCCCAGAACACTCGCAGCCATTTTGGCCCGTCTTGCGACGGATCAGGAATGGTGGAAGAGAAGTTGGACATCATCATGGCACCGGAGTTGGCGCTGGTGATGTAGAACAGCACGCCCGCCAACGTGGCCAGACCGATCAGAATGGCTGCTCCGGGGAACGTCCCGAGCAACGCGTACCAGCCCTGTTGGGGGTTGTCCATGGCCAGTTGAGCGAACGCAGTGTTCCCTCCCAGGACCTCGTGCATAGCGCTGTTGCCGAAGATGCTCACGACCAAGAAGTCGCACAGCACCGGGACAGTGATCGCAGCAATCACGAACTCGCGCAGCTGATGGCGCTAAGTGAAAGTGCTCAGTCTCGCTAATTGAAAGTGCCCAGTTGGCAGCGGTGGTTCGGCGTGTCGTCGGACTGCTTGTCGGGGTTCTGCTCATCGTCAGCGGAGTTGTGTTTCCGCTGATGAATGGGAGGGCCGTCGTTTGCTGTCGCTGGAGGGTGATGTGGAAGCGCATGCGCTTCGGGAGCAGGGTTGGTCGATATCGGCGATCGCTCGCCATCTCGGGATCAATCGCCGAACCGTTCGGGCCTATCTGGCTGGGGAACGAGTACCCGGGCAACGCCAACGCTCTGAACCGCTGGTGATCGATCCGTTCGTCGAGTACTGCCGGATCCGCCTGGCTGACGATCCGCACCTGTGGGCCTCAACCCTGTTCGACGAACTCGTCGAGCTAGGTTTTACCGGCTCGTATCCGTCGCTGACCCTGGCAATCCGAAACCTGGGGCTGCGACCGCATTGCGAGCCGTGTCAGTCGGTCAAGGGCCGCGACGTCGCGGTCATCGATCATCCGCCCGGGGTCGAGACTCAGTGGGACTGGGTCGAGCTGCCCGATCCACCAGCATCGTGGGCGGCTGACCGGCATGCCCACCTGCTGGTCGGGGCGTTGGCCCATTCGAGCCGCTGGCGCGGGGCGCTGGCCCGGCCGAGGACTTCGCGCACGTCGTGGAAGCGATCGAGGCGGTCAGCATCCGGTTGGGTGGGGTCACCCAGCGGTGGCGGTTCGACCGGATGGCCACGGTATGTCATCCCGAATCGGGCCGGATCACCGCGGCGTTCGCCGGGGTGGCCAAACACTACGCTGTCGCCGTCGATGTGTGCCCGCCACGACGGGGCAACCGCAAGGGTGTGGTGGAGAAGTCCAATCACGCTGCCGCCCAACGCTGGTGGCGCACCGTCACCGACGACACCACGATCGAGCAAGCCCAGGCGTCGCTGGACCGGCTGTGCGTGAAGCTCGACGGGCGCCGCCGGCGCCGCGACGGGCAGGCCACCACCGTCGGCGCCCTGGCCGATGCCGAACCACTACGGTCACTGCCGACGGGTTCGTATCCGGCCGAGTTGACCGAACACCGCATCGTCACTCCACAAGCGTTGGTGTCCTGGCGGGGCAATCAGTACTCGGTGCCGCCGGGGCTGGCCGGGGCCACGGTGACCGTCACCCACCGCCTGGGCTCTGACACCGTGCAATTGACCACGGCATCGGGAGCCGTTGTTGCCGCGCACCGCCGCGCGGTCGACGGCAGCGGCGCGGTGGTGCGCGATGCCGGTCACGTCGTCGCGCTCGAACAGGCAGTGCTATCGGGGTTCTCGACGGCCAGGCCTTGCACTCATAAGACCCGGCGACCGCCCTCGGTGGCCGCCGTTGCCGAGGCCGCGCGGCTGCGTGGTGCCCCGGCGAACGATCCCGCCCAGAAGGTAGTGATCGATCTGGCCGTCTATGCGGCGACCGCAGCACGGCTATCCGTTGTTCCCCAACACCATCCAACCGAACAGAACCAGGAGTAACCCCCTTGAGCAAAACCGTCCCACAGATGAGCGAAGCCCGCCGATACCAACAACTCCGGGCACATCTGTCCTATCTGAAACTCGGCGACGCAGCCGAAGCGCTACCCCGCATCCTCGATGCCGCCCGCGCCGAAAACCTGTCCCTGACCGCCGCTTTGGAGCGGCTGTTGGAGATCGAGGTCAACGCCACCGAAGCCCGCCGGCTGACCTCACGGTTGCGGTTCGCCTGTCTGCCCGAACCCTGGACCATGGCCGATTTCGATTTCGCCGCCCAGCCCGGGTCGACGCCAAACTGATCAACGACCTGGCCAGTCTGCGCTTCCTCGACGACGCGGCCAACGTGCTGTTCGTCGGCCCACCCGGGGTCGGCAAGACCATGCTGGCCGTCGCGTTGGCCCGCGGCGCGGTCGAGGCCGGCCACCGGGTGTATTTCACCACCGCCGCCGACCTGGCGGCCCGCTGCCACAAAGCCGCCCTGGAAGGCCGCTGGCACACCTGCATGCGGTTCTTCGCCGGACCGAAACTGTTGGTGATTGACGAACTTGGCTACCTTCCGCTGCCCGGCGATGGGGCATCCGCGTTGTTCCAGGTGATCAACCAACGGTATCTGAAGTCGAGTACGATTCTGACAACCAATGTTGGGATCGCTGACTGGGCAACCGCTTTCGGAGACGCCACCGTCGCAGCCGCCATGTTGGACAGGCTACTGCACCGCGCCACCGTGGTCGGTATCGACGGACCCAGCTACCGGCTGCGCAACCACCAAGCCACCGCCGAAACGATGCGTAAGGCGGTCGCCGCCCATGTCAGCTGAGACCCGTTCCTGCCAAGCCTGCTGGACCGAATTCACCGCCACCACACCGACCAAGATCTACTGCTCAGACCGCTGCCGCAAACACGCCTGGGAGCAACGCAAACACAGCGACACCGCCGCCACCGTCACCGAGGCCCGGCCACCCGCCCCACAGCCGGCCGCCACCCGTTCCTGCCCGCATTGCGGCGAACCCATCACCATCGTCGCTTTGCTGACCACTCCAGAAGCTGCCCGCCCCAGCACCCCCGGCGACGGCACAATCGTTCCCCTGCAACGACGAACCTGCTAACCTTAGCCACTCAAGCCAACTGGGCAATTTCGCTTAGCATCTCTGGGCAGTCTTCTTTAGCGCCATCACAGCGTCCGACCACGTGAAATACGTGCCAGGAACAGGGCTACGAAAGGTCCCCAGGCCAGCCAGAAAGCCCAGAAGAACAGAGTCCAGGCACCCATCCACTCTGAGCCGCCCGGCTCGTAGGCGAAGGTCTGTAGTGTGCGGGCCGGCAGGGTGAAGATAAAGCGGCCGATGTTCTCCAGCAGGGCGTTGAGCAGGAAGGACGTCTGGCCGGTCACCAAGATGTAGAGCAGCGTGGCCGCCGTGGCCCAAATGTTCAGCTCGGCTATCCAGCGGATTCCTTTGTCGACGCCCGAGGTGCACGCACCGATGGTCACCACTACGGCGACAATTACCAGTGCGATCTGCAGAGCTAGGCCCTGTTCGAGGCCGAAGATGATGGAGAAGCCGACATTCAGTAGCACCACTCCGATACCCAGTGCCGTGGCGACCCCTACGACCGTTCCTACCAAGACGACGATATCGACCGCGTCACCGACGCCGCCGTGGACCCGTTTGCCCAGCAACGGGTATATGGCGGACCGGATCGACAGCGGCTTGCCCTTCCGGTAGGCGAAATACCCCATGGCCATGCCCAGCAGCGCATACATGGCCCAGCCGGCTATCCCGTAGTGGAACATGGTCCACACCACCGCGTCCTGGGCGGCGGCGGGCGTCTGGCCTTCGCCGGCGGGGGGATTCATGTACTGGGTGATGGGTCCGGTGACGGAGAAGAACAGCATGTCGATTCCCACGCCGGCGGCAAACAACTGGGCGACCCACGTGAAAAGTCGGTATTGCGGGCGGGAGTGATCGGGGCCCAGCCGGATGGAGCCAACCTTGGACAGTGCCACCCACAGGATGTATCCGAGGACGACCGTGACCGTGAGGACATAGACCCAGCCGACGTTTGCGGCGAGCCACGACATGGCCGTTTTCATGGTGTCCTTGGCATTGCGGGGAGTCGCTATCGCCCAGATAGAGAAGGTTAGGATGATAGCTGCGGCAATGATGAGCACTCGCCAGTTGACTCTGGGCCCGCCGCTGTCCGCAAGTTTGGCGGGCGGCTCTTCAGCCTCTTTGTTGGTGATACTCAATGGTCCAGCTCCATTTCTGGGTTCAGGCCGCGCGCATTGCAGTCGATGAAGTTGTGTCCTCAGCCTTTTCGCCCTGGTGTCGAAGGCGTTGATCAAGTCAGCGCCGCCAGGGAGAGAGGAGAGATAGGTAGTCACCGGGCCCGAGCCTCCGTCGTGTGGCTGAGAGGAGGCGGACCGCTTACGAACAACCAGGTGTGACGTCAGTCACCTACGGCGACGGGCACAACTGTGACATAGACACTGGTTTAAGTCAACCGTTTAAGACGGTCGTTAGTGATGTCGGACCTGGATCAACTCGGGCATGGGTGGGCGCCCGCCGGCCTGTCGGGGGGCGCGGTCGGAAGATTCTGGAGACGGGCTGACTCTGCGGCGCCGCCGGGCGTCAGCATGGCCGGAGGGGTTAGCTGCGTGGCGCTGGATTCAGTGCGGAGCCAGATTCGAATGGGATGCACGCGAGCGGTAGCCGTCAGGGGTAGCGGAACTTACACGCCGGCTTTGACCAGCAGTGCGTCAACCATCATGAAGAACAAAGCTCGGTAATCAGCGGCTGTCGGATCGGTCAGATACTGGATGGCAGCCCCGTCGTAAACCATCAGAAAGGATCTGACGAGCGCCGGGAATCCGATGAGGCATTCGTCACCACTGTTACCGGCGGCGGAGGAGAAGATGCGTCCGAGTTCCGCTTCGTAGGCAGGGTAAATTTTCGTAGCCAGCGGGCTGACGGCGGCATTCCGCGTTGCCCAGAAGATGAGTTCGAACTCGGCGAGCAGGCTCCTTGGTTCTTCTTCCAACGCGCGCCAGTAGCCGTCTGCCACCTGTTCCACTGCCGTACGGAGCCCCAGCTCAATCGAGGCGTCTTTGGAAAACCGGCTCAAGTTCTTGAACCACGCCTCGGCGGCCGCGTCCATGAGCTCGTCCTTGTTGCTGAAGCAATAATGTGCCGCAGCCAAGTTGGCGTTGGCCTCCTTGGCAATCGCCCGGATGGTCACCGACTGAACACCCTCGCGACGCATCAGTTCAACGGTCGCCGAGATCAGTTGTTCTTTTCGTTCGTCTGCCGGCACCCGCATGGCACGCTCTCCAGTTTCCGAAGATGTTGTTTGGCTACGCGAAGCTTATCCACGCGCTGTCTCGAACCATTGACTCGAACGAACGTCTTAGTGCTCCGGTCTCCGCAGTTCGGTGAGCCGTCGTTGCGGCGAGGCGACAAGCGGGAGCATGGTCGGCGCACCTCTTGACGGCGTGCATCTCCGATTGCCCGACAACTATTTCAGAACTGTTGTCCAGCAACAGATTCCACGCGCCCGGTGACCACTCCGGCGGAGAGGATGGGCTCGACGTGAGTGACGTGTTCAACGATGTAGGACAACGGAAGACGACCACCCGGGAGCCACAGCGGGCGACCCCTTCCTGTGCACTCGCTCAGCCAACCTATTTGGTGCCGGGAGGGCGGGTCATGCCGGGTTAGGCTCAAGGCGGCCGTTGCACGTGGAACACCGAAGGAGGCTCGAGGCGGTAGTGGCACAGTCCAGTACGCAGCGGCACGCATGGCAAACGCGGGCCGATTACGATCGAGTCTCCGCACCGACATTGACGGGTAATCCGTGTGCAATGGTGGTGGAATTTGACGCAGAATCACGCGTAGTCGACGGCGGGACTGATAAATGACATACGGCGGGTACGGGGGTGGCCCGACAGGTCCGTTCGGCAATGATCCGTTCGCCGGACAAGGCGGAGGCTTTCCTCCCGCAGGTCCACCGGGATTTCCCGGCGCACCGGGCGGTCCGCCCGGTTTTCCGCCGCAGGGGCCCCCTCCTGGCTATCCGCCGGGGCCGCCGGGATACGGACCACCGCCCGGCCCACAGTCGGGTCAGACCAACGCGTTGGCAACGCTTTCGATCGTCTTCGGCGTCGTCTTCGCGCCCATCGGTGCGGTACTCGGGCATCTGGCGCTGTCACAGATCAAGAAGACCGGTGAGAAGGGCCGTGAACGCGCCCTGATCGGTCTGACAGTGTCCTACCTGATGATCTTCGTGGCGATCATCGCGCTTGTCGTGTTCCTGGTGCTGAACAAGAACGACTCGTCGTCCTCGACTACGACGACCACCACAACGACATCGAAGACCAGCACGTCGAAAACCACCACCAAGCGGTCGACGACGCGCACCACGGTGCCTGCGCCGCCCCCTCCGCCGCAGCCCCAGCAGGTCCACGTCACCGATCTGCGGGCCGGGGACTGCATTCAGATAGAGGAGCATGGGGCCTCTCCGAACAACCCCGACGCCAAGGCCGTCACGATGGTGCGGTCGGCGTGCCTCGCGATCCCGGGGATCTATCGCGTCGACAAGGTGGCACCGACCAACGTGTGCACAGACCAATTCATCGCAGATGCGGACCAGACGATCTTCGCCTGCATCTCGCCTTACCGCGGCTGACATGGGTTCCGCGCGGATGCGAACGGACCGCTGCGACCGCTCCGGCGGAAGTTAGCTGACGGGGTCCGAGTCGAGATGTCTCCGATAGAGTCGTGCAATGCCGCCCGACCGGTGTTCACAGCAACCACAGCGGGCTGCTGCCGACGCATTCGCGCGGTCGCCGACGCCTGGATGACCGGATCGCAGAACGGAGGATTGGGGCGGTCATGAGCAATCCGAACCCGTTCGATTTCAGCGACTTCGGGCCACCGAAGCGGCCGAGCCAGCAGGGCGCACCGGCCGGTGCGCCGTCGGCGCCGCAGTCCGGCGGTTTCGACCCGTGGGCAGGGCAACCTCCGGGCCAACCGCGCACACAGCACACGCAGCCTCAGGACGCGTTCGGCGCCGCGCCGGATACCGGTAACTACGGCGCCGTCGACGCGTTCGGTCAGCCCGCCGCCGTCGCACCGGGAGCAACGCTGCAAACCGCAGGCCCACCGCTGGTCTGGTTCGCGGTGGCGCTGGGACTGGCGTTGCTCGGCGTCATCGTCGGCATCCTTGGCGCGGTCCTTGGGCTCGGCTGGCCGACCGCGGTGGCCGGGTGGCTGCTGGCCGGCCCCATCGCGATCGGCGCGCTGGCCCTCTACACCCGGGTGGACACCCGCAGAAGGACCGAGTTCATCTATTCGGCGCCAGGTTGGACGACAACGTTGTATTGGGTGGTGTTGGCGGTGTGCCTCGTCGGCATCGCCATCGGCGCCTGGCAGATCGCTCTGTGGGCAGGCAGGTTATAGGGGATGGTTCGGGGGATCACCAGGTCGAGGACCATGAGGTTCACCGTCGCGGCCGTGCTGGCCGCGGCGGTCGTATTGATGGGCTGGGCGCCGGTCGCCTCGGCGGAAACGGCCTCTGGCGGGGCAAAGCGGTTCGGCGCGTGCCTGGCCGCCCAGAAGACGGGCGACCTGCTGCTGCTGTTCGACGAATCGGGCAGCCTTCAGCAGACCGACCCCGACGGCGCCCGGGTGGACGCCGCCCGCTATCTGTTGCAGACCCTTGGCCGCTACGCCGACCGGGTCGACGCCAAGCTCGATGTGGCCGCCGCCGGATTCTCCGACACCTATAAGCCGGAACACGACTGGAGCGAGCTCACCGCCGCGACCGCCGACTCGACGGCACAGCAGCTCGACGAGATCAAATCGAAGAACAACGGTCTGGACACCGATTACTGGCAAGCGCTCGACGGCGCGCGGCAGGCGTTGGCCGCACGCGGGCAGGGCCCCAACGGCGGGCAGCGCTGCCAGGCCATCGCGTGGTTCTCCGACGGTCAGATCGACTTCACTCCCCGCCAGGTGACCAAGCCGTATGCCGAGGGGGTGGACCTCAGCACGCAGGCCGGCGTCGAGGCAGCCAAACAGAAGTCGATCGACTCGATCTGCCGCGCGGGTGGGCTGGCCGACCAGATCCGTTCGGCCGAGATCGTGACGCTGGCCGTCGGTCTGGGCGCCAAGGAGACGCCCGCCGACTTCGACGTGATGAGCGCGATCGCCACCGGCAAGGGTCTGAACGGGATGAAGTGCGGCAACATCACCGATCCCGTGCCCGGCGACTTCTATCCGGTGTCCAACATCGACGACATGCTGTTCGCCTTCGACTCGCTGACCCCGGATCCCGGCATCAACACCCAGGGCCCGGTGTGCCAGCTGCAGGTGTGCCCGGAGGCGCGACACAACTTCGTGCTGGACAAGTCGATCAAGTCGGTGAACATCCTCGGCTCGGGTGATGTGACGGGCGTCGTCCCGTACCTGGTGTCACCGTCGGGACAGACCGTCGAGCTGCCCAAGAAGGACGGCAAGGTCAACGTCGAGGTCGGTGGCACGCCGGTCAGCTACGAATGGCAGTCCGAGACTGCGCAGTCCATCGCGATCAACAACGCGGGCAGCGGCGAGTGGGCGGGCCAGTGGGCCATCGTCTACGTCGACACCACCGGCGAGCATGCCGACGCGGTGTCGAAGGTCAACATCCACATCAGCACCGACATCTTCCCGGCGCTGCTGAAGGCCGACAAGGTCCAGTGGCGCAGCGGCGCGACCGTCGACGATCTGACCTTCGGATTGGTCGACGCCAAGGGCAAGCCGGTGCCGACCGACAGTCTGGCCGGCACCGCGGAGATGACGGTCCAATTGGTGCCCGACGGCAAGGAACCCATCTCGCTGCTGGATGCGGCGGCCAAGGAGGACATCGGCAAGCCGGTCAAAGCCGACCTGTCGAAGGTCAACCCGGGCCGCGCAACGCTCAAGATGTCCCTCGTCGTCACCACGGCGCCGGCCATCGACCCGGCCGGCGTGCAGATCGCCCCTGGCACCAAACTCTCGCCGCAGGACAAGACCGAGACCGTGCAGATCCTGCCGAAGCTCGGGCTGCCCACACCGGGTGAGCGCATCGATTTCGGCACCGTGCAAGCGGCCAAGGGCGTGACGGCGCAACTGGCCATCACCGGCCCGGGCTGTGCGTGGATCGCCGACGGCGAAGCCATCAAGACCACGGCCAGCCCCGACGACATCGGCACGCCAACCCTGACGTCGCCGTCCAACTCGTCGAGCAATTGCCTCAAGGTCGAGGAAGGACAGACCGGGCAGCTGCAGGTCACGCTGCGCACCGAGCACGACGGCCACGGCGGCCTCAACGGCACGGTGCCCGTGCACGTCGCGGCGCTCGACCACCCCGACGACGGGCAGGTTGTCGACGTGCCGTTCGTGGCCTCGCTGCTCAAGCCGCTGAACACCACCAATTTCGTGCTGGTGCTGATCGCGGCGCTGCTGCTGGGCCCGGGCATCCCACTGGGCCTGCTGTACCTGTCCAAGTGGTGGGTGACCAAGATCCCGAACACCCCGCTGCTGGCCGAGCGCATCCCCGTCGAGGTCAACCAGGACATGACGCTGCGCAACGGGGAACCGTTCGCCATGGCCGAAACCGATCTCGTGCAGCCGGTGACCGGGTTGACCGACGGGGTTCGGCGGCTGTCGGTGCTGGGCGTCACCCTCAACGCCGTGATGGGCCGCAGCCCGTTCGGCGCAGGCCGCGTCGTGGTCGACGCGGGCAACCTGCTGAGCGTGAGTTCGGAGCTGCCGGGCACCGACGGCACGGGGCTGCATGCGGTGCTGCCGCTGGCCGTGCACAACACCTGGGTGGTGTTGCACGATCCGCGCGGACCGTCCTCACAGGCCGAGGTGCTGCTGCTGGTCAGCGGCAACACCGACACCGCCGCCAGGGAGAAGATCTTCGAAGAGGTGGCCCGCCGACTGCCCGAGCTGCTCAACGGGCTACGCCTGCGTGCGGTGCAGGCCGGGCAGGCCTCGCCGTATGACGATCAGGGGCAGGGCGGCTCACCGTTCGGCGAGGGCGCCGGCGGGGGTGCCCCGACGGGTTATGACCCGTTCGGTGGCGGGGGCGGTCCGGCGCCGATGGCTCCGGTCGGTTCCCACGCTCAGGCTCCGCAGGGTGCGGATCCGTTCGGTGGCGGGGGAGCGGCGCCCGCCCCGCCGACCCCGCGTCCGCCCGACCCGCACGAGGTGACCCAGCACGCCCCGGTGAACTACCGGCCGGGCGCCAACCCGCCTCCGCCGGACCCATATGAGGTGACCCAGCAGGCGCCCATCACCTACCAGCCGGGCGGGTACCCGCCGCAGCAGCCGCCTCAACAGCAGCCGCCGCAGCAACAGCAGCCCCCGCCCGATGACCGGCGCGGTGGCCCGCCTCCCGCGCCGCCTCAGCGGTATGACTCTGATCCGTTCGACCCCTTTGGTGGAGGAGCCTGATGCGTCGATTCCTGGTAGTCGGATGCGGTGGTTCGGGTGGCGCCACGTTGGCGTTCATGATGGACCAGCTGCGTTCTGAGCTGCACGCCGCCGGCATCGAAAAGCTTTTGGCTGGTTGGCAATTCGTGCACATCGACGTCCCGAGCGCGGCGGAGTCCGGACCTGAGGGGCTGGCGAACGTGCCGACCCAGGGCGGCAGCTACATCGGCTGCGGTCCGCAGGGCAGCAGCTACGCGATCCTCGACGGGGCGCTCTCGCAGCGGCTGGCCGCGGGTGGTGCGCTCGACACCATCGCCACCTGGGCGCCGCGCAATCCGCAAGAGGTGACCAACCCGATCTCGGCCGGCGCCGGGCAGTACCGCGCGATCGGCCGGATGATCACGCTGAGCAAGGCCAGCGAGATCCACGCCCGGCTGCAGTCGGCCTGGGACACCTTGTTCCGGGTCGAGACCATCTCGGAGATGGCCAACGCGAGCGTGCCCGGCATGGGCCGGTTCGACCCGAACGAGCCACCGCTGGTGCTGGTGGTGTCGTCGATGGCCGGCGGTGCGGGTGCCTCGATGGCGCTCGACGTGTGCCGGCTGCTGACCCTGGTCACCGGACTCGACCCGAAGCTCATGGGTGTCTTCATGGTGACGCCCGACATCTTCGACTCGTTGCCGGAGAGCGCCCGCACCGGCGTGCGCGCCAACGCCCTGGCGATGCTGGGCGAGATCGTGGCGAGCCAGGCCGGGGCTGCCCGCGAGCACGACGTGCGGATCTTGCGGGCGCTGGGTCAGCATCACGGCGACGGCGAGCCCATCCCGTTCGCGCGCGTGTTCCCGGTCGGCCGCTACATCGGTGCGGACCGCACCCTGTTCGGCGACGGCTCGCAGAACGCCGTGTACCGCGGCCTGGCGCGGGGTCTGGCCGGGTTGATGATGAGCGGCAAAGCCAGCGATCAGTTCGTCTCCTACGACCTCGGCAACACCGCCTCGCCCGTCGGCGACCGCGACGTGCTCGGCTGGGGCATCTCGTCATGGGATGTATTGCCTTGGGGCACTTATGGTTTCTCCAGCCTGAGCATGGGCCGCGATCGGTACGCCGAGTACGCGGCGCAGCGGTTGGCCCGCAGTGCAGCCGACAAGCTGCTGTTCGGTCACATCCAGCACGGCAACCCGGCATCCAGCAACGAGCAGCTCGACACGCTGCTCAGCAGCCAGTGGCAGACCCACTGCGGTGAGCTCCGGATCCCCGACGCGGCCGGTGACGAGCAGACCCGGGTCGGCATCCTGGGCAACTGGATCGCAACCGGGGCGTTCGCTCCCGAGGCCGTCGCCGGTGCGGTCAACAATCTGATCGAACGGCAGCTGCGCGGTTTCCTGCCCAATCCGCAGGGCATGGCCGCCGAGCAGTGGGTACCGATCTTCCGTCAGGCGGTGCTCAACCGGCGGGCCGACCTGGCCCGCACCTGCGCCGAGATCGGCTACGCGATGGCCTACAGCTGGCACCGCGAATTCGCCGAGCACCTCGAGCAGGTGGTCGGCGCGGCCGCGGCGACTCTCGGCCTGCCGTACGCCCGCGAGCTCGTCGACCGGTTGCGCAGGCACATCGACGACGTGCTGGCGCCGGGCGTCGCGCAACTGGGCGCGATGGGCCCGCCCGACATCGTCGCCGTGCCCCCGCAGGTCGACGCCGCGCTGCGGTCCCTGCGCGGCGTGATGACCAACGCCGATCAGGTGCTGGCGATGGCGCTCGACGGGTTCCGGTCCTCGGTGCGTCGCCAGCTCTACGCCGATGCGGCCGCCCGGATCGCCGACGTGATGCGGGTGATGGGCGCCGAACTGCTTGCCCCGCTGCGTGATTCGCTCGGCGAGGCGATGATCCTGCTGGAGAAGGCGCGCGCCGAACCGCCGTCGGACGTCGGCCTGGCGCGGCTGTCCACCGACCAGTACGTGGCCTGGCCCGCCGACTCCGACGAGCTGGTGCCCGCCCGCTTCGCCGAGGCCAACAACGAAGTGCTGCTGATCAGTTCGGCGGCCTTCAAGCAGCGTTACGAGACCGACCTACCCAAGGCGGTCGCCGGGGCGCACGCGATGATCCCGCTGCGCACCGCCGTCGACGACGCCAGCACCCGGGTGATCCTGGGGCAGTGGCAGACCACCGGCGGTGTCTCGGCACCCGGCGGGCTGACCGAGGTCACCTCGACGTGGGTGACCCGGGCGCTGGGCACCGACCCGGAAACGGGTCGTCCGCGCGTTCCGGCCATGGCGCAGTTCGATATTCACACCCGTCCCGCCGAACTGCTGGCGCGTGCCCGGCTCTACGTGGGCCGGCCGGGCGAGGCGTTCGAGGAGTTCTGCCGGGTCTCGCTGCGCGACTACGTGCAGGGTGTCGGCGCCGCGGAATCCGAGATCAGCACGCGCCGCCGCGACATCGCCACCAAGTTCAACGAGGCGCTGTCGCTGGCCCGCCCGCTGGCCAGCGTCAACGATCAGGCGCTTCAACGCGTGCACCCCGGCCAGCAGGTCGAGTACCGGTACAAGTTCTCCGAGGTGCCGTTCGCCGGGCAACCGGTGGCCGACGCGCTGGCCGAGGTGTTACGCGCCAACCCGCGCATCGACCAGGCCACCAAGGACAACTACGGCCGTTCGCTGTCCGACGAGGACAGCGTCACCCGCATCGACATCTTCGGCTCGTACCCCAACTACTCGCCGTTGGCGTTCGACTCGGTGCTCAAGCCTGCCGCGCAACAGTGGGCGCAGACCGCCGGACCGGGCCGCGGCCAATTCTGGCGGTACCGGCGCTCGCGGCCGCTGTCGGCGTCGCTGCCGATGACCGACGACGAGCGACGCACCATGGCCGCAGGCTGGTTCCTCGGCCAGATCCTGGGCCGCATTCAGATCCCGGCCTCGCCGTACAACGACCCCGTCCGCATCTACGACGGCGCCGACAACCAGTGGCTGGCGTTCCCCAACCCGCTGCTCACCCCGCCGTCGGCGTTCACCGCGTCCTACGACTGGCTGCCCGCAGTGCTGGAGGGCATCCTGCTGGCCATCGCGACGTCGCACGAGCCGCCGGTGATGCGGTCGCTGCGGCCCTACAGCGTGTTGCGTGAGCTTTACGATTCGCACAGCCAGGACCCGGCCAGCGGCATCGTCGAGTTGTCGGCGGCCGGCCTGCTGCGGGACTTCCTGCGGTCGGGGGCCTCCGGACAGGGCGTCACCTCCCGGATCGGCCCGATCGCGGCCGCTCAGACTCCAGAGGAGCGCCGTGCCGCGGCGGAGACCTGGCTGGGCAGTGTCCGCGACGTCGCCGCGCAGTACCTGCCCGCCGACACCCCGGGAGCCACCCCGGACGGTGCGTTCACGACCATCACCACGCGGTCCAAGGCATCGAAGACGCCGATCTTCCGTGATGTCGCCCCGGACGTGTACTGGGCCACCGATGTGCTGATCAAGCTGGTCAACCGGGAGGCCGACGCGCTCGCCCGCGGCGAGCAGGCCGGTGCCGCGGCGTTCCTGGACGACGTCGGCGGTTCGGTGGTCATCCCCGACGGCGGGACGTTCTGACGATGTCGCTGACCGTCCTGCTGGCACCGCCTCGCGCATGCGAAGAGGTGCTCGCCGTGCTGGCCGACTACTCGGCGGTGGGGCTGCTGAGCCCGTTCGCCTGGGTCGACGCCGGTGATGTCGGCGGCGCCTCCACCCCGGCCACCCTGATCCGCGACGGCCACGCCGAACCTGTTGTGCTGCAACAGTTGCTGACCGGTGAGCGCTACGACCGGATCCGCGTGGCCGTGTTGGTGCCCATCGAGGCGCCTGCCGCCGAGCGGGTTCCGCTGGCTGCCGAGCAGGCCGTGGAGCAGATCGTGCGCAGCACGTCGATGGGCGCGCGGATCAGCCTGCTCCGGCTGCTGCTCACGCCGGGGCATTCGGTGCCGACGGCCCCGGATCTGGCGCTGGTGCTCGAAGGCTGGCACAACCTGCTGATCGCGCCGGAGGATTCCGCCGCGCCCGGTCTCGGCGCGGTGCCGTGGGGCCGGCTGACCGATCCCCTCGACGTCGCCCAGCAGACCGCGCCGGTGGTCGCGGGGATCGCAGGCCTGTGGGCCGGGGTGGACGACAGTCCGTTCGACACCATGGAGATCCTGCCGGGTCAGACCGTGCGCGCGGTGCGGGCGTTCTACCGCAGGCTGGACACCACCGCGGTGGAGAGCACGCTGCGCACGCAGCTGTTCGACCCGACAGGGCGGCTGCCGCTGCCGCGCGGTGGGCAGGTGCCCGTGGTCTATGTCGAAGACGTTCCCACGGCCGCACAGTCGATGGCCCGGGCGTTGTGGACCAAACACCGCGACGTGCTGCGCGGGCCTCGGCTCGCGGCCGACGCCGCGCCCACCCAGGCGATCGGCATCTGGGCCGCGCTGAAGATGTTCTTCAAATTCATGGGCGCCGCGCTGCGCAGCGCCCCGTCGGCGTGGCTGTCGGCGGTGATGGGGTCGGTGACCTCGGTGGTGGCGACCACCGTGCAGGGCACCGTGTTCGGCCGTACCGACTCGGCGTTCGCCGTCGTCGCCGATACCGCCAAGGCCGACTGGCAGGACCTCAACCGCAGCGCGGAGACCCTGCAGACCGCGCTGAGCGGGCAGGGCGCGCACCTGGCGCAGCAGGATCTCAGCGCGTTGTGGACCGACTTCGTCAACGGCGCGCTGACCCTCGCCGATGGCGGTCGCCGGGCGGCGGGCCTTGACCCGATCGCCGTGGGATCGGCGGTCGGCGTGGTGTTCAACGCCGCCGACGTGGTGCCGAGCGCGGCCGACGAGTTCCGCGGGATTCCCACCTCGCTGGCAGCGGTCATCGGCGTCACCGCCGTCGAAGGCGCTGACGTCCTTGGCGCCGCCAACGTCCGCGAACGCCTGCAGAACGCCTACTCCGACCCGGCGGCCGGGGTGGAGGCCCGCAACACCGGGACCGAGTTGGACCGCTGGCAGGCCGCCGCGGCGAAGAGCTATGCCTGGCAGGTCGGCACGATCCTGGCCGACTTCATGCAGCGGGCCCGCGGCGAGGTGGCCGGCCTGGTGTCCCAGATCCAGTCGATGGGTGACCGCAACGCCGTCGACGAGCAGCTGCGGCAGCGGCAGCAGGCGGTCAGCACCATCCTCAAGACGTTCACCGTGGCGCTGTTCGTGGTGCTGCTGGCATTGATCGGGGTCGCCGCCATCGGCTGGTCGAGCTGGAAGTTCGCCCTGATCACCGGGGCGTCCCTGATCGTGCTGTACATCGTGGTCTCGCTCGGGTTGTTCATGCTCAGCCAACGCGACCTGTTTGCCGAGATGAACCTGCGAAGATCGCAGCTCAATCAGCTGGAGACCATGCATGCGAACCTGCGCAACGCGGTGCAGGACCTGAGCCGGCTGACGTCCGCCTACGGTCAGCTGCTGGCGTGGTGCCGCACGCTGGGCGCGGTGTTGCGGGCCCCGTTCGGCGTCGCGCCGCCGGCTCGCGCGGCCGTCGGGCAACTGGTCGACGGACTGCCGCGGTCCACCCAGATCGGGGTGGCCACGCCCAGCGCCGACCAGGCCGACAACGCGACCCACGGCATCCAGCGCAGGCTCTACGCGCTGGGCTGGCTGACCAAACCGTGGGAGGACATGCTCGGCGAGGCGGCGGGCCGGCTCCGTGAGGAGCCCGCGGCACTGTTCAAGCTTCCTGGCGTCGGGTCGGGGTCCGGGCTGGACCAGTGGTCGTCGGCAGTGTTGCAGGGCCGGGTCCGGCCTGCCGGGGCCGATGCGCTGTGGGCCCGCGTGGAGCAGATGTTCGCCGACGAGGCCGGTGGGCAACCGGGTGGCCTGGCCGACGCGCTGACCGGCACGGTCGCGGTGCCGACGCTGGCTCGGGAAGTGCCCGCGCAACAGTTCGGTGCCGGATTCACCGACCACCGCCCGGGCCGGGCCGCGCCGTTCGACGCGTCGCTGTTCACCAACGCCGCGGTGACGGCAGGCCGGTCCGGCGTCGCGGTCGACGACGCGGTGGTGATCCGGGCCGGGCTGGGCTACCGGGCAGTCGTTGTCCAGGCCAGCGACGGTCTGCCGCCGTACGATTTTGCTTTGTTCGAGATGCCGGTGCCCGTCGCGCCAGGTGGCGAGGACGAGCCCACGATGATGGTTCGACGCACCGAATCCGATGCGCCGCCAGGGGAGGACATGGTGTTCTGACATGCAGGATTCCAGCAGCCCCGATCCTTTTCACCGGGAGGATCCCGACGACGCCGACCCCCGGCTGGCACCCCTGCTGGCCTGGCGCCAGCAACTCATCGATTCCGGTGCGGTGGCGGCGCGCAGCTTCAAAGAGGCACATCTTCGTCTGGTGCTGAGGTCCGGCCGCACGGACGTCGAACAGATCCGGGCGATGCTGCCCGGCTCCGTCGCCGAGCACGCCGACGAAATGGCCAGGGTGCTCTCCGAGCTGGACACGTCGTCCACCGAGCAGACGTCGATCACCGGCAGGCACCGCACCACCGACGCATCGGCCGGCGCGGCGCTCCCGTCGCCGACCTTGCCGCCGGCCGGGACGTCGGGGACCCTGCCGCCTTCGACGCCGGCGGTCCCCTCCGAGCCGGCCCCACCTGCCGCGCCGGCGCCACCGCCCGCCGAACCAGCACCGGTGGCCGAAAGCCCGCTCACTGCAGCCGATTTCACCCCGTTCACGTTCGGGCAGCAGCAGTCGCCCCGGCAGAGCATCGCGTTGCGCCGCAACGCAGCCGGCGGTGCCATGGAGATCAGCTGGCCGCCGCTGCAGGGCTCCGACGGCGTCGTGCTGTACCGGCTGGTGAGCTCCGAGGACAACCCGCCGTACTCACCGGATCGCGCCGATCTGGTGGCCGCCACCGATACGACGTCGGCGGCCGACACCCGCCCACCCGGCGCGGCGGTCCGGCATTACCAGGTCTGGATCAACGTCGGCGCCACCCGTGCCGAGGCCCTGACCGCGCAGCCGATGCTCTACGCCGCCGGCGTGCTGGTCAGCCCGATCACCGATTTCGCCATCCGGGAGGACTCCGGCCGGGTCATCGGCCAGTGGACCGTGCCGGCGGGGGTCAGCGCGGTATACGTCTACCGGGTGCCCGCCGCCGAGGCCGGTCGAGACGGGCCGCAGTACCGCATCCTCGCGGGCAGCGACAACCTCAACGGCTTCGTCGACTCCGAGCCCGTTCGTGGTGAGCGCTACCAGTACCGCGCCCGCTGCGCGGCCAACGTCGACGGGGTGCTGCGGCTGTCGGAAGCCGTCGAGACCGACATCGAGATCTCGGCTGTGCTGGCCCCGGTCACCGACCTCGCCGTGGCGACGGGTGTGGACGGCTCGTCCTTCGACCTCACCTGGACCCCGCCGGTAGGCGGGCGCATCGTCATCTACCGCACCCAGGACGGACCGAACGCCGGTGCGGAATCGGCCGAGCTGCCCGAAGGCGCGCTCGAGCAGGTCGGGCTGACGCCGGAGCTGCGGCTCACCCAGCCCGTGGTCACCCAGACCGGGCCCGACGGCAGGCCCCGCGCGCTGATGGCGGGGGTGTCCTGGCCGGCCGACTGGAGCCGCGCCTACCTCACTCCGGTGACCATCCTGGCCGGCCGGGCCCTGGTGGGCCGCACGCTGTCGTCGGTGCGGACCGGCGCGATCCGCGACATAGAACTGGCCGAGTACTGCAACAAGCAGGTGCTCACCTTCGACTGGCCCGACGGCGCGGCCGGTGTGGTGCTGTACCTGGCCCCCAAGGGCTACGACCCGCGCGCCGGGTTGACCGGCAAGTCGTTCGAGATCTCGCTGGAGGAATACGAGAAGTACGGCGGGATGCAGCTCACCGGGCAGCTGCCGGTCGGCGGGTGCTCGCTGCACCTGGCCCCGGTGGCGTTCTCGGGGGGCCGGCGGGTCACCGGGGCGATCGCCAGCGTCGAGTACCACGGACTGCTGCGGCTGCAGTACGCCGTGCGCATCGGTCGGGACCCGCAGGGTTTCCCGACGACCGCTACCATCGCCATGCGCTCCGAGCACGACCTTCCCGGCTCACCCGCGTTCGTCCTGGTCAACAACCCGCAGCGGATACCGCTGAGCGTCCATGATGGCCAGGCCGTCGACGTGGCGCCGCTGGATGCGCAAGGCCAGTTCGCCGACCGTCCGTCGAAGGAACTGCGCTGGTCGCAACTGACGACCTCCGGTACCGGCGAGCTGTGGGCGGCCAACGTCCGTGGCCTGCAGGGCTGGATCCGGTTGTTCGTCAACACCCCGTCGGCTGAGCGGCTGCGGGTGATCGCCCTGCTCGATCCTCCGGTGGACAGCCTGCGGTTGACTGCGATGGCGCAATGACCTCACGCTATGGCCAGCTGGCCTACACGTCGTTCGATGCTGTCGGTTCGGCCGGCGGCTGGCAGGTCAAGCAGACGACCGGCGACCTCACGCCGGAAGAGACCCAGCAGCTGATCGCCGGTGTCCGCACGGTATTCCGGCCGGTGCAGCCGCTGCCCGATTATCCGACACCCGAACAGCTCGAGCAGGGACCGCGACGGCTGGCCTACGGCAGGGTCGAAACCGGTACGGGGTACTGGCACACCGTGCCCGCGGGGTCCGACAGCACCGGCCGGCCCGGCAACGTGTTCGCCCACGTCGTGCTGGACCGCACCCCGCTGTCTTCGCCGCGGCGGCGGCCGATCCAGTGGTGGCGCTCGCCGCAGTGGGCCCGTCCGTACGGCGCGGCGGCGGTGAGCAGGGCGACGATTCCCGACAGCCCACCCGAGCCGGGCACGGTCGTGACCAAGGACAGCGTGGTGGCGTTCGCGCTGGACACCACCACCTGGCGGCTGGCGACGCTGTTCGCGCTGCTCGATGCCGTGGCCGGGGCGCTCGACGGCGGCGCACCGGTGGTCCTCGGTGCGGAGTCGGTCGAATCGGCTGCGCAGTGGATCGGGCTGGTGAGCTTTCTGATGTCACCGGGAACCGCCGCGGGCTTGAGCTTTTCCACGTTCGACCGGGCCGACCAGGTGATGCTGGCGTTGCACAGTGGCCAGTTGCTGACGGCCGTGCCGATCGGTGATCTGGATGCCGTGCCGGCAGGCGTGGTCGTGATCAGCGAGACCGAAGCGGTATCGATGGGCGAGCTCGACGGCGAGCCGCACAAGACCGCACGCGGGCACACCATCGAGGCCACGCACTTGTCGGCGATGGCCCAGGTGGTGCTGCTGGAACCACATTCGGCGCGGCGGTTGCTCGACGACATCGACCGGATCGCCGAGCAGGTCAACGACGAGGGCCTGCACCCCGCCTGGCCGACGGCCATGGTGGTGGCCGGCCGCCCGGAATTTGCTGACGCTGTCGAAGAGGCACACGAGGTGATCGCCGCCCACTCGCCTCCGGATGTCCCGGCCGGGTCGCAGGCAGCGCAGACCATCGCCGACGTGCTGTCGGCGGTCGTCGGCACCAGCACCGCCGACGCCTGGCGTGCGGTACAGGAACTGCCCGACGGACCCGCCGCCGATTTCGCCGATGCGACGTATCTGAGCCGGGCCATCACCGATGACACGTGGCTCGGCCAACTCGGGCCAATCCCGTTGGGGCACAGATTGTTTCACGGGAAACCAACGCCTTCACAGGTGCAGTCGGCCATCGGCCCCGGGCTTGCCGCGGCCCGGGACCAAGGTCCCGAACGTGAGCTTCGGGTGATCGAACTGCTGCTGCGGGCCGGGGTTGACGACGACCGGCTCGCCCCCGCCCTGCTCGACGACGTGGTGCCGCACCTCGACGATCCGGCGCGCGGCCCGAAGATGCGTCAACGCGTCGACGTCGACGGCAGGTTGGCGATCGGCGCGGCTTTGCTGCGGGCCGGTGGCGATGTCGAGGGCACCGCGATCAGCGACAACCTGCTCGATTGGTTGGCCGATGCGACACCCTTGCCTGGTGCCGACGAGTTGGCCCACGCCAGCCCGTGGGACCCGACCTGGATCCGGGCGGCGCTGCGCGGTATCCGGGCCGGCCGGCGCGGATCGGTCGAGCCCGGTGATTCCGGGGCGCAGCTGTGGTGGCTGCGGGCGACCGCGTCCCCGCATTTCGAACAGGCCGTCGCGGAGTCGGTGTGGGACCCGGCCGACCTCCTGCTGGCGTTGGGCGCCGACCCGATCACCGGGGCCGGCACCGTGCGCACACTGGTGGGCGCGCCGGACTCGCCTGCGCTGACCGAGCTGGCCGGCCGGGTGATCGACGGTAACGGCGACAGCACGGCCGTGGCCTGTGCGGCAGTGCGATACATCGAACCGCAGATGTGGATGCACCAGCGGTATGTGGAGACCCACCAAAGCGCCTACCTGCCGTTCTGGGAGCAGGTGCTGGCCACTACCGAGCCCAGCGCCGTGCACCACGACTTCGCCGTGCGGATGCTGACGTTCGCGTTGCTGGGCGTCGTCGCCGGCCAGCCCTACCCGCAGGCCTGTGCGGCGTTGGCGGCTGATTCCGGTCTCGGCGGCGAGGCCATCGCGCGGGTGACGCCGCTGGTCGACGGCTACGAGGTGGCGCCGCAGGCGGTGCTGGCGGTGACGCTGCTGCGTGTCGCGTCGGCCGAGGATGCCCAGCAGCAGCTGGACGTGATCGATCAATTGATGGGGCAGCTGGCCGAACGCGTGGCGGCGGGCATGCCCGGTGAGGAGAGCGACGTCGACGCGGTGACGATGCTGATGACACAGCTGTCCGGGGATGCCTCGGACGGCACGGTGCGGCGGTACCGGAAGATGGTGGGCAGGCTGCTGGCCCGGCGCTATGACGCACAGCCGTCGCTGGCGGCCCGATTGCGGGGGAGTCGCTGATGCCGATCTACGTGGTGAATGCACGCAACCAGCGGGTGCAGATACCCAGCCAGGCGCTGTCGGTGGCCATCACCGGCGCCGTCGGCGGTGCCGCGCTCGAGGTGCATGGCGGACCCGATCAGCCGGTGGTGCGCTCGAGCGCGCATCAGGCGTTGCTGCCCAGTCTCACCGGCCCCGTCATGGTCGCGGTGCGCCCGGTGGGCACCGACCGGTTCGGCAGCGGGACGGTCATCCATCTGGCGATTGCCCACGACAATCCCGGTGATGTCGATCCGGTCCAGGTGATGTTCGACCCGATCGACGTCAGCGGTGACACCGGGCTGACGTTCGCCAAGCTGACCCCCGACGGCACACAGATCGACATCTCGGTCAGCGCCGTCGCCGATACCCAGCTGAGCCCCCTGGCCACCGCCGCCCGCACCTCGGCGCGCAAGATCACCGGCCGCGGGCCGGGCGAGTCCGACGGTGCGGTGCTGATCGCGTTCGACACCTCGGCCTCGATGCGTAGCTGGTTCGCGGACGGCAGCGTGGTGGCGGCCACCGAGATCGTGGTCGGCGTCGCCGACGCGGTGGGTGTGCGCAACATATCGGCGGTCCTCGTGGGTGCGGACGTGGTCCCGGTGACCGCGACGGGCAGTGCGGAACTGGGCGAGGCGCTTCGGCGGGCGACGCCGCGCTGGTCGGCAGGCGCCCGCTGGTCCCGGCTGGCACCCGGGCGCTCCCGCGTGGTGGTCTGCGCGGACTACCCCACAAGTGCGGTGCGGCAACGGTTTCCGGTCATCGCGCTGTCCAACGACCGCAGGCTCGATGCCGCGGGTGCGCGCCTCCCGGCGCCGCGTCCGGGCAACGAGGCGACGGCCGAGTTGCTGGCGCATCCGCCTGTGCTGGACCGGATCACAGCGTCGCTGGCGAAGGCCCTGGCCCCATGAGTTTCAGCGAGGAGCCGGAGGCGGATCGCGCATGAGCAAATGCCCGCGCTGTTTTTCGGCGCTCAATCCGAACCAGCATCTGTGGACGTTGTCCGCTCAGGCCGGCGGCACGCGCTACCGCGACGACGTCGCCACGGCGTATCTGGGGGCGCCGGCCGACTGCGGCCCGCTCTACACCTGGACCCGCACGCCGGGTTACAACGGCCCGCCGCCGCCGACCGCGGAGGCCAGCCGAGCTCTGCAGGGCCCGGCGGTCGAGATCTGCCCGGTCTGCCACTACGTGTTGCCCGAGGGCTGGCGGCAGGGGCACGCCATCTGCATCGCCATGGCCGGGGCCCGTGCCACCGGCAAGAGTCTGTACATCGGTGTGTTGGTGAAACAGCTTGAGCTGCTGTGTGAACGGCTCGGGGTGTCGATGGAGCCGGTCACCCGCGCGACCGCGCAGGCCTATGCGACCAACTACGAGACACCGCTGTACGTGCAGCGCGGGCTGATCCCGCCGACCCCGACCGTGCACACCCAGGCCTCCACGCAGCGTGAACCGCTGATGTTCTCGATCGGCATCTGGCACGGCGTACGGCGGTTCCTGGTGTTGCGCGATGTGGCAGGCGAGGACATGGAGTCCGGTGATCTGCACACGCCGCCGTTCCGGTTCTTCGCCAATGCCGACGCGGTGTTCTTCATGTTCGACCCGTTGCGGGTCAAGGCAATTCGCGATCAGCTGCAAGATCTGCTGCCCGCCCAGCTGTTCAGCGGTGGCGACCCGCGATCGGTGCTCAACAACGTGACGATGGCGGTGGCGCCGGGGCAGCCCAAGCTCGCGGTGATCCTCTCGAAGTTCGATGCCCTACGCGTGCTGCGGGAGGTCGAGGGTTCCGAGTGGAGCCTGATCATGTCGAACGCGGGCGCGGCCTACCTGCGGGACACCTCCGACAGCCAGCAGTACGACGAGGTCGGTGGGCAGTTGATGCACGAAGAGGTACGCAGCCTGCTGACGCGGCTCAATGCCGGCTCCATCGTCGCCGCCGTCGAAAACCCGTCTAACGGAATGCGTTTGCAGAACCGCTATTTCGTCGTGTCCGCGTTGGGGCAGCCGCCCAGCGGCAACCGGCTGCATTCGCGGGGCATCGCCCCGTTCCGGTGTGCTGACCCTGTGCGGTGGGTGACGTCGAGCTTCGGGGTGCTGTAGGGGTGACGCAGGGTTGGGGGGATCCGTTCGGCGGGGCGCCGTTCGGTCAGTCACCGGATGGTCCGCCGATCATCTCCGCACCTGCTCAGCCCCCGCAGCAGCAGCCGCCGCGCAGAACCAAGACCGTCGTGATGCTGGCGGCTGTCGGTGGGATCGTGACCATAGCCGTTGCGGCGCTGGTGGTGTGGGCCGTGATGCCCGAGTCGCCGAGCACGCCGGCAGCGGGTCCGGCCTCGACGACCACATCGACACCGACCACCACGGCGGCACCGGCGCTGGCGACTCCGGCTCGACTGCCCGGTTTGCTGCTGAGCATGGACGAGGCCAAGCGCGCGACGGACGCGACGAGCACCGCCTACACCGTCACCGACAAGCAGCAGTTCAACGCCTCCGAAGGGGTTGCGACACAGCCTGACAACTGTCGCTCGGCGTTGTTCACCGGCGCCGGTGAGGTATTCGTGAACAGCGGTGCCACGGCCACGTATTCGCGATCGATCGTGCTGCCCGACCCGTTGACCACGACCGAGCTGGGCGGGGTCGAAGAGCGAGTGGTGTTGTACCCGAACGCGCCTGCGGCAACCAAGCAGGCCGCAGACATCGCGAATCGGTGGCGTGGGTGCGTGGGCCTGTTGACCGAGACGCTGAACAACGGCAAGAACTGGATCAAGTACCAGGTGGACCCTCTGGCCCGCTCACCGCAGGATCCGTCGATCGTGGTGTTGAGCAGCATCGTGACCGATACACCGGGTGTTCCCAACTTCCGCAACGTCCGGGTCGTCGCCGCCAAGAACAATGTCCTGGTCGATGTGGCGGTGTTCGGTGGCAATTTCGGCGATGGGGCGCAGACGATCACCGCGGAAATACTGGCCCGGATCGGCGATCTGACATGACCTATCCACCTCCGGACGACCCCTTCGGCGGGATGCCGTTCGGCCAGCTGCCGTCGGTTCCGCCACCGCCCTACAGCGGTCCGCCCGTCATTCCGGCTGCGCCGCAACCGCCGTCAGCGTCCGGCGAGGTCAACACCTTCGCGACGCTCTCGGTGGTGTTCGCATTCGTATTCGCTCCCATCGGCGCGGTGCTGGGCCATCTCGGCCTGTCGCAGGTCAAGCGCACCGGGCAGCGCGGCCACGACCGTGCCCTGATCGGGGTGGCCCTGTCGTACACGTTCATCGCGGCGGCCGTGGTCGGCCTGGTCGTGTGGATCGCGGTGAAACCGCCGGCTTCCGAGTCGAAAACCGTTGCTGCACAGACCACCACGACGACCACCTCGGCGCAGACCACCACGAGCCCGCTGCCACCGCCCCCGCCGCCACCTCCACCGGTCACTCCCGCGGGCATGGCCGGATTGCTGCCGAGCCTGGACGAGATGCGTCAGCTCATGAACACGCCGGATCTGACCGACGCGGGCAACGGCGACGAGGTGGGCGTGGTATCTCCGTCCGTGCAGACCTTCGACCCGCCGGAATGCGTGGTGTCGATGAATTCGTTCACCCCGGAGCCGTACAAGGACAGCGGCTACCGCTCGGTGCTGTCGGTGAATGCCTCGGGGCCCCATGGCAACACGCAGGCCGGCATCGGTGTGGCCGTCTTCGATGACGCCGCCGCCGCGCAGAAGACGCTGTCCCATTACATCGGGCTTCTGCAGCAGTGCGCAGGGAAGACGTTGACATGGACCATCGTCCAGGATGCCAAGTGGTCCAAGTTCATCCTCGGTGCACCCGAGAACAGCGGCGCCGTGACGGGTGTGCACAACACCAACATCGGTTCGACCACCGGCATCTATCGGGCCATCGGAGCCAAGTCCAATGTCCTGGTCGACGTGCAGATGGTCGGAGCGGATCTGACCGACCAGAACATCAGGGCGGTCAACAACGTCCTCGACAAGATTCCGGGCTGACGTGACATACCCGGGAGGACCAGAGGACCCGTTCGGTGGGGCGCCGTTCGGCAGCTATCCCGCGGGCCGGCAGCCCCCGTACGGTGGACCGCCGGTCATCCCGGCGCCCACCCCGCAGCCACCACCGCGCCGGAAGCGACGCGGCGTGATCCTCGCGGCGCTGGCCGCCGTGGTGGTGATCTGCGTTGCAGCGCTGGTGATCTGGCTGGTCATACCCGGCGATTCCAGCGCTCCGTCGGCCGGGCCGGCGGCGACCACGACGACCACGTCGACGAGCACCACCCCGACCTTGAGCGTGCCGGAACCCGTCAGCCCGTCGCAGCTGGCCGGCTTTCTGCTGTCCCTCGACGACGTCAAGCGGCTGGCGAACGCCGCCAACGACTACAAGACGACCGACAGCACGGCACTCAACGGATCGGAGGGCATCACCGTCACCCCACCGCAGTGCGTGTCCGCGCTGTTCGGCGGCGGCACCGAGGTATACGTTCCCAGCGATGTCATCGCGACCTTCGCCCGGAACGTGAACCTGGTCGGGGATATGAAGAAGGTCGGCCTCGGTGGTCTCGAGCAGCGCGTGGTGCTCTACGAAAACCCGTCTGTCGCAAGCCGACTCGTCGCCGATGTCGAGGCAAAATGGCGCGGGTGTGCAGGCCCGGTGTCCGTTGCCTTCGACGACGGTACGCCCACCTCGCATTACACGGTGGGGCCGGTCACCCACGGCAACCGGAATCCGTCCATCGTGCTGGTGAGTGCGACGATGGACAATTCACCGCTGTTCGTCAGCACACGGGTGGTCGTGGCCAAGGCGAACGTCGTCGTCGACCTCGCTTTGATGGGCGCCAATCTCGGTGAGAGCGCGGAATCGATTGCTCTGGAGATTCTGTCGCGGATACCGGCGTAGGCACCGACCCCTGTGCCATCGGTCGACCGGGCTGGAGGAAGCTGAGTCCAATCCGATGAGCAGAGAGGTGCTGGTGCGTGGGTAAGAACGAACGCGCGAAGATCGTCATGGCCGACGACGAGATCGCGGAATTCATCGAGCACAGCCGGACGGCGACCATGGCGACGCTGCAGGCCGACGGCCGGCCGCACCTCGTCGCGATGTGGTACGCGGTGCTCGACGGCGAGATCTGGTTCGAGACCAAGGCCAAGTCGCAGAAGGCGGTCAACCTGCGTCGCGATCCCACGGTCACGGTGATGATCGAGGACGGGCTCACCTACGGCACCCTGCGTGGTGTGTCCATCGACGGTCGAGCCGAGATCGTCGACGACCCGGAAACCATACTGCGCGTGGGCATCAGCGTGTGGGAGCGCTACACCGGCCCCTACACCGAAGAGATGCGGCCGTTCGTCGATCAGATGATGAACAACCGCATCGCCGTGCGGGTGGTGCCCGGCCGGCTGCGGAGCTGGGATCACCGCAAGTTGGGCTTGCCGGACATGCCGGTGAGCGGCAGCACGGCGCAATACCTGGGCGACGGGGTGTCCGGCTAGGACGTCGGATGCGGCCGCGGCTTGAGCTTGGCGTTGGGCAGCGGCGGCGCGGGCAGCCGTGCCGTGCGGCCGACGTATCCCTCGACGTCGCCGAACCGGGCGTCATTGGCCTGCCACTGTTCGCGGTACGCGGCGATGTCGTCATGGCTGCGTCCGACGAAGTTCCACCACATCACCAGTTCCTCGCGGAACGGGACACCGCCGAGGATGATCAGGCGAGCCGGGCCCGACCCGCGGTTGACCAGGTGAAGCTCGCGGTGGCCGGGGCTCTGGTACGCGAGGTCGGCGACCGCCAGAGGCGTTCCGGCCACCTCGACATCGCCCTCGTCGAGCAACACGCCGTGCTCGAAGGTCGGGTCGACCTGCAGGGTCACGGCGGCGCCGGGGTCGACGTCGAGCTGCGCGCCGAGCAGCGGGGTGAAGGTGTGTACCGGCGACCGCGAATTGGCCAACTCACCGAGGAATACCCGTAGCGTCGCTCCGCCGATGTCGCGGGCCTGCGGTGCGTAGTGGGCGAAATCGCGGTCGGTGTCGCGGTCGGCGTCGGGCAGGGCGACCCACAGTTGCACGCCGTGCAGGATGGTCGTGGTCGAGGTGGACACCTCGGAGTGGCAGATGCCTGCGCCTGCCGTCATGAGGTTCAGCTCGCCTGGACGGACCATCGCGTGTACCCCGGCGCTGTCGCGGTGTTCGATCTCGCCTTGGAAGAGCCAACTCACGGTCTGCAATCCGGTGTGCGGATGGGGCGGAACATCCATGCGGGTACCGCCGCGGACATCGTGGGGTCCGTAGTGATCGGCGAAGCACCACGCGCCGATCAGCGACCGGTCACGTTGCGGCAGGGTGCGCCGCACCAGCAGAGCGCGCGGCCCGCCGAGCGGCACCTCACGCGCGTGCAGAACCCCGGTGAATGCCGAAGCCGTGCAGGTGACTTCGGCCGGGAGGGCGTCGGTGTTGCTCATGGTTGCCACCGTAGTGCGATCCACTGGGCCGGCACGCCTGGTTAGCATGTCCGGCATGACCCGGCCGCTGACTGCCGACGACGTTCGCAATGTCACGTTGACGAAACCGCCCATGGGTAAACGGGGTTACGACCGCAAGTCCGTCGATGACTTCCTGCAACTCGTCGCCCGCCGGCTCGAGGGTCGTGGACACCTGAGCGCCGGCGACGTGCGCAACATTGCGTTCCCGAAGCCACCGCTGTTCCAGCGGGGATACAACGAGGACGAGGTCGATCGTCTGCTCGACGCGGTGGTCGCCACGCTCGAGCGCTGAAAGAAGTTGGGGGACGGTGCCGTCAGTGCGCCTCGCGGCGAGTGGTCGCTCGAAGCGACAGTTTTGGTGTGGGGCCCGGGGCAATGCCCGGCACCGTCGGATGCATAAACAGCACGCCCCGGGCCCCTATTCCTCCCCCGTGTGGAACTGCTGCCCTCCCGCCGCCGTCCCCTCGAAATCGGCGGCGAGAGGGCAGGTGGATCAGGCGGCTTCCGGGAAGATCAGCTTGGTCTTGCGGACCGGGTAGCCGTTGCGCTCGGCGAGCGAGCGGAGTTGCTTGAGCGCGAAGGTGCGGCCGCGGCCGCCTTCGGGAACCATGATCCCGGCCCAGAGCCCTTCGGCGCGCGGCAGTTCGCAGGCTTCCCGGGCGCACAGCCAACGGCGCGGGCACGCCCGGCAGATGACTTTCGCCTGGTCGTCGGGCGTGGAGGTCCAGCGCTCCGGGTTGGCGGTGCAGACGCCGAGCGGGATTCCGTTGGCCATCAATGCGGTCATGTGTACTGCTCCCCTCGTAAGGACTATGCGGTGTCCCGCGTTGAGGGGAACGCTATAGCAAGAACCGTAGCAGTGCAACAGTTTGCGGAAATTTAAACCGTTGCGGCGCTACGAAACAGTTTCGGTTGGCTCGCCAGCGTAAAACTACCTAGTTGTCATTACCTGCATGAACAGCACTGATGGCAAATGAAGCGGCCCGTGCTGGCTCCGTAGCATGGGTACGGTTGGCAGCCCGGCGAAGCTGTAGCACTGGTGCGGTTAGGCAAAAATCCTGAAACCCAAGTCGTAGCGGTGCTGCGGTATGGGGTTAGAATCGATGGGTCCACGCAGCCATCACGGGCCGCCAAGCGCTCCAGCTCATTCAGCTAAGGAACCATCCGGAGATGACCGATGCGGAGTTCGATCTCGCGACCGGCGAGTTCGACGTCGGCTTGATCCGCGCCGGAGCGGCTGCCGCTGCGCGCCGCCGCGAACTCGACATCAGCCAGCGCAGTCTCGCTGCCGACGGTGTTATCAATGCCGGTGCGCTGATCGCCTTCGAGAAGGGCCGCAGTTGGCCTCGCGAGCGCACCCGCTTGAAGCTGGAAGAGGTTTTGCGCTGGCCGCCGGGCACCATCGCGCGGCTGCGTCAGGGCGGTCCGGTCCCGGCTGCCGAACCCGCGCTGCCGCCCCCGCCCGCGGCGAGTCTGCCTGCCGAGCCCGCGGTAGCACCCAGTGCTCCCGCGTCGGCCCCGGCGAATGCCGAGGTGCCGCTGATCGCCCAGGCCGTGCTCACCGCGGCCAACACACTCGGTTCGACCATGGACGCCATGCCGCCGGTCACCGATCCCGACTTCACCCCCCGCGTCACGGCGATCCTCGCCGACCTGCGCCAGCTCGAGGCAGTGGCATCCCGGGCCGCTCGGATCAGCCAGGTGACCCCGGCGTTGATCAAGGCGCTCAGTGCGGTCCGGCATCAGATCGACGAGCTCACCATGCGAGCCGCCGCAGCGCCGGGGGCCACGCTGGGGCAGCGGCTCTACGCCGCGCGTCGACGCGCCAACCTCACCATGGGCGAGATGGCGCAGGCAGCGGGCGTGCCCGAGGACGTGATCAGCCGCACCGAGGCCGAATATCCGGTGGACGCCGCCGCCGTGCACGCGATCGAGGCGCTGATCAGCGCCATGGTCTGACCCCGGCGGTCAGTACCGCTCCCGGTGGCGGTCGTCTGACGACGGGAAGTGGTCGGCCAGCGCCGCGGCGATCTCCAGAAACTTGCGGCGTGCGGCCGGCGTCATCACCCGGGTGCCTTCGATCACGCCGCCGGGCCTCAGGTTCCCGTCGAACGGCACCTCCACGACGCTCTGGCCCTGTCCCGCGAACTGCCCGGCCAGGATGGACCGCGTCCGCTTGTCGGCGTGGCCATCCGAATCGTTGAGCACGACAACCGTGCGCTGCAGCAGGCTCGTCATGCCGCGGTTGGCGAGCCAGTCCAGCGTCTGACCGGCCGCGGCGGCACCGTCGACCCACGGCGAGGACACCACGATCAGGGCGTCCAGGTCCCGCAACACTTCCTGGGTGACCGGGGAGTCCATGGTCGAGCTGCAGTCCACGATCGAGATGGAGAAGTGCCGGTCGAGCCGGGTGGTCGCCTCGCGGTAGATCGCGGCGTCCAGGACTCGGCGGCGGGCCGGGGTGCCCTCGCCGGCCAGGACGAAAAGGCCTGCGGCGTTGTTGCCGACCCGGCTGCGCACATCGGCGAAGGTGTCGAGGTGCTTGTCGGAGGCCAGCTCCCAGTAGGAGCCCTGGGCGCGTGGGTCGACACGGCTGCCCAACTTGCCGAAGGCGGTGTCGGCGTCGATGGCGACGACGCGATCGTCCTGGCGCAGTTCGGCGAACACCGACCCGATGCTGGCCGAGACGGTGGTCTTGCCGACACCGCCCTTGCCCATGACGCCGACCTTGTAGTGGCCGCGCAGCACTCCCTTGATCTTGGCTTCGAGCTCGGCCTGCCGCACATCGTCGGCAGACGGTCCGGGGTTGATCAATCCGAACGACGCCTTGTAGACCAGCAGCCGCCAACCTCCTGCAGGGGGTTCACGACGCGGCGGGACGAGATCGTTGACGCGGATCCGGTCGGCGTAGGACCCGGGCGCGGTCGGCGGCGTGGCCTGAGGGTGGCCATCTGGCGCGAATCCGCCCTCGGCAGGCCACGGCGACCCCGGTTGTGGCCCGAAGGGTTGATGTGGCTGCGGAGCCGGGGGCGCAGGCGGGGCTGGAGGAGTGGGCTGCGGGGGTGACTGCGGCCGCTGCTGATGGACCGGCCAGCCGGACTGTTGTTCCCACTGGTTGCCTTCGGGCCGCGGAGGTGCCGAGGGAGCCGGGCGGCCGTCACGCGGCGGATGCGCAGGTTGCTTGGAATTCTGCTGCGCCGCTTGCTGAGGCGGCTGCTGTGGTTGAGCGGGCTCGCGGAAGCTGCTGCGGGGCTGCTCCTCTGCGGAAGCCTGCGGCGGGTCGGCGGCCTCGTGATGTCCGGGACGCGAGTCGTCGTCATTCGGGGCAGGCGACTTCGGCGGGACGTAGTCGACCGGGGGCCGGCCGGGCAGCGACGGTGCAGGCGGCTCCGGGGCCCGCCGCGGGTGGCGCGTCGGCCCGGTGTCCGGTTCGAAATCGGTGTCCTCCCCACCCGTCCAGCCGAGTTCTCTACGCAGGGTGTCGTCGGGGTCGGTCACGACTGAATCTCCTCGGGTTGTCACGCGACGGCTATCTCGACCGCCCTCAGTATCGACTACGCCACCGCCTCACCGCAGCCGCCGGTGGCAGCACCGGGTACCAGGCGTCGGCAGCTCATCTGCCGACGGCTCTGACCTCAATGTCATATCCGCAGGTTAAATGGCCGAAGGGCAACGGATTTGGGCAGAAATTTGGTGCTCAGACGGGCCACCTCGCGCTGGTAACGTCTGTCGCGTCGAGGGGTAATCTGGGTATGGGCGTGACGGGCGATATCGCCAAAACCGGCAAGGAACTGACTGAGGGTCGTGAACCCGGCGAGGGCATCCTCGATGCCGGGCGCAACGTCATCGAAGGCATGAAGACCACGACCGGTACCGGCATGCCGGACGACGGCAGCACGTTCGGTGCGGCGGCCGCGCAGCTCGGCAAGGCGGGTGACACGCTGAAGTCGGCGTTTCCCGACGACTCATGGCACAGCAGCGGATCGAGCGCCTACGCCGCCCGCAACAACGAGCAGCTCAGCCGCACCTCCGCGATGATCGAGGCCGATCACACCGTCGCGACCGTGCTGGCGCGCGAATCGGAGCAGATCTCCACCACCCGCGAAAACCTCGACGGGCAATCGGACTGGCTGGCCGACATGAGTCAGGTCACCACGGCCATCGGCAACATTCCGTATGTCGGCAAGGCTTCGCAGACCGCAACGGAGATCGCCATGGTGGCGCGTGCGCTTGGCGTCTCGACCGACCAGCTGCTCGCCATGCAGCAAAACGTCGACGCCAACGCCGCCGAACTGCACGGCGCCGTCGCCAAATATGCGGATATCGCGCGCGACACCAGGCCCGGCGGCGACGACCGCGACACCGAAGACAGCACACCGAGCCCGGCAGCGCCGGGGCGTGACGAATCCGCCGCCCCGGCCCCCGCGGTCTCCGCGACACCCACGTCTGCGTCCCGGCCGGCCCCTGCGGGCGCGGGCGGTGGGGACATGGCGGCCGTGATGGCGGGCACCGTGGTCGGCTCGATCCTCGGTCCGCTCGGCGGCATCCTCGGCGGCATCACCCAGGCCGCGTCGCAGGCCCTGCAGGCGGCGGTGCAGGCCGCCACGCAAACCGTCCAGGGCGTCACGCAAGGGGTCGGGCAGGCGCAGCCTCATTCGGCGACCCTGGACGACCAGGCCGAGAAGGTCGACCCGGCCGGTGACGGCAAGGACGAGAAGTCCGGTGAGGACGAGAAGGACGACAAGTCCGCGAAGGATGCGAAGGACCGCAGCAAGGCTGTCTTCCCCGCGGCGGAAAAGGGTGCACCGGGCGGGAATCCCGGCACACCCGACGCCGGCGCCGCCGTCACCGGCGCGGGCCCGACGGACAAAGGCGCCGCCAAGACGCTGCCGCCGGACCTTGGGTCAGGCGAATTCAGCGGCGGTGCCTTCCGTGCACCGGCCCGGGCGGAAGTGGATTTGAAGCAGGCTCAGCTAAGTGTTCCGGCTGCGGTTAGATTGGATGACGCTACTCCTGGATCTACGTCCGTGACGGGGACGTAAGAATCTAGGAAAGGGATCGAGGGGAAAACATGTCGGAGGATTTGCGCGTCGCTACCGAACATTTACGCGAACTGTCCAAAAGGCAAGGTCACGCCGCCGGCGAATTGGCCACGGCGTCGCAGGCCGTGACCGGCGTCGACAGCTCGCTGCGCTGGACACATGGGCCGATTTCATGGTCGACGGCCGGTGCGGTCGAGGCTGCACAGAAAGCTCGCCGTGCCGCGGGCCTCAGCATGGCGACGCAGTCCGAGGGCCTGAGTGAAAAGCTGACTGCCGCCGCGCGGCGTTACGACCACACCGATGAAGACCGGGCCGAGGCCCTGAAAACGCACACCGACAGCTTCGGACAGCTGGCGGAGCAAACCCGATGACGTCCGTGCACGGGGCTGATCCCGGCGCGCCGCATTACGACGACGTCGTCGGCGCCGAGGTGACCATCGACGGCATGCTGGTGATCGCCGACAAACTGGGACTGACGGATTTCCCGCCGTCCCTCGGTATCCGGCTGAACATCCCGCAGGTGGACCTGCGCCAGATCGTCTGGGAGCAGGTCGAACGGGACCTGACCGCGCAGGGTGTATTGGACGTTTTCGGTAACCCCCACCCTGAAGTCGCTGCCATGCTCGACACTCTGAGCAGAGCGGATCGCACCCTGGAGGGGCGCTGGTGGCGCCGCAACCTCGGTGGGAAGATGATCCGGTTCGTGGTGTGTCGTAAGGGGGCTCGACATGTCGTATGCGCGCGGGACAACGAGATGCTGGTGTTGCAGCGGGTGGCACCACAGGTCGGGATGGCCGGCATGGTGATGACGGTGCTCGGCACCGGTAACCCTGCCAACGTCGAACCGCTCACCGGCGTCGCCGACCAACTCGCGCAATGCCGCACCGCCGACGACCTCATCGGTTACGGCATCCCGCCCAACTCGGCCCGTGCTTACGCGAGCATCATCTCCGAGCCCGAGAGCTGGGTCGAGATCGTCGGCAGTGAACGCCTCCCCGGCGGGACGACTGCCCAATCCGATGTCGCCGCAGGGGTTTTGGACTCTGCACCGGGGCGGATCGTCTCGATCCCGCGCAAGGTCAACGGCGAGCTGTACGGCAGTTTCCTGTCCGGGACGCAGGACAACCTGCAGCGTGCCCTCGACGGGCTGATGGAGTTCCTGCCCTCTGGTGGCTGGTTCGACAAGACCGATTCGGACAGTTCCTATCTTCACTGAGAAAGGCCGCCACGGTGGGTGAGTCTCCGCCATACGACCGGGATTACGAAGACGACGATCAGGACATCCTTTCGGCGATCGATTTCGCGTACCCGGACCAGCAACCCGACGACGATGCCGACCTCGACGTGCAGGTCGGCGCCCCATCGGGGTCCGACGACGTCGAGACCGAGTTCACCGCTCTCGATGTCCTCGACGTCGAGACCGACGAACCCGACGTGCCGATCTTCAGCGTCACCAACCCGCCCGGGACGGTGACGGTCACCGCGTACATGGATGGCCGCGTGCAGCAGATCGACTTGTCGCCCAAGGCCGTCAACATGACCGAATCCGACCTCATCGACGAGATTCTCGTGATCGCCGAACTGGCGACGCAGGACGCTCGCTCGGCCCAGTACTCGTTCATGCTCGAAGGGATGCGAGAACAGGGGCACGACGATTTCGCGACCCGCGACTTCCTGACCCGTGATCTCAACCTGCCGACGCCCGAACAGTCCGACGCGGCCCGGGCCCAGATCTTCGCAACCCGCTACGGAGGAGAAAATGGCTGACCATCTCGCAGGCATGTTCGGGAGCGCCGTGGGCATGCTGGCCAGTTCCCCGGCCCGTGCCCTCGAGGTGTTCACCGAGATGACCAACTACGACGAATCGGCGTGCGACGCCTGGGTCGGGCGCATCCGGTGTGGTGACATCGACCGCGTGACCCTGTTCCGGGCGTGGTATTCGCGGTCCAACTTCGGACAACTCGCCGGTGCCGCCGAGATCTCGATGAACAGCCTGGGCGCGCGGATTCCGATCGGCGGCATGTTCAGCAGGGACATCAGCTACCCCATCAACTCGCCGTTGGCCATCACCATGGGCTTCGCGGTGCAGGAGGCCGCCCAGGGCAACTACGCCGACGCCATGGAGGCGCTCGAGAGTGCCCCGGCCGCGGGCTCGGAATACCTGGTCGCGTGGGTCAAGGCCGTCATCTACGGCGCCGCGCAGCGCTGGACCGACGTCATCGACGAGGTCCGCGGTGCCAGCGGGTGGCCGGACAAGTTCCTCGCCGCGGCGGCGGGCGTCGCGCACGGCGTCGCGGCTGCCAACCTCGGGTTGTTCACCGAGGCCGACCGCAGGCTCACCGAGGCGCACGACACCCCGGTCGGCGACGCGTGCGGCCCCGCCATCGCCTGGTACCTGGCGATGGCGCGCCGCAACGAGGGCAACGAGGAATCGGCCCGGGTTCTGTTGGAGTGGCTGCAGGCCAACTTCCCGGAGCCGAAAGTCACTGCTGCCCTTAATGATCCGACTTATCGGCTGAAAACCACCACGGCAGAGGCGATTTCGTCGCGTAAGGACCCCTGGGATCCGAACAGCGTTGTGGCCGACACCTCCGGCCGGGAGAAACTGCTCGCCGAGGCGCAGGCCGAACTCGACCGGCAGATCGGGCTGAGCCGGGTCAAGGAACAGATCGAGGCCTACCGGGCCGCCACCCAGATGGCCAGGATCCGTGCGGCGCGGGGGCATGAAGGTCGCCCAGGCCTCCAAGCACATGATCTTCGCCGGCCCTCCGGGTACCGGCAAGACGACCATCGCGCGCGTGGTGGCCAATATCCTGGCCGGTCTCGGGGGTGATCGCCGAGCCGAAGCTGATCGAGACGTCGCGTAAGGATTTCGTCGCCGAGTACGAGGGCCAGTCGGCGGTCAAGACGGCCAAGACCATCGACCGGGCGCTCGGCGGGGTGCTGTTCATCGACGAGGCGTACACCCTGGTGCAGGAACGCGACGGGCGGGCCGACCCGTTCGGCACCGAGGCGCTGGACACGCTGCTGGCCCGCATGGAGAACGACCGCGACCGACTGGTGGTCATCATCGCCGGCTACAGCAATGACATCGACCGGCTCCTGGAGGCCAACGACGGTCTGCGCTCACGGTTCGCGACGCGCATCGAATTCGATTCTTACGCACCCGAAGACATCGTCGAGATTTCGAAAGTCATTGCCAAAGCCAATGATTCACAGCTCGACGACACCGCTGCCAAGCGGGTGTACGAGGCGGCTTCGCTGCTCAGCCAGCGCCGGCTCAACGGTAAGCCGGCCTTGGACATCGCGGGCAACGGTCGGTACGCGCGCCAGCTGGTCGAGGCCGGCGAGCAGAACCGCGATATGCGGCTGGCCCGCACGCTCGACCTCGACAGCCTCGGGGTGGATCAGCTCAGCGAGATCAACGGCGAAGACATGGCATCGGCGATCGCGTCGGTGCACAGCCGACTGAACATCGGCGAGTAGGCGAGAACGGGCGATGGCAGGGTTCCGACTCACAACAAAGATCCAGGTCAGCGGCTGGCGGTTCCTGCTGCGCCGGGTCGAGCACGCGATCGTGCGCCGGGATACCCGGATGTTCGACGACCCGCTGCAGTTCTACAGCCGCGCGGTGTCGACGGGCATCGTCGTCGCCGTGATGGTGTGCCTGGGCGCGGTAGCACTGGCCTACTTCAAGCCGCTCGGCAAGCGCGGGAGTGACACCCTGGTGGTGGATCGCACCACCAACCAGCTCTATGTGATGCTGCCCGGCTCGGATCTGCTGCGGCCCGTGTACAACCTCACCTCGGCGCGATTGGCGCTGGGGCACGGCGACGCACCCACCGTCGTCAAGTCCGAGGAACTGAACCGCATGCCGAAGGGCCAGCCGATCGGTATCCCGGGCGCGCCGTACGCCACCCCGACGGGTGTTCCGGCATCCACCTGGTCGTTGTGCGACACCGTGACCAAGCCGGACAGCGCTGCGCCGGAAGTGGAAACGTCGGTCCTCATTCGGTCGCTGGTGACGGACATGTCCGTCGGGCCGCTGAACCCGAGCCAGGGCATGCTGGTGACGTTCAAGGGCGGCAACTGGCTGGTCAACGACGTCGGCAGGCACGCCATCGATCTGGCCGACCGCGCGGTGACCTCCGCGGTCGGTATCCCGGTCACCGCCAAGGCCACGCCGATCTCCGAGGGCCTGTTCAACGCGCTGCCCAACATGGGGCCGTGGCAGCTGCCGCAGATCGTCGCCGCCGGCGCACCGAATACCGTTGGGCTGCCGGCGAATCTGGTGATCGGGTCGGTGTTCCAGACCGCAACGGAATCCGGTAATCAGCAGTACGTGGTGCTGACCGACGGAGTGGCGCGTGTCAACGAGACGACCGCTGCGGCGTTGCGTGCGACCAACTCCTATGGTTTGCTCACGCCGCCGACGGTCGAGTCCAGCGTCGTCGCGAAAATCCCTGAGCAGGTGTACGTTTCGCCGCTGCCGGCCAAGCCGATGACCATCCTGCTCCGTCAGGAAGACCCGGTGCTGTGCTGGGCCTGGCAGCGCGAGCCGGGTGATCAGTCCGCCAAGACCACGGTGATCGCGGGGCGGCATCTGCCCATCTCGTCCGCGGCGATGGGTACCGGCGTCAAGCAGATCGAAGGTGACGCCACGGTGTACATCGACGGTGGGCAGTTCGTGCGGCTGCAGTCGCCCGATCCGAAAGTCGGTGAGGGCCTGTTCTACATCGATCCTCAGGGAGTTCGGTACGGGGTGGCCAACGCCGATGCCGCCAAGAACCTCGGCCTGGGAGCTCCGGTCAATGCGCCCTGGCCGGTGGTGAGCCTGCTCGTGGAGGGGCCGGTGCTGTCGAAGGATGCGGCCCTGTTGGAGCACGACACGCTGCCCGCGGATCCCCAGCCGCGCAAGGTGGAGGACAAGACAGGCTCATGACGACACGGAAATTCACTCCGACCATCAAGCGTGGTCCGCGTCTGACGCCGGGCGAGATCAACGTCGCTCCCCCCGACGATCTCGGCATCGAGATCCCGCCTTCGGGTTTCCAGAAGGCGATGCCCTGGGTGATGGGCGGCTGCATGATCGGCATGATCGCGATCATGGCCTTCACCGGCTTCCGGCAGCTGTCGCCGTACATGCTGATGATGCCGCTGATGATGATCATGGGCGCGTTCGGCATGATGGCCGGCGGCGGATCGGGCGGCAAGAAGGTTCCCGAGGTCAACGCCGACCGCAAGGAGTACCTGCGGTACCTGGCCGGCCTGCGTACCCGCGTGACGTCGTCGGCGTCGGCTCAGGTGGCGTTCTTCAGCTACCACGCCCCGCATCCGCAAGACCTGTTGTCGATCATCGGCACCAGCAGGCAGTGGTCGCGGCAGACCAACGGCAACCCCGACTTCTTCACCGCCGCCCGGGTGGGCATCGGTGCCGAGGTCGCGGTCGACCGGTTGCTCAAGCCGAACACCAGCGGCGAGATGTCGGGCGGGCAGGCCGCTCCGGCGCCGCATCTGGAACCCGTCAGCCACATGTGGGTGACCAAGTTCCTGCGCACCCACGGTCTGGTACACGATTGCCCCAAACTCGTTCAGCTGCGCGCTTTTCCGACCATCGCCGTCGGTGGTGACGAGGCAGGCGCGGCCGAGCTGCTGACCGCGATGATCTGCCACCTGGCGGTGTTCCATCCGCCGGACCTGCTGCAGATCCGCGTGCTCACCGACGATCCCGAGGATCCGAAATGGTCCTGGCTCAAGTGGTTGCCGCATGTGCAGCACCAGACCGACACCGATGCAGCGGGTTCCACCCGGATGGTGTTCACCCGGCCCGACGGGCTGGCCGATCTGACGGCGCGTGGGCCGCACACTCCCGACGCGGCGCCGGGCGGCCCGTACGTCATCGTCGTCGACCTCACCGGTGGCAAGGCCGGCTTCCCGGTGGACGGGCGGGCCGGCGTCACGGTGCTGACCCTGGGCAACCATCGCGGTTCGGCGTACCGGCTGCGGGTTTCACCGGACGGCATGACCGAGGACAAGCTGCCCAATCAGATCTACCGCGAGGTGGTCCGCAGCACCGACCGGATGACCCCAACGCAGGCCAACCGGATTGCGCGCAAGCTGGCGGGCTGGTCGATCACCGGAACGATCATCGACAAGAACGTCCGGGTGCAGAAGAAGGTCTCCAACGAGTGGCACCACCTGGTGGGCGCCCAGTCGGTGGAAGAGGTCACCCCGGCCCGCTGGCGGATGTTCAGCGACACCGACCGCGACCGGCTCAAGATCCCGTTCGGCCATGAATTGAAGTCCGGCGAGATCATGAGCCTCGACATCAAGGAAGGCGCCGAGTTCGGCGCAGGCCCGCACGGCATGCTGATCGGGACCACCGGCTCGGGTAAGTCGGAGTTCCTGCGCACGCTGATCCTGTCGTTGGTGGCCACCCACCATCCGGACCAGGTGAACCTCCTGCTGACAGATTTCAAGGGTGGTTCGACCTTCCTCGGCATGGAGAAGCTGCCGCACACCGCGGCGGTCGTCACCAACATGGAAGAGGAAGCCGAGCTGGTCAGCCGGATGGGCGAGGTGCTCACCGGCGAGCTCGACAGGCGCCAGTCGATCCTGCGGCAGGCCGGCATCCAGGTGGGTGCGGCCGGTGCGCTCTCCGGTGTCGCCGAATACGAGAAGCACCGCGAGCGCGGCGCCGACCTCGCGCCGTTGCCGACGCTGTTCGTGGTGGTCGACGAGTTCGCCGAGCTGCTGCAGAACCACCCCGACTTCATCGCGCTGTTCGACCGGATCTGCCGCGTCGGCCGGTCGTTGCGCGTGCACTTGCTGTTGGCGACGCAGTCGCTGAACACCGGCGGGGTCCGGATCGACAAGCTCGAACCGAACCTGACCTATCGAATCGCGTTGCGTACCACCAGCTCTGCGGAGTCCAAAGCGGTGATCGGCACTCCCGAGGCGCAGTTCATCACCAACAAGGAGAGCGGTGTCGGCTTCCTGCGCGTCGGCATGGAGGACCCGGTGAAGTTCCGCAGCCTCTACACCGGCGCCAACTACGTACCCGCCGGCAAGGACAGCGGCGACGAGGACAAGCCGCGTGCCAAGCGGCAGACCGCGATTCGGATCCGTCAGTTCACGACGGCACCGATCCTGGATGCGGCGGGAGCGACGCGATGAGCGCGCAGCGAGTAGCCGGAGGCGGATCGCGCATGAGTCCCAGCGACGAGACGGGGGTGGATCGCGGATGAGTACAGAGGCCGAACCCAAGGCGTTGCGCGAGGTGGTCCTCGGGCAGCTGGCCACCGGCGAGGCGCGCGCCTACAAGATGTGGCTGCCGCCGCTGGCCGACCCGACACCGGTCAACGAGTTGATCGAACGCGACTACCAGCGCCAGCCGCTGCGCTTCGCGCTGGGCATCATGGACGAGCCGCGCCGGCACCGGCAGGAGGTGTGGGGCGTCGACGTCTCGGCGGCCGGCGGCAACATCGCGATCGGCGGTGCGCCGCAGACCGGCAAGTCCACGTTCCTGCAGACACTGATGCTCTCGGCCGGTGCCACTCATTCGCCGCGGCAGGTGCAGTTCTACTGCATCGACCTCGGCGGTGGCGGTCTGATGTACCTCGAAGACCTGCCGCACGTGGGCGGTGTGGCGACCCGCGCCGAACCGGACCGGGTCAATCGCGTCGTCGCCGAGGTCAAGGCGGTGCTGCGAGCGCGCGAGCAGATGTTCAAGCAGTACCGGGTCGGCTCGATCGCGGCGTACCGCGAGATGCGGCAGGACCCCGAGCATGCCGCCTACCAGGACCCGTTCGGCGATGTGTTCCTGGTCATCGACGGGTGGCCGGCCTTCGTCGCCGAATTCCCCGATCTGGAGCCGGTGGTCCAGGACCTCGCCGGCCAGGGGCTGGCGTTCGGTGTGCACGTCATCATCTCGACGCCCCGGTGGACCGAACTCAAATCCCGTGTCCGCGACTACCTCGGCACCAAGATCGAGTTCCGCCTCGGTGACGTGAACGAGACGCAGATCGACCGGATCACCCGGGAAATCCCCGCCAACCGGCCCGGTCGGGCGGTCTCGGTGGAGAAACACCACCTGATGATGGGGGTGCCGCGGCTCGACGGTGTGCACAGCGCCGACGGGATCGTCGCGGCGATCTCGGCGGCCGTGCAGCACGTCTCCGAGCTCTACACCGAGCAGGCGCCCCAGGTGCGGGTGTTGCCCGAGCGGATCTACCTGCATCAGCTCGACCCCAACCCGCCCGGCCCGGATTCGGATTACCGGACCCGTTGGACGGTGCCGGTCGGCGTGCGCGAATCGGACCTCACGGTCGCCTACAACCAGATGAACGTGACGCCGCACCTGTTGATCTTCGGCGCGCCCAAGTCGGGCAAGACGACCATCGCGCAGGCGGTTTCGCGGGCGATCTGCGCCCGCAACAGCCCGCAGCAGGTGCGGTTCATGCTGGCCGACTACCGCTCCGGCCTGCTGGACGCGGTGCCGCAGAGTCATCTGCTGGCCGCCGGCGCCATCAACCGCAACAACGCGTCGCTGGAGGAGTCCATCAAGGCGCTCGCGCAGAACCTGCAGAAGCGCCTGCCGCCACCGGATCTGACGACGGCACAGCTACGGGCGCGGTCGTGGTGGAGCGGCCCGGACATCGTGTTGCTGGTCGACGACTGGCACATGATCGTCGCGGCCTCCGGCATGATGTCGCCGATGATGCCGTTGTCGCCGCTGCTGCCTGCAGCTGCCGACATCGGCCTGCATCTCGTGGTGACGTGTCAGATGAGCCAGGCGCACAAGGCCACCATGGACAAGTTCGTGGGTGCCGCGTACGGCGCGGGTTCGCCGACGTTGTTCCTCTCGGGGGAGAAGAACGACTTCCCGTCGCGGGAGATCACGGTCAAGAAAAGGCCCCCTGGCCAGGCGTTTATGGTGTCTCCGGACGCCAAGGAAGTCATTCAGGCGGCCTACATCGATCCCCCCGAAGAAGAAGTGTTCGCACCACCCCTACAGGGCGGTTAGTATTTATTCAACGCACTCAGCAACGCTGGCGGCAGCCCGCCAGCAAAGGGATCGGGGGACAGATTCCTTAGCGGACCGGCAAATTGCAGCCGGGCTGTTCGTGGGTGCACGTCCTTACTATTCGTCTCGAATAAAGGAGAACAGCAAATGCAACCGATGATGCACAATCCGGGCGCCGAAGCCATTGCTGCGCAGGTTATCGCAAATGCCGCACGTGGTCTCGCCGGTGGCACCACCGCCACCGCCGCAGTGACCGCACTGGTGCCTGCCGGCGCTGACGAGGTGTCCGCCCTGGCCGCGATGTCTTTCGCGAGCGAGGGTGTCGAAGCTCTGACGCAGAACACGTTCGCCCAGGAAGAGCTGACTCGGGCCGGTGCGGCGTACACGGAGGCCTCGGGCATCTACAACGCGGTCGACTCCGCGCAGGCCAGCACGCTCTAACTCTCGGTCAGCATTCGTCTCCAACAGATAGGTTCAACCAGCAATGGTCCCGGTACCGCCTGCGCCACCCACGTGGCACGGCATGCCACCCGAGGTGAACACGGGCCGGTTGATGGTCGGTGCCGGCCCGGCGCCGATGCTTCAGGCCGCGGCCGGTTGGGAAGCCATGGCGGTGCTGCTGGAGACGCAAGCCGACGAATTGGCGGCGGCGCTGGAAAACCTCACCTCGGTGTGGAGCGGGGCGGCCAGCGAACGCGCGGTCGCGGCAACCATGCCGATGGTGATGTGGCTGCGGACCACGGCCCTGCAAGCGCAGAAGCGGGCATTACAGGCCTCGGCGCAGGCCAGTGCTTATTCGGTGGCGCTGGCCACGACTCCGCCTATTCCGGAGATCGAGGAAAACCACATCACCAATGCGGTTCTCAATGCGACGAACTTTTTCGGGGTCAACACCGGAGCCATCGCCGCCAATGAGACGGATTATGTCGTCCGGATGTGGAACCAGGCGGCCGGCGCGATGGATGCCTACCAGGCCGAGACGGCCGTGAACCTGCTGTTCGAGCCGATCATGCCGATGACGCCGATCGTCATGCCCGGAGTAGGTGAGACGACCGCGGCTGCGGCGTTGGCGTCGACGGCCCCTCGGGCCGCCGAGGGGGCCCTCCGAAATTTGGTGATCGAACAGGTCGGCGCGACTGCGATGATTGAGTCGGTCGGTTTGATCACCGGCCGCACAGCAGCGCAAATCAATCAGGGGGAGCAGCGCGCGGTCGGCGCCGCGCAGAATGCACAGAATTCGGGTCAGCAGACTCAGCAGAGTCAGCAACCGGCGCAGCAGGGCCTTCAGCAAGGGATGCAGATGGCCATGCAGATGGGATCGCAGGCCGCCCAGATCCCGCAGCAGTTCGCGCAGATGATCCAGAGCCCGATGCAGACCTTGACCCAGCCGCTGCAACAGGTGACCCAGATGGTCAGCCAGTTCAGCAGCATGGGCGGCGGGCAGGACAAGGGCATTCAGATGGGGCTGATGAATGCGATGCCGTTCTCGAACCATCCGTTGGCCGGAGGCTCGGGGCCGAGCTCGGGGGCCGGGCTGGTCCGGGCGGCGTCGCTGCCGGGCCTCGGCGGTACCACGCCGCGTACCTCGCTGCTGTCCGGTCTGCTCGGCACCACCGAGGACGTCAAGATCCCGGCCGCCACAGGTGCCTCGTCGAACGCGACGGGCGGCCTGGCTCCGGTCGGGGCGGGCGGTGCCGGTCCGATGACCGGTACGGCCAAGGAGAAGAAGGAAGGCGAGTCGACGAAGCAGGGCCTTACCGCTGCGACGCCGCTGACCTACGACCAGTCGGAAGACGAAGACGACGACTGGTAAGTGGTTGCACCACAAGACTTCCCGGCCACAGGGTCGGAAGACTCGCCATACCCATGGTGAGGACAAAAGGAAAATAAGGGGTATCCAACATGGCAATGAATACAGACGTTGCCGTCCTCGCCAAGGAGGCCGGCAATTTCGAGCGTATCTCCGGTGAGCTGCAGAGCGTCATCGCGCAGGTCGAGTCCACCGGAAGCACGCTGGCCAGCCAGATGGTCGGCCAGGCCGGCACCGCAGCCCAGGCTGCTCTCGCGCGGTTCCACGAGGCCGCTGCCAAGCAGGTCCAGGAGCTGAACGACATCTCGCAGAACATCCACCAGTCGGGCACCCAGTACAGCTCGACCGATGACGACCAGGCCTCCTCGCTGTCCTCGGCGATGAACATCTGACCTAGAGACCACAGAGAAACGGAGAATCAGACATGACGGAACAGGTTTGGAATTTCGCCGGTATCGAAGGCGGAGTCGGCGAGATCCAGGGCGCTGTGAGCACCACCCACGGTCTGCTCGACGAGGGCAAGGGCTCGCTGGCCGCGCTCGCCTCGGTGTGGGGCGGCTCGGGTTCGGAGGCCTACCAGGCCGTTCAGACCCGTTGGGACAACACCTCCAACGAGCTGAACACCGCGCTGCAGAACCTCGCGCACACCATCAGCGAGGCCAGCTCGACCATGGCGCAGACCGAGGCCGGCGTCACTGGCATGTTCGCCTAGCACGACCATATGCACGCTTGTGGGCGGGTAGGCTAGCCGACTAGGCCAAGCCTCACCCGCCCACTGCGTGCGCCTGGGTGTAGACACCTGAATATCTTTATTTTCACTATTCTGAGGGGACCCCATGTCGGCCGACTATGACCGGCTCTTTCACTCGTCAGATCCGGGGAAACCGGTCGACGATGCCACGATCACCGTGGACCGAGATGCCATTCTGAAGGCCACGGCGACACCGCCGCCGATGCCGACTGGGGATACCGGATCGGGCGATGCGCCGTCGACACCCATGCCGGTGACGCCACCGCAGACCCAGGCGCAGTCGGCTCCGCCGCAGCGGCACGCTGAAGCGCCGCCGCCCATGCCCCAGATGCCGCCGCCCCCGGCCGCGCCGCAGTGGCCGCAGAACTCCATGTTGCGCGCCCCGCAGCAGCAGATGCCCACGGGAGCCCGCCACGAGCAGCCGCGCACGCTGCCCGGCCCGCCCGCCCGGGTGGCCCCCGGCCCGGCGCCCTCGCAGTTCCCCGAATTCGACCCCGAGATCAGTGGCGCATGGCGTGCCGGACAAGCGATTCCGGTTCCGGCCCAACCGGCGCAGACCTCCGCGGCGACCATGGGCAATCACCGCGCCATCGACGCGTTGTCGCACGTCGGCGTGAAGACCGGCGTGAAGATGCCGTCGCAGCGCGGCTGGCGGCACTGGCTCTACCTGATGACGCGCATCAATCTCGGGCTGTCGCCCGACGAGGTGTACGAGTTGGATCTGCACACCCGGATCCGCCGCAACGCGCGTGATTCGTACCAGATCGGCATTTTCGGCCTCAAGGGCGGCGTCGGCAAGACCGCCGTGACCGTTGCGCTCGGGTCCGCGATGGCGAAGATCCGCGGTGACCGCATTCTGGCCATCGACGCCGACCCGGACGGCGGCAACCTCGCTGATCGGGCCGGCCGGCAGTCCGCGGCAACCGTCTCCGACCTGCTGTCCGATCAAGAGTTGTCGCGCTACAACGACATTCGCGCCTACACCAGCATGAACTCCTCCAATCTGGAGGTGCTGTCCTCCGAGGAGTACAGCGGCGCCACCCGCGAGTTCAACGATGACGACTGGAAGGGCGCGACCTCTATCGTGTCGCGCTACTACAACCTGGTGCTCGCGGACTGTGGTGCCGGCCTGTTCCAGAAGTCGTCGCGTGGCGTGCTTTCCACGGTGTCGGGCATGGTGATCGTCGCCAGCGCCTCCATCGACGGCGCCCGGCAGGCTGCCATCACCATGGACTGGTTGCGCCAGAACGGTTATCAAGACCTACTCGGCCGCTCCTGCGTGGTGATCAACCACGTCACCCCGGGCAAACCGAACGTCGACGTCGAGGACCTGGTGCAGCAGTTCGAGCGGCACGTGCCGCCCGGCCGAGTCATCGTGCTGCCGTGGGACAAGCACATCGCCCAGGGCACCGAGATTCAGCTGGATCTGCTCGGCGACACCTTCCAGCGCCGGATCACCGAGCTGGCCGCGGCCCTGTCCGATGACTTCGACAGGCTCGAACGCCGTTGACCGCCACCGCCGCCGCCTCAGACACCTCAAGTGTGACGCCGGGCCGCCCGGCGACGACGCGGGTCACCGTCCTCACCGGTAAGCGGATGACCGATTTGGTGCTGCCCGCGGCGGCGCCGATCGAGACCTACATCGACGAAACCGTCAGTGTCCTGGCCGATCTGCTCGAGGACACTCCGAAGGACGTGCTGGCTGGATTCGATTTCACCGCGCAGGGCTCGTGGGCGTTCGCCCGTCCCGGGGCTCCGCCGCTGAAAGCCGAAGAATCGCTGGATGATTCCGGTGTGGTCGACGGATCGCTGCTGACCCTGGTGTCGGTGAGCCGCACTGAGCGGTACCGGCCGTTGGTCGAGGACGTGATCGACGCGATCGCCGTGCTCGACGAGTCGCCGGTGTTCACCCGGGAGTCGCTGCACCGCTTCATCGGGATCGCGATCCCGGTGGTTGCGCTGGCCGTCACGGTGATGTCCGTGGTGACGTGGAGCCAGACCAACCACGGTTGGTGGTGGCCCTTGGCACTGGCGATCTTCGGACTGGGGCTGCTGGGCGGAAGTGTGTTCGCGCAGACCAACTACGACAACGTCAACCTGGCCGAGAGCCTGTTGCTCGGTGCGGCGCCTGCCCTGGCCGGGGCCGCTGCGTTGGCGGTGCCGCTGCCCAACGGCGTCGACGGCTTGGGAGCTCCGCAGGTCGCTGGTGCCGGGGTTGTGGTGTTGCTGTTGACGTTGGCGGGCCGCGAGGCCGGGCCGAGGTCGCGTCGTTCGTCGCCGTGTTGGCGGTCGCCATCACGGGTGCTGCCGTTGCCTACGGGTACGGATCGCACGCCTGGGTGCCTGCGGGAGCGATCGCGTTCGGCCTCATCGTCGTCACCAACTCGGCGAAACTGACTGTGGCCGTGGCTCGTATCGCCTTGCCGCCGATCCCCGCGCCGGGCGAAGTCGTCTCCAACGACGAGCTGCTCGACCCGGTCGCGGGTCCTGACGCGGCTGAGGAAGAGACCTCGACCTGGCAGGCGATCATCGCGTCGGTGCCGGAATCGGCTGTGCGGCTGCAGGAACGCAGCCTGCTGACCCGCCAGCTGCTGATCGGCTTCCTGTCCGCGGGTGCCCTGGTGTTGTCCGTCGGCGCCATCGCCGTTGTGGTGCAGGGCCATTTCTTCATCCACAGCCTCATCGTGGCCGGCCTGGTTTCGGTCGTCTGTGGCTTCCGGTCTCGGCTGTACGCCGAAAGATGGTGCTCCTGGGCGCTTCTGGCAGCCGCCGTGATCGTCCCGACGGGCGTGATGGTCAGGCTGTGCCTGTGGTACCCGGACAGCGCGTGGCTGGTGCTGGCGATCTACACCGTCGTGGGTGTCGTCGCCCTGATCACCGTCGGTGCCACCGATGGTGTGCGGAGGGTTTCCCCGGTCACCAAGCGCATTCTCGAATTGACCGACGGTGCCGCGATCGCTGCAGTGATTCCGCTGCTGCTGTGGATCGCCGGGGTGTACGACCTGCTGCGAAATCTTCGTCTGCACTAAGGCTTGTCACCGATCCTGGGCGGGGCAGTTGCGCCGCCCAGGATCACCTTTTTGGCAGCCTGCCGAGAATTCGTGCGCCAGGGGTGGCTGCCTCCCTGGGATACTGACAGTCAACTGTTGAGTTCCTGGAGGTGGTCCGTGGGGCTGCTCGATACCTACCTGGAGACCTGGTCGCAGGCGCGGGAGACGTTCGGCCAGGGCACGCCCGAGGACGGCTCGCGGTTCGACGGTAGTTCCCGGCTGCAGCAGATGAAGACCAACGTCGAAGCGGCAGCGCCGGATTCTCGTTGGCAGGGCTCTGCCGCGGACGCCTACGCCGCGGCCAACAGGGAGCACGCCGCGGTCTACGGCAAGCTCGCAGATCTGGACAAGCGGATGGCCGCCGAAGTGAGGAACGCTGCAGCCGTCGTCACCGCAGGTCGGCAGAATCTCGATGTGAGTCGCGACTGGGTCGCCAGCGCCGCATCCTCGGTACCCAACAACGACGCAGGCCGGCAGGCCCTGATGACCATCGTCAGCAAGGGCACCGGCGACATCAGTGACATCATCCGGAAATCCACCGCCGACATGACCGAGATCGGCAGGCGGATCCAGGGACTCAAGGGCGAATATGAGGCGCTGACCCGCCAGAAGTTCGGCCCCGGAGCCGAAAAAGACCGTGACATCCACGAATTCAAGAACGACGGCAAGGACGAGCGGCCGACCAAGACCGACATGTCGTCCGGGGACATCAAGCAGATCGACGAGGCGAACCGCAAGCTGCTGCAGGAGATGCTCGACGAATACCAGCGCCTTCCCGACGGTCAGGTCAAGCGTGATCGACTGGCCGACATCGCGGCAGTCCAGGACGCACTGAAGGTTCCCGGTTCGCACTTGGTGTACCTGGAGAAGCCGGCCGACCCGTCGCAGATGATCCCTGCGGCCACCTCGGTCGGTGATCCGTTCACCGCCGACCACGTGTCGGTGACGGTTCCCGGGGTGTCCGGGACGACGCGCGGCACCATAGCCGGGATGACCGGTGAGGCAGCCCAATTGCGCAACGAAGCCATCGACATCGCCCGACAGGTCGGCGACAGCCAGAACATCGCCACTGTGGCGTGGGTGGGGTATCAACCGCCACCCAACCTCGGTGACTCCGGCATGCTCAGCGACGACCTGGCTCAGGCGGGAGCGCCGAAGCTCACGTCCTTCCTGCACGACATCGATGCGGCGTCGAAGAATCCGGGCCACACCACGGCCCTGTTCGGGCATTCCTACGGCTCTCTGACGTCTGGCATCGCGCTGAAGGAGGGAGCGAGCGCCTACGTCGACAACGCCGTGCTGTACGGCACACCGGGCTTTGAAGCCACCACCCCGGCGCAACTCGGCATGAACGACAACAACTTCTTCGTCATGGCCGCGCCCGACGATCCGATCAACCCGATCGGAGCTTTGGCGCCGTTCCACGGCTGGGGATCGGATCCCAACGACATCATCAACGATGATGGGCACCTGCGGTTCCGGTTCCAACACCTGGAAACCTCAGCCGGTGACACGCCGATACCCGGCTACGAATCGAAGACCGGCGCGTCAGGGCATTCTGATTACGGGCGGGATGCCGAACAACGGATGACCGGCTACAACCTCGCCGCGATCCTGCTCAACCGTCCGGATCTCGCAGTGAAGGAGACGCCCCTGTCATGGTGAGTTCACGGCGCGCCTGGCGCGGTCTGGCGGCGGCGTCCTTATTGCTTTGTGCCTCAACACTGATGGGTGGATGCCAGGTGACCGAGAATCCGTACGAGTCGAAGACTGTGAAGGGTGACGACGCCATCCAGCTCATCGACAGTCTGCGGCCCAAAGGCTCCTTCGAAACGGCCCGCCAACGCATCACCGACACAGCGGGCGTCATCGCCGCACGCATCGTCGCTGCCGTTCCCGGGCAGACGTGGAAGTTCGAGGACGATCCGCACGGTCTCGATGCCAAGCGGCAGGGGCTGCCGTGCGAAAAGCTCACCGGCGACATCGCCCGCCGGCCGATGGCCGATCCCGTGGTGTTCGGAAGGACCTTCAGAACAGAGGAATTCGCGACGGCCCACGACATCGTCCGTCAAGAAGCCGCCGCCTACGGCGCGACCGACCAATCGTCTCTCTTCAACGATCAGGCCAAGCGCGATTACGCCGTGACAGGCAACGGTTACGAGTTCAAGCTCGGCCAAATCAAGTACGCCACCCTCGAAATCACCGGAGACTGCTTCCTGATGCAGAGCGTGGTGAATCTGCCGGCGGGTCAATTGCCACCCGAACCGCCGATCGCGCCCACGCCTTGATGGGGTCATCCGCTGCTCCGAGTTCGACGCTAACGCAGTGATTCTCTTGGTTTAGCGGCACTTTCGTCGAATTGGATGGCGGCTGCGGTTCACACGCCGATCTTCGTGGAGATGGCATTGGCTACGTCAGAAGCACCACTTCCCGGATCGTCGTGGTTGCTCGCGTACCCGACAACTCGTACATCGACGATGTACTTGTCTCTCACAGAAACGGTGCGCCGATTGGGTGTGGAAGGGGAGGGTCCTCCGACAAGACCTTCGAGTGTCGAGTCGGTCGCTTGCATGTCCTTTAGGGTGTAGTTCTCCCCGTTGGAAGGGAATGTCATGGTGCGGCCCATGCAGTCTTTCCACTGCTGCGTCATAGCCGCGAACTGGGCCCTAGCCACTGCTTCGGAGGGGTAGATGATCACTGCCTCTTCGACGAGCCAACCGGTAGCGCTGACGGGAGGAGCCAATGCCTGTTGGGCGAACTCGGTTCCCCCGCTAGGTGCGTAGATATTTCCCGCTGCGACCGTGTAGGCGCCGAGGCATTCCGGCGCATCCACAATCGATGTGCGGTCGAACATCCTCGAGAGGGGACCTTCCGTTTCAGACTGGATGTTGGGGAAAAACGGAACATGCAGTACCGCAGTGAGTTCGGGACCGTCGAGTAGCCAGTCGTGTGGTGACAATTTCGGCTGTGCTGTCGGCGTAGTGCTCGACGATGTCGCCATTTGGGTCGACACCGTCGTCGAGGCTCGGTTCGGCGAACTGTTTGGCGACGCTTGTGGCGATGTGTCTGTGTCGCCGGGGTGAAGCAGTGACCACACCACGACGGTGACAACCGCGATCGCAATAGCGCAGTACGACAACGCCACGCCGACCAGCGCTCGGTCACGGCCCTGCTGCGGTTGGCGCCTGATCTCCGACAGCGCCAGGTGACCGAGCACAACTCCCACTGGGGCGAAGACGAATGCGAAGACAACCGACAGGGTGGCGAGAGTGTTGCCTCGCTGTTCCCGAGGAGGGGGTGGTGGTACAGCAGGCGGCGATGTTGGGGCGCCGCCGAACGGTTGTGCGTCGAACGGATTCGGCGAGTCACCGCCGCCGAGAGTCATGCATCCCCTTCAGTCACGTTCAGTGCAATCCGGTTGCAGCCGCATGGGTGTCGGGCGGGCGGTCACGCGGACGGCTACTGCTGGGGCGTGCCCTCTCTGGTCAAGCCCGCCACCATCTCGTCGAGTCGTTCCCGGTCGGCGGTGATCGATGCCGATGCTTTAGCGGTCGCCTTTTGCAGCGCCTCATTGAGCCGCTGCTCGACTGTTTGAGCACCCAGCCGAAGCAAGCCGTCCTCGATGAACACCGACTTCAGGTGATGGTGACCGTTCAGGGTCACCTCGACTGTGTTGGTTTCGTCAGCTGCCGTGAAGGTTTCGGTATTCATCTTGTGCAGTTGGTCGTCCATCAGAGCCTGCAGCTGTTGCGCCTTCTGCAGCACTGCGGCAACCTCGGGATGCATTCCATCGGTCATGACGGCTCCTTCACGTTTTCCTTGCGGCGTCGTTGCGGAATCTGACGGCCGATCACCGGCTCAGTCCACGCGCGGTCTTCCTTGTACAGGTCTTCATCTGGGGACAATTTCGGGTCGCGGCGCTTCTCCTTGCCCTGCTTACCGGCGCCGTGACCCATACCGCCACCCATGCCACCGCCACCCATGCCGCCACCCGCAGCGCCGGCGGGTACAGCAGCAGCATTCGCTCCCCGTGCGCCGGTGGGAGTCTGTCCGAACGAATCCGCGCCCATGGACGGTCCGAGCGGAGCTTTGGACATTCCCCCTCCGCCCCCGCCGCCTGCACCGCCTCCGCCGAGGCTGGCGGGCTTCAATGTTGGTTCGTTGAGCTTCGGCAGATCTGGTTTGCCGCCGAGCCCAGCTGGCATGCCGCCAGAAGCCGCGCCCGCTGCTGAGGGGGAGCCGCCTGCGCCTGACGGGGAACCGCTTGCGCCTGACGGGGAGCCGCCCGATGGCGCGTCGCCGGAGGGCGAAGCGGTTTGCGGCTTCGAGGCGGTCTTCTGTTCAGCACTTGCGGGAGACACGGTTGGCGTAGCCGAATTCGCGGACTGCGGCCCAGATTCACCCGGCTTGGGCCCACCCTCTTTCCGGGATAGGCTGTCATCTGGTCCAATACTGCGATCGTCAGGGCCACCGACATTGATCGCCCCGTCGGGAGGCGGATCGAGCGTGATGGCCTTCATCATGGCGGCATTCTTGTAGGTGTTGCGAATCTCATCGGACTCGGCTTGTAGCTTCGCCATCTCTTGGGCGATGAATTCTGCTGTCAACCCGTCGAATTGATCAACGCCGTTGATCATCATCCACTTGAGCACCGCGTCGCCGATCGCGTACCACTGATAGACGGGCGTATGTGCAGCCTTCGCGGTTTCCTGCGCGTCGGCGATGCGCTCTGCCTCGTCTGCGAGTTCCATCCACGCGCCCGCGAGTTTGGTAAACCACACCGACATCGCGTCGAACTTTTGGGATGCGGCCTCAGCCGCGCTTCCCTCCCATGGCACACCGTACGTGTTGAACTGCGAGCTCATGGTCGTCAGCTGCGCACTGGCTATACGCCACTGGGTAGCAGCCGTGCGGAGCGAAGATCCGTTGTCGCCGTCGTGTAGACGCTCCTCGGTGTCTTTGATCTGGGCGTAGCCCGCAGCCGAGAGCGCTGTTGGAGCATCGATAGCGCGAGGAGCGGGCAAGGCGTCTGTACTCGGTTGTTCGACCGTTACAGTCGGGAGTTGACCGCCCGCGCCTGCCTTGATCGCGTCTGCGACTTCGCTGTCGACCCTTTCGTAGGCATTGGCCGCAGATGTCAGGGCTTGCGTGAGACGCGTCTTTTGGTTGTCACCGACGACCTGGTAGCCCATGATGCCGTCTGCGCCCCGACCAAAGTTCTGAGCCACTGTGCCGGCGAAATCCAACCCGCAGGGCCGCTGGACCGATGACTGCCCCATACTCGTCGGAACTCTCAGGCCTTCGAGGCTCGTCGCTCGCGCCCGAATCTGGTCGGTCATCGCATTTACTTGCTCACCCATGGTCCCCCCGAACCAACTGGAGGCTCGCCTCCAATGACGGTTGTCACTGTTCCAACGCCATCTGGTAGCGGCTCTCTTCACGCGGATTGATCAGCTGGATGGGCAGCTGCCGGTGCCGAGGTGTGTCAATAAAGTTGGGCCGCAGGATGACTCGTCCCACTCCCTGGTGTGGGCCGAGGTACGTCGTGGCATGGGGCCACGCCACCCGGGGCACGCGTCCGACACGGCCGTTGATCAGCGAGGCGAACTCCCGGAACTGTGGACTCAGCGTGATCACCGCGCCGGCGGCGGCCGAGCGGATCAGGAACTGGGTGAACAGCCGGGCGTCGCCGAGGTTGATGCTGACGTCGACGTCGTCGAACGGCATGTACACCGGGTAGCGGTCGGCGGTCTCGCCGATCAGCACACCGGCCGACCCGATCGGGAGCTCGTAATGCTTGTCGGTCACCGGGCTGATGCCCTGCAGGGCAGCCCGTTGGCCGCCGAAAAGACACGAAAAGCCGCGTGGTGTCGTGGGATTGGCCAACGTGGTGAGCAGCACGGTGCTGATCGGCGCCATGCCCGGGATGACCCGAACGCGCGTGGTGGTGTGATCGGCACGCGCCGACCACCAGACATCGGGGCCGCCCGGTGCGCTGTAGGCAGCGGTAAACGTGCTGCGGCCCTTGATGACGGACCAGGATTCCTTCTCGAAGCTGATCTCCGTGGCTTTGTCGTAGTCGTCGAAGCTACGGCAGCATTGGGCGTCGATCCCGTGGCTGGCCAGCTGATCGGCGATCCGCGTCGTCGACGCCACCAGGTACCGGGCCAGGCCGGAGACGCCGGAGTCGCGGCGCTGTGCAGAGCGTTGCGTCGTATCGGGATTCGCACGCAGCACCACCCAGGTGCGCCGGTTCGCCGGCGCGGGATAGGGGCCCACCACCTGCTCGTAAAGCGCCACCAGGCTGGCCGGGGCGGTGCGGCCCACCCGATGCCCGGACGAGACGATGTCGGCCTCGAGGTCGGGGCAGTGTGCGAGCAACAGGTCCTCGACGAGCTTGCTGCTGATGATGTCGTCGGTCACGGCCTTGCCGTTGACGATCACGGTCGGGGTGAATGGCCTTGGCACCAACTCGATTACGGAGATCAGGTAGTCGCCCTGCCAGCGCACCGCGACGTGATCGCCGGGCATCACGGTCGATCCGACGGCCGGGTCGGAGGCCGGATCGGGCGTGGTGCGATGCCGGCGCCGCCACGAGAACACAGCGGCGACCCAGCCGGTCAGTCGGCGTCCGCGGATCGTCAGCACTGAGAACAATGCGACGAGCACGCCCAGCGTGATGCCCAACCACAGCAGGTGGAAGTGCATGCAGATTGCCACGCATGCCGGAATCAGCGCGGCAGCCCAGATGGCGTGGCCGGTGCTGAACCGAAAGCCGAACTGGCGCAGGAGGTTCATCGGCGTCGCCTCAACGCGCGGCGGGCCATGGCGGCCACCCCGAGGACGAACGCCAACCCCAGACCGATGGCGACGACGATGGTGATCGGGCCACGGTCTGGCGGCGGGATGTACACCGGCGGCGGTACTTCCTTGACCCGCATCGGGGCCTTGGCAGGACCGCTCGGGACCTCCCAGGTGAGCGCGGCGACCGGATCGATCACGCCGGCTCCGACGTAGTTGTCCACGCCGCCGCCGGGATGGCGTGCGGTGGCGGTGATTCGGTTGATGATCTGCGCGGCAGTGAGATCTGGGAAGCGCTGCTTGAGCAGGGCGGCCAGGCCCGACACGTAGGCAACCGAGAACGACGTGCCGAACAGGGGTTTGGGGCCGTCCTGGTCGGCGACGGCGTTGACCGGCTGGCCGTCGTATCCGAGCGCCGTGAGGTTCTCACCGGGTGCCGCGGCACCCACCCACGGTCCGGACATCGAGAATCCGCTCGGCTGACCGTTCTCGGCGATGCTGCCGACGGTCAACACCATCGGGTCGTACCAGGCCGGGCTGACGATGGTCTGAACTCCGCGCCATCCCCGAGGGTCGGAGGGGATCGACGGATCCGGCGGGAGGTTCTGAGTGCAGTCGCCGCCGGTGTTGCCCGCGGCCACCAAGATGACCACATTCTTGACGTTGACGGCGTAGTTGATCGCGGCGCCCAGGGTGGACTCGTCGATGCGGCGGGTCACCTTGTAGCAGGCCGCCTCGCTGATGTTGATCACCTGCGCGCCGAGGTTGGCGGCGTGCACGATGGAGCGGGCGAGGCTGCGGATGGAGCCGGCGGTCGGGGTGTCGTTCGGGTTGTTCGGATCCCGTTGGGCGCCTTTCGGTTGGAACATCCCGGAGGTCTGGCGGAGCGACAGGATTCGGGCGTCGGGAGCGACGCCGACAAACCCGTCGGTCGGGGACGGCCGCCCCGCGATGATCGACGCGGTCAGCGTCCCATGGGCGTCGCAGTCGGACATGCCATTGCCGCCCGCATCGACGAAATCACCGCCGGGTTCGGCAGGGACGCGCGGCGACCCGTTGACACCGGTATCGATGACGGCCACAGTTACGCTGGCGCCCGTTGCGAACTTCTGCGCATCGGCGATCCGGAGGTAGTTGTTGGCCCATGGCTTGTCGGCGAAGTTCGAGTTGGGCATGACCGTGGGGCCCTTGCACTCGTAGCGCTGCTCGGTCGGCTCGTCGGGACCCAATTGATCCGGCGGAACTGCTGCGGCGTCGATCACCGGCGGATCGATGGCCCAGGCCGGCGGTGCGCTGAACATCGCCAGCAACACCGCAAGCATCATGACGGCTAAGCGCTGCACGTCCTACGCACCCCCCTCGACGGTAGATCCGTCTGCCGTGTGCTGATGCACATGTAGCAAACAAATCTGCGCCTGCCCCGAACCGCGTCTACCTACGACAAGCCGACTGGCCATTTGCACGCAGGCAATCATAAGGGTGTACCAGACGTGGGAATTACGCTTTCTTCCTGGGGTACTTGGCCAATGACAGCAAGGCCGATTGTTGTCCCAGACTTTCCGTTCGAGGGGTGGCGGCAGCGGCAATAGACTTGTCGGTCAGCAAGTCCGTCAGAATCGGAGGGGCCGATGACGCAGTTCAGGGCTGACACAAGTGCCGTGACCTGGTGGGGGCAACAGGTCAGCAGCCTCAGTGACGAGGTTGCCAGCTTTGTCAGTGGTGCTCCGGCGACCTCGGGTGTGCAGAACAGCCACGGCACCATCGGCTTTCCGATGCAGGATGTGCTTGATGCCGCGCAATCGGCGCGCGGCAACGCCTTGGGCGCGACTCAGTCAGCGTCGGCCAAAATCGGTGACCTGCTGAAGCAGGCCGCCCAGGCCTACGAGCGTGGGGACTCGGAGGCCGCCGCCCGGCTCAAGGCGCAGGCCGATCGCATGGAGTCCGCTCAAACGGACAACCGCCAAGGCGCCGGGACGGTGATGAGCAAGGGTGCCCAGGGCGGCCCCCAGCCGGCGGGCCAGGTGATGAGCCAGTTCGGTCAGGTGGCCGGGCAGATGATGCAGGGCATGGCGCAGCCTGTTCAGGGCGCTGTGCAGGGGCTTTCGCAGATCCCGCAGCAGGCGATGCAGGGTGCGCAAGGTATCGTGCAGACCGCAATGCAGGGTGCCGGCGGCGGTGGCGCCGCGGCGGCCGATGCTGCAGCGAAGGCCAGCGCGGCCGGAGCCGGGCCGGGTGCGGGAGCCCCAGCCGGCCAGAGGCCACCAGTTCAGAGCGGGATCCTGAGCGAAGAGCGGATGCGCGAGCTTCAGGGGCTCCCACCATTCGGCGGTGACGTCATGGGTCACGCGGGTGGCGATGTCATGGGACACGGAGGGGGTGACGTCATCGTCCACGGCGAATCTCACCCGCGGCTTCCACCGATCTACGGGGACTGGCCCGACAACGGTGACACGTTGGAACCTGGACCGTCACAGTCGCCACCGGTCTCCCGGAACTGGCCCAACGACGACATGCCCGATACGCGCACCTGGGAATCGCCGCCGTTCCTGCCCGACAAGTCGTAGCGCTGGACGGGATTCGTGCACGTGGCCCCGCGGCCAGCCTGCGATACTGAGAGTTAGCTGTAGGGGATTCCGGGAGGTCGTGGTGGGGCTGCTCGATGCGTTCAACGAGACGTGGTCGCAAGCGCGGGAAACGTTCGGGCAGGGCACTCCTGAGGACGGCTCCAAGTTCGACGGCAGTTCGCGGCTGCTGCAGATGAAGTCGAGCGTGGAGGCCGCCGCACCTGATTCCCGTTGGCAGGGCACGGCTTCGGATGCTTATGCCGCGGCGAACAAGGAACATGCGCAGGTCTACGGCAAGCTCGCGGATCTGGACAAGCGGATGGCTGCTGAAGTCACCAATGCCGCCAATGTGGTGACCACTGGCCGGCAGAACCTCGACAACGTCAAGAGCTGGGTCTCCAGCATGGCGGCGTCGATTCCCGATACCGACGCCGACGAGCGTGACCGTAAGCTGCTGCCGATCGTCAACAAGGGTGTCAGCCAGGTCAGCGACATCATCCAGAAGTCCACTAACGACATGACCGACATCCGCGGACGGGTGCAGGGCATCAAAGGCGAATACGACGCTCTTACGAATCAGAAGTTTGCGCCGGGTGAGAAGGGGCCAGGGGAGAAGGGCCCGGGGGATAAGCCGGACGAGATGGGCAACAAGAAGGGCGACAAGCCCGACGAGAAGGACGTGCACACTCGGGCTGAGCAAGATGTGCACAAGACGCTCGCCGGCGATCAACAAGCTGCTGCGCAAGTGGACAAGGTTCTGTCAGGGATCAAACCAGGTCAGAAACTCACCGAAGAGCAATCGGCCTACCTGAGCCAGATGCAGGCTCAGCAGAAGGGAATGAGCGTCGAGGCACTCAAAAAAGCAGAGCAACGCCTAGGCGACCACAAGGGTGTCATCGCTAATTCGTGGCAGTTGATGAGTAACAAAGACGTACAATTTTCCGTCACTGAACCAAAGGTCGGGGCGCTCGATGATCCGAAATACACGACAAGGGGCGGCGCTGATTTATTGCCAGACAGTGTCCGAGACGTCTTGCAACGTGCTGATCAGACCATCGTGACGGACGATCGCCCCTTGACAAAGGCTCTTGCATTCGGATCGGAACTGGACAGTATTGCCGACATTGTGAAGGATGGAAACCCGGCATTCCAGACGGGAACTGAGCTCGATAGGCAAATGATAGTCGCCGCCGACAAAGCGATGGATGTCATCGCGGATAATCCTCGGGTAGGAGGTGCCGAAGCGATCCAGAGTCTGTTCGAAGCCGTTGATGACGATCACCGAATTATCAACGATCAGGTAATGGGCAGGAATGGGGTAAGTGCTGACGACTTCCTTCATGATGTCAATGCAATCGACTGGCCCGACAATGGGAAAGCTGCTGGCCATCTCTTCAGCTGGACTAACGAATCACACGATGCCCATCTCCCGGAAGAGCGAGCTCTGGCCGCGGAAACCGCAGACAAATATGCGAGTTACATTGGTAGTCACAAGCCTGACTTGATGGGCGGCGCCAATCACCATACGCTCGGGCAGGTAAATCCTGAGCTAGTCAGAGGATATGCGCATGGTCTAAGCCCATATATACCGGAAATCGCTGGGCTGTCGAGTGTCGGCGACGACGGCAAAGTATTCGCAAATTTTGAACCTGATAAGCAACTGCTGGATCAGCCAGTGGCCAAAGGCGTGTTCTCGGTGCTGAGTACCGATCCTGAAGCGTACAAAGAGTTCCACGGCGCTGCTAACGCACATGCACTCGCCGCAAGCTACTCATGGGCGGAAGATGTCAAGAATGGGGTGCACGTTTCGCAAAATGATCCGAGGTTAACGGACGCGCAGACGCTGAAGGGGCTCTCGGCGGTCGGTACTCAACAGGCAGCGGAGGCTCTCGGCAAGAACGCACACGAAATGTGGCAGGAGCAGAAGAGTGCCTACGAGTTGGGGCAAAAGGCAGTGACTGGGGGCCTGGGCACGATTCCCGGGTATGGCGTAGTGGCTGGCCCTAGCTTCGATGTGTTTGCCACGGTGATGGAAGACTCGATCATCGGCAAAGAGCCAACCGGTGACCATTACACCATTCCTCCTGCGTCAAAAGCGGAATGTGCACGCTTTGCACTTAATGCACTAAGTGCTAATGATGTACCGCTCGTGTATGACAACGTTGATAAATTCGATCCGCAAAAGTACTTTGCCGACCCACCCCAGGTGGCGGGCACACATGCGGGTGACACGGGGACTGGTGATAATCCGTATGAACCGCGCCCCGGTTATCATCCCCAAATACAAGATCTTCCTGGGCTGAAAGCCAACGGAGTGAGTGTGAACGATGCTGATTCGGTTCTTGCGAATGTACTGAACGCTACTGTGCCAGGTAGTCCAACTGATCGTCAGGATGCTACGCAGTCGATGTATGACAAATATGATCAGGTCACGCAGAATCCTGATCCGAAGATCGCGGAACCGCCGAAATGATCTTAGCGCGTACAAGGGTGCTAGTGCTCTTATGTGCTGTTGTGGTGCAACTCGTCAATAGCTGCGGAAAAACCCACAAAACCGAGGTGCGTGGGTGGCCGGGCGTAGCTAGTGACGTCCGGGTGCAATGGACTGCCGATCCGGGTATAGGGCTAACTGAGGGAGTTGCCGTTCCTGTGAGGGCGTACCTGGAGTCGTATGACCTCGTGGAGTTCACTGGCAACTTTGGCAATGCATACCCAGGCTTCCTCGACGCAGTGCCGCCAAATGAACCAACGAGTGCTTCGGATAAAACCTCGGCATGGGATCGGCGACCAACCGATCGATATCCCACGGGTTGGACTCTCGTCGGGAATCTTCGATTCCATATCCAGTCTGTCGAGAGCACTAGCCGTGGTGCAACCGTGACGCTATGCGAGTATCGATATGGACTTGGGCAGAGAAAGACAGATGGGACGTATGTTCCTTACCTTTCCAACGGTTGGTCCCCAGACAGAGGTATTTTCGGCGTCCGTTTGGACCTGACTGATGCGCAGGAGAAGTCTGAAGCCGGCCTTGCGCCACAGCGCGGTCCCGCGCTGAGCCCGAATACCAACGTATTTGGTGGGTGGCAGATAGTTGGCTACCTCACGACTTCCAGCGCTGGGTCCACTGATTGGCCGACAAAAGGTCAAGTGGTTTCTGCATGCGTCAGCGGTGCGCCAGACTCACTCGAACGGCGCAAGGATCTGGCCTCTGGTCCATTTACCGCTGCTGATTTCGCGTCATCGCCCGCTGAACCTGGGTGGCCTGAGTAGTCGTACGGCGGTCCTGCCGGAGGAGAGTGCAGGACACGTACTTGCGTTGGGACAAGGTCCCGCCGCCCTGAGGGCGCACCCAAATCTCAGTACAGCGCTGAAGCACCACGCTGCCTGCTTGCGCAACAACCGGCGAGATAGCAGGACCACAACATTTTCGAAGGCGTGTGGGAAGCCTTGGTTAGGGCGATGGCACTACGACAGCACCAACCAAATGACAACTCGCACCGTTCGAGAACGAACGGTGCGAGTCGTTGCGCGACAACTGCTTACGCGTCGAGGTCTTGCTCCACGAGGCCTGCGACGGTCGCGAGTGCGTCGGCGTCGTCGGATTCGACGGTGACCGATGCTCCGTTCCCGGCGCCGAGGGTCATGATCATGAGGGCGGATCCGGCGTCTACCGGCTCACCCCCGTCGACTGAAAGGGTCACGGGCACACCGGCGTTGACGACGGCCTCGGCGATGATGGCGGCGGGGCGGGCGTGCAGGCCGATGGCGGAGCCGACGATGACGGTCTTGCTGGGCATTGATTCTTCTCCTTAGGTGGTGGCCAGCGCCGGGGCGTCCGACGTGGTGACGGTGGGTTTGGCGAACTGCTTGGCCGCGACGACGGCCAGGGCGCTGACGACGGTGCCGGCAGCGAGCGCGACGAGGAACCACAGCAGGTTGCCGATCGCGAAGAACACGAAGATGCCGCCGTGCGGAGCCTTGGAGCTGACGTCGAAGGCCATGATCAGGCCGCCGGTGACCGCTCCGCCGAACATCATCGACGGTATGACCCGGAACGGGTCGGCCGCGGCGAACGGGATGGCGCCCTCAGAGATGAAGGACAGTCCCAACAGCCATGCGGCGCGGCCGTTTTCGCGCTCAGGCTCACTGAAGAGTCCGGGCCGCACCGTGGTTGCCAGGGCCATGGCCAACGGGGGCACCATGCCTGCGGCCATCACGGCGGCCATGATCCGCAGGGAGGCGGGGTCGGCGACGTTGAGCCCGGCGGTGGCGAAGGCGTAGGCGGCCTTGTTCACCGGCCCGCCGAGGTCGAAGCACATCATCAGACCAAGGATGACACCTAGCAGGATCACAGAACTGCCGGACAGGCCACCGAGCCAGTGAGTGAGACCCGAGGTGATGGCGGCCAGCGGCCGGCCGAGCAGCATGAACATCAGCAGGCCGACGATCAGTGAGGCGCCGAGCGGAATCACCACGACCGGCATCAATCCGCGGAACCACTTCGGCACCTTGAAGGAGCTGATCCACAGTGCGGCGAAACCGGCGATCAGGCCGCCCACGATGCCGCCGATGAACCCGCCACCGACGAAGACTGCCACGGCTCCCGCGGTGAAGCCTGGTGCGATGCCGGGCCGGTCGGCGATGGCGAACGAGATGTAGCCGGCCAGCGCGGGCACCAGGAAGCCGAAGGCCAGGCCGCCGAGGCTGAACAACACCGCCCCGAGATATTGGACGAACCCGCCGCTGGGCAGGTTGGTCAGCGAGTTGGTGGTGGCGATGATATGTGCCATCGAATCCGTTTGACCGGCAGGCTTGTTGGCGATCTCATAGCCGCCGAACAGGAAGCCGAGCGCGATCAGCAAACCGCCCGCGGCGACGAACGGGATCATGTAGCTCACGCCGGTGAGCAGGATCTGTCGCAGCCGGGTGCCCCAGCCGACGCCGCCGGCGGCGGTGGACGGCGCAGCCGAGGAGGCGGCGTCGCCCGCGACCCGTGGAGCGTTGGCATCGCTTGCCGCACTGACGGCTTCGGCGATCATCTTGCCGGGCTCGTTGATGGCCCGTTTCACGCCGGACGCGATGACGGGTTTACCGGCGAAGCGCTGCCGGTCCTTGACGCCGACGTCGGTGGCGAAGATGACGGCATCGGCTTCGGCAATGGTCGATGCGGACAGCGGGGTGCTGCCAGAGGAGCCCTGGGTCTCGACGGTGAAGTGCACCCCTGCTTCCTGGGCGGCGAGCTTCAAGGCGTCGGCGGCCATGTAGGTGTGGGCGATGCCGGTGGGGCATGCGGTGATGGCCACGATCGAGACGGTCTTGGGCGTGGCCGCCGGAGCTGCCGCCGGAGCTGCGACCGGAGCAGCCGCGGCAGCAGGAGCCGGGGCAGCCGGGGCAGGGTTGACCACACCGTCGACCAGGGCCACCACCTCGTCGGAGCTGGCGGCACTGCGCAGTGACGCCACGAAGTCCTTGCGGACCAGCGCGCGGGCGAGGCTGGACAGCAGTTTCATGTGTTCGGCCCCACCGGATTCCGGCGCGGCGATGAGGAAGGCGAGATCGGCGGGGCCGTCGGGGGCGCCGAAGTCGACACCGGGGGACAGCCGTGCGAAGCCGATGGTCGGTGCGTCGACGTAGGGCGATCGGCAGTGCGGGATCGCGATGCCGCCGGGCAGTCCGGTGGCGGACTGGGCCTCGCGGGCCAGCGCCGCGCCGATCAAGCCGTCGGCGTCGGAGCTGCGTCCCGCGGCGGCGAGCGCACCGGCGAGCCGGCCGATGACGGCTTCCTTGTCACCGTCGACGGCGACGTCGAGCAGGACGAGTTCTGGGGGTGATGATCGGTTGAGTCATAGCGGCACCTTCATGGCGTGGATACGGACGGCATCGAGGTCGAGTTGGGCGGGGGAGGGCAGGGCGGATCCGGGTAGGGCGGCAGCGGCACTGCCGTAGCCGACGGCCATGCGCAGCCGTCGTGGCGGTTCGGCACCGCCGACCGCGGCGCGCAGATAGCCGGCCAGGGACGCGTCGCCGGCCCCGACGGTGCTGCGCGGGGTGATGGGCGGGGGGTGTGGCGTGCCAGGCGCCGACCCGGTCGACGAGCACGGCACCTGCGGCGCCCAGAGTGGCCAGCACCGCGCCGACTCCGCGGTCGATCAACCGGGTGGCCGCTGCCACGACCGGTGCCGGATCACCTTGGGCGGCAGCTTCTTCGAGCTCTGCAGCCGATGCGCCGACCAAGTCGGCCAGCTCCTCTGCATTGGGTTTGATCAGGTCGGGGGCGGCGACCTCGAATGCCGCGGCGAGTGCGGCCAGCGGGGCTTCGGAGGTGTCCACGGCCACCTGACAGTCCAGTGGCGCCAGTTGCGCGACGATGCGGGCGTACCAGTCGATGGGGGCTCCGGGAGGCAGTGATCCCGACAGCACGACCCATGATGCGGACCGGGCCCGTTGCACGACGCAGTCGGTGAGGGCGGCCAGGGATGCTTCGTCGAGCAGTGCTCCGCGCTCATTGACTTTGGTTGTGGTGCCATCGGTTTCAGTGATGGCGAGGTTGGTGCGGACGGGCTCGGCGATGGGTACCGCGGTGAACGGGACGCCGCGGGAGCGCAGCGCGCCCAGCAGTGGATCGGTATCGGCGGCAGGTAGGACTGCCAATGCGTCGACATTGGCGAGGGTGAGGGCGCGGGCGACGTTGATGCCCTTGCCGCCGGGTTCGACCGTGACGGTGTCGATGCGTTGCACGGCGCCGCGGGTGAGCGGTCCGGGCAGTGTGACGGTGCGGTCCAGGCTCGGGTTGGGCGTGACGGTGACGATCATGCGATCACCACCTCGACACCGTGCGAGGTCAGCTCGCCACGGTCGGCCGCCGACACGTCACTGTCGGTGATCAGGGTGTCGACGCTGTCGATCGGGGCGAAGCTGATGAAGTCTTCGCGGCCGACCTTGGACGAGTCGGCGGTCACCACAACGTAATTGGCGGCCGAGACCATGGCGCGTTTGATGGCCGCCTCGTCGGAATCGGGGGTGGACAGGCCGTGCCGCACGGTGATGCCGTTGGTGCCCATGAATGCGACGTCGACTCGCAGTGTGCTCAGCACGGCCAGGGCGTGTTCGCCGACGGCAGCCTGGGTGAGGCCGCGGACGCGTCCGCCGAGGAGTTGCAATGTGATGGTCGGGCTGCCGGCCAGCCGGGCCGCGATCGGCACCGAGTTGGTCACCACCGTGAATTCCCGGTCGGTCGGCAACTGCGCGGCGATGCGTGCCGTGGTGGTTCCGGCGTCCAGCAGTATTGTGGCGCCGCTCAGCGGTAGGAAGTCGAGGGCCGTGGCGGCGATCGCATCCTTTTGTTCGGCGCGGGTGGTGTCCCGTTCACCGACGCCGGATTCGACGAGGTGCAGCGTGCGGGCCGGGACGGCGCCGCCGTGGACGCGGTGCAGCAGCCCGGCCTTGTCGAGGACGGCCAGGTCCCGGCGGACGGTTTCAGTAGTGACGTCATAGGTCTGTGCCAGTTCCGCGACAGAGGCGCGTCCCCTGGTCATCACCAGCGCAGCGATGGCCTGCTGGCGTTCTTCGGCGTACATGACCCTCCGTTTATGTGGGTTCCGGCACCAACTGAATGTTGATATGTGTTGTTTTACGCTTGATCGTGTTGACTTGTCAACGGTTTCTAGTAATCTGTCTCACATGAGCACTTCATCTCCGGTTACTTCACAGGTCGTCCTGCGCGGGGTCCCCGTGGTGGGAGGCGTGCAGTGTGGACCCGTGATCCGCCCGGGCCGGCTGCCCGTCGTCGACGCTCCTGTGGGTGACATCGACGAACCCGCGCGGGCGACGGAAGCCGCGCGCTTCAGTGCCGCGGCGGCGGCCGTCGCCAACCGCCTACGTGACCGGGCGGGGCGCGCCACCGGCGCGGCCTCCGAGGTGCTGGCCGCCACGGCCACACTGGCTCAGGACCGGGCCTGGCTGGGAGCTGCCGAGAAGCGGATCGCGGGGGGTGCGCCTGCGGTACGTGCGGTCGGCGAGGCCGTCGACCAGTTCGTCGCACTGTTCACCCAGCTGGGCGGGTTGATGGCCGAGCGCGTGACCGACCTGCGCGATATCCGCGACCGCGTCATCGCCGAGCTGTCCGGCCTGCCCGAGCCGGGGGTGCCGCTGCCGGATGTGCCGTCGATTCTGTGCGCCGAGGACCTCGCCCCGGCCGATACCGCGGGCCTCGATCCGTCGTTGGTGATCGGCCTGGCCACCACATTGGGTGGTCCCACCAGCCACACCGCGATCATCGCCCGCCAGCTGGGCATCCCGTGTGTCGTCGCGGTCGACGGGCTCGATGACGTCGCCGCAGGCGCCACGGTCCTGCTCGACGGAACAACGGGGACCCTCACGGTCGACCCCGACCCGCTCGAGGCGGCAACCGCCGTCACCGCGGCGCAACACGCTGCCGAACAGGCCCGGCAATGGACCGGTCCGGGGGCCACCGCCGACGGCCATACCGTCGCGGTCCTGGCCAACGTGCAAGACGGTGCCGCGGCCCGGGCCGCCCGGCAGACCCCAGCCGAGGGCGTCGGACTGTTCCGCACCGAGTTGTGCTTCCTCAACCGGGACACCGAACCCTCTGTCGCCGAGCAGGCCAAGATCTACGGGGAGGTGCTCGACGCGTTCACCGGCTGCAAGGTGGTGATCCGCACGCTCGACGCCGGTTCGGACAAGCCCCTCAAATTCGCGGGCCACCCCGACGAGGCCAACCCCGCGCTCGGCGTGCGCGGCATCCGGATCGCAGAGGGCAATCCGGGGCTGCTGCACCGCCAGCTCGAGGCCATCGCGGCCGCGGGCGCCGCGAGCGGCAATCAGCCGTGGGTGATGGCGCCCATGATCGCCACCGCGGCCGAAGCCAAGAGCTTCGCCGACGCCGCCCGGACCTACGGTCTGACCCCGGGCGTGATGATCGAGGTGCCCGCGGCGGCGCTGCTGGCCGACAAAATCCTCGAGCACGTCGACTTCCTGTCGATCGGCACCAACGACCTGGCGCAGTACACGATGGCCGCTGACCGGATGTCGGCTGACCTGGCGACCCTGACCGACCCCTGGCAGCCCGCGGTGCTGGCGCTGGTCGCCATGGCGGTACGGGCCGGTGCGGCGGTCGGCAAGCCGGTGGGTGTGTGCGGCGAAGCGGCGGCAGACCCGCTGCTGGCCTGCGTGCTGGTGGGCCTCGGGGTGACGTCGCTGTCGGCGGCCTCGGCAGCGATTCCGGCCGTTGGGGCGAAGCTCTCGCAGGTCACCCTGCAGCAGTGTCGGGATGCCGCCGATGCGGTGTTGGCGACCGCGACTGCCACCGAAGCTCGAGCTGCCGCGCTGACCCTCCTGCAGTAAGGAATAATCGGACCGCGGTCCGGTTATACGGGTATCAGTTCAGATACCCCAGGAGGTACAGATGCCCGCCATCACCGCCGACACCCTGACCTTGCCGCGCATCGCGGCACCCAAGGCGTCGGACACCGAACGCCCCGTTCGGTCCATCACCACCGGCCCGCGCGGCTACGAGGGCGAAGGATTCCCCGTCGTGCGTGCGTTCGCCGGTGTCAGTGCCGCCGACCTCGACCCGTTCGTCCACATGGACCAGATGGGTGAGGTGGAGTACCAGCCGGGCGAGCCTCGCGGCACCGACTGGCACCCGCACCGCGGCTTCGAAACCGTCACCTACATGATCGACGGCCGGTTCGCCCATCAGGATTCCCATGGTGGCGGCGGCCTGATCACAGATGGCGCCACGCAGTGGATGACGGCAGGGTCCGGCATCCTGCACATCGAGACCCCGCCGGCTGAACTCGTCGAGAGCGGTGGCACGTTCCACGGCATCCAGCTGTGGGTGAACCTGCCCCGCACGGACAAGTTCGCGACGCCCAAGTACCAGGCCATCGAGGGCAACGAGGCCAAGCTGCTGTCATCGCAGGACGGCGGCTCCCTGGTGCGCATCATCGCCGGTGAGATCGACGGGGCTCAAGGTCCCGGAGCGACGCACACGCCGATTACCATGGCGCACGCCACGGTCGAACCGGGTGCCCAGCTCAACCTGCCCTGGAACCGGGACTTCAACGCTCTGGTGTACGTGCTGAGCGGGCGTGGCAGCGTCGGCCCGGTCGCACACTCGATCCACCAGGGACAACTGGCGGTGTTCGGGCCCGGTGACCGCATCACGGTGACCGCCGAGGGCACCCAGGATTCGAACCGGCCCGCGCTGGAGATCCTGCTGCTGGGCGGCCGGCCGATTCGGGAACCGGTCTTCCACTACGGCCCGTTCGTGATGAACTCCAAGGCCGAGTTGATCCAGGCCCTGGAGGACTACCAGTCAGGCAAGTTCGGTCAGATTCCGGCGGACGCGTTGATGCCGCACCGGCCGTTCAACTGACGCGACTACGCATCGTCTCGGCGGGCTGCGGATACAGCAGTTCCAGCTCGCCGAGGTTGGCGGCCACCGTCACCAGCGGCAGCGCGGCCGAGACCGCGAGATCGTCACCGGTGGACTCGGCGCGCAGGCACCGCACCAGGCTGTCGCTGATCGGGATCAGCGACCGGGTGTCGCCGCCGACCAGCCGCGCACAGATCGCCTGCGCATGCACCTCCAGCACGTCCCGAGTCCGTTGATAGGCGCCCAGCGGCGGCGGGACGACATCGGCGATCAGCTCTGCGGCGGCCCGTACCCGAATCGCCCGGTTGGCCGCCTTCACGACGGGAGCGCGCAGATCCGACGGGCCACCGTTTTCCGAAAGATAATGGCGCACAGCGTCATCCAAGATACGCGTGGCCTGCAGCCCGTCGTAACTGAGCGCGTTGACCCGGTCGTCGGCCTCCTCGGATGCGCCCCGCGTCGCCCGTAACACCGCGGCGCGCAGGAATTTCGCCCCGACGCTCCTGGCGTCGTTGATCGCCTTGGACACCGACGCCGACGCGCCTCGCGGCCACAGCAGCAGCGACACCACGATGCCGACGGACGCACCGACCACCACATCCTCGACCCGGACCAGGCCCACCCGCCAGCCGGTCGGCACGATCAGGTTGAAGTTGATCAGCACCATCATGGTGAACGCGGCCTGACCGGCCGTGAACGACATCACGCCCGGCACATACGCCGAACCGAAGGCCACCACCGGCAGCAGCGCCCACAGCACCACCGGATCCACCCCGACCAGCTTGATCAGGATCGCGCCCAGCACGAAACCCACTGCTGTACCTGCCACTGCCCGCAAGACCCGGGTCCCGGTGGTCAGCGCGCTGCTCCGCAGCACCGACATGGCGCCGAGCACCACCCAGAAGCCATGCTGCACCGGAAACACGTGCGTGACCGTGACGGCGACCGCCAGGCCGATGCCCGTGCGCAGGCTGTTGCGCAGCACGACCGCGCGCGTGGCCAGAAATCCCTTGGCGATGGCCGCGACCGCGACGGTTTCGGGCATCACCCAGTCGGCGGCGCCGGTCTTCGGCAGCCGCATGCCCAGCACCCGGGCCCACACCGGCCGCGCGTCGGCCAGCGCGGCGTTGCTGATGATCCGACCGGTCACCGCGATGGTGGCCGAGGTGGTGCGCCGGACGAGCAGCGTGCGGCCGACGTCGACGGCGGACTCGTCGTCGGGTGCGTCGAGGACGGCGACGATGTCGTCTCGGTAGGTGCCCTGTGCGACCGTCCGCTGTTCGGCGAGTGCCGCGTGCAGGTCCGCGCTGTGGGCAGCCCGCTTGCCGACATCGCGGATGCGCAGCACCGCGGCGCTGTCGCGCAGCACCCGCACCGCCGTATCGCGCATCGGGCCGAGTAGGTCCCCGGTGTCGCCGGTGACCTGGTCGGTCAGCCAGCCCAGATCGTCGACCACCCGGACCAGGGCCCGGCTGCCCGCGGTCAGCGCGACCGGCCGGTAGTCGGCACCGAGAAAGTTCGCGTACAGGGCGTTCATCGCGCGGGTGACGTCGCGGCCCGACGCGGTGCCCTCCAGCCGATCGGCGAGCAGCCGGCATACCTGTGCGGCGTTGCGGCGCAACTCGTCGTGATGGCGCGGTGGAAACAGGAACAGGGCCGCGGGCACGCAGACGACCAACGCGATCAGCCAGCCCAGCAGCCTGTCGGGAATCGGACCGACGGGCGTACACACCGGCAGCACGAACATCAACAGGGTGGCGCGTTGACCGGCCGCGATGATCTCGCTGAGCACCCCGGAGAACGACACCACCACGCCGATGACGAACATCGCCGCGACGCTCAACCAGGGGTGCGGCGCGATGAGCGTGCCCAGGGCGATCAGCACCGCGCCGTTGAACGCGAGGCCGCAGTAGGCCAGGGCGCGGGCGGCCCGGTTGCCGGGGAAGTCGGCGGTGATCAACAGGGAGACGGCGCCGAAGATGCTGAACAACGGGGTCTGCGAGCCGGGGCCGACGGTAAAGCCGATGGCCGCCGCGATCGGGAGCACGATCGCCGCGCGTGCCGCGCGTCGCAGCGCGTCGCGTTCGGGGTCGCGGTCGCGGATCCGATCTACTGCCCGGTGCCAGAGCTCAACCGGGTTCAGCATGACTGCCGATGCTAGCCGGGTTGGCCGATTTCAGGGGCCGGAGTGAACCGGCCGGATTCCAGGGAATCGCGCAGCTGATCGGTAATCCATTGCAGGGCTTCAGTATTGCGCGGCAGAGTGCTCTGCTCGTAGCCGACGATGAGGTAGACGCCCCAGTCGGCGAAGTGCCGGGCAGTGGCTTCGTCGCCGATGATCTCCCGGGCCGATTCGAAGATGACGTCGAAGCGCAGTTGATCGACGACAGCCTGCACGGTGTAGACGTCGGGGTCCAGCGAGCTCCAGACTCGGATGGCGGCCTCGGCGCCGTGCGGCAACGCCAGCGCTTCGGCGATGAGGGTGTCGATCCGTCGGTGCGGGTCCGGATCGGCGCGCACGGCCTCCACCACCCGCAGCGTGCGGGCCTGGCGCCAGTGGGCGATCAGTTCCCGGGTGTAGGCCGCCCAGTTGGGAAAGTAGTGGTAGAAGGATCCGGTGGTGACGCCGAGCCGGTTGCACACCTCGGCGAGTTTCAGGCCGCCGTAACCCTGATCGGACAACACGTCCAATCCCGTGTCGAAGTACGACTCTCGGGAAACGACGCCAGCCATCCAGGTCACCATAGTTCGTCAGTCAACTGATGTCGGTCCTGATATTTTGCTGAGAATGTCGCCAATGGCGTCGCGACGGCAGGTGTTGCGACAAGTGCCGGGTGTGTTGTGGCACACTTTGTCATGTGGCGCATACCGCGAGCCGGGGACCAGGCCGTCCCCCCGCAGCTAAGGCTGCGGAGACCCGTGAGCGCATCTTGCATGCCGCGCGCGAGGTGTTCAGCGAACTCGGGTATGACGCTGCCACTTTCCAGGCGATAGCTATCCGGGCGGATCTGACCCGGCCCGCGATCAACCATTACTTCGGCAGTAAAAGTGTGCTGTACCGCGAGGTGGTCGAGCAGACCAATGCGTCGGTGATTGCCGCGGGAATTGCCAAGGCCAATGAGTCGTCCACGTTGCTCGGTCGCCTGTCGGCCTTTTTCGCCGCTGCGATGGACGCCGACTCGAGCGACCGATCGACGGCCGCGTTCCTGGTCACCTCCGTGTTGGAGGCCCAGCGGCACCCCGATCTGGTGTCGGAGGAACATGACGCGCTCAAGAGTTCCCGGGCGTTTGTGTCCTGGGCGGTCAACGACGCGGTCGAGCGCGGTGAGTTGAGTGGCGACACCGACATTCCTGCGATCGTGGAGATGCTGATCGCGGTGATGTGGGGCATGGGTTTCTACGCCGGATACGTCGGCAATGCCGACGAACTCGGGGTCATCGTGGACAAGTTCGAACTGCTGATGGCCAACAAACTCTGGCAATTGCGCGATTGATGCGTGAGCTGGAACACACCAGCCCATAGCTTGCCTAACTTGCTGAGTAGCATCGGTCAGATGAGCTCACTGCGCAGTCACGACGACACCTGGGACATCGCCACCAGCGTCGGTACCACGGCCGTCATGGTGGCCGCCGCCCGCGCCGCGGAAACCGAGCGCGAGGACCCGCTGATCACCGACCCGTATGCCCGGCTGCTGGTCACCGGTGCCGGCACCGGTATCTGGGAAACCTTGCTGGACAAGGACTTTGCCACCAAGATCGAGTCGGCCGACGCTGAGGCGGCGGCCATCTTCGAGCACATGGGCAACTACCAGGCGGTGCGCACGCACTTCTTCGACGAGTACTTCGCCGCCGCCGTGCAGGCCGGTGTCCGCCAGGTCGTCATCCTGGCATCGGGTCTGGATTCCCGGGCCTACCGGCTGGAGTGGCCCGCGGGCACCACGGTCTACGAGATCGATCAGCCCAAGGTGCTGGAGTACAAGGCCGCCACGCTCACCGAGCATGGTGTGCAGCCGAAGGCCGAGCGCCACGAGGTGCCGATGGACCTGCGCTTCGACTGGCCGAAGGCCTTGCGGGAGGCCGGTTTTGATGCCGGGCGGCCCACGGCGTGGCTGGCCGAGGGGTTGCTGATGTACCTGCCCGCCGATGCTCAGGACCGGCTCTTCGAGCAGATCACCGAACTGTCGGCGCCGGGCAGCCGCATCGCGGCCGAGACCGCCGGGCACACGGCCGCGGAGCGGCGCGAGGAGATGCGGGAGCGGTTCGCGCGGTTCGCCGCGCAGTTCAACCTGGAGCAGGCGCTCGACATCCAGAACCTGGTGTACGAGGACCCGGACCGCGCCGACGTCACACAGTGGCTCAACGAGCACGGCTGGCGAGCCAACGGCGTGCACTCCCTGGCCGAGATGCGCCGGCTGAACCGCTCTGTCGAATTGCAGCACCCGCACGACGACGACGCCTTCGCGACGTTCGTCACCGCCGAACGGATCTAGAAGCAACGCAACACAAAAGCGGGGCACCGGATGCTTTCCGGTGCCCCGCTTTGGTTGTCATCAGCGGCTCTGGTGAACCGTCGTGTCGACCTGCGGCACGTTCACGTGCTGGCCGACCTGGTTGAGCCAGTCCTGGTGGTCCACCCCGGCCGATGCCGGTCCAGCCAGGCCCAAGACGGCGGCGGCCAGTCCGCTTGCGACGACGGCGGTGAATCCAAACTTCTTCATTTCTCTTGCCTCTTCTTTGTTCTGTTGCTTTTCTGACTCGTTCAACTAGAGGCCGGGGGTGTTCATTCCGGTAAAACCTCGCGGAGCGCCGTGACAGTGCTCACTGCGTCCGGGCGGGGGGTGTCTTCGGCTGACCCGGTGCACGGACGACGATCTGGCCGCCGTATACAGAGAAGGACGCCCGACAGTGGTGATTGCTGACGGGCCCGAGCTCAGCCCTTTAACCGAGAGGAACCGTCATGCCAGGAGTGCAGGATCGCGTTGTTGTCGTCACCGGCGCCGGTGGTGGTCTGGGGCGTGAGTACGCCCTGACACTCGCCCGCGAGGGCGCCAGCGTCGTCGTCAACGACCTCGGCGGCGCCCGCGACGGCACCGGTGCGGGACACAACATGGCCGACGAGGTGGTCAACGAGATCAAGGCCGCGGGCGGACGCGCCGTCGCCAACTATGACAGCGTCGCCGAGCCTGAGGGCGCCGAGAACATCATCAAGACCGCGCTCGACGAGTTCGGCAAGGTCGACGGCGTGGTCAGCAACGCAGGCATCCTGCGCGACGGCACGTTCCACAAGATGACGTTCGAGAACTGGGACGCCGTGCTGAAGGTGCACCTCTACGGCGGATACAACGTCATCCGCGCCGCGTGGCCGCACTTCCGCGAGCAGAGCTTCGGCCGTGTCGTCGTCGCCACTTCCACCAGCGGCCTGTTCGGCAACTTCGGCCAGGCCAACTACGGTGCCGCCAAGCTCGGCCTCGTCGGCCTGATCAACACGCTGGCCCAGGAAGGCGCCAAGTACAACATCAAGACCAACGCGGTCGCGCCGATCGCCGCCACCCGCATGACCCAGGACATCCTGCCGCCCGAGGTGTTCGAGAAGCTCACGCCCGAGTACGTCGCCCCGGTGGTGGCCTACCTGATGACCGAGGAACTGCCCGACACCGACTCGGTGTTCATCGTCGGCGGTGGCAAGGTGCAGCGCACCGCGCTGTTCCAGAACGACGGCGTGACCTTCACCGAGGTGCCCTCGGTCGATGACATCGCCGCCAAGTGGGGCGAGATCACCGACCTGTCCGCAGCGCAGCAGGCCAGCTTCAAGCTGGGCTAGAACAAGTGAAAGCGCTTGTAGCGCAGGCACTCACCGGTACGTCCGGACTGGCGTACGTCGACGTCCCCGATCCTGTGTCCGACGATGCGGTGATCGTGGACGTCGGCGCCGCCGGCGTCTGCTTTCCGGATCTGCTGCTGTTGCGCGGCGAGTACCAGCTGCGACTGGAGCCGCCGTTCACCCCGGGCATGGAGGTCGCCGGTACCGTGCGGTCGGCGCCCGGGGGGTCGGGGTTCAGGCCGGGGCAGCGGGTGTCCGCGATGACGATGCTGGGCGGGTACGCCGAGCAGGTGGCTGTCGCGCCGTCCAGCGTCATCCCGACTCCCGACGGCATCGACGACGGCCAGGCCGCGTCGTTGCTGGGCAATTACTACACGATGCAGTTCGCGCTGGCCCGCCGCGGCGGCCTGCAGGCGGGCGAGACCGTTCTGGTGCTCGGCTCGGCGGGCGGCATCGGTGTCGCATCGATCCAGCTCGCAAAGGCCATGGGCGCCAAGGTCATTGCGATGGTGCACAGGTCCGGTGCCGAGGAGTTCGTGACGTCGGTGGGCGCCGACGTGGTGTTGCCGCTGACCGACGGTTGGCGTCAGGCGGTGCTCGACGCCACGGACGGCCAGGGCGTCGATCTGGTCGTGGACCCGATCGGGGGTGACGCCTTCGACGACGCCATCCGCGTGCTGGCGCCCGAGGGGCGGCTGTTGGTGATCGGATTCGCCGCCGGTGGCGGAATTCCGACCGTCAAGGTGAACCGCCTGCTCTTGCGCAACGTCAGCGTGGTGGGTGTGGGGTGGGGCGAGTTCCTGCGCCGCCACCCGGCCGCCCAGGGGCAGGTCGGAGCCGAACTGAACAAGCTGGTGGCCGGCGGCCTGCGTCCGCCGCCGCCCGTGCGGCATCCGTTGTCCGACGGGACCGCGGCACTCGATGCGCTGGCCGGCGGGCAAGTGCGCGGGAAGCTGGTGCTGGAGCCGTGATGAAAGCTCTCGCGTTCGACGTATTCGGGACCGTCGTCGACTGGCGGTCATCCATCATCGCCGAACTCGCGGCGTTCGGGAACACCCGTGGGCTGCAACGGGATTGGCCGGCCTTCGCCGATGCCTGGCGGGCCGGCTACGCCCCGGCGATGGACCGGGTGCGGCGCGGGGAGCTGCCGTGGACGAGGATCGACGACCTGCACCGCCAGATCCTGGTCTCGCTGCTCACCGAGGCCGGGATCGAGGCCGGGGATGACGAGGTCGATCACCTCAACCGCGCGTGGCACCGGCTGAACCCGTGGCCCGATGCGGTCGCCGGGCTGACCCGGCTCAAGGACCGCTTCGTCATCACCACGCTGTCCAACGGGAACCTGTCCCTACTGACCAGCATGGCCAAACATGCTGGGCTGCCGTGGGATTGCGTGATATCGGCTGAGCTGTTCCGGCACTACAAACCCGATCCCGAGGCGTATCTGGGCTGTGCCGAACTGCTCGACGTCGCACCCGGCGAGCTGACGCTCGTCGCCGCACATCCGTCGGACCTGCGGGCGGCCCAGGCGGCCGGGTTGGGCACGGCCTACGTGGCCCGGCCCCGAGAACATGGCCCGCACGGCGAGCTCCACGTCGTCGAACCGGGCGAGTTCGATGTGGTGGCGACCGATTTTCTCGACCTCGCCGACCAGCTCGGTGCGTAGCGTGGAGCTGTGGACACTGCGTCGAATCAAGCACTGCGCCGGGCACTAGATCTGTTGATCGATCCGCCGGTTGATCCCGATACCAGCAAGGGCTACCTCGATCTGTTGGGCGCGGGCTCCGACGCACCCAAGAACTCGGGGACGATCCAGAAGTGGTGGGCATCCCCGGTCGGGTCGATGCTCTACGACCGTGCCCAGTTGCTGAACCGTCGGCTACTGGCGGTGACGCGACCGCCCGTCGACTGGCTGAACATCCCGTCCGGTGGCGTCGTGCTCGACGTCGGCAGCGGCCCCGGCAACGTCACCGCGGCGCTGGCTCGGGCCGCCGGCCTCGACGGGTTGGCCCTCGGCATCGACATCTCCGAGCCCATGCTCGCCCGGGCGGTCGCCGCCGAAGCGGGCCGGCAGGTGGGCTTCATCCGCGCGGACGCCCAGCGACTCCCGTTCCGGGACGAAACCTTCGACGCGGTGAACTCGATCGCAGTGCTGCAGCTGATCCCCGACGCCGACGCCGCACTGTCCGAGATGGTGCGGGTGCTGCGTCCGGGCCGGCGCATCGCCGTCATGGTGCCCACAGTCGGGCGCGGCCCGGTGCGCCTGCTGTCGAAGGGCGGCGCGCGGTTCTTCGGTCAGGACGAGATCGGCGACATCTTCGAGGAACTCGGCCTGCTCAGGGTGCGAACCAAGAGCGTCGGCGCCATCCAGTGGGTGCGCGGCCAGAAGCCGTGAGCACTCTTGGCGTCGTACTCGTCGCGGTCGCCATCGCCGTCGGACTGGTCGGCATCGTCGTGCCGGTCCTACCGGGCGGGCTGCTGGTGTTCGCCGCTATCGCGGTGTGGGCGATCGTCGAACACACCGCGGTGTCGTGGGTGGTGCTCGGGGTCGCGGCGGCGCTGTTCATCACCACCGAGGTGGTCAAGTACCTGTGGCCGGTGCGCCGCATGCGCGCCGCCGACGTCCGGACGTGGAGTCTGGTGGCTGGTGGCGTGCTGGGGATCATCGGGTTCTTCGCGATCCCGGTCCTGGGTCTGCTGCTCGGCTTCGTGGTCGGGGTGTACCTGGCGGAGTTGTCGGTGCGGAGAGACGGACGCCGAGCTTGGGCGTCGACGGTGCACGCACTCAAGGGCGTGGCGCTGTCGGTCGGAGTGGAGTTGACCGGCGCGCTGCTGGCCACGGCGGCCTGGGTGACGGGATTGGTGTTCAGCAATTGACTGGGCAATGGACATTGAGCGCTTCCGACGGCGAGGTGCTGCTGCATACGGGCGTCATCGGTACCGCGGCGCGCATGGGGCACCGGTTGACCATCGCGATGCGGTCGTGGCGAGCGACGGTGGACTGGGACGGTGACGACCCCTCTGGTGTCGAGGTGACCATCGACCTCGATTCCCTCGACGTCGTCCACGGCGAGGGCGGGATGACGCCGCTGTCCGGTGCCGAGAAGACGCTGGTGCGTACCAACGCGCTGAAGACGTTGCAGGCCAAGCGGTTTCCCCAGGCGACGTTTCGGTCGTCGGCGATCGACCGCAACGGTGACACGCTGCGACTGGTCGGAACCCTGCAGATCGCCGGGCGCAGCGGTGGGCAGACCGTCGACGTCCGCGTCGAGCCCGACGGCGCGGAGTGGCGCATCGCGGGTGAGGCGGTGGTGCGGCATTCCGATTTCGGCATCAAGCAGTATTCGATGCTGATGGGCGCTATGAAGGTGGCCGATGAGGTGGAGGTCACGATCGCCGTGGCCAGGCTTCGCTGACAGCACCCTGTCAGTACTGCCGATCCGGTGTGGAAAGTCGGGGAAGCGGGTAGTGCTGAAACCGGGGAACGTGAGGAGTCCCAACGTGAACATTCTTTCTGGCACCGCTCAAATCGTCGGTCGCACCGCAGACGCCGCCACAGCCACCGCCGGAGCTCTCGGAGGCGCCGCGGTCAACGGCGTGGTGGGCGGGATCAAAGGAGTCGGCTCCGGGGTCAATTCCGGCCTCAGACAAGGCAGCAAGTCATCGGCCGCTGCCGCCCTCACCATGGCGGGCATCGGCGCTGCGGGGTTGGTCGAATGGCCGGTGCTGTTGACCGTCGGTGGCACGGTGCTCGCGGTACACGAGATCAGTCGGCGCACCCGTACCGAGGAGAACGAAACGCCGAGTGAGTCGCGGCCCGCGTCGAATCGTCCGCGGAAAGCGGGCGCGCGCCGAACCGGGACTCGGCGTTCGGGCTCGCGCACCGCGCAGTGATCAGCGCGAGCGGTGTCAGCTGTCGGTCGAGGCGACTGGGTGGTCGTCGATGTGCAGGACGCCGCAGCGCCACAACACCGCGTACAGCTCGCGCAACGGAACGGTCAAGACACGCGCCACGATGTCGGCCATTGGATCGACCGGCACAGTGGACGTTGTCACGCCTGTCACGGTGCGTAATCGAGACGTCGAAAAGTCGAAACCGACATGACGGAGAGGTGACGAATGCCCGAAGAATCGCAACAGGCACAGAGTCACCGCGAAGCGGTGCAGCGGGTGCGCGATGCCCGCGGCTTTGCGCTGACGTTGCCGGTGGTGGGCCGCGTCGCGGTGCCGCCCCCTGAGCAGCTGGCCTTCTACAGCGCACTGGGCGTGCTCGTGGCGGTCGAGATCATCGACTGGCCCGTCGCCCTGTTGCTCGGTGCCGGGCAGGTGCTGATGCGCAACGAACAACGCCGGATCGCCCCGCAAAACGGCAAGGCTTAACCCAGCAGCGTCGCACGCAGTCCGGCGAGGTCCGCGTCCGTCACACCGGCAGCCTGTAGGAAGCCGGACGGCGAACCGTAGCTCTGCTCGAGCGTGCGCCACGCGGCGTCGAGGTACTCCTCGCGCACGCCGAGCACCTCGTCGGTCAGGCGAGCTTCGGCGAAGGAGATGACCTCAGCGTCGGCTGATCGGGCCCGCACCGACTCGAGGATGCGCTCGCGCAGCGCAACGATGGCGTCGTTGCTGCGCAGGAAGTCCGCCATCACGGTGTCGCTCGAGACGCCGACGGCATTCAGCACGGTCGCCACGGTGAACCCGGTGCGGTCCTTGCCTGCGAAGCAGTGCGCGAGTACGGGCCGGCCGGCGGCCAGCAGCGAGATCACTTGGCGCACAGCGGTATGCGCGCCGGGCAGGGTCGGGAATTCCTCATAGACCTCGACCATGTACCGCTTGGCGGCGTCGACGATGTTCTCGTCGCTCGGGGACTCGGCCATCACCCGCTGGAAGGTGGACTCGTGCGGTGCTTCTTGATCGGAGTCGTCCTGGAAGTGGAACGGCAACATGTGGACCTCGACGCCGTCGGGCACCAGGCCGGGGCCACGGCGCTGCACCTCGCGGTACGAGCGCAGGTCGGCGACATCGGTGATGGCCAAGTTGCGGAACCGGTCGCGTCCCGCGTCGGAGAGCGCGCTCAGCTCACTGGACCGGTAGAGCCGGCCGGGCCGAATCCCGGTGGACTCCGCCACATCTCGGAAGTTCCACGCTCCCGACAGTTCTCCCAGCTCGACGGTCATGCGGACGTCACCGCCGTGCTCGATTGGCGGCTCGCCGCCGAAGCAAGTGGGGACTTCTCGCGACCGAGTTCGGCGCGGGCAATGGTGCGCATGTGTACCTCATCGGGTCCGTCGAACAGCCGCATCGCGCGGTGCCAGCCGTAGAGCCGCGCCAACGGGAAGTCGTCGCTGATGCCGGCCGCACCGTGAACCTGGATGGCCCGGTCGATGACGGTGCACGCCACCTGCGGCGCCACCGACTTGATCTGGGACACCAGCACGTGGGCAGCCTTGTTGCCCTGCTGGTCGATGGTCCAGGCGGCCTTCTCGCACAGCAGCCGGGCCTGGTCGATCTCGTTGCGCGACTTGGCAATCGACTCGCGCACCACACCCTGTTCGGCCAACGGCTTACCGAACGCGACCCGCTTCTGCACCCGGTCGACCATCAACGCCAGCGCCCGCTCGGCCGCCCCGAGTGCACGCATGCAGTGGTGGATGCGGCCGGGACCCAGCCGGGCCTGGGCGATGGCGAACCCGCTGCCTTCCTCGTGGAGCAGGTTCTCGGCAGGCACCCGCACGTTGTCGAACACGATCTCGCAGTGCCCGTGCTGGTCCTGCCAGCCGAACACCGGCAGGGACCGTTGGATGTCGACACCGGGCGTGTCGATCGGCACCAGGATCATCGACTGCTGGGCGTGCGAGGCCGCGTCCGGATTGGTGCGGCCCATCACGATGAGGATCTTGCAGCGCGGATCGGCGGCCCCACTGATCCACCACTTGCGGCCGTTGATGACGTAGTCGGCCCCGTCGCGCAACATGGTCGTCTCGATGTTGCGGGCGTCCGAGGAGGCCACGGCAGGCTCGGTCATCGCGAACGCGCTGCGGATGTCGCCGGCCAACAGCGGCTCGAGCCATTGCTTGCGCTGCGCCTCGGTCGCGAACAGGTGCAGGGTCTCCATATTGCCGGTGTCGGGCGCCTGGCAGTTGATCGCCTCGGGGGCGAGCTCCAGGCTCCACCCCGAGATCTCGGCCAGGGGTGCGTACTCCAGGTTGGTCAGCCCCGACTCCGAGGGCAGGAACAGATTCCACAGCCCGGCGGCCTTCGCCTTGACCTTGAGCTCCTCGATCACGGGCGGCACGGTGTGGTCTTTGGGGCCACGCTCCTCGCGATACGCCTCGTAAGACGACTCCGCCGGGAACACGTGCTCGGTCATGAAGTCGGTGAGCCGCTTGTGGTAATCAGCCGCCTTGGCTGACATCGCGAAGTCCATGCCAGCCACGATATGACACATGGTTAGACAGGTAGAACATAGGCATGACTGGAACTCCCCCGCCCGGTAGCCGCCCGCCTTTCCCGCCGTTCACTCTGGAAACCGCCACGCAGAAGGTCCAAGCCGCCGAAGACGCCTGGAACACCCGTGACCCGCACCGGGTGAGCCTGGCCTACACGCCGGACTCCCACTGGCGTAACCGTGCCGAGCACATCGTCGGCCGCGAGCAGATCGTGGAATTCCTGACCCGGAAATGGCAGCGCGAGCTGGACTACGTGCTGCGTAAGAGCCTGTGGGGATTCCGGGAGAACCGGATGGCGGTGCGGTTCCAGTACGAGTGGCATGACGCCGACGGGCAGTGGTACCGCAGCTACGGCAACGAGTTGTGGCAGTTCACCGATGACGGGTTGATGGCTCGGCGCGAGGCCAGCATCAACGACGTTCTCATCGAGGAGTCACAGCGGCGTTACTTCGGTCCGCGTCCGGAGTCGGAGTACGGCCGTGACATCGAGCTGTGGTGATTGAGCGGCTCGCCGTTGTGGCGACGACCGAGCGTCCACGCCAGTAGCCCCGCCACGACCGCCAGGCCGATGACCACCGCCGCCACCGCGTTCCACCCGGCCGCATCGAAGGCCACCCCGCCGAACCAGCCGACGGCGCTCGACCCGCCGTAATAGAAGAGGTTGTAGAGCGACGAGGCCTGCGCCTTGCCGTCGGCGGATGCGGCAGTGCCGACCCAACCCGACGCGATGGCGTGCGCCCCGAAGAACCCTGCGGTGGCGATTACCAGTCCCGCCAGCACGGACACCAGATTGTGGCTGGTCGTGATGGCGACGCCGACGATCATCGTCGCGATCGAGGAGAGCAGCACCGTCCGTCGGCCGAACCGGGTGGCTTCGGCGCCCGCGCGCGCCGAAGCCCAGGTGCCGGCCAGGTAGGCCACGAACACCAGGCTGACCGCGGTCTGCGGCAGATGGAAGGGCGCGGCCATCAGCCGGAAGCCCAGGAAGTTGTAGATCGCGACGAACCCGCCCATCAACAGGAAGCCCTGCGCGTAGAGCACCAACTGGCGTGGCGAGCGCAGATTGGCCCACAGCCGTGGACCCAGCTCGCGGTGACTGCGGGTGGGCGTGAATCCCTGCGCGGGTGGCGCGAGTTTGGCGAACGCCAGCGCGGCCAGCCCACACAGCACGGCCACCGTCAGCACGCCGATGCGCCAGCCGAAGTGTTCGGCCACGGGCCCGGTGACGAGCCGGCCGGCCAGCCCGCCGATGGTCGTGCCGGCGACGTAGGTGCCTGCGGCCCTGGCCGCGTGTCCGGCGTTGATCTCCTCGGTCAGGTAGGCGACCGCGACGGCCGGTACGCCTGCCACCACGAGACCCTCCAGGAACCGGCCGGCCAGCAGTAGCTGGAATGTCGGGGACAGTGGCACCAGGAGGCCGAGAACTGTTGCGGCCGTGACGGATATCGTCATCACCTGAACCCGGCCGATGCGGTCTGCCACGGCGGCCCACGGGATCACGCCGACTGCGAGGCCGATGGTGGCGGTCGACACGGCCAGCGCGGTGCCCGCGGCGCCGGTGCCGAGGTCACGCGCGATCAGGGGCAAGACCGCTTGTGGTGAATACAGTTGCGCGAACGTGGCGACGCCGGCGCAGAACAACGCGGCGAGCAGGCGACGGTAGTCGGCGGAGCCGCGGGTATGTCCTTGCCAGTCAGCCGAGATTGTCGAACCTGTAGTCACCGAAATGACGTTAGGTAGCTACCTTCGATGTGTCCAATGCATAGAACTAGGTATCTTCATGCGCCTGACGTATGACGAACTCGGCGAAGCGTTCCGCCGCAGGCGGCAACGGCCGATCCGCGGGCCAGGCCAAGCCCAGCTGACGCTTGGCCGAGGTCTGCAACAACGGGACGTAGACCGCGCCCGGCTCGGCGCGCTCGGACCGGGGGACGGGCACGACCGCGACGCCGAAGCCCGCGGCGACCAGACCCTCCATCGTCGGGATCTCCATCGCCTCGAACACCACCTGAGGCTCGATCCCGGCCTCGGCACACAGTTCGTCGGTGAGCTGACGCAGCCCGAACTCGGGTGCCAGCGCGACGAACGGCTCGTCGCCGGCTTCGGCCAACCGGATCCGGGCCCGGTCGGCGAACCGGTGCCCCCGCGGCACGGCCAGGCACAACCGCTCCAGATACAGGCCACGCCACCGGTAACCGTCCGGGCGTGGGGAGGTGATGGCCAGGTCGACTCGACCGCCGGCCAGCGCGTCGACGATGTCGTGGGCGGCGCCCTGGATCAGGGCGAACTGCACGCGGGGCGCTTCGGCGCGGAACCGCCGCAGCAGGTCGGGTACGAACCAGCTGGCCTGCGAATGCAGGAACGCCAGCCGAACAGTTCCCGTGTCGGGATCGCGCACCGCGGCGATTCGCTCACTGGCAGAACGCATCTCGGCCAAGCTGCGCCGTGCGTGCTCGAGCAGGATCTCGCCGTAGGCGTTGAGGCGTAACCGGCGGCCGACCCGGTCGAACAACGGGGTGCCCACCTCGTCCTCGAGCCGGGCCAGGGCTCGCGACAGGGTGGGCTGGCTGATGTGGAGCTCGGCTGCGGCGTCGGTGACGTGCTCGGTCTCGGCGAGGACGACGAACCAGTGCAGCTCGTCCAGATGCATGGGGGTGATTCTTGCGTGTTTTTCGGGGTTCCGACGTTATTGCCTGTGGGATGCTGTGCGCCATGGCCGAGAAGGTGCGGGTGGTGGTGGGCGATGACCATCCGATGTTCCGCGAGGGTGTGGTGCGGGCACTGACCTCCAGCGGCGAGATCGACGTGGTGGCCGAGGCCGACAACGGCGCGGACGCACTGGAACTCATCAAGACCCACCGGCCCCAGGTGGCGCTACTGGACTACCGCATGCCGCAACTCGACGGCGCGCAGGTGGCGGCCGCCGTCAGCCGCGACGAGCTCGGCACCCGGGTGTTGTTGATCTCCGCGCACGACGAGTCGGCCATCGTGTACACCGCCCTGCAGCAGGGCGCGGCGGGTTTCCTGTCCAAGGAGTCCACCCGCAGTGAGCTGGTCAACGCGGTGCTGTCCTGCGCCAAGGGCCGCGACGTGATCGATCCGAACCTCGCCGCGGGGCTGGCCGGTGAGATCCGGCGGCGCAACGAACCCGACGCGCCGGTGCTCAGCCCGCGCGAGCGTGAGGTGCTCGATCTCATCGCCAAGGGCCTGAGCATCCCCTCGATGGCCAAGGAGCTCTATCTGGCGCCCTCGACGGTCAAGACCCACGTGCAGCGGCTCTACGAGAAGCTCGGGGTGTCAGACCGGGCCGCCGCGGTCGCCGAGGCGATGCGGCGCAAGCTGCTGGACTGACATGGCGTTCCAGCGGACCGTCGACTTCTTTGCCTCCCAACCCGTCCGGGTGTCAGCCGTGCTGCGGGTGCCGCTCATCGTGCTGATCCTCGTGCTGGTCTCGGTGTGGGAGGTGGACCACTGGCTGCCCGAGGTCTACGCCGTGATCATCGGCGTGTACGCCGTCGCGGCCGTCGTCTGGCTGGTGGTGGTGCTGCGCGGGCCGATGCCCCGGTGGGTGGAATGGGCCTCGACGGCGGTCGACGTGCTGGTGTTGGTGGCGCTGTGCGCGGTCTCCGGTGGTGCGACGGCGGCGCTGCTGCCCGTGTTCTTCCTGCTGCCGATTTCCATCGCCTTCCAGGACCGCCCGGTGCTCACCGCACTGCTGGGTGCCGCGACCGCCGTGGGTTACCTGGTGGTGTGGATCTTCTACTCCAAGCGGGACGACAACGTCGGGCTGCCCAACGTCGTCTACATGCACGTCGGCTTCCTGGTCTGGCTCGCCGTGGCGACGACCGCGTTGTCGCTGGTGCTGGTGCGCCGGTCGGCGCGGGTGCGGTGGCTGCTGGAGGTGCGGCGCCGCTTGGTGTCGGAATCCGCCCGCGCCGATGACATCCGCAATGCCGAACTCGCCGAGCACCTGCACGACGGGCCGCTGCAGACGTTGTTGGCGGCCCGGCTGGATCTCGACGAGATTCGCGAGCGGATACCGGATCCCGCTCTGGACCGGGTGCGCGCGGCGCTGCAGGAGACCGCCGCCGGGTTGCGTTCGACGGTCACGGAGTTGCACCCGCAGGTGCTGGCGCAGCTCGGCCTTGCCGCGGCCGTGCGGGAACTGTTGCGGCAGTACGAGAATCGCGATGTGGTGGTGACTGCCGACATCGAGGATGTCGGGCAGCCGGAGTCACAGGCCCTGCTGTACCGCGCGGCCCGCGAGCTGCTGGCGAACGTGAACAAGCATGCCCGCGCCACCGAGGTGAGCGTAGGACTTCATCGCAAGGGGGACCGAATTGTGTTGGTAGTGGCCGACGACGGCGCGGGATTCGATCCGGCGAGGGTCACGACATCGGTGGCAAGTGGGCATATCGGCTTGGCGTCCTTGCAGGTTCGTGTCGAAGCCAACGACGGAACCATGGACATCGACACCTGGCCGGGCAGCGGTACGCGGGTGACGGTGACGCTCTAGCACCCTATTTCACGCACGGAATGCCGGAAACCTTCATCTGGGTCAGGTCGGTGGGCGCCGGTGAGTAGCTACCGGTCGCCGTGGCGGCCACGGTGGTCACCGGCGCGCTGACAGTGGTGGACGAGGTGGTCGTCGACCCGGACGCTGCCGATGACGTCGTCTCGCTGCTCGATAGCGCGTCGGTATTGCGGTCGAGGTAGTCGTCGGCGGGAAAGTCGGTGCCGATGGTCAGTTGCACGGCACCGGGCGCAACACCGGTGGACGGCTCTGCCGTCAGCCCGAGTTCATCGGCAAGCGCGTGGCCCGCAGTGTCGGCGCCCTGCCCGTATTCGACGGTGGTGGTGGCCGACAATGACGATGCGTCACCGACCTGACCTTCGGTGAATCCCTTTGCCGCGAAAGTAGATTCGAGATGCGTGGCCAGTCCGTTGAAGGACGACGCGTTGATCACGTTGAGTACTGCGCCGTGACCGTTGAGCTTCGACTCCTTCGCCGGTGTGCTCGTGGGTGCCGAGGCGGAGTCGGGGCCGGAGACCAGGTCGTGCACGATCTTGCGGACGGTGGGGACGTCGATGATGTTGACGTCCTCGCCGAGGGAGTCCTGCCCGAACTCCTTGATCGGCAAGGTGTACAGCGACGGCGGATGATCGGTGAGAGCCGATGCGCGCTTGGCGAATTCGGCGAGGTCGAAACCTGAGTCCAGCGCGACGTTCTGCTTCGCGACGTTGAGCAGGTTGCGCAGTGTGCTGGCGTTGTTGAGCCCGCCGCCGTGGCTCAGTGCCGACACCAGGGCGGCGATGAAGGCCTGCTGACGGCGGGTGCGGTCCAGGTCGGTGAAGTTCTCGTCGTTGACGTCGCGGCGCTGCCGGACGAACGCCATCGCCTGTGCGGCGTCGATTTCCTGCACACCCTTGTGGAAGTTGGCCCCCGAATAGGGATCTTCGGTGTCGGCGTTGAGACACACGGTGATCGGTTCGACGGCCTTGGCGATCTGGAAGAACGCGCCGAGGGTGACCTCGACGAAGTGGTCGATCGGGATGCCCAGCAGATTGCGCACCGTGGCGATCTCGGCCTTGCGCCCGGCCTCGCGGGCCTGCTGCTCGTGGATGGCCGCGTTGTCGGAGTCCGACTCCATGTTGTCCATCGCGTGCTGGTAGGCCAGCCCGTAGGCCTGCTTCACCTTGCCCTTGCACGTGCCGCTGGGACACCCGGCCAGCTGGACGTAGTCGTCGCGGGGGATGGAGAACGCGGTGGCCGGGCTGCCGTCACCGGGGAGATGGACGACGATCAGCACGTTGGAGTTGTAGCCGCCCACCGTCTCGTCGCCGGCGTGCAGTGCATCGTAGATGTCCTGCGGCAGCGGATTGCCATGCTGGTCGAGCCGGCTGTCCAGCCCCATGATGAGGATGTTCTGGGTGTTACCCGACGACGCGGGACCGCCCGCCAGCGCGTTGGACGTGGTGATGCCGTTGAGCGCTCCGTGATAGCCCACCCAGCCCATGCCGGTGCCTGCCAGCACGGCCGTCGCGGCCAGGCCCACGGCCAACCTGCGGGCAACGCGAAGACCGCGGCGCGGGACTCGGCCGCCCATCCGGTGCCGAGCCGGAGGGTACGCGTGTGCGGGTTGTGTCATAGTCGCCAGTCATTATGCGGTTACCTGCCATTATGCGGCCTGTCAGGACCCCAAAGCCCGCGCGATCACCATTCGTTGGATCTGGTTGGTGCCTTCGAAGATCTGCGTGATCTTGGCTTCCCGCATGAACCGCTCCACGCGGTAGTCGCGGGTGTAGCCGGCGCCACCGAACACCTGCACGGCATCGGTGGTGACTTTCATCGCAGCATCGGTGGCAACGAGCTTGGCCACGCTGGCCTGCGTCGAATACGGCAGACCGGCATCGCGGCGGCGCGCGGCGTCCAGGTAGGTGGCCCGGGCGCTGACCACCGCGGCGGCCATGTCGGCCAGCAGAAAGCCCAGGCCCTGATGATCGATGATCTTGCGCCCGAACGTGGTGCGCTCGTTGGCGTAGCGCACAGCCTCGTTCAGCGCCGCCTGTGCGATGCCGACGGCCACCGCCGCGATACCGAGCCGGCCCGAGTCCAGAGCCGAGAACGCGATCGACAGGCCCTGACCCTCGGAGCCGATGAGTCGGTCGGCGTCGAGCAGTGCGTTGTCGTAGAACGCCGATGTGGTGGGGACCGCGTGTAGCCCCATCTTCTCCTCGGGCTTGCCGAAGGTCAGACCGTCGAGATCGCCGGGCACCAGGAAGCACGACACTCCGCGAGACCCCTCGCCGGTCCGTGCGAACAAGGTGTAGAAGTCCGCCTTGCCGCCGTGGGTGATCCATGCCTTGGACCCGTTGAGCACGTAGCCGTCGCCGGACCGCGTGGCCGAGCAGCGCAGCGCCGCGGCGTCCGATCCCGCCTGGGGCTCCGACAGGCTATAGGCGCCGATCTGGGTGCCCGAGAGCATGCCGGGCAGCCAGCGCTGCTTCTGCTCGTCGGTGCCGTAGGCCAGCAGCGGATGCGACGACAGGCTGTGCACGCTGACGGCCACGGCGATGGCAGCCCAGCGGGCGGCGATCTCCTCGAGTACCTGTAGGTACACCTCGTAGGGCTGACCGCCGCCGCCCCACTGCTCGGGCTGGGGCAGGCTCAGCAGACCTGCCTGCCCCAGTTGGCCGAAGACCCCTTCCGGGTACTTCTCGTCCCGCTCGTGTTCGTCGACGATCTCCTCGAGCACCTTGTCCGCGATATCGCAGGTCAGGGCGATGAGATCGCGCGCCTCATCGGATGGCAGTAAGCGGTCGACCGGCATACTTGCACATCCTAGTTTCTGGCGGGCTACACGCGTTCCACGGCGGGCAGGGCGGCGAGGATGTCGTTGACGCGGTCGCGGGCGTCGCCGAACAGCATCTGCGTGTTCTCGCGGAAGAACAGCGGGTTCTGCACGCCGGCGTAGCCCGAGGCCATGGACCGTTTGAACACGATGACGTTGTCGGCGTTCCACACGGTGAGCACCGGCATACCGGCGATCGGGCTGCCGGGGTCCTCGGCCGCGGCCGGGTTGACGGTGTCGTTGGCGCCGATGACCAGGACGACGGAGGTGCCGTCGAAGTCGTCGTTGATCTCGTCCATTTCCAGCACGATGTCGTAGGGCACCTTGGCCTCGGCGAGCAGCACGTTCATGTGGCCGGGCAGGCGACCGGCGACGGGGTGGATGCCGAAGCGCACATCGACGCCGCGCTCGCGCAACTTGCGGGTCAGGTCGGCCACGCCGTACTGGGCCTGGGCCACGGCCATGCCGTAGCCGGGGGTGATGATCACCGAGTCGGCGTGGGCGAGCAGCTCGGCCGCGCCTTCGGCGTTGATCTCGCGGTGCTCGCCGTAGTCCTTGTCTTCGGCCGGGCCGGCCTCGATGCCGAAGCCGCCGGCGATCACGGAGATGAACGACCGGTTCATGGCCTTGCACATGATGTAGGACAGGTAGGCACCGGATGAGCCGACGAGTGCGCCGGTGATGATCAGCAGGTCGTTGGAGAGCAGGAAGCCTGATGCTGCTGCGGCCCATCCGGAGTAGCTGTTGAGCATCGACACCACCACGGGCATGTCGCCACCGCCGATGGAGGCGACCAGGTGCCAGCCCAGCAGCAGCGCGAGTGCGGTCACCACGGCCAGCAGCCACAGGTGCGGGGAGATGACGAACCACACGGTCAGGGCGAAGAACGCGACCAGCGCGCCGACGTTGAGAAAGTTCTTGCCGGGCAGCATCAGTGGTGCGGATTTGATCCGGGCCGACAGTTTGAGGTTGGCCACGATCGAGCCGGTGAAGGTCACTGCGCCGATGAAGACGCCGACGAACACCTCGGCGGAGTGGATGCCGAGCATGCCCTCGGCGTTGAGGTGTGCGGCCTCGGCGCCGGCGAGATCGTTCTCGACGTGCAGGTAGCCGTTCCAGCCGACCAGCACGGCGGCCAGACCGACGAATGAGTGCAGCAGGGCGATCAGTTCGGGCATGCCCGTCATCTCGACCACTCGGGCGCGCCACAGCCCGATCGCCGCGCCGACGATCATGGCGCCGACCAGCAGGGCCAGCCCCAAGGGTTCGATCTTGCGGTCCAGGGCCAGTGCGATGGTCGCGATCAGCGCTACGGCCATCCCGACGATGCCGAAAGTGTTTCCGGCCCTTGATGTCTCATGCTTGGACAGGCCGGCCAGGGCGAGGATGAACAGAAGTGCCGCGATGACGTACGCCGCGGAGGCAACGTTTTCTAAGGTGAACATGGGATCCATTCGAAAGATGTCTTGTGGGAGAGCGGGTTCTAGCTGCGGGAGAACATCGCGAGCATGCGGCGGGTCACCGCGAAGCCACCGAAGACGTTGATGCTGGCGAGCAGGATCGCCGCGCAGGCCAGCACGGTGACCGGGACGTTGTGCTGGCCGATCTGCAGCAGCGCGCCGACCACGATGATTCCCGAGATCGCGTTGGTCACCGACATCAGCGGGGTGTGCAGCGCGTGATGCACATTGCCGATCACGTAGTAGCCGATCACGATCGCCAGCGCGAAGACCGTCAGGTGCACCTGCAGTGCGCTCGGGGAGATCGCGATCAGCGCGAAGACCGCAGCCGCGACGGTGAACGTCACCCCGAGCCGGCGTCCGGTCGACATCGGCTGCTTTTCCGGCTTGGCGGCGGGGGCTTCGGCGGCCGCCTTCGCGACGGGCGCAGCGGACACCTGCACCGGTGGCGGCGGCCAGGTGACCTCACCGTCGCGCACCACGGTCACCGACCGCTGCACCACGTCGTCGAAGTCCAGGATGAGCTTGCCGTCCTTCTCGGGCGTCAGCAGCTTGAGCAGGTTCACGAGGTTGGTGCCATACAGCTGGGAGGCCTGCGCTGGCAGGCGGCCCGCCAGATCGGTGTAGCCGATGATCGTGACACCGTTGTCGGTCACGACCGCCTGATCCTTGACGGTGCCTTCGACGTTGCCGCCGTTGGCCGCGGCCATGTCGACGATCACGCTGCCCGATTTCATCGACGCGACCATGTCGGCAGTGATGATGCGGGGCGCGGGCCTGCCGGGGATCAGCGCGGTGGTGATGATGATGTCGACGTCCTTGCACTGCTCGGCATAGAGCTGTGCTTCGCGGGCCTTGTAGTCGTCACCCATCTCTTTGGCGTAGCCGGTGGTCGACACTTCGGCGGCCTCCGGATCGACCGCGAGGTATTCCCCGCCCAGCGACGCGACCTGATCGGCGACCTCGGGGCGCGGGTCGGTGGCCCGCACGATGGCGCCGAGGCTGCCCGCGGCACCGATGGCGGCCAGCCCGGCGACCCCCGCGCCGACCACGAGCACCTTGGCCGGGGGTACCTTGCCGGCTGCGGTCACCTGACCGGTGAAGAACCGGCCGAACTCGTGAGCGGCTTCGATCACTGCTCGGTAGCCGGCGATGTTGGCCATCGAGGACAGCACGTCCAGGGACTGTGCCCGGGAGATGCGCGGCACCGCGTCCATGGCCAGCACCGTGATGCGCCGCGTGCCGAGCTTCTCGACGAGTTCGGGTTTCAAGGCAGGCGAGATCAGGGCGACCAGGGTCGCACCGTCGCTCATCGCGGCGGTCTCGTCATCGGTGGGTGCGTTGACCTTCAACACCACATCTGTTGCCCATACCTGCTCGAACGAGCCGATCTCGGCGCCCGCCGCTACGTAAGCGCTGTCGGCGAAACTCGAGGCCACCCCTGCGCCGGATTCGACGACGACGGTATAGCCGAGCTTGGTAATCTGTCCCACAGTCTGCGGTGTGGCAGCGACGCGCGTTTCTCCTGGCTGAGACTCGCGCGGAATCCCGATGATCATCTACTTGTGTCCGATCTGTTGATTGGGCATGGATGAGTGTTGCATTTGAGTTCGGCTATCTCGTACGTCCTCCAATGCCCGACGACGCCCTTGGCTTTGGGGCTTACCTTTGACCTGCGGCGTTCAATTTGGTCTGACACCCAATATATATCCCCCAAAAGGGGGACCTGTGAGATAAGTCTCAGAGCCAGTCGCGACGCTTGAACATCACGTACAGCAGGACCACGAGAACGACGATCAGGGTCGAACTGGCGATGAATCCCACGACGGTGTTGATGCCCGGATACACGACGTTCTGGCCGTAAAAACCGGTGATGGCAGTCGGAACCGCAATGATCGCGGCCCAGCCGGTCAGCTTCTTCATCACGGTGTTGAGCCGGGCGTCCTGCAGCGACAGGTTCGTCTCGAAGACGGTGGTGACCATGTCGCGCAGGGATTCCGTCCACTCTGACGCCCGCAGCACGTGGTCGTAGAGGTCGGCGTAGAGCGGGTCGAGCTCGGGCGAGATCTGCGAATCCATGCGGCGATGCTGGATGGTGCTGACCACCTCGCGCATCGGCAGTACGACGCGGCGCAGCTGGACCAGATCCTTGCGCAGCCGGAAGGTGCGTCGCTGTAGCCCGCGTTGCGGGCCGCCGTCGTCGAACAGTTCGTCCTCGAGTGATTCGATGGCGTCGTCGAGTTCCTGGACCGCCTCGAAATGTCCGTCCACCACCACGTCGAGCAGGCCGTGTACGAGTGCGCCGACTCCGTACTGTTGGCCGCCGAGTTCGTCGAAGCGCCGGGAGACCTCGTCGGCGTCGAAATCGGTGGGCTCCGGTTCGGCCGGTGGCAGTCGCACGGTGATGAGCCCGCGGGGCAGTACGAAGGCCGAGATGCGGTGCTTGACCAGTGTGCTGGAGATGTCGTCGGTCGGGATCCTCAGGTGCACCGCGTACACCGTGAAGAACGTATGTGTGTGGTACACGGACGCTTTCGTGCGTTCCATCGGCGCCATGGCGTCCTCGACGGCCCAGATGTTGAGTCCGAGTTCCTCGGCGAGAGCCCGCAGCGTGTCGTGATCGGGATCGTAGATGTCAGCCCAGATCAGGGTGTTCTCGTCTTGCAGACAGTCCGAGATCCCGTCGAATGTGAAACCGTCGACCGGCTGGCCCGCTCGCCAGATCCTCCCCTGCACCCGGGTCATGGCCATCGAGTCAATCACGCTCTGCGGCAGTGACCATCGGCAAAAGATAAGTCCGCACGTACTCACGCGTGTCTTCGAGCGTGGTGAGTTTGATGCTGGAGTGCGGCGTGACGATGAAGGACAACGTGAGTCGGGTGTGCAGTTCGGCAACGGTGCGCAGGTGGCGTTCCTGGGCTTCGGTGGTCTCGGCCGTCCCGTACAGGTCGGTGCGTAGCTGGGCGGCGGAGTGCTCGGTGGCGAAATCGATGATGGCGCCGGCGTCGACGGTCAGGCTCGGCAGGATGGTCTCGGGCTCGGTGCGCAACAGCTTCTTGAGGAGAGCGTGCTCACGCAGGAACGTCACGGTGAACACAGTGTCGAAGACCATGCGGTCCTCCAAGCTCTCGGCCTGCGCACGAGCTCTGTCGCTGCCTTCGAGATAGCGGCGCGCCTCGGCGAGTACCAGGGCGTCGATCAGCGCATCCTTGGTGGGGAAGCGTCGGTACAGTGTCGCGCGGCCAACACCGCTGCGGCGTGCCACGTCTTCCATGGTGGTGCGCCGGATGCCCACCAGCTCAGCCTGTTCCAGCGCTGCAGCCAGGATGCGGGTGCTGATCGCGTCCGGTTCGCGGACCAGGGTCAGCACCGCGGGGTCGGGCCGGGCGAGCCGTCGCACGAAGTCGGCTGTTCGCGTCGTTGTCACGCAACTCCTCCTTGCCTGCGGATGCCCGTCGTCGTAGCGTAGTCATCGACACAAGCGAGACGATGAGCGTCTATTTGTCTCTCCGTCTCATTCTAGGGATCGATCACGGCTCGGGGAGGGTGTTGATGGACATCGGACTGTGGGCGCGATGGGTGGCACTGCACGCGGTGCCGAGGACGTTCATGAGATTTCAGGCGGTGCGGGGAAATCCCGTGGCCGGGCTGATCGCCAATCATGGGCGTGGCCTCGATCCATATCCGCTGATGGAGGAGATCCGGGCGCGCGGGCCGCTCATCCGCACGCCCTTCGCATGGGCCAGTGCCGACCACTCGGTGTGCCGAGAAATACTGCGGGACAAACGGTTCGGCGTCACGCCGCCGACGGGTATGGAGCTGCCCGCACCCCTGCGGGCACTGCTGGCGCGCACCGACCCCGGGGTCGCGAACCCGGTCGAGCCGCCTGCGATGGTGATCGTCGATCCGCCCGACCACACGCGTTACCGCCAACTGGTCGCGCAGAGCTTCACGCCGCGGGCCATCGACACCCTCGACACCCGCGTGGCCGAGGTGACGCGCGAGCTGATCGACCGACTCGCCGCCAGCCCGGAGCCGGACCTGATCGCCGACTTCGCCTCGGCGCTACCCGTCGCGATGATCGCTCAGATCCTCGGCCTGCCCGAGGACACCCATGCGCGGCTGTTGCAGTGGGGGCACCACGGAGCGCCGTTGCTGGACATCGGGATTCGCTGGCGGACCTATCGCCAGGCCATCGACGGGCTACGCGGCATCGACGGCTATCTCACCGAGCACTTCCGTCGGGTGCGGACCGGTGTCCCCGACGACAACCCGTTCAGCCGCATGGCGGCCGACAACACCCTCACCGAACGCGAACTCACCGCCAACGCAGCACTTCTCATCGGCGCCGGGTTCGAGACCACGGTGAATCTCATCGGCAACGGCATCGTCCTGCTGCTGCAGCACCCCGATCAGCTGCAGCGACTGCGTGACCAACCCGATCTGTGGCCCGCAGCGGTAGAGGAGATCCTCCGCATCGACAGCCCGGTCCAGATGACCGCCCGCACCGCGCGATGCGACATCGACCTTGCAGGACAACGCATTCGGGCCGGTGACATGGTCGCGGTGTTGCTCGGTGGCGCGAACCGCGATCCGAGGGTGTTCCCCGCTCCGGCGGTCTTCGACGTCACTCGACGCAATGCCCGCGACCACCTCGCGTTCGCCTCGGGTATCCACGCGTGCCTGGGCGCCGCCCTGGCCCGCATCGAAGGCACCACGGCGTTGCGCGCGCTGTTCGAGTCCTATCCCGATCTACGGCTGACCGAGCGCCCGAAGCGGCGAGATCTGGTCAACCTCCACGGATTCGAGCGGCTGCCCGCCCAATTGGGCTGCAGGCGAACGGAGGCCGTCGGGTTGACGGGGTGAGTGCCGTCAGATCCGGTCGAAGATGCTGTTGACGATGTCGTCGCCGATGCCGAAACCGGCTCCGTTGACGATCGCCTGACCGAACCGACCGCCCAGGAAGTGCTGCAGTGCCCCACCCTGTTGGGGTTGGTACTGCGGCGCGTACTGCGGCTGGTAGGCCTGCTGGGCCGGGTACTGCGGCTGCTGGTACTGCGGTTCGGGCTGCTGATACACCGGGGCCTGCACGTGGTTGTCCACCAGCGCATGGATGGCGGTCAACAGCTGGGTGGTGGAGCTCTCCTCGTCGCGGATCGCCAGCGCGATCTCCTTGAGGTCGAGCGCCCACTCCCGAGCGTTGGCGTCGCCGGCGGCAGCCGCAGTCGACAGCTTGCCCGCCAGCGCCTGCAGCAACGCCGAAGTCTGCTGAGCCTGTTGCTGCAGCGCGGCGTACTGGCTGTCTACTGTCGCAGTATCCATGCGCACATCTTTACCGGCCGGTGCTGTGATCCAGCTGGAAGTTTGCTGCGATGCTGCGGGCGGCGTGGGCGCGGCGCCGACCAACGGGATCATGGTGGTTCGTGGCCATGTCGGCCGGCCCGCAACGAAATCGAGCAATCGGGTAGTGCCCGGCCGGTTCGGCCCCAACATGGGTGGCAAGAGTGCGGTCAGTTCAAACCAATCAGAGGTGTAATCATGCCTATGTTCGATATGTCCGAGCGCGCGCAGCAGTACCAAACCCAGTTGCTCGACTTCATAGATTCGCAGGTCTATCCCGCCGAAGCGGTCTACGACGAGCAGATGCGGGCGGCGGGTGATCCACACTTTCATCCGCCGGTGTTGGAGGAGCTCAAGGCCGAGGCGCGACGGCGGGGGTTGTGGAACCTGTTTCATCCTCATCCGGAGTGGGGGCCGGGTCTGTCCAATCTGGAGTACGCGCCGCTGGCCGAGATCATGGGCCGCAGCCACCTCGCCTCCGAAGCGTGTAACTGCAGTGCGCCGGACACCGGCAACATGGAAGTGCTCACGTTGTTCGGCACCGACGAGCACAAGGAGCGTTACCTCAAGCCGTTGCTCGATGGCACCATCCGGTCGGCATTCGCGATGACCGAGCCGCAGGTGGCCAGCTCGGATGCCACCAATGTCGAGATGTCCATGGTCCGCGACGGGGACGACTATGTGCTGAACGGTCGAAAGTGGTTTGCCTCCAACGGGATGCACCGCAATTGCAAGGTGCTGATCGTGATGGGCAAGACCGATCCGAGCGCTGCGGTGCATCGCCAGCAGTCGATGATGGTGGTGCCCATCGACGCGCCGGGCATCACCGTGATCCGGAACCTGCCGGTCTTCGGCTACCAGGACCGTGAGGGGCACGCCGAGATCGTGTTCAACGACGTTCGGGTGCCCGCCTCCGATGTGCTCAAAGGTGAAGGGGAGGGCTTCGCCATCAGCCAAGCCCGTCTCGGACCGGGCCGGATCCACCACTGCATGCGGTCCATCGGTATGGCCGAGCGTGCGCTGGAATTGATGTGCAGGCGCGCGCAGTCGCGGGTCACGTTCGGCAAGCCGCTCAGTGAGAACGCCAACATTCAGGACTGGATCGCCGAGGCACGCATCGACATCGAGATGATCCGGCTGCTCACGCTCAAGGCGGCCTACCTGATGGACACCGTCGGTAACAAGGCTGCCCGCACGGAGATCGCGGCGATCAAGGTGGCCGCGCCCAACATCGCGTTGAAGATCATCGACCGGGCCATCCAGGTGCACGGTGGCGGTGGGGTCACCGACGACTTCCCGCTGGCGATGGCCTGGGCTCATCTGCGGACGCTGCGACTGGCCGACGGTCCCGACGAGGTGCACAAGCGGGCCATCGCCAAACAGGAACTGCGCAAGTACCGGAATGAGGCATCGGCATGAGCGGACTCGATCTCACTGGACGCACCGCGATCATCACCGGCGCCTCTCGCGGTATCGGTCTGGCTGCGGCACAGGCGATTGCGGCAGCCGGTGGCAACGTCGTGGTGACGTCGCGGCGTCAGGATTCCGCCGATGCTGCGGCGGCGGAAGTGGGCGCCAATGCTGTGGGCGTCGCGGCTCATGCCGTCGACGAGCAGGCCGCGCAGCGGTGCGTCGATCTGACCCTGGACCGATTCGGCAGCATCGACATCCTGGTCAACAACGCCGGCACCAATCCGTCCTTCGGTCCGCTGATCGACCAGGACCATGCCCGGTTCGTCAAGACCTTCGAGGTCAACCTGTGGGCACCGATCCTGTGGACCTCGCTGGTCACTCGAGCGTGGATGGGTGAGCATGGTGGTGCGGTGGTCAATACGGCGTCGATCGGCGGTATGGGATTCGAGCCGAACCTGGGTCTGTACAACGCGTCGAAGGCGGCGCTGATTCACCTCACCGGGCAGCTCGCGCTGGAGCTTTCGCCCACGGTGCGGGTCAACGCGGTGGCCCCGGGCGTGGTGCGCACCAAGCTGGCCCAAGCGCTGTGGAAAGAGTATGAGGGCCAGTTGAATCTGATGACGGCACTGGGACGCATCGGTGAACCGGAGGATGTCGGTGCAGCGATTGCGTTTCTGGTGTCCGATGCGGCGAGTTGGGTGACCGGGGAGACGTTCGTCATCGACGGTGGTCAGCGCCTCGGTGACGCCGCGCCGTTCCGGCGGCAGGGCAACCATGGTTGAGGGGAGCGAGGCGGTGGACGTCGCGGCCGTGCAACAGTGGCTCAGCACCCTCGGCGTGGAATACGTACCGCCGCTGCGGTTTGGGCGGATCGGCCTGGGGCAGTCGAACCTCACCTACCGCGTCACCGACGACGCCGGGCACTCCTGGGTGCTGCGCCGCCCGCCCCTGGGGCATCTGCTGGCCTCCGCCCACGACGTCGAGCGGGAGGCGAGGATCATCTCGGCATTGGCGGACACCGATGTACCCGCACCCCGAATCCTCGGTGTGACCACGGTTTCCGAGGTGCCACTGGTGTTGATGGAGTTCGTCGACGGACTCGTCGTCGACACCATGGAGGTTGCCGGTGCACTGACCCCGCAGCAGCGCCGGCGGATCGCGCTGTCACTACCGCGCGCCCTGGCCAAGATTCACGCCGTTGATCTCAACCGGACCGGGCTCGTGGATCTCGCCAGCCACAAGCCGTACGCGCAGCGTCAGCTCAAGCGGTGGGCCGGGCAGTGGGAGCTCTCCAAGACCCGCGACCTGCCCGAACTGGACCGGCTCACGCGTCGTCTGGCCGCCGCGGCGCCCGAACAGCGCGAGATCAGCCTCGTGCATGGTGACTTTCACCTGCGTAACCTGATCACCGCCGAGGATTCCGGCGAGGTGGTGGCGGTGCTGGACTGGGAGCTCTCCACGCTGGGTGATCCGCTCGCCGACATGGGCAGCCTGCTCACCTACTGGCCCGAGCCCGGTGAGAGCACCGGCGGGGACTTCGCGCCGTCCACCCTGGAGGGGTTTCCCGATCGCGCCGAGATGGCCCAGCTCTATCTAGCCGAAACGGGCCGTGACCCGGCCGCGCTGCACTACTGGCACGTGCTCGGGCTGTGGAAGCTGGCCATCATCGCCGAGGGCGTCATGCGCCGGGCCCTGGACGAACCGCAGAACAAGGCCGCCGCAGGCACACCGACCGTTGCCCGGATCGATGCGCTGGTCGAGAAAGCCTGCGAACTCGCCGATGAAGCCGGCATTTCCCGATGAGCGATCGATCGTCGATATCAGGAGCCACCAGGTTCTGGATCAGCCTGGGCACCGGCCTGGTCGTCGGGGCAGCGGCCGGCGCCGCGTCAGGGCGCTGGCCGGTCGGTCTGCTGACGGTCGTCATCGTCACGGCAGGGCTCAGCGTGGTGTGGGCGTTGACCGTGCTGTGGCCCATGGACTCCGACCAGACGCGTGAGCATGCCAGTGACGCCGACGTTCACGGCGATGTCGGGGATCTCGTGCTGGTGCTCATCCTCGCCGCGAGTCTGACCTCGATCGGCATCCTGCTGGCCTCCGCCAACGACGCCGACAAGGCCAAATATGCCGGTATGTCGCTGGTGGCGATCCTGACGGTGTGGGCGCTGTTGCACACGATGTACGCCGCGCGCTACGCCCGGATCTATTACCAGGGCGAGGTGCGGGACATCGACTTCAATTCCGATGCGCCACCACGCTATGTCGATTTCTACTACTTCTCGTTCAACCTCGGCATGACCTATCAGGTGTCCGATACCGATGTCACCACCTCGCATCTGCGTGGCGAGGTGCTCAAACACTGCTTGTTCAGCTATATCTACGGCACCGTGATCATCGCGTGCACCATCAATCTCGTGATCAATCTCGTCGGGTAGTCGTCGCCGCCGCGGCAGTAAAACTCGCCGTGAGCAGAGATCTTCTCGCGGGCGCACCAGCCCGGTACCAATACTGTTCGTGAACCTGACACCGCCGCGACGCTGCTGCCTGCGCGCCTCGTAAGCCTTTCCACCCCACAGAAAGTCAAGGTGCGTGTCCGTCGTAACGAGTATTTCCCCAGCCGAGTCCGCCGCCGGCGCACCAACCATCGTTGCCCCGCCGTCACCGTGGCGGGCCCGGTTGACCAAGCTCGCCCTGCCGTTGGCGTCGGTGGTGGTGTTCCTCGCCGTATGGCAGGTGGTGGCCTGGGCGGGCATCTGGAATCAGACGTTCGTGCCGTACCCGAGCACGGTGTGGCGGGCGTTCATCGATGTCTCCACCACGCATGACGGCACCCGTGGTTACGCGGGATACCTGCTGATCGAGCACCTGTACATGACGCTGCGCCGGGTGTTGGCCGGTGTGGTGATCGGTGTGGGTGTCGGCGTCGCGCTGGGCCTGGTGATGGGTTCGGTGGGCTGGCTGCGCAGCGTGCTCGAACCATGGCTGACCTTCCTACGCGCGTTGCCGCCACTGGCCTACTTCTTCCTGCTCGTCATCTGGTTGGGCATCGACGAGGCACCGAAGATCACCTTGCTGGCACTCGCCGCCCTACCGCCCGCGGCCGTGGCCACCACCGCTGCCGTGCTCGCCGCCCCGGTCGGGCTGCAGGAGGCCGCCCGCGCTCTGGGGGCGTCGCGGGCCCAGGTGATCCGTGACGTCGTGGTGCCTGCCGCACTGCCCGAGACATTCACCGGCATCCGGCTGGCCGTCGGTATGGCCTACTCGTCGGTGGTCGCCGCCGAGTTGTTCAACGGCATCCCCGGTATCGGCGGATTGGTCAAGGACGCAAGCAATTACAACAACACACCGGTGGTTCTCGTCGGCATCTTCGCCATCGGGATCTCGGGCCTGGTGATCGACGGAGCGCTGCGTGCCGCCGAGCGGCGGGCGGTCCCCTGGAGAGGAAAGATATGAGAATCGGCAGACTTGCCGCACTGGCCGTGGCGACAGCGCTCACCCTGGCCGGCTGCGCCGTCGACCACTCCGGCCAGGACGCCGCGAAACCGACCATTCGTGTTGGGTACCAGTCGTTCCCGAGCGGTGACCTGGTCGTCAAGAACAACAAGTGGCTGGAACAGGCGCTGCCCGGCTACAACATCAAGTGGACGAAATTCGATTCCGGAGCCGACGTCAACACCGCGTTCATCGCCAAGGAACTCGACTTCGGCTCCATCGGTTCGAGTCCGGTGGCGCGCGGACTGTCGGCGCCGTTGAACATCCCGTACAAAGTGGCATTCGTTCTCGACGTCGCGGGCGACAACGAGGCGCTGGTGGCGCGTAACGGCACCGGCATCAACACGATCGCCGATCTGCGGGGCAAGCGCGTCGCCACCCCGTACGCATCCACCGCGCACTACAGTCTGCTCGCCGCGCTGGCTCAGAACGGCTTGTCGCCCAACGACGTTCAGCTGATCGATCTGCAGCCCCAGGCCATTCTGGCGGCCTGGGACCGCGGTGACATCGCCGCCGCCTACACGTGGCTGCCCACGCTGGATCAGTTGCGCAAGACCGGCAAGGACCTGATCACCAGCCGTCAGCTGGCCAAGGACGGCAAGCCGACGCTGGACCTCTCCGCGGTGTCCGACGAGTTCGCGGCCGCGCATCCCGACGTGGTCGACGTGTGGCGGCAGCAGGAAGCCCGCGCGCTCAACCTCATCAAGGACGATCCGGGTGCCGCCGCCAAGGCCATCGCCGCCGAGGTGGGGCTGAGCCCTGACGACGTCGCGGGGCAGCTCAAACAGGGCGTGTATCTGACGCCCGAGCAGGTCGCGTCGCCGGAATGGCTTGGTACCGAAGGAAAGCCGGGCAACGTCGCGGTGAACCTGCAGAGCGCCTCGCAGTTCCTGGCTGACCAGAAACAGATCCCGGCGCCTTCGCCGTTGGCGGCATTCCAGGGCGCCATCTACACGAAAGGACTCCCCGGTGTCCTCACCAAACAGCAATGACGCCAAGGGCAGTCTGCGCATCAGCAACGTGGCCCACCGTTACGGTCGGGGCGCCGACAAGGTCACCGCGTTGGGGCCGGTCGACCTCGATGTCGAACCGGGCGCCTTCCTGGTGCTGGTGGGCGCCTCGGGCTGCGGCAAGAGCACCCTGCTGCGGCTGATCGCGGGGTTCGAAACCCCGTCGGAGGGCGAGGTGCAGGTGGCCGGAACCCGGCCGACTCCCGGGGTGAGCTCCGGTGTGGTGTTCCAGCAGCCGAGGTTGTTTCCGTGGCGCACCGTCGGAGGCAACATCGACCTCGCGCTCAAGTACGCCAAGGTTCCGCGTGAGCGCCGGGCCGACCGGCGTGAGCAACTGCTGGAGCGAGTCGGCTTGGAAGGCACCGGAAACCGCAAGATCTGGGAGATCAGCGGCGGCCAGCAGCAGCGGGTGGCGATCGCCCGGGCATTGGCGGCCGAGACCCCGCTGTTCCTCCTCGACGAGCCGTTCGCGGCACTCGACGCGCTGACCCGCGAACGGTTGCAGGACGACGTGCGTCAGGTGAGCGCGGAGTCGGGCCGCACCACGGTGTTCGTCACGCACAGCGCCGACGAAGCGGCGTTCCTGGGCTCACGCATCGTGGTTTTGACGCGGCGGCCGGGCAAGGTGGCGCTGGACCTGCCGGTTGAACTGCCGCGCACCGGGGTGTCCGCCGACGAACTGCGGCGTTCCCCTGAGTATCTGAAGTTGCGTACCGAGGTCGGCGACGCCGTGAAGGCAGCCGCGGCATAGCTGCCCCGCCGAATTCGACGGTAATGTCGTAAATCCGCGTGGGCAGCGACACTTTCGTGGAAGTCGAGGCTAGGCGATCCGGGTCAGAAAGGCGTTGATCAACTCGGCCACATCGTCGTTGGCGGTCTCCAGCAGGAAGTGTCCGCCGTCGAGGACGTGGATCTCGGCGTCGACCGCGTCTTTGCCGAACGCGCGGGCACCGTCGGGCCCGAAGATCGGATCACCGCCGCCCCACACCGCCAGCACCGGCACGGCGCTCGTCCGCAGGTATTCGTGCAGTGCCGGGTACAGCGGAGCGTTGGTCGCGTAGTCGCGGAACAGCTGCAGTTGAACCGCGTCGTTGCCGGGGCGGGCCAGTTGTGCTGCGTCGTGCACCCAGGTGTCCGGGTCGACCAGGCTTTCATCCGAAACACCGGTCAGGTACTGCCATTTGATGCCCTCGACGTCCAGTGCGGTGCGCACGGCGGCCTCGGTCTCGGGTGTCTGCTCACGCTGGTAGTCCCACACCGTGGTCCAGAAACTCTCCACGAATCCCGCGTCGTAGCCGTTGCCGTTCTGCGTGACGATCGCGGTGATGGCCTGCGGCTGCCGCAGGGCCAGGCGCCAGCCGATGGGTGCGCCGTAGTCCTGAACGTAGATCGCGTAGCGGGTGAGGCCCAGCTGCTGCAGGAGGCCTTCGGTGAGGTCGGTGAGCGCGTCGAATGTGTAGGTGAATTCATCGACGGTAGGGGCGTCGGAGTGGCCGAAGCCGAGATGGTCCGGTGCGATCACGTGGTAGCGCTCGGCGAGCTGGGGGATGAGGTTGCGGAACATGTACGAGCTGGTGGGGAAGCCGTGCAGCAGCACGATCGCGGGGGCATCGGGAGAGCCCGCCTCGCGGTAGAACAGCCGGCGGCCGTCGACGGTGGCGTAACGGTGGTGGATACGAACCGACATGTCTAACTCCCTATAACTATTTATATGGTTAGTTCAGTGAACGCCCAAACGGACTAACCTGTCAATAGGGTATTGATAGTTAGAAATGAACAGGCTGGAAAAAGCCCGGTACGGCGGACCGGGTTTAGGCCCGCTCAGGCGGTGGCGAGAGGTGTGGATACGGCGAGCATCAGAAGCCCGGGGTGGTCACGGGCGTGTGCCGGTCAAGAGTGCCGGCTGTGGCCGAGAACTGCAGAAACGAGATGGGGGCGCGTCCTCGTGACGGGACGCGCCCAAGACGTCAGGGTGGCGATTACACCGGGGGATACGCCGGGGGCGGGTACACACCGCGCAGGCCCCACGGAACCCAGTTGAAGAAGTATTCGATCTCGTCACTGGCGTCGTAGTCCGGATTCGGATCCATGCGCGAAGTCTAGACCGGTTGGCTCCGCGCGGACCAGGCATTGCCTACACTGTTCAACCAACGAGTTGATAGGTGAAGTACGGAGATTCCTATGGCATCCGATCCAGAGGCCGGGCGAGGCCGCGGTGCCGCGTCCACGAACGGTACATCGCGGCGCGACGAACTGCTCACCGTGGCCGCCAAACTGTTCGCCGCGCGCGGCTACCACGGCACCCGGATGGATGACGTGGCCGAGGCCGTCGGGCTGAACAAGGCCACGGTCTACCACTACTACGCCAGCAAGTCGCTGATCCTCTACGACCTCTACAAGAGCACCGCGGACTTCACCGTCGAGGCCCTGCACGACGATCCGAGCGCCTCGGCCCGCGAGACCATCTACAACTTCACTCGTCGGCTTCTGGTCGGCATCGCCAACGACCTGGAGAAGGCGGCGGTGTACTTCCAGGAGGGGCCCTATATCACCGAGTGGTTCACCGAGGAGCAGGTCGCCTACATCCGGCACGCCGAGGCGCAGGTCTACGAGCATGTACGCGACGTCATCGACCGTGGCATCGCCAGCGGCGAGTTCTACGACTGTGACTCGCACGTGCTGGCGCTGGGCTACATCGGCATGACCCTGGGCGCTTACCGCTGGCTGCGGCCGCACGGCAGGCGCTCGGCGCAGGAGATCGCCGTGGAGTTCAGCACCGCCCTGCTGCGCGGGCTGATCCGCGACGAGACCGTCCGCAACGAATCACCGTTGGGTGTCGAGGTCTAGAACCGGAACTGGTTCAGCACGTCGTAGCGGCCCGCGAGGGTGGCGTTGAAGAAACCCAGCAGCAGCCGTTGTGGGGCGAGCGGAATCGTGCGGTAGTTCGCGTACGCCGGAACCCGGTCGATGAGCCGCAGCCGCGGAATCCAGCGTTCGACCGCACTCATGTCGCTGATGCCCCACTTGACCATGCCGTTGCTGAACAGTCGGGACAGCTTGGGGCCGATCGGGGCGATGGTGTCGAAGTCGATTTCGCCGTGCTCGAAGCGGTCGGTCAGGCGCTGCAGCAGCTCCCGCACGTCCCTTTCATCCAGGTACATCAACAGCCCTTCGGCCACGATCAACGTGGGACGGCCGGTGGGAACCTCGTCGAGCCAGCCGGCATCGGTCACCGATGATCCGATCATGCGATACCCCGGCCCATCGTCGTAGAGCTTGCGCCGAAGCTCGACCACGCCGGGCTGGTCCACGTCGAACCAGTCGACGGTTTCGGGGCGCCGCACGCGGAAGGCGCGGGTGTCCAGCCCGCACCCGAGGTGCAGCACGACGGCGTCGGGGTGGCGGGTCAGGAAGGGATTGGTCCAGTCGTCGAGTTGTTTGGCGCGCAGCCCGACCAGGAACTGGTTGGCCCACGGCTGTGAGGCCCGGTGCATGCGCTTGAAGTCGTAGTCGATGCGGTCGACGGCTTCGGCGGCCGCGTGATCGCCGAGAACTGGTTGCGCCAACCGGCTTTCGCACGCCCGCAGATACAGCGTGCACAGGTTCGTCCATTCCACCGATCCCCAGCGCACCGCGCTGAAGTCCACCTTGTTGGTCGTCATGACCCCCTCCTTTGTGATTGCCGGTAGTCGGCCCAGAGCCGGAGCATCTCGTCGTGGTACGCCTGGCTGGAGAACTCGCAGAAGTGCTTGAAATCCTCGAGCCGTTCGCGTTGGTCGGGGCGGTCCCCGTCGAGGATCGCCAGCCCGAAGTCGGCGGCCTCGATGCCGAGCTTCATTCGGGACAGCTGCACGCTGAGCACACTGGTGAAACCCCCGGGCCGCACGCGGTAGCGGTGTTGGCGACTCGCGCTGGGCAGCCGCTCGATCAACCCGCCCTCCTGCAGCTGGCGCGCGACGGTGCTCACCGAGGCCTTGCTGACCGAGAGCGTGTCGGCCAGCGCGGTCAGCGACTGCTCCGGCGGGTCGGCGATCATCAACCAGCCGTAGACCCGGCCCATCGTGCGTGAGCCACCGAGCAGCTCCATGAACAGCCCGATGCGGTCGACGAATTCCGACTCTTCCGGCGTCAACGTCCCTCCAGATAGTTCGTTCAGTACAAACTAAACGAACTATACGTCGGGTCGCGCGGTGGTCGTCAAGAGTCGAAGCCCAGACTGGTCGACATGAAGTCGACCATCATGTCGCGCCGGGATCTGGACTTCCTGCTCTACGAATGGCTGCATGTCGAGGAGCTCACCGCGCTGGACCGCTTCGCCGAGCATTCGCGCGAGACCTTCGACGGCGTGCTCGAGTTGTCGGAGCAACTCGCGACCCGCTACTTCGCTCCGCACAACAAGCTCTCCGACGCCAACGAGCCGAGTTTCGACGGGCAGACCGTCACGCTGATCCCCGAGGTGAAAGCGGCGTGGGACGCGTTCGCGGCGGCCGACCTGCTGGCGATGGGCATGGACGCCGAACTCGGCGGTGCGCAGTTGCCGGCCGTCGTGGCGCAGGCCGCATTCGCCTGGATCGCCGCGGCCAACGTGTCGACCTCGGGATACCTGATGCTGACCATCGCGAACGCCAACCTGCTGGCCCGGTTCGGCTCGGCCGAGCAGATCGAGAACTTCGTCAAACCGATGCTCGCAGGCCGCTTTTCGGGAACGATGGCACTCTCGGAAACGCAAGCCGGGTCATCGCTGGCCGACATCACCACCCGTGCCGAGCCCGTCGACGACGGCAGCTACCGGTTGTACGGCTCCAAGATGTGGATCTCGGGTGCCGAGCACGAGCTCACCGACAACATCGTCAACCTGGTGCTGGCGAAGATCCCCGGCGGCCCCACCGGTACCAAGGGCATCTCGCTGTTCATCGTGCCGAAGTATCTCGCCGACGGCGCCCGCAACGGCGTGGCCATCTCCGGGCTGAATCACAAGATGGGACAACGGGGTATCACCAACACCGTGCTCAACTTGGACGGCGCCGTCGGCTATCTCGTCGGCGAACCGCACCGCGGCATCGTCTACATGTTCCACATGATGAACGAGGCCCGGCTCGGCGTCGGCATGGGTGCGGTGGCGTTGGGCTACACGGGGTACCTCAAATCGGTGCAGTATGCCCGGGAGCGGCCCCAGGGCCGTCCGCTGGGCGTCAAGGATCCGACGACGCCGCAGGTGCCGATCATCGAGCATCCCGACGTCAAGCGAATGCTGTTGGCGCAGAAGGCCTATGTCGAAGGAGGCCTGGCGCTCGGCCTGTACTGCGCCAAGCTGGTCGATACCGGGGACACCGCTCTGCTCGACATCCTGACCCCGGTGGCCAAGAGCTGGCCGTCGCAGTGGTGTCTGGAGGCCAACAGCCTGGCGATCCAGGTGCACGGCGGCTACGGCTACACCCGCGAGTACGACGTGGAACAGCACTACCGGGACAACCGGCTGAACCCGATCCACGAGGGCACGAACGGTATCCAGAGCCTGGATCTCTTGGGCCGCAAGGTCACTCAGAACGGCGGGGCCAGCTTGATGGCGCTGGGGGAGCGCATCGCCGTCACGGTCAAGAAGGCCCGTGACGGCGCGGAGGCCGGCTTGGCCGATCAGCTCGACGCTGCCTGGCAGCGCTTGGTCGCGGTGACAGCCGGAATGTTCGCCGCGGGCGACGTCGAAGCCGCGATGGCCAACAGCGCCGTGTATCTGGAAGCCTTCGGGCACATCGTCGTGGCATGGATCTGGTTGGAACAGCTCCTGGTCGCCGACGGGCACGACGGAGATTTCTACGACGGCAAACGGCAGGCCGCCCGCTACTTCTTCCGTTACGAACTGCCAAGGACCGCACCGCAGTTGGATCTCCTGGAGAGCCTGGACCGCACCACCCTGGACATGCGCGACAGCTGGTTCTAATCGAACCTGATGATCTGACGCACCGCGGTGCCGTCGGCCAGAGCGTCCATCCCGGCGTTGATCGCGTCGAGCGGGATGGTCGCCGACACCAGTTGCTCGACGGGCAGGCGCCCGGCCCGCCACAGTTCGACGAAGCGCGGGATGTCGCGGGCCGGAACCGCCGAACCGAGGTAGCTGCCGATGAGTGAGCGTCCTTCGGCGACGAAACCCAGTGGGGACACCGAGATCCGGGCGTCGGGCCGTGGCAGGCCGACGGTGATGGTGCGTCCGCCCGGACCCGTCAGCCCGATCGCGGTCTCCAGTGCGGCCGGATGTCCGGCCGCCTCGATCACGACCGTGGCCAACACGTCGGCGGCCTGCTCGGGTGTGTAGGTCTCGTGTACGCCCAGTGCTCGGGCCCGGTCGAGTTTGTCGGTCACCTGATCGACACCGATGACGCGGACGCCGTCGTGGGCCAGCGCGGTGAGTGCCGCCGCCATCCCCACCCCGCCCAACCCGACGACGATGACCGTCTGGCCGGCCTGCGGTTTGCCCACATTGAGGACGGCCCCGCCGCCGGTGAGAACCGCGCAACCCAACAGGGACGCGACGACCGGTGGGACGTCGGCAGGCACCGGCACCACCGAGCGGCGATCCACCACGGCGTACGTGGCGAACCCGGACACCCCGAGGTGGTGGAACACCGGCTCGCCGTCACGGGTGAGCCGGATACTGCCGTCCATCAAGGTGCCCGCGCCGTTGGCGGCGCTGCCCGGACCGCAGGGGGTCAACCCGTCGGTCGCGCACGCCGGGCAACTGCCACAGCGGGGCAGGAACGTCATCACCACGCGCTGCCCGATGGGCAGATCGGTGTCGCCGGCCTCGACGATGCCGGCGGCTTCGTGCCCCAGCAGCATCGGCACGGGCCGCACCCGGTTGCCGTCCACCACCGAAAGGTCCGAATGACACAGGCCCGCGGCCTCGATACGGACCAGCAGCTCGCCAGGGCCCGGCCCGGCGAGGTCGAGGTCGGACACGGTCAGCGGCCCGGACTGGGCGTACGGGCGGGGCAGGCCGATGTGGTCGAGGACGGCTCCACGGATCTTCATGACCGACAGCCTGCCGTGACTGCAAGACTTCCACCATGACCGAGGCTCCCGCCGAATTCACCTCTGCCGACTTTCCGCTGCACTGGCCGGTGCTCACGCGGTGGACCGACAACGACATGTTCGGGCATTTGAACAACGCGGTGTACTACGAGCTGTTCGACACCGCGATCAACGCGTGGATCAACACGAACTGCGACATCGACCCGATCACGGCGCCGTGGCTGGGCGTGGTGGCCGAGTCGGGATGCCGATTCCTCTCGGAGCTCAAGTTCCCGGATCTGCTGGTCGTCGGGCTGTCGGTGACCCGGCTGGGCCACAGCAGCGTCACCTACCGGTTGGGGCTGTTCCGGTCCGACGGGCCGGTCGCTGCGGTCGGTCACTGGGTGCATGTCTACGTCGAACGGGAGTCCCGACGCCCGGTGCCGATTCCCGATGAGATCAGGTCCCTGTTGGTCTCGATATGCTCGGCGGATGCCGCTGGTAAGTAAGACAGTCGAAGTCGACGCTCCTGCCGAGACGATCATGGCGATCGTCGCCGACTTCGAGGCCTATCCGCAGTGGAACCCGGAGATCAAGGGATGCTGGATTCTCGCCCGCTACGACGACGGCCGGCCCAGCCAGCTGCGGTTGGACGTCGAGATCCAAGGGCAGGCCGGAGTCTTCATCACCGCGGTCTACTATCCCGCCGAAAACCAGATCTACACCGTGTTGCAGCAAGGTGACCACTTCTCCAAGCAGGAGCAGCGGTTCTCGGTGGTGCCGCTCGGGGCGAGCACACTGCTGCAGGTCGACATGGAGGTCGAGGTCGACACCAAGCTGCCGATCCCGAGCCTGATGGTGAAGAAGCTCATCGGTGACACCCTCGATCACCTGGCGAACGCCTTGATTGCCAGGGCGCAGCAGCTGTCCGCCTAGTCGTACTTCACGCCGAGTGGCCAGTTGTGCGCGGTTTTTCCGCGGTGAGCGTGTAATAACTGGCCACCGGGCGGTAGGGGACCGGCTCGGCGATCCACTGCGCTAAATGTCCGACGCCGGATCGGACTCGTTTTCGTGATCCCACATGCCGCTCTCGTCGAGCCGGGCGATCAATCGCGTTGCGCCATCGGTGAACTGGACGGCGTTGAGCCGCACCGCGGTGTCGATGTCGCGACGACGCAGTGCCGCGACCAACGCCCGATGATGCTCGACCGCCTCGGCGCCCCACCGTGGATCGTTCGAGTAGACCAGCGCCGGCAGATACCGCGCGACGTGAAGAAGGAACCAGGCCAACTTGATTCGGCCGCTGGCCCGGTTGAACGCGCGGTGGAACGCGAACTCCGCCGACGAGACCTCCTCGGCGTCCGCCCGGGCCACTGCCACTTCGAGGTCGGCATTGAGCCGCTCGAGCTCGTCGATCTCCTCATCGGTGATGCGCTCGGCCGCGGTGGCGGCGAGTTCGCGCGCGATGGTGGCCTGCAGCCAGAAGATGTCCTCGACGTCGGCGCGCGTCAACGGGACCACGACATGCCCGCGGTGCGGCTCCAGCTGCACCATGCCCTCACCGCGCAGCGTGCGCAGCGCCTCGCGCACGGGTGTGATGCTGACGCCCAGGGTGGCCGCCGTTTCGTCGAGCCGGATGAACGTGCCGGGCCGCAGGACACCGGTCATGATCTCGGCGCGCAGATGGGCCGCAACTTCGTCGGACAGTTGCTCGCGGCGGGCGACGCGACGGCGCCGCGCGGCGGGGCGGGCGGGTGCGTTCACATGATCTCCGGTCAGGCTTGTCCTTGTGAGGCCGAGGCCATAGTGTGACCGGGGCAACCCAATGTTTGATCAAATATCAACATCGTGCAACCCGATGGGAGTACCGGACCGTTGACAGCCGAGCCGTCCCCCACCGACCAGCCTTATCTGGCGCGTCGTCAGAACTGGACCAACCAACTGGCGCGGCACGCGCTCATGCAGCCGGACAGGACCGCGCTGCGGTTCCTGGGGCACACCACCACCTGGCGTGAGCTCGACGAGCGGGTCGACAAGTTGGCCGGTGCCCTGAGCCGACGCGGTATCGGCGTGGGCGACCGGGTGCTGATCCTGATGCTCAACCGTCCCGAGTTCATCGAATCCTTCCTTGCCGCAAGCAAACTGGGTGCCATCGCGGTACCGGTGAACTTCCGGATGACGCCCCCGGAGATCGCCTTCCTGGTCGGCGATTGCCAGGCGCGCGTGATCGTCACCGAATCCGTCCTGGCCGGCGTGGCCACCGCGGTCCGCGATCTGGACCAGACGCTGCAGACGGTGATCGTCGCAGGCGGTGGCGGCGAGGACGGCGTGCTCGGCTACGACGACCTCATCGCCGAGCCGGGGGATGGCCCGGAAGTCGTTGACATTCCCGATGATTCGCCCGCGCTGATCATGTACACGTCTGGCACGACGGGTCGGCCCAAGGGGGCGGTGCTCACCCACGCCAACCTCACCGGCCAGGCCATGACCAACATGTTCACCGTCGGCGTCGACCTCAGCAACGACATCGGCTTCATCGGCGTCCCGCTGTTCCACATCGCCGGGATCGCCGGCAACGTGACCACCGGGCTGCTGTTGGGCCTGCCCACCGTGCTCTACCCGCTGGGAGCCTTCGATCCGGGGGCGCTGCTGGATGTGCTGGAGGCCGAGAACGTCACCGGCATCTTCCTGGTGCCCGCACAGTGGCAGGCCGTCTGCGCCGCGCAGCAAGCCAAGCCCCGCAACCTCAAACTGCGCGTGCTGTCCTGGGGCGCGGCCCCGGCGTCGGACACGCTGCTGCAGACCATGGCCGAGACCTTCCCCGGCGCCCAGATCCTTGCGGCGTTCGGGCAGACCGAGATGTCGCCGGTCACCTGCATGCTGTTGGCCCAGGACGCCATTCGGAAATTGGGCTCCGTCGGCCGCGTCATTCCCACGGTGTCGGCTCGCATCGTCGACGAGAACATGAACGATGTGGCAGTCGGTGACGTCGGCGAGATCGTCTACCGGGCACCGACACTGATGGCCGGCTACTGGAACAACCCGAAGGCCACCGCCGAAGCGTTCGCCGGCGGCTGGTTCCACTCCGGTGACCTGGTACGCCAGGACGAGGAGGGCTACGTCTGGGTGGTGGACCGCAAGAAGGACATGATCATCTCCGGCGGGGAGAACATCTATTGCGCCGAGGTGGAGAACGTCCTGGCAGCCCACCCGGCGATCGTCGAGGCCGCCGTGATCGGCCGCCCGCACGAGAAGTGGGGCGAGGTGCCCGTGGCCGTCGTGGCGCTCAGCGGTGGTCAGGATTCGCCGCTGAGTCTGGCTGATCTCGACGGGTTCCTCACTGAGCGGCTGGCCCGCTACAAGCACCCCAAGGCGCTCGAGATCGTCGAGGCGCTGCCGCGTAACCCGTCGGGCAAGGTCCTCAAGACCGAGCTCCGTGAGCGATTCGGTCGCGAAGAGCGGATTAACGTTAGCGAAAGTTATTCTCCGTCAACGGTTTCTGCAGGTAATCGGGGAAAATAGTGAATAGGGGCGGGGTTTGCTAACGGTTCGCGGCATAATCCAGCCGATGCGGTGCACGGCCACGTTTGTATCGGGTACAGTCCTGTGGTCTCACTTACTACCCACGAGTAGGGAGATTGAGATCACGTACGCGGGGTTGAGGCAAGGAGGGGGCGTGCGACACGTCCAGGGGGTGCACCGGTGACGGCATCGTCCAATGCACTTGTCGGCTACGTCCGTGATCAGCTCGAGAAGCCGATGGCGATGGTCGGTGGCTTCTTCAAGATGACAGTACTCACCGGTAAGGCGCTTCTCACCCGGCCGTTCCAGTGGAAGGAATTCGTTCTTCAGAGCTGGTTCCTGATCCGGGTCGCGTTCCTGCCGACGCTGGCGGTGTCCATCCCGCTGACGGTGCTCATCATCTTCACGCTGAACATCCTGCTCGCGGAGTTCGGTGCGGCCGACATCTCCGGCGCCGGTGCGGGTCTGGCCGCGGTGACGCAGCTCGGACCCCTGGTGACGGTGTTGGTCGTGGCCGGTGCCGGGTCGACGGCCATCTGCGCCGACCTCGGCGCCCGGACGGTCCGCGAAGAGATCGACGCCATGGAGGTGCTGGGCATCGATCCGATCGAGCGCCTCGTGGTTCCGCGTGTCGTCGCCGCGACCTTCGTCGCCTTCTTGCTCAACGGAACGGTGATCATCATCGGCCTGGTGGGTGGCTTCTTCTTCGGTGTCTACATTCAGAACGTCTCCGCCGGTGCGTACGTCTCGACGCTGACACTGCTCACCGGTTTCCCCGAGGTCATGATCTCGGTCATCAAGGCCACGATCTTCGGTCTGATTGCCGGGCTGGTGGGCTGCTACCGCGGGTTGACCACAGCCGGCGGTTCGAAAGGTGTTGGTACGGCGGTGAACGAGACCCTGGTCTTGTGCGTCATCGCCCTGTTCGCTGTGAACGTCGTGCTCACCACCATCGGTGTGCGGTTCGGAACGAAGACCTGACATGAGTACATCAACAGTCCTTCGCTCCCGGTTCCCCCGGGCGTTCGCGCGTTCCTCCGAGGTCGCGGCCGCACCCGCCCGGCTGCTCGACAGCATGGGCCACGTCGCCTGGTTCGTGGTGCAGGCGGTCGGACACGTACCGCACGCCTTCCGCTACTACCGGCGTGAGACGCTGCGGCTGGTGGCCGAGATCGGCATGGGCACCGGCGCAATGGCCGTCATCGGCGGCACCGTCGCGATCATCGGCTTCGTCACGCTGTCCGCGGGTTCACTGATCGCCATCCAGGGTTTCGCGTCCCTGGGCAACATCGGTGTCGAGGCGTTCACCGGATTCTTCGCCGCCCTGGCCAACGTCCGCGTCGTCGCGCCCGTGGTCACCGGCCAGGCACTGGCCTCCACGGTCGGCGCGGGCGCCACCGCCGAACTCGGTGCCATGCGCATCAGCGAAGAGGTCGACGCCCTGGAAGTCATGGGCATCAAGTCGATTTCGTACCTGGTGTCCACCCGGCTGATGGCAGGCGCCATCGTCATCGTCCCGCTGTACGCGATGGCCATCCTGCTGTCGTTCCTGTCGGCACAGCTGGTGACGACGATTTTCTACTCCCAGTCGGTCGGAACGTACGAGCACTACTTCCATACGTTCCTGCGCGTCGACGATGTGATGTGGTCCTTCCTCGAGGTCGTCATCATGTCGATCATCGTGATGTTGAACCACTGCTACTTCGGCTATTACGCCAGTGGCGGTGCTGTCGGTGTCGGTGAGGCAGTGGGGAGGTCGATGCGCACCTCGTTGATCGCAATCGTGGTGGTAGTCCTGTTGGCATCGTTGGCGCTGTACGGCACCGACCCCAACTTCAACCTCACGGTGTAGCGCCATGACCGCGCCGCACGCCCCCTGAACAAGTCGAAGACCCCGCCGTACAAATTGGCGGGGCTCGTGCTGGCCCTGGTGACCGCGCTGATCCTGGCGCTGACCTGGCTGCAGTTTCGCGGATTTTTCGAACCCAAGACGCAGCTGACGGTCCTGTCCGGCCGCGCAGGCCTGTCGATGGACCCGGGGTCGAAGGTCACCTACAACGGTGTGCCGATCGGCCGGCTGGCGACGGTCAAGGTGGTCGAGGTCAACGACAACCCGGAAGCCAAGCTGATCCTGGATGTCGACCCGAAGTACCTGCATCTCATCCCGCAGAACGTGGATGCCGAGTTGCGGGCCACCACGGTGTTCGGCAACAAGTACATCTCGTTCATCTCGCCGCCGAATCCATCTCCGGAGCGGGTCTCCGCGGATACGCCGATTCAGGCGCAGGGCGTGACGACGGAGTTCAACACGCTGTTCGAGACCATCACGAAGATCTCCGAACAGGTCGACCCGATCAAGCTCAACGAGACCCTGACGGCGACGGCCCAGGCCCTCGACGGGCTCGGCGACAAGTTCGGGCAGTCGATCGTCAACGGCAACACCATCCTGGCCGACCTCAATCCGCGCATGCCGCAGATCCGGCACGACATCACGGGTTTGGCCGATCTCAGTGAGGTCTACGCCAACGCGTCACCGGATCTGTGGAACGGTCTGACCAACGCGGTGACCACCGCCCACACCCTCAACGACCAACGCGGCAACCTCGATCAGGCGCTGGTGGCCGCGGTCGGGTTCGGCAACACCGGCGGTGACATCTTCGAGCGCGGCGGCCCGTACCTGGTCCGTGGCGCCCAGGACCTGCTGCCGACCTCGGCGCTGCTGGACAAGTACAGCCCTGCGCTGTTCTGCACCATCCGCAACTTCCACGACGCTGCACCGAAACTCGCTGCCGCCCTTGGTGGTAACGGCTATTCGCTGCTGACGCACTCACTCGTCGTCGGCGTCGGCAACGCCTACGTGTACCCGGACAACCTGCCTCGGGTGAACGCCAAGGGCGGTCCCGAGGGCCGGCCGGGCTGCTGGCAGCCGATCACCCGTGACCTGTGGCCGATGCCGTACCTGGTGATGGACACCGGTGCATCGATCGCGCCGTACAACCACTTCGAGCTCGGTCAGCCGTTGACGGCCGAGTACGTGTGGGGCCGCCAAGTGGGGGAGAACACGATCAACCCATGAGTGACGTTTACGGAACGAATCATCCGATGCCATGCGGGACCCGAGCCTGCGAGGGAACCGCATGAGCATCAAGGGCACACTCATCAAACTGGGGATTTTCTCCCTGGTGTTGCTCACGTTCACCGCGCTCATCTTCGTGGTGTTCGGTCAGATCCGGTTCAACAGCACCAACGAGTACTCGGCGGTGTTCAAGAACGTCAGTGGTCTGCGCAGCGGGCAGTTCGTCCGGGCCGCCGGCGTCGAGGTCGGCAAGGTTTCCAAGGTCGAGCTGATCAACGGCGGCGAGCAGGCCGAGGTCACGTTCAACGTCGAGAAGTCGTTGCCGTTGTTCGACCAGACCACCGCGGCGATCCGCTACCAGGACCTGATCGGCAACCGCTACCTGGAGCTCAAGCGCGGCGAGAGCAACAAGATCATGCCTCCCGGCAGCACCATCCCGCTGGACCGGACCCAGCCCGCGCTGGATCTCGATGCCCTGGTCGGTGGTTTCCGGCCGCTGTTCAACTCGCTGGCCCCGGACAAGGTGAACACCATCGCCAAGTCGCTGATCACGGTTTTCCAGGGGCAGGGCGGCACCATCAACGACATCCTGGACCAGACCTCGCAGCTGACCTCCACGATCGCCGACCGCGATCAGGCCATCGGCGAGGTGATCAAGAACCTCAACATCGTCCTGGACACCACGGTCAAGCATCAGAAGCAGTTCGACGACACGTTGAACAACTTCGAGATCCTGATCACGGGCCTGAAGAACCGGGCCGACCCGATCGGCGCCTCGGTGGCCAACATCAGCAACGCGGCGGGCTCGCTCGCCGACCTGCTGAGCGACAACCGGCCGCTGCTGCACGACACGCTGGGCTATCTCGACGTCATCCAGAAGCCACTGATCGACCAGAAGCAGGAGGTCAACGACATCCTGGTGCAGATTCCGGCAGCACTGAAGATCATCGGCCGAGCTGGTGGTATCTACGGTGACTTCTTCAACTTCTACGCCTGTGACCTCTCGTTGAAGCTCAACGGGTTGCAGCCGGGCGGCCCCGTCCGAACCGTACGAATCACTTCGCAGCCGTCGGGTAGGTGCACGCCGAAATGAGGACACTGCAGGGTTCCGACCGGTTCCGTAAGGGCCTGATGGGCGTGGCCGTGGTCGCGCTCATCATCGGGGTGGGGTCGACGCTGACCAGCGTGCCGATGATCTTCGCGGTACCGACCTACTACGCGCAGTTCACCGACACCGGTGGCCTGAACGTGGGCGACCGGGTGCGCATCGCCGGTATGGACGTCGGCGACGTCAAGACGATGGACATCAGTGGCGACAAGGTGGTGATCGGCTACACGCTCGGCGGCCGCACCATCGGCACCGAGAGCCGGGCCGCCATCCGGACCGACACCATCCTGGGTCGCAAGAACATCGAGATCCAGCCCCGGGGCAACCAGACCCTGTCGCCGGGCGGGACATTGCCGGTCGGCCAGACGACCACGCCGTACCAGATCTACGACGCCATCTTCGATGTCACGCGTAATGCTTCGGGGTGGGACATCCAATCGGTCAAGCAGTCGCTGAACGTGCTGTCGGAGACGGTGGATCAGACGTCGCCGCATCTGAGCGCGGCGCTCGACGGCGTGGCCAGGTTCTCCGAGACCATCGGCAAGCGCGACGATCAGGTCCGCCAACTGCTGGCCAACGCGAACAAGATCGCCACGGTGCTCGGTGACCGCAGCACCCAGGTCAACCAGCTGCTGGTGAACGCGCAGACCCTGCTGGCCGCGGTCAACCAGCGTGGTCAGGCCGTCAGCATGCTGCTCGAGCGGGTGTCGTCGGTGTCGCAGCAGGTCGAGGGCCTGATCAACGACAACCCGAACCTCAACCACGTGCTGGAGCAGTTGCGCACGGTCAGCGACATCCTGGTCCAGCGCAAGCAGGACCTCGCCGACACGCTGAGCATCGCGGGCAAGTTCATCACCTCGCTGGCCGAGGCGCTGGCCTCGGGCCCGTACTTCAAGGTCATGCTCGTCAACCTGCTGCCGCCGCAGATCCTGCAGCCGTTCGTCGATGCGGCGTTCAAGAAGCGTGGCATCGATCCGGAGGAGTTCTGGCGCAACGCGGGCCTGCCGTCGTTCCGGTTCCCGGATCCCAACGGCAAGCGGTTCGAGAACGGCGCACCGCCGCCGGCGCCGACGCCGCTGGAAGGCACCCCGGAGCATCCGGGACCGGCCGTCCCTCCGGGTTCGCCGTGCTCGTACACGCCGACGGCGCAGGGCATCCCGTCGCCGGGCAACCCGCTGCCGTGTGCGGCTGCCACCGTGGGGCCGTTCGGGGACAATCCGTACGGGCCCAACTACAGCCCGCCCGATGTGGCGACGTCCGCACCGAATCCGGATGGTGTGGCGCATTCACCGGGTGTGCCCAGCGCGGCCATCCCCGGCCAGATGCCGCCGGATCAGCCGGGCGCCCCGCCGGCCCCGCTGGCTCCCGGTCCGCCGGGTGCCCGCACCGTGCCGGTCAGCCCGCAGCCCGGGCCCGACGAGTTCGTCCCCGGGTTCGCGCCGATACCGCCACCGCTGAATGCGCCTCCCGCACCTCCGGGTCCGGGTCCGCAGCTGCCGCCGGTGGACACGGCTCCGTTGCCGGGTAACCCGCCGTTCCTTCCGCCCGGGTCGCAGGGATAGGCCACAGCTATGTCAACGATTTTCAACATCCGAAACATGAAGCTGCCGCACATGTCGCGGCTGGCGGTGATCTTGGGTGCGCTGGCAGTGGTGGTGGCCCTCGCGGTCGGCTACTTCGGTATCAGCCTCTACAAGAAGCTGACCAACACGACGGTCACGGCGTATTTCCCCGAGGTGCTCGCGCTGTATCCCGGCGACAAGGTCCTCATCATGGGTGTCCGCGTCGGCGCGATCGACAGCATCGAGACCGCCGGCGACAAGATGAAAGTGGTCTTCCACTTCAACAACAAGTACAAGGTGCCGGAGAACGCCAGCGCCTCCGTGCTGAACCCGAGCCTGGTGGCCTCGCGCGTCATCCAGCTGTCACCGCCTTACACCGGCGGCCCGCAGATGCAGGACGGCGCGGTCATCCCGGTGGACCGGACCCAGATCCCCATCGAGTACGACGAGCTCCGCAACCAGGTGACCCGCCTGCTCCACGACCTGGGGCCCACACCCGAACAGCCCAAGGGCCCGTTCGGTGACATCGTCGAGTCGTTCGCCGACGGCTTCGCAGGCAAGGGCGAACAGCTCAACCGCACGCTGAACGGCCTGTCGGAGGCTTTGACCACGCTCAACCAGGGCCGCGGAGACTTCTTCACGATCGTCAAGAGCCTGGCGCTGTTCGTCAATGCCCTGCACAAGAGCGATCAGCAGTTCGTCGCGCTCAACAACGATCTGGCGCAGTTCACCAACTACTTCTCCAAAGACGACGAGTTGGCCAGCGCGGTGCAGAACCTGAACCAGGTGCTCAAGACCACCCGTCAGTTCTTGGACAAGAACGGTGGCGTGCTGACCCACGACGTCAACAACCTCGAAGAGGCCACCACGGCGATCCTGCAGCCGGAACCGCGCAACGGTCTCGAGACGGGTCTGCACGCGTACCCGAACCTGGCCGCCAACGTGGTCAATATCGTGGCGCCCAACCAGGGCGGCATCATCGGTCTGCCGGTGCTGCCGGGCCTGACCAACTTCTCCAACCCGTTGCAGTTCATCTGCAGCTCGATCCAGGCGGGAAGCCGCCTGGGCTACCAGGATTCGGCGGAGTTGTGCGCGCAGTACCTGGCGCCGATCCTCGACGCGATCAAGTTCAACTTCCTGCCGTTCGGCATGAACCTGGCGAGTACCGCGATGACGCTGCCCAAGCAGATCGCGTACTCCGAGCCGCGGCTGCAGCCGCCGGGCGGATACAAGGACACGACCGTTCCGGGCATCTGGGCGCGTGACACGTTGTTCTCGCACGGCAACCACGAGCCGGGCTGGACTGTCGCGCCGGGCATGCAGGGCGTGCAGGTGCAGCCGTTCACGCAGAACATGCTGACGCCGGAGTCGTTGGCCGAGTTGATGGGTGGCCCCGACATCGTCGCCCCGCCGGCCCCGCCGGCGTTCGGGGCGCCTCCCGGTGGCAACCTGCCGGGTCCGCCCAACGCCTACGACCAGAACAATCCGCTGCCCCCGCCGTGGTACCCGCAGCCCGGGCCGCCGCCCGGTCCGGCGCCAGGCGTCGTCCCAGGAGATCCGTTGTCAGCCATCGCCCCGGCGGCTCCGGCCGCCCCGGCACCCGCACCCGCACCGAGTGGGCCGCCGTTGCCCGCAGAGGCAGGAGGGTCGTAATGCGTGGGATCAGGCTGCCTAAAAGGGTGGCGCCCAAGAAGGTCGGCCTGCGACTGGCGGTGTTGGCGGCCGCGACGCTGATGCTCACCTCGTGTGGGCAGTGGCGTGGCATCGCCAACGTCCCGCTGCCGGGTGGGCCGGGCACCGAGGGTGGCCACACCACCCTGTACGTGCAGATGCCGGAAACGTTGGCGCTCAACGCCAACAGCCGGGTGCGGGTTCGCGACGTGTTCGTCGGCCGGGTCCGCAGCATCGAGTTGGTCAACTGGGTGCCGACGCTGACGCTCGACCTGGAGCCGGGCATCGAGCTGCCGAAGAACACGCTGGCCAAGATCGGCCAGACCAGCTTGCTGGGTTCGCAGCACATCGAGCTCAACCCGCCGGATCAGAATCCGTCCAAGGAGATGCTGCGCAGCGGCGACACCATCCCGCTGGCGCAGTCCTCGGCGTACCCGACGATCGAGCGGACACTGGCCGGGATCTCCGGCATCCTGACCGGCGGCGGCATCCCGAACATCGAGGTGATCCAGACCGAGGTGTTCAACATCCTCAACGGTCGGGCCGATCAGATCCGGCAGTTCCTGGGCCAGTTGGACACCTTCACCGACCAGCTCAACCAGCAGCGCGACGACATCAGTCGGGCAATCGATTCGACGAATCAGCTGCTCAACATCGTGGCGCAGCGCAACGACACGCTGGACCGGGTGCTCACCGAGTTCCCCCCGCTGATCCAGCATTTCGCCGACACGCGCGACCTGTTCGCCGATGCGGTGACGGCCCTGGGCCGGCTGTCGGCCGCGGCCGACACGACGCTGCGGGGCAGCAATGCCAACCTGCACACCAACCTGCAGAATCTGCAGCGTCCGCTCAAGCAGCTCAGCCGGGCGGCCCCGTACCTGGTGGGCGCACTCAAGCTGCTGCTGACGGTGCCGTTCAACATCGACAACATCCCGAAGGCCATCCGTGGCGACTACATCAACGTGTCGCTGAACCTGGACCTGACGCTGAGTTCGGTGGACAACGCGATCTTGTCCGGTACCGGTGTCTCGGGCATGCTGCGGGCGCTGGAACAGGCCTGGGGCCGCGATCCGAACACGATGATCCCGGATGTGCGGTTCACGCCGAACCCGCACGATGTGCCCGGTGGTCCGCTGGTGGAAAGGGGGGAGTGAGAGATGCTGCTGACCCGCTTCATCAAGATGCAGCTCGTCATCTTCCTGACGCTGACGCTGGTCGCGCTGGTGGTGCTCGGTCTGGTGTTCCTGCGTCTGCCGACGTGGGCAGGCGTGGGGATGTACAACCTGAACGCTGAGTTGCCGAACTCGGCAGGCTTGTACAAGACGGCCAACGTCACCTACCGCGGCACCACCATCGGGAAGGTCACCTCGGTGGAGCCCACCGAGACCGGTGCCCGGATCCAGATGAACATCTACGACCAGTACAAGATCCCCACCGACGCCACGGCCAACGTGCACTCGGTGTCGGCGGTCGGTGAGCAGTTCATCGACCTGATCTCCCCCGGAGAGTCGAAGGCCTACTTCGCATCGGGCGACACCATCACCAAGGGCACCGTGCCCGCCGAGGTGGGGCCCGCGCTGGACGCCGCCGAGCACGGGCTGTCGGTGCTGCCGAAGGAGAAGATCGGGGTTCTGCTGGACGAGACCGCGAAAGCGGTTGGTGGCCTTGGTCCGTCACTGCAGCGCCTGGTCGATTCGACGCAGTCCATCGCCAGCGACTTCAAGGACAACCTGGACCCGGTGAACGACATTGTCACCAACTCCGGGCCGATCATCGACAGCCAGGTGAATTCGGGCGACGCGATCTCGCGCTGGGCGAGGAACCTGAACACGATCTCGGCCCAGACCGCCCAGAATGATGCGGCGCTGCGGAGCACCATCGAGCAGGCCGCGCCGACGGCCGATCAGCTGAACGCGGTGTTCGGGGACGTTCGGGAGTCGCTGCCGCAGACGTTGGCGAACCTCGAGATCGTCATCGACATGCTCAAGCGCTACAACAAGAACGTCGAGCAGGTGTTGGTGGTGCTCCCGCAGGGCGCCGCGATCGCGCAGACCGCGACGATCTTCGCCCCTGAGGGCCTGCTGCACTTCGGTCTCGGTATCAACATGCCGCCGCCGTGCCTCACCGGCTTCCTGCCGGCGTCGCAATGGCGGGCGCCCGCCGACACCACGACGGCGCCGCTGCCGTCGGGCCTGTACTGCAAGATCCCCAAGGATGCGCAAAACGCGGTCCGCGGTGCCCGTAACTACCCGTGTGCCGATGTACCGGGCAAGCGGGCGGCCACCCCGGCCGAATGCCGCAGCAACGAGCCGTATGTCCCGATGGGCACCAACCCGTGGTACGGCGACCCGAACCAGATCCGCAACTGCCCGGCCCCGGCCGCGCGATGCGATCAGCCCGTGGACCCTGGCCGGGTGATCCCCGCGCCCTCGGTGAACACCGGGTTGAACCCGTTGCCTGCGAGTATGTTGCCACCGCCTGAAGTGGGCGGATCGGCTCCGACCAGCGATCCGCTGACCGCACCGCGAGGCGGTAGCGTCGTTTGCAGTGGACAGCAGCCGAACCCTTGCATCTACACTCCGGCAGCAGGTTCGACCGCGACCTATAGCCCGTCAAGCGGCGAGGTGGTCGGTCCAGGCGGTGTGAAGTACTCCGTCACCAACTCGAATAAACCAGGAGATGACGGATGGAAGGAGATGCTGGCGCCAGCCGGCTGAACCTCGCCGACCAGCAGGACCCCGAACACCCAGAATCTGGCCCCGAGGAGGCCGTAGAGCACTCCAGCGAGCAGGATGTCGAGCATTCCCGCGAGCCGGAAGCCGCGGTGGGTCCGGACGGGCCGGAAGTCGAGTCGAGCTCCGACGTCGAGCGGCGTCCGTCCCGGCTGGGCCGGGGCGCGATGGCCGCGATCTGCGCCGGTCTGCTCGTCCTGACCGCACTGGCCGGAACGGGCGGCTACCTCGCACTGCGGTCGCACGCCGAGAGCGAGCAGATCGCCCGCGACGAGGCGTCCGCGCTGCAGGCGGCCAAGGATTGCGTGACGGCCACGCAGGCACCCGACACGGCGGCGATGACGGCGGCGCAGACCAAGATCATCGAATGCTCGACCGGCGACTTCGGTGCCCAGTCGGTGCTCTACAGCAGCATGTTGATGGAGGCCTACCAGGCGGCGAACGTCAAGGTGCAGGTCTCCGATCTGCGTGCCGCGGTGGAGAAGCACAACGACGACGGTTCGATGGACCTGTTGGTCGCGGTCCGCGTCGTCGTCAGCAACACCGAGAAGTCCAATGAGGAGCAGGGCTACCGGCTGCGGGTGAAGATGGCACTCGACGACGGTGTCTACAAGGTGGCCAGGCTCGACCAGGTCACCTCGTGACGGCCGTGTTGGACACCCCTTCGTCGGACACCGTCGACTCGCCGGGTGCGGACGCCGCCCCGGAGCCGCGGCCGGCGTCGTGGCCGGTGCGTGCCGGAGCGTTCGCAATCGATGTGTTGCTGGGCGTCGGCGTGATCGCGACGCTGGCTGTGCTGGCGTTCGCGGCGCCGACCTATGGCTGGCTCTGGTGGGTGTACGCCGGCGTCGCCATCGTGGTGATGATCGCGATGCTGGTCAACCGCGTGCTGCTGCCCACCAGGACAGGCTGGACCGTGGGTCGGGCAGTGGCCGGCATCAGGGTGACGACCGCTGGTGGCGGTGACGTCGGGCTGGTGCGGTTGACGCTGCGCGAGCTCGCACATCTGCTGGACACCGCCGCCGTGTGCATCGGCTGGTTGTGGCCGTTGTGGGACAGCCGCAAGCGAACGTTCGCCGATCTGCTGGCGCGCACCGAGGTGCACCGTGTGGGTGTGCGTGACGAGGACGTGCGCGATGTCCGGCGCCGAGCCGCGATCGTTCTGCTGGCAGGCGTGCTGGTGTCCGCAGCGGCGGTGGCGCTGGGATATTTCGGCTCCTACCGCCAGGAGCTCGCCGTCGAGCAGGCCCGTGCCCAGCTCGTCGACCAGGGACCGCGGATCGTCGAACAGTTGCTCAGCTACGGCGTGGACTCCATGGACCAGGATTTCGCCAAGGCGCTCAACCTGACCACCGACAACTACCGTCCGCAGCTCGTCGTGCAGCAGGCCGCAGTCCGCAAGGCCGGGCCCAACACCAACGAGTACTGGGCCGTGAGTAGCGCGGTGTTGCCCGAGTCGAGCAAGACCGAGGGGACCATGTTGCTGGCGCTGCAGGGCCAGCGTGGCATCGACCCGAAGAACCTCAAGTTCCTCACCGCCACCGTGCGGGTGGACTTCCACAAGATCGACGGGCAGTGGCGGGTGGACAACCTGACCGTGCTCACCAAGCCACAGATGAACGGGGCGGGACAATGAGCCCACGCCGCAAGATCGATAGCTCGGAGCCGGATTACTTTGCCGTGCAACCGAAACCGCCGAAGCGGTGGGGGCTGCCGGTGGTGGCCGTGCTGTCGTCGCTGCTCGTCGCGGCGGCGATCGCCGGTGGCACCTTCATGCTGGTACGCCATGTGTCCGGGGACCGGGTGAAGGGCAAGGACGCCGCGGCGCTCGGGTACGTGCGCGAGTTCATGACGATGTACACGACGATCGATCCGTACCACGCCAATGACTACGCCGACCGTATCGCGGCGCAGGGCACCGGCGACTTCGCGAAGATGTTCAAGGACAGAGAGAACGAAATCGTGGTCCAGGTGGCTCGTGCCGAGCCGACGGAGGGCACGGTGGAGGATGCGGGCATCCAACGCTGGAACGACAACGGCAGCGCTGATGTGTTGATCGCCGTCAAGACCAGCACGCGGTCCCCGGACGGCAAGTCAACGATTGCAAGTGGCGCCCGGTGGGTGGTCACGACGATTCGAGAGGGACAGCAGTGGAAGATCAGCCAACTGAACCAGGTGATCTGACCACCGAGACGTCGAGCCCGGAGGGTTCGGCAGGCCCGCAGCGCCGTCGTCGGATGCCGTGGCAGCGCAAGGCCAAGGCGACGCCGGCTGAGACAGCGGCCGACGAGTCGTCGGCCGAGAAGGCCTCGACGAGCACGCCGTCGCCGGAGGCGCGGCCCAAGCCGCGGACGCCGGTCGGCAAGGGTCGCCGCGGGGAGGCGGTCAGTGACGAGACCGCCGACGTGGTGGAGCCCGAAGCCGAGGACGACGAGGCTGTAAAGCCCGAGGCGGATGAGCCCGCTGTGGAGGCTGCCGACGAATCTGCCGAGGAGTCACCGGAGTCCGAAGAGTCACCGGAGTCCGAAGAGTCACCAGCTTCTGACGATGAGAACGTCGAGACTGTCATGGTCCCGTTCCGGCCGGCTGGGAAGCGGTTGACGTACGTGGCGGCCGGAGCCGCGGCGTTGTTCGTGGCGGCGGGCGCGTTCGCGGGTGCGATGGTCCAGCCGTACCTCGCCGACCAAGCCCTGGTCGCAACCAAGCTCAAAGTCGCGGAGACCTCGGCCAACGCGATCACCACGCTGTGGACGTACACGCCGGACAACATCGATTCGCTGCCTCAGCGCGCGTCGCAGTACCTGTCGGGTGATTTCGCAGCCCAGTATCGGACCTTCGTCGATTCGATCGTGCCGACCAACAAGCAGGCGCAGGTCTCCAGCAACACGCAGGTGATGGGCACGGCGGTGGAGAGCATCGGGCCCAACGAGGCCACCGCGATCGTCTACACCAACTCGGTGTCGACGAGTCCGGTCACCAAGAACATCCCCTCGCTGCGGTATCTGTCCTACCGGGTGACGCTCAAACGCGACGGAAGTAATTGGCGGATAACGCAAATGCCTGCACTGACCAAACTGGATCTGTCACCGCAGCTGTAACCCGGAACTCCTCGCGATGGCCATCCAGTCGCCGGTCTCGCACCGGTTGACCGTTACCGCGTTACTGCTGCTCACCTTCGCGACGGGCATCGTCGATGCGATCAGTGTGCTGGTGCTCGGCCACGTGTTCGTCGCGAACATGACCGGCAACGTGATCTTCCTGGGGTTCTGGTTGGTGCCGCATTCTGGCGTGGACCTGGCGGCGGCCGTCGTCGCGTTCGTCAGCTTCGTCGCGGGCACGGTTGTGGGCGGACGGTTCGCGCGTCACCTGCAGAGCAATCCGAGGCGATGGCTCACCGTCACGCATTCGGTGGAAGTGGTCATGCTGCTGACGCTTTCGGTCCTCGCCGGCGTCGGTGTGCTCGACTACCAGGACAACCGGAAGCTGATTCTCATCTCCGGGTTGGCGATCACCTTCGGTATCCAGAACGCCACGGCACGGCAGTTCGGCATCCAGGAACTCAGCACCACCGTGCTGACACAGACGATCGTGGGCATCGGACTCGACAGCAGATTGGCCGGCGGCACGGGCGATCGGGAGAAGCTGCGTTACGGCGTGGTGGCGACCATGATGGGCGGCGCGGTGGTCGGCGCCTCGCTGACGCTGTTCACGGTGGCGCCGGTGATTGCGCTGGCGGCGTTGGTCATTGCCGCCAGTGCGGCGATCTTCCGCTTCGGTTCTTAACCTTTCGCCGGCGAGTGGCCAGTTATGCACGCAAATCACAAAAAACCGTGTAACAACTGGCCACTCGCGGGCGGAAGCGCGGGAGCTAGGGTTCGATGCGGATCGGCCCGGGCGACCACAGCCCGGACCGGGTTGCCGTGCCGAGGTCGATGCGGGCTTCCGGGGCGTCGACGACGGTGTCGAATTTCCGCAGCGATCCCCAGTCGCGGCCCCAGTCGCGGGACAGGTAGGTGGGCATGACGTGGGCGCGCAACAGCACATCGGAGATGCCGAGCAAGCCGCCGTTGCGGCCCTCCTGCCAGGTGTCGGGGTTCTGCAGCTTGGCCGGATAGTCCGGTGAGATGCGGTATCTGGGTACCTCGGTGACGCCGTTGGCGTGCAGCATCGGATGCTGGCAGGGGAACACCAGCCCCACCATCCAGTCGAGCAGGATCGGCTGGGTGGTGCCGAGATACTCCTGCATCGACCGCAATTCGGGAACCCGCGGCGGGGTGACGGCAACCCAGTCGCCGGGGTTCAGCGAGCGGTCGTCGGCGATCACGCGCACATAGTCTGCGTCGGCGGGAATCTGTGCACGCGGGAACCGCAATGATCGCCAAGACGGTTGGGGCCCAATGTCGTACGGCGTGAGCCGGCCGGTAGGCTGCGGCGTACCGTCGGGCCCGACGCGCCCGTATTCCAGTGCCACGGTCTGTGCTTCGATGTGGCCGTAGAGCACGCTGTTGCCGGTGATGGTTCCCGCGGCGGTCACCACCACGAGTGGGTGCGCGTCGTCGGCGGCCGGCAGCCGGTACCACGCCGAGGCCAGCGTGCTGGGCTGTTGGGGTCCGGCGGTGAAGCTGCCCAGCACCGGAACTCGCGCGGGGTCCAGACCGTAGGGCAGCGTGGGGGCCGCCGTCCAGTCGTAGTCGGTGCCGGGTTGGGCATTGGTCTGCCAGACCGACTCGGCGACAATGTGTTCGGGTAACCCGTCGGGGCTGAACCCGACGGGGGCGTCACCGCCCAGCGGGCCCAGTGGGCCGTACGCGCCGGCTTCGGGCGTCAGGAATCCCACGTTGGGATCGGGTTCGACGAGCACATCGTCGGCCAGACCGCAGCCCCCGCTGAGTTCACGAATGTTGGCCCAGCCGTTGGAGTATGTCGGGTATTCGCGGACCATGCCGATGGTCAGGGACGCGACGAACACGATCACCATGAACCCGGCCGCGACCGGCACCGGCGCGGTGGTGAGCATGCGGACGAAGCGCCGTTCGGGCCGCGTCGTCGGCATGATGTGCAGCAGCGCCGCGTAGCACGCCGTCAGGAGGAAGAGTCCGAAGAACACGCTGCTCGCGGTGACCGGTCCCAGGTGCGGTGTGCTGTCGTTGAACGGAACGCCGTAGCTCGACACATACCACCAGCCGTTGGTGGACGCGAAACACAGTGCGACAACGAATAATACGGCTGACAGGAAGGCCATCCGGTTGCGTGCCGAGCGCACGATCGTCGGACCCATCAGCACCGTGGCCAGCGCTGCCATCGCGGCGCCCACCGCGGCGAACAACCCGAAGTGGTGGATCCACTTGGTCGGGGTAAAGGTGAGGAAGAAAATGGTCGCGAAGATGATGCCCATCAGCCGCCAGGCCGGGCCGGTCGCCACACCGGGAATCTTCTTGCGGCGCAAGAACAACACCATGGACGGGAACAGGCACGCCATCGTGATCAGGATGCCGAACCGTCGTGACAGCGCACCGTCGGTGGTGGGCAGCACCAGGTAGAAGTACCGCAGATTCTCGGTGTACCAGGGCTGGCTGGGGCCGATCGCGGTGCGCACCCGGGTGGCCTCCAGCACCGCGGCGAACGTCTGGTCGGCGAACACGACGGTGAGCACCACGAAACCGGCGGCCAGCAGCGGCGCGAGCAGTGGCCAGGCGCCGATCACGCGGTGCCGGGCGACGAAGACCCGCAACAGTGGACGCCCGCCGGCCACCAGAGCTGCCACCGCGATCAGCCCAGTCGGCTGGATGCCGAGGGTGAACGCGGCGGTCACGACCGCCAACGCAGCGGGGGTGACCCGGCTGGAGATGATGGCCCGTTCGATGAGCACGTAGGTGATCAGTGCGCCGGCCGCGATCTGGCCCTCGGGCCGAAGACCGTTGTTGAACGGCATCCACGCGGCGATCAACACGAACGCCGCGGCCCACAGCGCGGGTCGGCTTGCCGCCACCGCGGGCCCCAGCCGGGGCAGCACCTCCCGGGACAGCAGCAGCCAGCACACCAACGCGCAGACCAGATCTGGCAACCGGATCCACAGACTGATATCGCTGACGTGGGTCATGACGGAGAGCAGGTTGTAGTACCAGCCGAACGGATCTTCGGGGCTGCCGAACCAGCGGAAGTAGTTCGACATGTACCCGGCATGCCCGGCCACGCGAGCCATCTGCATCTGATAGCCGTCGTCGGAGGCGCCCGCACCGGCGATGTACCAGTAGAGCGACACCACGATGACGGTCGCGTCGACCCAGGTGAACGTGCGCCACCGGGTGGGGATCCACCGCTGCATCCGGCGACCGTCGAGCCGGTCGAGCTGCCACAGCGCCACGAGCGCGATGACGGTGGCCACCATCCCGATCAGCATCGCCGCGAGCTTCAGCGGCGTGGGTGAGGTGGTGTAGCGGGTGTCGATGGTCGCCGAGACCGAAAGTCCGCTCGGCGCAGGGCCGCTGAGATCTGTGAACACGCCGACGATCTGTGGGCGCAGGTTGGGGTCGGCGTAGCCGGTGCGGCGATCGACGCCGTCGGGGCCGGGGAGCCCGACGAAGGTGGCGAAGGTGCCGTCGAGAGACGACGTGATGTCGATGCGACTGCATCGCATCGCCTCGCTGCGCGCGACGGTGGCGACGACGACGTTGCGCACCAGCACGTCGACGCGGTCCTTGCTGACGGTGACGAAGAGTCCGTTGAGGCCGGCGTCTTTGCCGTCAGCGGGGATGGTGCCGAATAACAAGCCGCCGTCGGCCGGCATCTGCTGTACCAGCGTGCAGGGGACAGTGGCCGTCAGAGAAACCGGCGTCAGCGTGATCAGCGGCGCTGTCACGTTGCCGAGGCGGCCTTCCTGAGGCCAGTTCAGCGTCGCCGTCGTCTGGACTACAGGCAGGATGGGAGTGAGTGCACTGAGCACAAAACCGATCAGGCCGGCAACGATCGCAACCCAGCGCCACGCCTTCACTGAATGATGTTCCCGCCCATTGCATAACCAATATATGAAACAACTGTTACGGTCAAGGCGAGGCACGCCCGACGAGATCTGGCCGATGTTTGCGGGAAATTCGGCCGAATGATTGCGGCGTTGAGCTCCGGAACCCTAACCTGATCGCCATGACGAGGGGGATTGTCCGAATTGGCGCTGCCGTACTGGCGGCCGGAGCGTTGCTGAGTGCCACGGGTGCGACGGCGGGAGCGTGGCCCATCCCGTTGACGGACGTCGACTACCGCTACCTGAACGCCACCCGCGGCGTCTTCCCCGGCGACGACGATCAGCTGTTGACGGCCGGCCGACAGATCTGCAGGTTGCTCTACACCGGCCAGCACACCCAGGATGCGATCGACGCCATGGTCGGTCAGTACGGCGCGACCCCGGATCAGGCTGCCGTTGCCGTCCGGGCCGCGCGCAGCACGTACTGCACCCAGGCGCCGGGCTGACCTTCTCGGTCGAACTTACGGACAGGTGAAGTCCAGCTCGAAGGGCTTCGTCACCTGTTGTTGGTTCGACGCGTCCAAGCCGACGGCGGTACCGGTGATCTTGTAGGAATTGCCGGTCTTGGTGGCCGACGCGTTGCCATGGCCCGCCGCGGCGTCGGCGTAACCCAGCGTCACACCGTTGACGTTGCCGAGTCCTACGGAGTGAACGGCCGGTGGCGAATCATTGCTGATCACCGCGCCCACACCGGTTGCGGCATCGCCGATCGTGACGTTGATGTCGGATTCCGCGGCGGTGCACGTCACCGGTCCGGACACCTTCTGGGCCTGGCCGTCGACGAGGACCGTGGTTGCGCCCGAAGCGCCGGCTGACGTGGGCTCCGACGGCGAGGCGTTGTTGGCCGTCGTGGCGGACGTACCGGTGGAGCTGCCGTTGGAACATCCGGTGACGGCGCAAGCCGCGACCGCTGCGCTTGCCACGCCGATCATCACAACGCGTGTGATCATGTCGTCTCCTTGAGAGGTGTAAGGCCCGGCGGGTCGTCCGCGGGGCGCCGGAACGGCCCTTCGTGCGGGCAGTTCCGACGCCGCTACGTCGTGCGGATCAGAACAGTGGGATCCACACACCGAAGAACCAGAATCCCCAGCCCCCGAAAACGGGGTTGAAGATCGGTATCGCGTTGTAACCGTTGTAGTCGAACGGTCCGAAATCTACTCGGGCCCTGGCGATATCGCGGTTAGGACCGTCCCACCGGCGGTTCCAGCCACCCGGAGGAGGCGGGCCGTTCCAGCCGCCGGCAGGAGCGGGGCCGTCCCAATTGGGCGGTGGGCCGCCAGGCGCGGGACCGTCATTCCAGCCCGGACCACGTTCAGGCGGCGGGGGCGGCGCACCGTCGCCCGGAGTGCTGAACCCGTGCGGAGCGTCCCTCGGGCCGCCGATCTGGTTGTTACCCCGGTCGAACCGACCGCCAGGAGCGTTCGGTTGACCGTTGGGATGGTTGTCGGGGCCGTTGTTCTGCGGGCCGTTGTTCTCGGGGCCCTGTGGCCCGTTGTTTTGCGGACCCTGCGGCGCGTTCGCCGGCGGATTTCCCTGCGGCCCGCGGCCCTGGGGTGCCTGCGGCGCGTTGTTTTGCGGTCCCTGCGGCGGGCTGTTCTGTGGACTCTGCGGCGCGTTGCCCTGCGGGCCTTGAGGCGGATTGCCGCGCGGGCTCTGCGGTCCGTTGTTCGGCGTCTGAGGCGGGGTGCCCGGACCGCCACCGTTGCCACCCGGTCCGGGCTGGCAGTTGGTGGCATTGGCCTGATCGCACGGCTGCGGCGCCGCTGCAGCCTGCCCTGCCGTCAAGAACGCTGACACGCTGATGCCTGCAGCGGCCGCCGCAGTACCGGCTATGCGTTTCACACTCATGGTGACTCTTTCTCCCCGACCCCCCGCCGTGACGTCACTGCGGGCACAGGTCTCCACATTGACACCGCCGACGGGTTCCAAACCGCGGCGACGGACAACCGCAGCGAACTTTCAGTGAACCCGCAGCACGGATGCTTCGGATTTGAGTGTCCCGTGAGTGCCAGCTATGTAGAGGCTGTGTGAAACATGTTGCTGGAGAGGTGGTCTCGGCCTGTGTGTGTGACGAAAATGCGGGCCAACTGCATCGATCAGCCCTGCGGCATGGGCCTACGGTACGGTCAGTGAGTGGGAGACGTTGCGGAGCTCCGGTTTCTCGTGGCCGCAGGCCGAGGCGGTGAGGTGAAGCCGCTGAAACCCAGAGTGTTTCATCGTTATCCAATGAGAGGCATGACATGGTCGACGTGAAGTCGTTGAAATTCCGACTTGTCCGCACCGGGCAGCGATTCGTCGTGAATCCGCTGGCGCGGCGTTCGTCGAGTCTGACCATGCTGGAGACCACGGGGCGCAAGAGCGGCTTGCCACGGTTGACGCCTATCGGCGGCAGGCGCCAGGGCAACAGTTTCTGGCTGGTGTCCGAACATGGATACCGGTCCGACTACGTCCGCAACATTCAAGCCGACCCGCATGTACGTCTGCGGCTGAGGGGGCAATGGCGTACCGGCATCGCCACACTGCTCCCTGATGACGACACGGAGAAGCGACTCGATGATCTCGGCGGCCTCAACAGTGTCGGTGTGCGCGTAGCCGGAACCGACCTGTTGACCATCCGGATCGACCTCGAACCCGTCGGCTCGTAGGCCACCGCGGCGCGCAGTACCCTCGCCGATATGCCTTCAGTTCTGGTCACCGGCGCGGGCCGTGGTATCGGCAGGGCCATCGTCGAACACCTGGCCCTGACCGGATGGGACGTCATCGCCGGAGTGCGTTCGGAAGCCGATGCTGAGTCGGTCGCCGCGATCCATTCGCAACGCATCTCCACGGTGATCCTCGACGTCACCGACGCCGGGCATATCGATGCCTTGGAAGCTGCGCTGCCACCGCGCCTGGACGCCGTGGTGAACAATGCCGGCATCGTGGTGGCCGGCCCGGTCGAGGTGTTGACCTCCGACGACTGGCGTAAACAGTTGGAGGTCAACGTGATCGGCCAGTTCGCCGTCACCAGGGCGGTGCTGCCGAAACTGCGGGAGTCCCGCGGACGGGTGATCTTCATCTCGAGTGTCAACGGTCAGTTGTCCTCGCCGATGCTTGGCGCGTACGCGGCATCGAAATTCGCGCTGGAAGCCGGTGCGGAGGCGCTGCGAATCGAGCTGCGGCCCTGGCGGATACCCGTGGTGATCGTGGAGCCGGCGCAGACCGACACCGACATGTGGCGCAAGGCCGACGCCATGGTGGTCGACGTGGAGGCCGCGACGCCGCCCGTACAACGCGCCCTGTACGCCAAGCACATCGAAGGGATGAAGAAGCTCATTCCGGTCTCGAGGAAGTTGGCCGTGCCGCCGACGAAAGTCGTTGCGGTCGTGGAGGAGGCGCTCACCGCCCGCAACCCGAAAGCCCGGTATCTCGTTGGGTTGGGCAACAAGGTCCAGGTCGCGTTCATGCGGAACACCCCTGCGGCGGTGCGGGACCGGATCCTGGCGAGAGTCTTCGGCGTGCCAGGCCGGGTCTGATGGACCATTTCGTCAAACGCAATCATTCGGCGCCGCAAGGGTTCTTCTCGGCGGAAGCGGCAGGACTGCAGTGGCTGGCCGTGGACGGTGGCGTGCGGTGCGCCCGGGTGATTGCGCACGACGCGACATCACTGACGCTGCAACGGTTGCAGTCGGTGGCACCGTCGACGCGCGCGGCGTCCGAGTTCGGCCGTGCTCTGGCGGTAACCCACGACGCCGGTGCGTCGGCGTTCGGTGCCGGGCCCGATGGCTATCATGGCGCAGGATTTTTCGGGCCGATGTCTGAGCCGCTCCCGATGTCGTTGACCCATCACGATTCCTGGGGCACCTTCTATGCCGACGAGCGGCTGGAGCCCATGGGCGGACTTGCGGGCCGTCAGCTCGACGCCTCGACCCGCCGTGGTCTCGACGAGGTGGCGGCGTGGTGCCGCGCGGGTCGGTTCGACGACAGGGACGGCCCGGCCCGCCTGCACGGTGACCTGTGGAGCGGCAACGTGATGTGGACTGCCGACGGCGTGGTGCTGATCGATCCGGCGGCGCACGGCGGACACCGCGAGACCGACCTGGCGATGCTGGCACTGTTCGGGTGCTCGCACCTAGGTGAGATGCTGACCGCCTACGAGTCGGTGCATCCGCTGCAGGACGGTTGGCAGAACCGCGTGGGGCTGCATCAGCTCTACCCGCTGCTGGCGCATGTCGTGCTGTTCGGCGGGAGTTACGCCGCCCACGTCGCTGCGGTCGTGACGAAACTGCTGGCCGCCATCAGCTAACGGCACTTTCCCTGTCGGATCGCTCGGACGCGGCATCCGCGACGCTGTTCGGCGGTGCTGACCCGATGTTGCCTGAAAGCCGCCGCGCAGCAGCCTGCTTACGCGAAGCCGCAGCTCGCGAGCGTGAGATGAGATCGGCTAGCGGGTTTGCGGCCAAGCTGTGAACTCGCTGTCAGCAATTGACGCCTACGTAGATGTGGCAGTCCCTGACATTTGCGTCCTCACAAAATCGGCTCGGCATATTCACTGGCAGACGCCATAACGACGCAGAAGCGGCGAGCAGGCGCCTCTTATCCGACATCGACGAAAATTTTCCTTAGCAATCGTAGTGATCTAGATCACCGGGGTGCTAGGTTGCCTGAGAGTAACCTGAGATGGTTCCCGAAAGGACTGGTCATATGGCCGTTAAGCACCGCAAGTCGAAGCAGCGGACAAAGAAGATTGCGACTATCGGTGCAGCGACGGCAACCGTCACAGCCCTGACCGTCGGCGTTGCCCAGCCGGCCGAGGCAAACGCCGCTGTGGTGAGCCGCGATGTGGCACTCAGCGCGGCCACCGGCCCCAACTACACGCAGATCATCACCGACTCATCCGACAGCCTGAACAACATCCTGTTCGCAGCGGGCAACTTCGGTGGCGCCGCCGCCGGCGCGTGGGATCCGATCGCATCGGCATTCCCGGCGGGTTGGCTGCCGACGTTCAATGCGGGGACGACGCAGACTGATCTGCTCAGCGCAGATGGCTTGCTCACTGCCCTGACGACCGCGATCAGCAGCCTCACCACGCCCCCCGACGTCAGCACGATTCCAGGCATCTCTGCCAGTGACGCGGCCGATATCAACACTGCGTTGCAGGTGGCGCTCGCGCCGCTTGGCCTGGTCGCTACACCGGTCGGGGGATTGGGCACGGTTGCTGTCGGACTGGTCAACACAGCTCTGAATGGGCTCAATGGGATACCCCTGATCGACGGCGTTCCGCCGCTTGACAATCTCATACCGGGCCTTCAAATTACGGACACGAATTACCAATCCAGTTACAACTGGGCGCTGCTTGGCCTGAGTGGCCAGACGAACGTCAACAATCTGTTTGCACAGATACCCGGTTTGACCGGCAGTTCGCTCGTCAGCAGCATCCTCAGCAATCTCACGATCGGCGGTGTGCCTATCGGCCAGGCCGATCCTGCAGACCGGATCCTGGTCAACGGCATTCTGGCGCCGCTCAACCTCATCAACACCCCCTCGCTGACCATTTGGGATCCGTCAGGCGCCGGTGACTACAAGTTCCCGTTGGGCGGTGAGATCGGGTGGCTGGCGACCATGCCGGTACTGGACGTCGGCCCGCTGGATCTGACCTTGCCGATCGTCGGTTCTGTTGTCTCCACCACCGACACCGTCATCGCCGTACCGATCTTCGCGGGCGGCGTTGCGCTGCCGCTGAACCTCGCGACGTTCGCCACCGTCGCCACACCCGGCCTGGTATTGCCCACTGCCACAGGCGTTTCCACCTTTGCTGGGCACCAACCTGCAGTCGTTCGCGATCCCGCTGCTCGGCGTCAGCTACACGAGCCTGAACACCTTGCAGGCCGGTTACCTGGGCACCAACGGCTTCAACTTCAACAGCGGGCAGACCGTCGGCTTGCTGACCACACCGCTCGGCGCACTGCCCATCGTCTACTCGCTGGGCTCGGTCAACGCAGGCACCACGGGATTCGGCTTTACGCTGCCTTCGCTCTTCACGATCGGCCTGCTGCCGCACTTCCAGGTCGGTACCGCGCCGACGCAGCAGTCACCGGACGGCATCATTCCGGCGGACGTGCTGAACCTTGGCCTGGACGTGCCGACCCAGACCGACAGCATCACCCATCTGCTGGGGCTTCCGGACGTCGGCAAGACCCTCTCGGATTCCGTGCTGACTCCGGTCTTCAACGCCACGGCAGCGCCGCTGGGAGCACAGCTCACCAATTACCTGAACAACAACGTCGGTTCGTGGGCCGACGGATTCGCCAACTTCGTCAAGCAACTCACCGCCGCGATCGCTAACGCGTCGTACAACCTGCCGGGCGCGAATCAGCCTGTGGCGACCAACGCGTCGCCGTTGGCCGTCAACGCCGCTCCGCAGACCGGACTGCCCACTCTGCCGTTGGCCAAGACGTTGTCTCTCCCGGCGGCGCCGTCGCTGAACACGAATACCAGTACAACGACGACGAATTCGACCGCGGACGAGACGAAGTCCACGGCGTCGGACACCAGCAAGGTGACCGACAACACCAAGAAGGTCAGCACATCGGCCAACGCCGCGCGCGACCGCGTGAACACCTCGGTCACGCAGGCCACCAAGCAAATCAACGACACGGCCAAGAAGGCCACCAAGCAGATCGGCGATACCGCCAAGCAGGCGAGCGACAACCTCAACAACATCGCGAAGAAGGGCCAGGACGCGGTCAAGAAGACCGTTGCCGGAGCCACCCAGGGCGCCAAGGACACGGCGGACAAGGCCGGAGCATCATCGAAGTAGCAACACAACGGCAGCACCACCCAGGTCGCCACCATCTCGGCGTGGCGACCTGGCCGGCCAACTAGGCTCCGTACATGCCGTTGGGTGCGGGGGCCAAGTTCGCGGGCTATACCGTCATGCGGCTGTTGGGTTCGGGCGGCATGGGTGAGGTCTATCTGGCCATGCACCCGCGGCTGCCGCGCGAGGATGCGCTCAAGGTTCTTCCGGTCGAGATGAGCACCGACGCCGAATACCGCGCCCGGTTCACGCGGGAAGCGGATCTGGCGGCGCGGCTGTGGCATCCGCACATCGTCGGGGTCCATGACCGCGGGGAATTCGAGGGCCGGCTGTGGATCGCCATGGACTACGTCGACGGCACCGATGCCGCCCGGCTGGTGCGCGAACAGTATCCCGGCGGCATGCCGGCCACCGAGGTCGCGAAGATCATCAACGCGGTTGCCGCCGCGCTGGATTACGCCCATGAACGCCAGCTGCTGCATCGCGACGTCAAGCCATCCAACATCCTGCTGACCAATCCTGATCACGGCCAGCGCCGAATCATGCTGGCAGACTTCGGTGTTGCCCGCGCGACCAATGACGACACCGGGCTGACGACCACCAACACGGCGGTGGGATCGGTGGCCTACACCGCGCCCGAGCAGTTGACCAACGACCCGCTCGACGGCCGGGCCGACCAGTACGCGCTGGCGGCAACGGCCTACCATCTGCTGACCGGCGCGCCGCCGTTCGCGCACTCCAATCCGGCGGTGGTGATCGCCAAACGGCTCAGCAGCCCGCCGCCGATGTTGTCCGACACCCACCCACAGCTGCGGTCGCTGGATTCAGTGTTGACCCGCGCGATGGCGAAAGACCCTGGCGCCCGGTTCAATTCCTGCGCGGAGTTCGCCGATGCCTTCGCGATGGGTGCTGTGCTGCCGAACCTGTCGACGGGGGACCCGCCCACCGCGCCGACCCGGGTCGCCGAACCGCCCCGGCCGCGTACACCCGCACCGCCGCCGCAGCGCGCGGTCCCGCCGCCCCTGGTGGTGTCGGGGTGGTCGAGTCCGAACATTCCGGTGACACCCCCGCCGCAGTCCTCCGGCCCGGCGATCTCTCCGGTCAGCGCAAAACGCGGCCGTAGCCCGCTGCCGTGGATCCTGTCGGCGGTTGTGCTGGTGGTCGTCGTGGGCGCAATTGTGTTGGCGGTCAACATCATCGGCGGTTCCACGACGACGTCGACCACCGGCGGGTCGCTGACCCCGATCACCAGCACGCCGGCATCGGCCACCACGACCACGACAACGTCGACACCGCGCACTCCGACGGCCACCGCGAAGCCCCCACTGGTGCCGGGTCCGGACACCCGCAACGAGGATTGCGGTGCCGGAATTCAACTTCCGGGTCAGCAGGGCTGGGCCACGCGCGCCGGGCGTGGCTCTCCGGAGACGTCATGCTTCCTGGCGCGCAGCGTTCTGGAGTCCTACTGGGCCGAATATCCCGCTCCCAGCAAGGATCAACGCACTGTCGAGGCGGCAGGCACAGTGCCCTGCAACACGACAGGCAGCCAGTGCGCGGGGGACAAGTTCGTGATGAACTGCGGCGTCAACGGCAGCGACGGCTGGATCACCTGCACGGGCGGGAAGAACGCACGTGTCTATCTCTTCTAGCGGCCTTCGCAACACCGTGACGGCCGTCGCGGTCTGCTGTGCAATCGTCGCCGGCTGTTCGGCCCCACCGCCCCCGGCGGCGAAACCAGCAGAGGCTCCACCCATTCCCGCGGCCGCACCCCTCGACGCTCTGGCCGAGAGTTTCGCGGCCCTGGCCGCGACCATACCCGCCGCGGTGGGCGTCGCCGTCGCGTCGGCGCGCGGGATCCGGCTGTTCGGCAACTGGTCCGCGGGCCCGGCGTGGTCGACCATCAAGGTGCCACTGTCCATCGCCGCGCTGCGCACTGAGCCCGACCGGGCCGCCGCGTTGGTGAACAAGGCAATCATCCAGTCCGACAACACCGCTGCTGAGCAGCTCTGGTCGATGCTCGGCGATCCGTCGGCGGCCTCCCACGCGGTCGAGGCGGTCCTGCACGATGGGCAGGACATGACCACCGTCGTGCAATCCCAACGGGTGCGCGACGGGTACAGCGCCTTCGGCCAGACGCAGTGGGCGATGCAGGCGCAGGCCGGATTCGCCGCCCGGTTGCCGTGCCTGTCCGGGGCCGGTCCCGTACTCGACGACATGCACAAACTGGCCGCCGACCAACAGTGGGGACTCGCCGGAGCCGATGGGGTTGCCGCCAAGGGTGGTTGGGGCCCCGGCGTCGACGGCGCCTACCTGGTCCGGCAGCTCGCGACGGTCAGCAGCCCGTCGGGAACCTTCGGCGTCGCCCTGGCCGCCCAGTCCGACGGCGGCACCTATGACGCCGCCGTCGCCACCATCAACCTGCTCGGCGACTGGGTCAAGCAGCACCGCAACGAGTTTCCCGCGATGCCCTGCTGAGGGTTTCGGCGCGCCGCGAAACGGGTAGGCGGCGAGCACGATGGTGGCAGGCACAGTTTCCGACGATGTTCATGCGGTCCTTCCCGAGTGGGAGGGCTTCGCACAGGCGGTACGGGGCCGCCGTCCGGATGCCGGCACCTGGTGCGAGGGCTGGACCGTACGCGATGTGCTGATCCACAACACCGGCAATGCCGAGGAATTCACCCGCGTACTGGCCGCCCAGATCGAGGGTGAACCGGTGCCGACGCGCGGTTTCGAAGAACGGGAAGGGCCCTACCGCAATATGGGTGACGCTGAACTGTGGGCGGCGTTCATCGCCCGATGTGAGCAGCTTGTCGAGGTCAGCGTGGCCGGCGCCGCGGAACTGCCTGCCGGCACCCCGATCGCGTGGACCGGTCGCACGGTCACACCCGGCTTCTTCGCCGAACACATGCGCGAAGAAATGGTGTTGCACCGCTGGGACATGACCGGCGACGATGCCACAGCAACGGAGTCGCTGTCCCAATCCTGGATGACCCAGCACAGCGTGTTCGATGTCGGCACACCGTTGCTCGTCAGGGGGACCACCGGGCTGGATCTCGGCCCGGACGGTCGCATCGAGGGCCGCCTGCGCGCCCCGGGAACCGACGACATTCGAGTAGTCGCCACCGCCCAGGGCAACACGATCGAGATGGTGCCGCAGGAGGGCGAGGCCACCATCGAAAGCGATCCGGCGGTCCGCGCCCTGTTGCTGTGGGGCCGTCGCCCGGCGGACCCGTCCCGCTGGCACAGCCAAGCGGGACCAGATGCCCTACGCCGGCTGCGGACTCTGCTCAGCGGTTACTAATTGCGTGCCAGCGCGCCCTCGGCGAGGCCACCCACGACGGGGCCGAGCTGCTGGGCATATTCGGTGGTGATGTGGTTGTCGTCGCGGAACACCATGGTGTTGCCGATGATGACGGGGCAGCGGTCGGCCGTGCAGAAGAACTCGCCGAGATTCGCGTACTGGCCCCCTCCGGCCTGCACGGCCGCGGCCTCTGCGGCGATGCCGGTGTCGTTCATCGCGATCGACCGTTGTGGCGTGCAGGCACCGACGTCGTTCATGTGCGCCGAGAGGCACGTCGGCACCGTGTCGTGGGGATCCGGAACAGGGCCGAGCACCAGAACTTTCGCGCCCGTACCGCGCAACTGGGAGACCAACCGGGTCAACGCATCCAGCCACACCGGGTCATAGCTGGTGAAGCCGAAGTCGGCGCCGTAGCGGCGCACCATGTCGACCACCACGAGCGCCGGGCGTTCCTGCTGCACCCGGGCCAGCACCGCGGCCCGCCACTGCTTGCACTCGGTGAACTCGCGGCCCAGATAGGGGCTGACGATCGGCAGCTTCAACACCGGGCAGGTGACCTTGGCCATGGTTTCCAGTCGCCAGCCACGCTGACGCGCAACGGGTTCCAGTGCGGGGTACCACATGCCCGCGTGTGAATCGCCGATCAGTGCCACCGTGGTCTTCGAATTCACCTGACCGGCGGCGCATTCCGGCGGGGTCAGGTCTTTCCACGACAACACGCAGCCGTTGAGGAACACCTCCGGTTTGGTGATGTTGCCCAGCGAGGGCGACAGATTCGACGGCACGGCCCGCAGATTCGCCGACGTCGCCACGGCGGCCCTCAGCTGTTCGGCAGGCGTCAGTGTTTTCGGTGCGGGGCCCGGTACGGGCGCCTGCACTGCGGCGACCGGGACGGCCGCAGGCCCGGACCCGGTCGGTACCGGCCGGACGGCCAGCAGGATCAGACCGGCGCACACCGCGACGCCGGTGGCGGTCGCCCCCATCGCGAGGCTGCGCCAGGCCGACGCGCGCAGGGCCGCCGCGAACCGGGCCGGGTTCTCGATGAGATGCAGCGTGAGGACCGCCAGGCCCAGCGACATCAGCACCATGAGCACCCGGCCGCCCAGCCTGAGCGGCCCACCGAACAACGCGGGTGCCAACAACAGCAGCGGCCAGTGCCACAGGTACCACGAGTAGGACACCCGGCCGATGCCGCGCATCACCGGCAGGGCCAACAGCCGCCCCGCTCCCAGGGTGGGTATCGCGCAGCCGGCACCGATCACCAGCGCGGTACCCAGGGCAGGCAGCAGCGCCGCGGTGCCGGGGTAGGGCTCCGAAGCCCGGATCTGGGTGCAGGTCACCAGGATCAGTCCCAGCCCGCCCCAGCCCGCGATGGCGGCGCACACCGGCGGCAGCGTCCGCCAACTCGCGGCGGTCAACGCGACCACGCCACCGACGGCCAACTCCCACGCCCGGGTGGGCAGGGAGAAGAACGCCCACGGCGGCATGGTCTGGGTCCAGGCCAGCGACAGCGCCAACGAGCCGCCCGCCACAGCCAACAGCACCAGTGCGTACGGCGTGGCCGCGCGGGTGCTGCGCCCGGACCGCGTCAACAACCACGCCACCCCGATGATCAGCGCCGGCCACAGCAGATAGAACTGCTCTTCGACACCGAGGGACCAGTAGTGCTGCAGCGGCGAGGGCGGGGTGTCGGCAGCGAGGTAGTCGGTGCCCTCGACGGCGAACCGGTAATTGCCGACATAGAGCGCGCTGGCGATCGCGTCGCCGAGCACGCCGCGGGCCTGCAGCGGCGGCAGCAGCGCGACCGCGCCGATCGATGTCGCGACCAGCACGACCGCCGCGGCGGGCAGCAGTCGCCGGGCCCGCGCGGCGTAGAACGACGCCAGCCGCACCGTGCCGGTCTGGCCGGCCTCGCGCCACAGCAGCCCCGTGATCAGGAAGCCGGAGACCACGAAGAACATGTCGACGCCGATGAATCCGCCGCCGAGCCCCGGCACGCCCGCGTGATAGAGCACGACGGCCAGAACCGCGACCGCGCGCAAGCCCTCGATATCGGGCCGAAACTGCTTGGTGGACGCCATCTTCCGGCCACTCGCGGAAACGCCGCGGCGGGACGTGGGTTGCTCGGAATCCGACGTTCTGTTCACTCGAGTAACGATCGTGCCATGAGGTTCTGCGGTAACCCGGGATTTGTTGCTAGCGTCGTGGCGGTGCGGCGGGTAGCGATGGCGGTGGTGCTGATAGGGCTGGTGGCCGGCTGCGGTCACAGCGCACCCACAGCCACCAAGACGACGGCGGTCACCACGGCGTCCAGCGCGGCGAAGGCTGCCGACGGCACCTGCAACCTCAACGGGCTCCCGCCGGAAGCCGGGCAGACCGTCAAGCTCATCGAATCCGGCGGCCCGTTCCCGTACCCGAAAAACGACGGTGTCGTCTTCGGCAATTTCGAACGCGTCCTGCCCCAACACGAACGCGGCTATTACCACGAGTACACGGTGCCCACGCCCGGCTCGAAGAATCGGGGCGCCCGCCGCATCGTCACGGGAGGGCAGCCGCTGAACCATCCGCCGGAGTTCTATTACACCGGCGACCACTATCAGAGCTTCTGTCGGATCGGAGGCATGTGAAGACCTATCGGATCGACGGGGCCGCGGTCGGATCCAAAGCCGACCTGTTCACCGAGATCGGACGTGCCGTCAACGGAGACGGTGGCTACTTCGGCTCCAACTTCGACGCGCTCGCCGATTGCCTGCGGGGTGGCTTCGGCACACCCGAGAACGGCAAGTTCAGGTTCGTCCTGACCGACTACAAGCATGTGAAGACCGCGCTCGGGCAAGAGGACTGGAGCACGCTGCTCACCGTCTTCACCAGTGAATCCGTCGATTTGTGGCTGGCCGCCTGAACAGTCGACAGCAAACCTGATGCAGGGTAGCTGATGCTTGTCCGACGGGAACAAACCCGGCGTACCCACGAGTTAGCAACCGCGCTCCGCGGCAACGGGGTTCACGCCGCCGACACCGTATGAGCGCACCGGCCGCACGCCGTTCGCAGGGCGGTTACGCTGGCTTTCTGTGGTGTGCTCGCCGGCACCGCGGAACGGACGAAGACTGGAGCGACGTGGGCATGACCGAGAAGCAACCAACCGGGACGGTGACGTTGCTGATGGCTGCCGCCGAGGGGTCGGCACGCCTGTGGCAAACGCAACCCGGAGACATGGCCGCATCCCTGCCCTGGCTGCGGGCGACCATGAACCACCTGATCGCCCTCAATGACGGTGTTCTGCGTGGCGGCGAATACGCATGTGACAGCTTCGTGGCCACCTTCGGCCGGGCCTCCGACGCGGTGGCCTGCGCGCTCGACCTGCAACTGGCGCCGTCGGATCCGTTCTCGTTGTGCATCGGCCTGCACACCATCGAAATGCGCACCGGCGAGTCCGTCGCCACCGTGAGCACGGATGTCGCTGCGCGGCTGCGAGATATGGCCCACGGTGGTCAGACGCTGATGTCGGTCGCCACGGCGTCGCTGGCCGCCGACCGGCTGCCCGCCGGGGCGTCGCTGATGTACATCGGCGACCACGATCTGGGCGAGATGCCGTGGCACGAGCGGCCTTTCCAGCTGCGCCACGCCGGAGTGCGCGACCAGTTCCGGTCAGTGCGCGCGTCGGACGACACCGTCGCTCAGCATCACTTGAACTGACGGGCTAGTTGAATCCGAGCCAGCTCGGCAGGGCGCGTTCCCGCGAATCGCACAGCACGGCGCGGGTGTCGCAGTTGCCGCGCGGTGAGCCGGCGCCGCTCCACATGCCGCCGGTGTCGCGTCGCAGCACGATCGCCGACGAGCCGCCACCGTCGAGTAGCAGCGCGTTGTCGGCGCCCAGGCCGCGGAACAGATCCTGCATGTTGTCCGGGGTGTAGCTGCCGCCCTGGAACACGTAGAACTGGTCGGCCGCCCGGTTGTAGCCCAGCGCCGTGCGAGCCGCGCTGGGGCCGTTGTCGTTGAGTTGGCCGGTGTCACCCGGGGCCAGCAACCCGATGCCGGACACCGCGACGAACCGCGCGTTCTGGTCGAACAGCCGCTGGATCACGGGGGTGGCTGCGTCGTAGTCGTCGGGCCCCTTGGGCATCACCACGTACGGAGCCCCGCCGGTCGGCAGGATCATGGTGGCCAGCGCCGTCCAATGTTCGTCACCGCCGGAGAGGCCCTGCTTGCCAGCGTAGGCCAGCGTGCCGGTCACGGCGGTGTTGGCCCGGCCCTGCCCGCGGGTGTTGTCGACGTAGGCGCCCAGCGGTGAGCTGCAGCCGGTGTCGCGCCACGAGCCGCTCTTCTGCCCGCGCACGTCGAAGAAGTTGGCGTTGATGGCGATGGTCGGCTGGCCCAACGCCTGCCAGGCTTGAAGGGGCGCATAGGTTTCCGAGGCCTGCCAGAGACCTTCGCCGGTACGGGCACCGGGCGTGCGCTCACACCGGGACTGATAACCCTGATGGCTGTCGACCAGCAGTCGTGGGCTCAGCCGGGACGAGGCGTTCTTGATGGTCATCAAGTGGCCGCCGTTGTTCAGCGTGTACTGGTTGCCCGACGCCGACATGAACGGTGCGGCGAATTGCCCGCCGAAGTTGTAGACGAGGTACGAGCCCTTGGTGTTGGCGATGGCACCGAGCAGCAGCGCCTTGGCGTCCTCGGCCCGCGCCGTCGGTGTGCCGGCGTTGCTCAACACAGCGCACAACGCGAGGGCGGTCGCACCTGCTACCACACGTTGTTTCAGTTTTGCCAGCGCAGGCACGCTGTACACAATAATCACACAGGAAACTCTGTCAACATTAGTAACACTACAATCTCGATTGGGTACCGGACGTGCGACTTCGCCGGTAAACCCGGCATTCGTCCAATCGGACGACACGCCGATGCGCGCTGCCGGGCATCGCGAGACTGCAGTTAGCTGTGGCGGCTTCCGCGACCGCGACGACGAAGCTTTGAGCCATGAGAACAGACACCGTTCTCCGCGAAGAACATCCCCAAACCCGCACTGCTGCAATGAAATACGCGACCGAAGCGCTCGGCACTTTCTTCGGCGGCGCCGCGAAGGGCCTGTTCGCGGTGCCCACGCTGTGGGTCTACCTGGTGGCATAGGTGCTCGCCGCCGTCGCCGCCGGCTTCGCGTTGCGGGCGCCCAACCCGCCGACTAATCCTCATCAACCTGAAGGCTGCCTGCACCCGCGGGCCGCCTTTCGTTGTCCCGGTCAGGTTTTCGGCGCCAGTCGGTACACCGCGCCGGCGGCGTCGTCGGTGATGTACACCGCGCCATCGGGTCCCGCGACCGCGGCGACCGGCCGGCCCCACCGCGAACCGTCGTCAGCCTGAAATCCGCCGACCAGTGTCTGCTGTGGTCCCAATGTGCCGTCCTGCCAGGCGAAGAACGACACCTCGGGTGCTTGCGCGCGGGCCCGGTTCCACGACCCGTGCACACCCACCAGCGCGCCGGTACCGAACCGCGCCAGCTTGGTGAAACTCATACCGAGCGGGGCCGAATGCGCGGGCATGGCCTGCTCCAGCGGCGGCAGCGCCGCACAGTCCAGCTTGCTGCCGTCGGCGTTGGTCTGGATGTCGCGGATGAACCCGGCCGGGGCGGCACCGTCGGGATTGCAGTAGGGCCAGCCCAATTCGCGTCCCGGAGTGAGCTTGGCGACAGACTCCGGTGGATGGTCGTTGACGTAGGCCTGGTCCACCTTGCCGTCGGGATCCGCGACGTTGTCCCGGTTGTTCACCGCGGTCCACAATGATCCGTCGGGAGCAAAGGCCAGGCCCGTACCGTTGCGCACCCCGGTCGCGAACGGTTGGGCCGGCCCGCCGCCGGGTGGCACGCGCATGACGGTGGCCCGCGGCGGGGTGGCGCTGCGGTCATCAGCCGAGATGTTGCCCGTCGACCCGATCGAGAAGTACACCGCCCCATCGCGTCCCACCACCACACTCTTGAGCGCGTGGGCGTACGCGCCACGCAGGTCGGGGCTCTTGGCGTCGGGAAGATCTCCGGCGACCGTGCGGGGATTGACGGCGCGACCGTCGGCGTAGTCGTAGGCGTCGACCTGGTCGCTCTCCGCGACATACAGGGTGGATCCCGCGAAAGCCAGACCGTGCGGCTGGTCCAGCCCGGCGAGCACAACCTGCCGCGTGGGTAGCGCCTGTATGACCTGACCGGCGCCCGGTACCGACACCAGGAGCCTGTCATCGGGTGTCCAGGCGGCCATCCTGGCGCCGGGGACTCGCGCGACGACCGTCAGCGTCCAGCCGGCAGGCACCTGAGCGCTGCGGGGCCGGTCGAACGGCGACTGCGAGAGGGCGTCGGGGACCTCGACGGTGACCGTGGAAAGGCCAGCGGGAACAACGGGCGGTGGGTTCGGTGCCGGTGTGGGCGGGGAGCTGCAGGCCGCCGTCGCGACCAGAACTGCTGCGAGCGCGCTACGCGCCGCCCAGACCCGCATGCATCTCCCACACCAGGATCTCGGCGTCCGTCGACGCGCTCACGCGTTGGCCGCCGCTGGCGGTGAGCCGGGCCGCGTCGCCCGCCGTCAGCTCACCGGAGTCTTCGAGCGTCACCGCGCCCCGCGTGACGAACAGGTGCACGTACGGAGCCTGCGGCACATCGACCGAGTCCCCGGACTGCAGCCGGGCGCCGTGCAGGGTGGCGTTGCGGTTGTGCAGCGTGACGGCGGCGTCCACGGCGCCCGACGCGATGGGCGTCAGCGAACTGGTGAGCTCGATCTCCTGCTGTTGATAGCCCGGCGTCACGTTCGCCTCGTCCGGCAATACCCACATCTGCACGAAATGGACTGGCGTAGCAGAAGATCCGTTCTTCTCCGAATGCGAGACTCCGGAACCCGCCGACATCCGCTGCGCCAGGCCGGGATAGATCACGCCGGAGTTGCCCATGGAATCGCGGTGTGCGAGTTCGCCGTCCAGCACCCATGTGACGATCTCCATGTCCCGGTGCGGGTGCGTGTCGAACCCTGAAGCCGGTTTGACGATGTCGTCGTTGTTGACCAGCAGCAGGCCGTGGTGGGTATTGGCCGGGTCGTAGTAATCGCCGAATGAGAACGAATGCCTGGACTGCAGCCATTCGGTGGTGGTGAGGCCGCGGTCGCCGGCGTGGCGAATGTCGACGATCGGAGGCATGCCGCCCAGCTTAGCGACCTACCGTCAACCCACCGGTCGGGCGGACTTAGTGTGTGAGTCGTGGATATCAATGGAGCTAGCGCAATCGTCACCGGTGGCGCATCAGGTATCGGCGCGGCAACCGCCCGCCAGTTGGCTGCCAAGGGAGCCCGCGTCGTCGTGGCTGACCTGCAGGCCGAAAAGGGCGAGGCACTCGCCAAAGAGATCGGCGGCGTGTTCGTCACCGTCGACGTGACCAATACCGACCAGATCATCGATGCGGTCAACACCGCTGCCGATCTGGGCCCGCTGCGGGCCCTGGTGAACTCGGCAGGCATCGGCTGGGCCCAGCGCACCATCGGCAAGGACGGCCAGTTCGAATCCGCCCACAACCTCGACGTCTACAAGAAGGTGCTGGCGATCAACCTGGTCGGCACCTTCGACTGCATCCGGCTGGCCGCCACCGCGATGAGCCGTAATGAGCTCACCGACACCGGCGAACGCGGCGCGATCGTCAACATGACCAGCGTCGCAGCCTTCGACGGCCAGATCGGGCAGGCGGCGTACTCCTCGTCCAAGGGCGGCGTCGTCGGCCTGACCCTGCCGGTCGCGCGTGATCTCTCCGCGGTGGGCATCCGCGTCAACACCGTCGCTCCGGGCCTCATCGACACCCCGATCTACGGGGAAGGCGAGGCGTCCGAAGCGTTCAAGGCCAAGCTCGGCGAATCCGTGCTCTTCCCGCACCGCCTGGGCAAGCCCGAAGAACTGGCCTCGATGGTCATCGAGCTGATCACCAACTCGTACATGAACGCCGAGGTGGTCCGCGTCGACGGCGGAATCCGGATGCCACCCAAGTAGTTTCGCCAGTAGTTTCGCGAGCAGACGCAAAGGTCCCCGCACGCCCGGCGTGTCGGGGACCCTTGTGTCTGCTCGGCGGGGAAGGGTTACCAGTCCGACTCGTCGAACCTGATGACGCCGCGAATGTTGTTGCCGTCCAACATGTCCTGGTAGCCCTGGTTGATGTCCTCGAGCTTGTAGGTGCGCGTGATCATGTCATCGATGTTGAGCAGCCCCGACTTGTAGAGCGCGGTCAGCCGCGGCGTCTCCACATGCGAGCTGCCGCCGCCGAAGATGTTGCCCTTCAACGTCTTCTGCAGCATGGTGAACAGGAACAGGTTGAGCTTGACGTCGGCGTCCATCATCGACCCCATGCCCGTCACCACGCAGGTGCCGGTCTTGGCGGTGAGGATCATCGCCTCTTCGATGTACTCGCCCTTCATCTCGCCGACCGCGATGATGACCTTGTCGCCCATCAGGCCGTGGGTGACGTCGATGATCGGAGCGATGGCCTCGGCCATCGACGGGTAAACGTGCGTCGCGCCGAACTTGATGGCCTGTTCACGCTTCCACTCGTTCGGGTCGATGGCGATGACCTGCTTGGCCCCCGAGATCACCGCGCCCTGCAGCGCGCTCATGCCGATACCGCCGACACCGACGATGATGACCGTCTCGCCGGGCTTGACATCGGCGACGTTGGTGGCCGAGCCGAAACCCGTCGGCACCGCGCAACCCATGATGGCCGCGGTCTCGAACGGGATGTCCTTGTCGATCTTGACGACCGAATCCTTGTGCACGGTCATGTACGGCGCGAACGTGCCGAGCAGGTTCATCGGCGACACCTCGCGGTCGCCGGCATGGATGCGGCTGGTGCCGTCGGCGATGGCCTTGCCACCCAGCAGCACGGCGCCACGGTCACACAGCGACCGGAAGCCCTTCAGGCATGGCGGACATTCACCACAGGCCGGGATGAAGGCGAGGATGACGTGGTCACCCTCTTCGATGCCGGTGACGTTCTTGCCGACCTTCGTGACCACACCCGCGCCCTCATGGCCGCCGAGTGCGGGCAACGCGATCGGGGTGGCTCCGGTGGTGATGTGGTAGTCGGAGTGGCACATGCCCGCGGCATGCATCCGGATCTGTACCTCGTCGGCGACGGGGTCCCCAAGGTCGATCTCGTCGACCTTGAACGGCGAATTGAGTTCCCACAGCAGGGCGCCCTTGGTCTTCATGACAGGCGATCATAGAACACGTTTCAGAAAGTGTGACAAACAGCACTCTGAACTGGATGTATGTGAGCTTCTCTTCGTCATTTGTCTGTGCGCCGAGTGGCCACTTGTGTCACGCGATTGGCTGGTTTGCGTGTCATAACTGGCCACTCGGCGCGGTCGGGTTATCCCCAAACTGGAGTTCATCCACAGCGCCGGCCCGCGGTGCGGCTCGGGCGGCTATCTCGTCGGCCCTCGGCGACACCGTGGGCACATGGAGAGACCAATTCTCGGATCTGAGGCGCTTGCCGCGCGAGCGATGACCCGGCGAGCACTGGCGAACCGATACGACGCGATCTACCGCGACGTCTATCTGGCCAAGGGCGTGGAGTTGACCGCGGCGCTGCGAGCCGAGGCGGCCTGGTTGTTCGCCGGGCGACAAGCGACATTGGCAGGGCTCTCGGCGGCAGCGGTGTACGGCACGCGGTGGATCGAGACGGGCGAGCCTGCCGAGTTCTATCGCCGCAACGGCAAGCCCGTGCGCGGGATCTTGGTGCACCGCGACGAACTCCTGGATGACGAGACTCGGCTGTTCACCGGGATTTCAGTGACGACGCCGGCACGCACGGCGTTCGACCTCGGCCGGCGCCGCGGCAGGGACGAGGCGGTCATCCGGCTGGATGCGCTCGCCCAGGCGACGTTCGTGACGGCGGACGACGTCAACCCTCTGCTGCAGCGCCATCCAGGTGTGCGTGGACTGGTTCAACTGCGTGAGGTGCTGGGCCTCATGGACGGTGGCGCTGAATCGCCGCAGGAAACCCGCACCCGGCTGGTTCTCGTCGACGCGGGGCTGCCGAAGCCCGAGACGCAGATTGTGGTGCCTGGCGACTTCGGCGGTAGAAGTCACGCACGAATTGACATGGGCTATAAGGAGTTAAAGGTAGGTGTCGAGTATGAGGGCGCACAGCATTGGACAGATCCGCGAGTGCGCGCCAATGATATCGAGCGCTATGCAGAGTTGGCCGCGCTGGGCTGGTTGATCATCCGTGTCGGGGCTGAGCTGCTGGATCGTCGACCGTGGGTTCTCGTTGCCCGCGTCTGTGTTGCGCTGCGGGCAGCCGGCGCCGAATGGCCAGTTATCGCACGCATTTTGGGCGATCGCGTGGCATAACTGGCCACTCGGCGGGTGACGGGGCCGGCGGGTGACGGGCGTGGGTGGCTATGGGTGTCGAGTGGCCAGTTGTGTACGCAATTCCGGGGTTTCGCGTGGCATAAGTGGCCACTCGGCGGCTAGAGGGAAGCCGGCAGCCCGAACTTCTCGAACAACGACTGGTCCATGAATGCCACGACATGGGATATGCCGTCAGCGCCGATGGCCAGCACGTGCAACTGGAACGCTTCGTGCACGCCGGTCTCGGGATTGAGCATGTACATCGCCGCGGCGGGCTGATCGTTGGCGGTCGTCGGGATGAACCGCATGTCGCCGGCTTTCTCGGCCGGGCACTTGTTGCGCGACAAGTCGCCGATGGCCTGCGGGCCGCGATACCAACTGTCGAAGGGGGGCATTTCCCAGATGGCCTCGGCAGTGAAGAGCTCCACGAGCTTGTCGATGTCGTAGGCCTCGAATGCAGCGATGTAGCGGCTGAGCATGTCCTGCGCTTCGGGCGACTCGGGCGCGACCACCGGGTCGTCCTGTGTGGGACCGGCGGCTTCGAGCTGGGCCCTGGCGCGTTGCAGCAGGCTGTTGACGGCGGCCGTGGAAGAACCCAGCGCACCGGCAACTTCCGAGGCTTTCCACTGCAAGACCTCGCGCATCACCAGCACGGCGCGCTGGCGGGGAGACAGGTGTTGGAGCGCCGCCACGAATGCCAGCCGCACCGATTCGCGGTTGCCGACGATGTTCACCGGATCGGCGGACTCGTCGGGCAGCGGCTCGAGCCAGGGCACTTCGTGGTGCTCGGCGACGTCCTCTGTGCCTGTCGAGCTCGGGGTGCCCAACCCGGACGGCAGCGGTCGGCGCTGACGGCCTTCGAGAGCCGTCAGGCAGGTGTTGGTGGCGATCCGGTAGAGCCACGTCCGGACCGAGGATTTGCCTTGAAAGCCCTCGTAGGACTTCCATGCGCGCAGATAGGTCTCCTGCACCAGATCTTCGGCGTCGTGCAGCGAGCCGGTCATCCGGTAACAGTGCGCGAGCAGCTCGCGCCGGTACCGCTGGGCGTCGGCGAGGAAGGCGTCAGCCGGACTGCCGCTGTCGAGTGAAGGTGCGAGCACGGTCACGTCGTCGAGCCTACGCACGCCCACCGACAACTACGATCGAAAAATGGCTCGGCGGGGGGTGGAAGGCTGGAATATCGCGGCCTTCGTGCTGTATGTCCTCCTTATCCCGGCCGCCTTCATCGAGTTCATGATGAGTGCTCTGGGCTTCGGCATGGCCACCGATGGCTGCCACGACGCGGCCTGCGACGCCAGCTACCACGAAGAAGCCGCGATCATCACCGTGGGAATCGGACTGGTCGTGGTCTTGGTGGCCACCGGCGCGGTGATGCTCTATGGCCTGACCCGCGGGAAGATCGTCATTGTCTGGCCGTTCGTCGCCGCGGCGGCCATGGTCGGCGTGTTCGTCCTGGGTACCGCAGTGCTGCATTAACCGTTAACCTGCACCCCGCTACGCTCGCCTGATGACCAGTACCCGTACCGAGCGGACCTTCGACGGCGTCGGCGGGGTGCGCATCGTCTACGACGAGTGGACGCCGGAGGGTGAGCCCCGCGGCGTCATCGTGCTGTCGCACGGGCTGGGCGAACACGCGGGGCGCTACCACCACGTCGCGCAGCGCTTCGGTGAGGCCGGGCTGATCGTCTACGCCCTCGATCACCGCGGCCACGGCCGGTCCGGTGGCAAGCGGGTGTACCTGCGGGACATGTCGGAATACGTCGGCGACTTCCACACCCTGGTCGGTATCGCGGCCACCGAGCATCCTGATCTCACCCGCATCGTGCTCGGGCACAGCATGGGTGGCGGCATCGTGTTCAGCTACGGCGTCGAATATCCCGACGAGTACACCGCGATGGTGCTGTCCGGGCCCGCGGTGGCCGCGCAGGCCTCACTGTCAGCGCTGCTGGTCGTCGCGGCCAAGGTGCTCGGCAAGATCGCTCCCGGGCTGCCCGTCGAAGAACTCGACGCCACTGCCGTCTCCCGGGACCCCGCCGTGGTCGCCGCGTACAACGCCGACCCGCTCGTGTGGCACGGCAAGGTGCCTGCGGGCATCGCCAGGGCCTTGATCCTCGTCGGTGAGACCATGCCGCAACGGGCCTCCGCGCTGGCCGCTCCGCTGCTGGTGGTGCACGGCGAGAAGGATCGGCTGGTGCCGGTCGAAGGCAGTCATCGCCTCGTCGAGTGCGTCGCCGCCGAAGACGTCCACCTCAAGGTGTACCCGGGCCTGTACCACGAGGTGTTCAACGAGCCCGAGCAGGCGCTGGTGCTCGACGACGTCACGTCGTGGATCGAGGCGCATCTGTGAGACGAATTGCCGCCGCACTGCTGTCTGTGCTGCTGCTGGCCGGTTGCGGATCCGAGCAGCCGGCCAAATGGGTCGACCAGGACGTCAGTTTCGACGCCGACGGCCTGACCATCTTCGGCACCTACCGCAACAACGGCCGGTCCGGTCCGGCCGCGCTGCTGATCTCCGAGAGCGGGCCGACGGACCGCAACGGCGACAACAAGGTGGTCGGCCCGATCGGCAACATGCGCCAGATCGCCGAGGCGCTGTCCGACGACGGCGTGGCCACCCTGCGCTACGACAAGATCGGTACCGGCAAGACCAGGCTGGGGCCCTACCAGCAGAAGCCGACGGAGGTCGTCAGCGCCGTCTACACCACCGGCGCGGCGGCCGCGCTGAAGTTCCTCGGCGACCAGTCCCACACAGACAAGGATCGACTGTCGATCTACGCGGTCGGTGAGGGCGCGATCCATGCCATGACGCTGGCCGGCCGGGGTGAGGAGAAAGTGCATTCGGTGGCGCTGTTGCAGCCGCTCGCGGGCCGGTACCTGGACATCATCACCAATCGGGTGCGCTCGGGGTCGACACCGGAGGTGCTCAACGCCTGGCTGGGTGCCGTGGAGCAGATTCGCACCAAGGGCACGGTCCCGGACAACCTGCCCGAGGGCCTGAGCGCGATCGTCAACAAGGGCAACCTGAACGCCATCGTCGAAGCCGACAAGATCGATCCCCTGGCACTGGCGGCCGCGCTGCCTGCCGGCTTGCCGGTCCTGCTGACCTGCTCGGATTCGGACTCCCAGGCGAGCTGCGACGCCGAACGTCCGTTGATCGACGCGCTGCATCACACGGCGCTCAAGGTCGTCGAGCTCAAGGGCGTCAACCACATCCTGCGCGACGACCCGACCGACAGCATCGCGAACTACGGCAAGCCCGGCCCGCTGTCCCCGCAGGTGCTCGATGCGCTGAAGGCTTTCTCCGGGCAGTGATGTCAGGGGTGTTTTCTAGGATCGTGCCGTGAGCGACGACAAGATGCTGGCGCGTATCGCCGCCCTGTTGCGCCAGGCCGAGGGCACAGACAATGCGCACGAGGCCGAGGCGTTCATGGCCGCTGCGCAGCGGCTGGCCACGGCCACCGCAATCGACCTGGCGGTGGCCCGGTCGCATTCCGCCCAGCGCACCAAGGCGCAGATGCCGGTACAGCGCACCGTGACCATCGGGCAGGCAGGCACCAAGGGGCTGCGCACGTATGTGCAGTTGTTCGTGATGATCGGGATGGCCAACGACGTGAAATGCGATGTCGCGTCGAACTCGACGTTCGTCTACGCCTACGGTTTCGCCGAAGACATCGACGCCACCCATGCCCTCTACACCAGCCTGGTGCTGCAGATGGTCAAGGCATCGGAGTCCTACATCGCCTCCGGCGCGCACCGGCCGACCCCGACCATCACCGCGCGGCTGAACTTCCAGCTGGCATTCGGCTCCCGCATCGGGCAACGGCTGACCAAGGCCCGCGAGGAGGCCAAACAGGAAGCCGACCGCACGGACCAGCCGGGGACGGCAATTGCCTTGCGGGACAAGGATATCGAGCTGAAGAGCTTCTACCGCCAGGCCTCGCAGGCGCGGGGCACGTGGCGGGCCACCAGCGCGTCGGCCGGCTATTCCTCGGCGGCGCGCCGGGCCGGGGACCGCGCCGGGCAGCGGGCGCGGCTCGGGCCCAACACCGAGTTGTCGGGCGCGCGCGGCGCATTGGAGCAGTGACGGCGCGAGATGCTCAGCGGGCCAAGGTGTATGCCGCGGAGCAGTTCGTGCGGACCATGTTCGACCGTGCGGCGCAACACAGTTCACGCGCCATCGACTTCTTCGGTATCTCGCTGACGTTGCCGCCGGAGGCGAAATTCGGCTCGGTGGAGTCGGTGCAGCGCTATGTCGACGACGTGCTCGCCCGCGTCGGCGCCCCGCCAGTGAGCGTGCGGGCCCGTCGCGGTACCGCCGCCGCCCACTATGAACTCATCGATGGTGCGGCCGTCATCGCGGTGCCCGAACGGGATTCGACGTGGGCGTTGCGCGAGCTCGTCGTGCTGCACGAACTGGCCCACCACCTCAGTCCCGCGCCGCCGCCGCATGGGCCGGCCTTCGTCGCCACCTACTGCGAACTGTGCGAAACCATCATGGGGCCGGAGGTCGGCCTGGTGTTGCGGATGGTGTACGCGCAAGAAGGCGTGGTCTAGCCTGGCTGAGGTGACCGAGCCCGCGGACGTCGACGCCATGTTCACCCAGCTGCTGCACACCGAGGACGACGCGCTGATCGCCGCTCGGGAATCCTCGACGACCGCCGGGATGCCCGCCATCGAGGTGTCTGCTCAGCACGGAAAGTTGTTGTCGCTGTTGGCCAGAATGTCAGGGGCGCGGCGGGTGCTGGAGATCGGCACGCTGGCCGGCTACAGCACCATCAGCCTGGCCCGCGCGGTCGGCGAGGCGGGCCACGTCGTCACCCTCGAATACGATCCCCGCCATGCCGAGGTGGCCCGGACCAACCTGGTGCGCGCCGGGGTTGCCGAACGTGTCGAGGTGATCGTCGACGCGGCGTTGGACACCCTGCCGCGGCTCGCGGAGCGGGGGGACGTGTTCGATCTGGCGTTCATCGACGCCGACAAGGAGAACAACGTCGCCTACGTCGAATGGGCGATCAAGCTCGGCCATCCCGGGTCGATCATCGTGGTGGACAACGTAACCCGGTTCGGCCGGGTGTTGGCTCCCGCCGCCGACGATCATCAGGCCCGCGCGGTGCGCGACATGCTGGAGATGATGGGCAACCATCCTCGGTTGGACACCGCGGCGATTCAGACCGTGGGCACCAAGGGGTGGGACGGGTTCGCCGTGGCCGTCGTCAGTTGAGAGCTGGAACGCGACGAGCGTGCGTGAACTGCTGCCGATAGACGGTGTGTCGGGCAGCAGACACGCACGCTCGCGGTGCTGGGTGAGGTGCTTCGAGAGGTGCCTAAGCCGAGGCGTCGGCGGTCTGCTTCTCCGCCGGCTTGGGCCAGGGCTCGGGGACGGGGCGCTGGCGCACCAATTGGGGCCACCAGAACCACTTTCCGAGCAGGGCTGCGATCGACGGCGTCATCAATGAGCGGATGACGAGGGTGTCGAAGAGCAGGCCGAGGCCGATGGTGGTGCCGACCTGGCCGATGACGGCGAGTTCGCTGACGGCCATGGACATCATGGTGAAGGCGAACACCAGGCCTGCCGAGGTGACCACCGAGCCGGTGCCGCCCATGGCGCGGATGATGCCGGTGTTGAGCCCCGCGTGGATCTCTTCTTTGAACCGCGACACCAGCAGCAGGTTGTAGTCGGCGCCGACGGCCAACAAGATGATCACCGACATGGCCAGCACCATCCAGTGCAGCTCCAGCCCGACCAGGTGCTGCCAGATGAGCACCGACAAGCCGAAGGACGCACCCAGGGACAGCACCACCGTGCCGACGATGACGGCCGAGGCCACCACGCTGCGGGTGATGATCAACATGATGATGAAGATCAGGCAGAGCGAGGCGATTCCGGCAATCAACAGGTCGTAGTTGGCGCCCTCCTGCATGTCGCTGAACATGGCCGCGGTACCGCCGAGATAGATCTTGGACCCTTCCAGCGGGGTGCCTTTGATGGCTTCCTTGGCGGCCAGCTTGATCGGTGCGACGTGCGAGATGCCTTCGGGGCTCATGGGATCACCGTCGTGGCTGATGATGAACCGCACCGCGTGCCCGTCGGGCGACAGGAACATCTTCATGCCGCGCTTGAAGTCGGGATTGTCGAACGCTTCCGGCGGCAGATAGAACGAGTCGTCGTTCTTGGCCTTGTCGAACGCCTGTCCCATGGCGGTGGAGTTGTCCTGCATGGCGGCCATCTGATCCTGCAAACCACCCTGGGTGGCCTGCATGGTCTGCATCATGGCCTTCATCGACGTCATCGTCGCGATCATGGGCGGCATCAACGCGAGCATCTGCGGCAGCATCGCGTTGAGGTGGTCCATGTCGGGGACGATGTTCTTGAAGTCGTCGGTCATGGTGTCGATGCCGTCAAGCGCGTCGAACACCGACCGCATGGCCTGACACATCGGGATGTCGTAGCAGTGCGGTTCCCAGTACAGGTAGTTGCGGATGGGCCGGAAGAAATCGTCGAAATCGGCGATGTGGTCCCGCAATTCCTCGATATCCGCGACCATGCCGTGCATCTTGCCGACCATGCTGTTCATGGTCTTCGACATCTCGGTCATCAGCGCGATCATCCGAGTCATCGTGTCGATCATCGTCTGCATCTGCTCGGCCTGGACACCCATGTCCTTCATGCGGTCCTGCATGTACTTCTGATTCATGGTCTGGGTGGTGCCCTGCATGCTGATGTTGAACGGGATCGAGGTGTGCTCGATGGGCGTGCCTTGCGGGCGTGTGATGGCCTGTACGCGGGAGATGCCCGGCACTCCGACCACCCGCTTGGCGATCCGTTCGATGACCAGGAAGTCCGCGGAGTTGCGCAGATCGTGGTCGCTCTCGATGAGCAGGAGCTCGGGGTTCATCCGGGCCTGGGAGAAGTGCCGGTCGGCGACGGCGTAGCCGGTGTTGGCCGGCAGGTCCGTCGGCAGGTACTTGCGGTCGTTGTAGTTGGTCCGGTAGCCCGGCAGCGTCAGCAACCCGACGAGTGCGAGCCCGATGGTGGCGACGAGGATCGGCACGGGCCAGCGCACCACCGCGGCGCCGATCTTGCGCCAGCCGCGAGTACGCATGGCGCGCTTGGGTTCCAGGGTCTTGCCGAACTTCGTGGCGACCGTGATGATCGCCGGGCCCATCGTGAGTGCGACGACAACCACCATGACCATGCCGATGGCCAGCGGGATACCCAGCGACTGGAAATAGGGCAGCCGGGTGAAATGCAGGCAGAAGGTGGCGCCCGCGATGGTCAGACCCGAGCCCAGCACCACGTGCGCGGTGCCGTGGAACATCGTGTAGTAGGCCGATTCCCGGTCCTCACCGACACTGCGGGCCTCTTGATATCGGCCTATCAGGAAGATCGCGTAGTCCGTCGAGGCGGCGATCGCGAGCATCACCAACAGGTTCGTCGCGAACGTCGAGAGCCCGATGATGTTGTAGTAGCCGAGGAACGCGATCAGACCGCGCGCCGCCGACAGTGACATGACGACCATCAGGATCGTCAGGATCACGGTGATGATCGACCGGTACACCGTCAGCAACATGACGATGATGACCACGAAGGTCAGGGCCGTGATCATCTCGAGGCTGCGGTTACCGGCGATCTCCTGGTCGGCCGACATCGCGGCCGGGCCCGTCACGTAGGCGTGCACCCCTGGCGGAGCCGGCACGCTCTTGACGATGTTCTCCGCGGCTTCGACGGACTCGTTGGCCAGCGCCTCACCCTGGTTACCGGCCGTGTAGACCTGCACGTAGGAGGCCTTGCCGTCGGAGCTCTGAGCACCCGATGCGGTCAGCGGGTCGCCCCAGAAGTCCTGCACGTGCTCGATGTGCTTGGTGTCGGCGCGCAGCTTGGCGACGATCTGGTCGTAATAGTCGTGTGCGGCCTGGTCGAGTGCGTGGTCGCTTTCCAGCACGATCATGACCGAGCTGTTGGACTTGAATTCTTCGAAAACCTGACCGACGCGCTTCATCGCGATCATCGACGGGGCGTCGTCGGGGCTCATCGAGACCGAGCGCATCTTCCCCACCTCTTCGAGCTGGGGAACGATCACGTTGAGCACCACGATGACCGCGATCCAGCCGAGGATGATCGGCAGCGCCAGCCGCCGGATCCACTTGGCGATGCCGCTGTGGTCGGCGGCATGCTTGGGCGGCGGGCTCGCCGGGAACGCGTCGGTGGGCGCGTCGTGCGTGGGGGTGCTCATGCAGATTTCACCAAGCAGAAGGTCTGGGCGTTGACGCCGGTGGACGTGCGCTGGTCTTTGAGTTCGTCATCGACGGTGATGCGGCAGCTGATGGTGCTGCCGTCGCCTTGCGCCACGATGTTGGGGAACACCGACGGCGCGGTGCTCTCCAGTCGCAGTGTCCACGGCAGGGACACCCCGTCGACGCGCTGGGGCTGGGCGTCGAGGTCCAGGTAGTTGACGTCGGCGGTGGCGCCGGGTTCCCCGGTGATCTCGTAGACCACGACTTTGGGGTCGAACGGTTTGGTGTCGTCGACCTTCGCGCTGGCGACACCCGAGCCGTCACCGGCACCGAAGAAGGTACGGACCCGCATCACGGTGAATGCCCCGATGACCACCACCACGAGGATCAGCACGGGGATCCAGAACCGTCTCAAGAGCTTCATGTTTCGCTGGTCAGCCTTTCGGATGCAGGCAGCTGTCCTTGCCGTACGACAAGTGAAACCTATACAGTCGGCTAACTTCAATCAAGTCGATTGGGTAATCCAAGGTGTGACCTGAGACGCCCTTGGGTACGCTCCTGGCGACGGAGGGACGAGTGTGGCGAAGGCAGTGGCGCCGCGCGGGTTCGCGCGTGAACGAGTGTTGGAAGCAGCACTCGCTCTATTCGCAGAGCACGGGGTCAACGGCACGTCCCTGCAGATGATCGCCGATCGACTCGGGGTCAGCAAGGCCGCCGTCTACTACCAGTTCCACTCCAAGGAAGAGATCGTCCTGGCCGTCATCCAGCCAGTGTTCGACGACATGGCGCGGCTGGTCAGGATCGCCGAAGCGATGTCCACTCCCGAGGCGCAGCAGGAAGTCGCGGTCAACGGGATGGTCGATTTCACGGTGCGCCACCGCCGCGTGACCGCGGTGTTCCACGGCGACCCGGCCATCGACACTCTGGTCAACAGCCGGGCCGATCTCAGTGACATCATCGAGCGGCTCACCGTGATGCTGCTCGGTACCGATCCCGATGTCACCACCAGGATCGTCATTTCCGTGCTGGCCTCCGGAATGTACGGCAGCGCAACCGATCCCAAGCTCAGCGACATCGATGACGGCGACCTGCACCAGGTGCTGCTGGACTGCTGTCAGCGGCTGATGCGCACGCGAGGCGCAATTGGGGATCTGCGCACGCGAGGAGCAATTGGGATCTAGCCACGCAGTGCGGAGGCGAAGATCGCAGGCAGCTTGCTCCATCCCGGTGAGCCGGCGAAGTCGACCAGCAGCCGGCCCGTGGTGGCCGCGGTGCGGTTGTTGACGAACCACGGCGGCTTCGGCGACAGTGACCACTCCCGGTGCAGCACCGAACGTGGCGACGGGCGGAACGGTCCCCGCACGACCGTGCGTTCGGGCCGGTCGATCAGGAATGCGTTGTGCACCACGCCGACTCCGCTCTGGATGTCGTTGCGCAGGTGCCCCGGGAACGCGCCCCAGGTTGCGGTGGGGGTCAGGTAACCGACGCCGGTCCAGGCGTTGACGGCGATGGTGCCGTAGCGCAGCTGCGCGATCAGCTCCTCGAACTTGTCGCCGAGCCCGGTGATGGTGTCGGGGTGCGCAATGATGTTGACCCCGAGCGTGCCGACGAACTCGTCGTTGGCGACCCGGACTGCTTCCTCGGCGAATTGTTCACCCGCAGGGTCGAGTTCGATGATGCCCAATACGGGACTGAAGTACTCGGTGTGCAGCAGGGCCTGACGATCCTGCGGATCGACGACGAGCACGCGGGCTCCGTTGACGCCGAGGTGCTGAGCTTCCGGGTAGGACGCGTCGGCGCCGGCCACCCGCGCATCGGAGCCCGGGTAGTACGCCGGGCGCTGCGGTGCGTCGTTGAGGGCCTTGCGCAGCGCCGCGATGAACTCGTCGCGTTGCGGCCAGTGTTTGGACAACACCACCACCTGCGCGGCGATGCAGTTGTAGCCGTTGTTGTGCAGCCGCTGGGTGGCGACGTGGTTGGCCTGGAAATCGATGTCGGCCTTGGTCCACTGGCCCGGCAGCACGATCGTCGGCGACACCCCGCCCAGCTCGGCCGTCATCTCTTTGTGTAGCACCGGCTCGTCGGCGGCCTTGCGGGCCGCGCCCTCGGTGCCGGTGCCGAACACGATCGCGTCGTAGGTCAGCGCGCTACCGGTCATGTGCACGTGGTCAACGAGCTTGTGCCGCACCAGGTATGTGCCCTCGTCGGCGCCACCGGTGAGGATCCGCACCGCGCCGACGGCGATGAACGGCGCCAGCACCTTGGACAACACCGGTAGCAGCGGATCGGTGATCGGGTTGAGCTTGAGCGCCACCACCCGGTTGTTGGCGAACAGTTCGTAGATGGTGTCCAGCGGGGCGATCGAGAAGATGTTGCCCGCGCCCAGCACCGCGCCCACGCCGTGGGTGTGGCTCGGATCCCGCTGGGCAAGTCCGGCGGCCCGCACCGCCTCGGCCTGTCCGATGCCGGGTTGCAGCCACACGTCGGCGCTGAAACCGGACAGCAGTAGTTGGTCGAAGGTGGTGAGCGGCAACGCTTTCACGGTGAGGCGCCCGCCCGGGGCGGTACCGAATTCGGCGTCGTCGAGCGGGCTGCGCCCGGCTTCGAGCTTGGCCAGACTCTCCGAGAGCGCGGCCAGGCCGAAGGTCAGGGCGTACGGGCCGGACATCCACTCCTCGCCCACCAGGGGTGAGGACGCGTCGAGCCCTTTGATGCCGATGGCGGCATGCACCCATTCGGCGGCGTGTTCGACGGTCAGGGTGCGCATCTCGTCGAGCAGGCGTCTGCGGGCGGCCAACGGCAGTGCCGCCCAGTTCTTCTCGCCCTCGACGAGTTCTTCGAGGGCGCGGTCGATGTGTTCGGTCATAGGTCAGCTCGCGGTCTTGTCGAATTCCAGCAGTGCATCGTGATGGTTGTGCGCATAGGGCGCGGGGCCCTCGCCGATCTCCCGCTTGGCCACGATGTGACTGTACTGCTCGAACGGTGTCGCCTTGCCCCACTTGGCCCGGGCTTCCGCCGGGGTGTAGGTGACCGTGTTCTTGGCCGGGACGCCCAGCAGCACGGGTCCGACGATCGGCGTGGTGTGCGGCGTCGTCAGGTTCAGTGCCTTGATCTCCAGCCGCGGGTTGCTCGCGATCAGCTTGAGGAACGGGCGCACCACCAGGCGGGCCGCGACGTCGGCGAACCGATTCTGCGGGATACCACCGAGCAGCCGCATCCACTGCGGCATGGTCGCGATGATGGCGGCGCGCATCGGGATGTTGAACGCCTTGCGCAGCAGGTGCGGCATCTTCTCCGGCAGGATGTGGTACCCGAGGTCGACCAGGTAGTCCATCATCCGCTGGGCCACTTCGGAGCCCACCAGATCGGGACGGAAGCTCTCGAAGTACTCGCGGATGCCCTCGCGGGTGCGCGGCACGTCATCGGGATTGATGGTCTGGAATTCGGCGGCTCGCGCGCATTCCTCCCAGTACTGCAGCTCCTCGGCCTCGGTCAGCTTGCCCGGGCCGAACATCTCGTAGGTGTAGAGGATCGAGTGCCAGGCGGTCAGGTGGATCCACAGCTGCGAGTGCGGATCGTTGGCGTCGAACGGCCGCTTGGTGATGGGCTCGGTACCGACGGCCTTGGAGTGGATCTTCACCAGGATCTCCGATGCGTCGAGCACCGACTTGGCGTCGCCGAAGGCCACCAGCGCGAAGTACTGCATGGTCCGGTCGTAACGCAGCCGGGTGCGGGCGTAGACCTGCCCGGTGGCGTCGACGGCGGCGGCCAGGAACGGGTCCAGGTGCTCGATGGTCACCGCGCGGGAGAAGCCCAGCAGCATCGAGGTGGGGTAGCTCCACACCTTCCAGGTGACCGATTCGGGGCCGAAGAAGCCGTAGTCCTCGGCGGGGGCGAGTGCTGTGGACACCGCATTCATCTGCGTCGTTCCCTTCGAAACTAGGTGGTACAAGGTGTACCAGTTAGGCTATGGTACGTCATGTACCACTTAATTGGCTAGAGTGTGTTGCGTGGAGTCAGTCAGCGGCCGGACGGCCAGGTGGGCCGGGCAGCGCGAACGCCGCCGGGCCGAGTTCGTCGACGCGGCATTGTCGGCGATCGCCGAACACGGACCGCAGACCTCGACCGAACAGATCGCCGCATACGTCGGCGTCACCCGCACCAAGCTCTACCGGCATTTCACCGATGCGGCCGACCTGCAGCGCGCGGTCGCGCAGCGGGCCAGCGAGATGCTCAACGCCGAACTGGCGCCGCTGTGGACACCGCACGGATCGATGGCCCAGATCATCGAGGCCAGCGTCGGCGCCCATGTGCGGTTCCTCGTCGACCACCGCAACCTCTACCGCTACCTGGCGCGCTGTTCGCTCGGCGAGGACGGCTCGGCGCCCGACGCGATCGCCGACATCAAGCTCACCATCGGTACCCAGCTGTGCCAGCTGTTCGCTGTGTACCTCAACGCTTTCGGCGTGGACACCGACCCGCAGCCGCTGGCGTTCGCGATCGTCGGGCTCGTGGAGTCCTCGGCGGGCCGCTGGCTCGACCATCCGGGGCCGACATCGGCGGAGGGGCTGGTCGCCGACCTGGTGCGCTGGATCTGGTTGCTGGTCGACGACACGCTGCGGGCCGGCGGTGTCCATCTCGACCGGGACGAACCGCTGGCGACGCCGGACGTTATCGCGGCCGACACCCAGCGTTATCGGATGGTGGGTCAATAACGGTCCCTGTGAGCGTTTCGCGCCCTATCCTGACCTCGGGGAACCCGGTTTTCGAGGGGTGGCATGACGCTGACGGGACGCAACGACGAGCTCGGCACCATTCGTCGGGTGTTGCACGGCAGCAAGCATTGCGGCGTCATGATCGTCGGGCCGGCAGGCGTCGGCAAAACCGCACTGGCCCGTCAGGTACTCAGCCAGGCCGCCACCACAGGTGACCGCACCAGCTGGTTCGTCGGCACCGAATCCGCCCGGTCGCTGCCGCTGGGCGCGTTCACCGGGGCTATCAGCCAGGACATGTGCGATCCGCTGCCCAGCGTCCGCAGGTTGATCGATTCCTTTGTCGCTCAACAACACCAACGCCGCAGCATGATCGGGGTCGACGACGCGCACCTGCTCGACGAGCTCTCCGCACATGTCCTGCACCAACTGGCCCAGGCCAGGGGAGTGCGGCTGGTGGTCACCGCACGGGCCGGCGGCGCCGCCCCCGACGCCGTCACCGCGTTGTGGAAGGACGGCCTGCTCGCCAGGCTCGACCTGGAGCCGCTGTCGGCCGAGGCGACGCGCGCCTTCATCGAGCAGACGCTCGGCGGCCCGGTCGACAGCCGCAGCGCACGGCGGTTCTGGAAGCTCACCGGCGGCAACGCGCTGTATCTGCAGCAGGTACTGAAAGACCAGATCGACGGCCAACGCCTGCGGCAGGTGGCCGGGGTGTGGATGTGGGACGGCGACCTGGCCGTCTCGCAGAGCATCACCGACATGGTGGGCAGCAACCTCGACCGGTTGCCTGCCGGCCCGGCCATGGTGGTCGACCTGCTGTCGCAATGCGAACCCCTCGATGTCGACGTGCTGTGCGACCTGGTGAGCCGCGAGGATCTGGAAGCCGCCGAGACGCTGCGGGTCGTCACGGTCGAACGCGACGGATCGCGGCTGCAGGTTCGGCTGGCCCATCCGCTCTACGGTGAGCTGCGCCGCGCCACCGCCGGCGAGATGCATCTGTCGGGGCTTCGGGGACGGCTCGTCGAGCGGCTGTCATCGAACCCCGACGACGATCTGCGCGCCACGGTCCGGCGCGCCCTGCTGATGCTCGGCTCGGACCTCAAGCCCGACCCGCAGCTGTACCTCGATGCCGCCCGAGCGGCGATGACGCTGCTGGATCCGCACGCGGCGGACCGCTTCGCCGCCGCGGCCGACGAGTGCGGGGCTTACGAGGCCGCGCCGATGCGGGCGATGGCGCTACTGCTGCTCGGCCGCGGCGAGCAGACGGAAACCGTGCTGGCCCAGATCAGTTCGGAGGGTCGCCCGGACGCGCATCGGTGGGCGACGCTGCGGGCCGCCAACCTGACCTGGATGCTGGGCCGCCCCCGCGACGCCGCGGTCATCCTCGAGCAGTTGGCCGCCGAGCCGGAGTCGGAATCCGACCGGGCGGCCCGCCTGGCGATCCAGGCCGGCGTCGACGCCGTGCTGGGGCGCTGTGAAGCGGCGCGTGACAATGCCCGGGCCGCAATCGCATCGGGCCTGCTGCCCGACTACCACGCCATGATCGCGGCGGTGGCGCTGACGATGGCCCTGGGCGCGCTGGGTGAAGTCGACGACCTCAACGAGGTCGCTACCGACGCGATCGACCGGGCGATCAACTCGTTCGAGTCGTCGCAGACCCGATTCTGGTACGGCGGTGTGTACGCCCGGGCCTGCCGGTTGACCGGGCGGATCGACGAATGTGTGCGTAACGCCAAGCAATTGGCTGATTCGGCGCGGGACCTGCCCGGCCTGGCCCAGGCCAACCTGGCGTTCCTGCTCGGCCATGTCGAGTTGGTCCGCGGCGCGATACCCGAGGCGGTCGGGCTACTGCACGAGGCGCTCGCCGGCGTCGAAACCCACGGGGGCTCAACAGGTCTGCGCCCGGCGAGCTGCTTCGGCCTGGCCGAGGCGCACGGCAAACTCGGGCAGGCCGAGGAGGCAGCCCAGGCGTTGGCGCAGGCCCGGCAATGGGTACCGGACGACTACGTGTACATGCAGACCAACCTCTCACTGGCCACCGGATGGGCCATGGCCGCAGGCGGATCGCTGACCGAGGCCATCGCCGCCGTCCGCGCCGCCGCCACCGAGGCCCGTGAACGCCACCAACCCACCCACGAACTCGCCTGCCTGCAGGCGGCGACCCAGTGGGGTGACACCTCCGGCGCCGCGCGGGCTGCCGAACTGGCCGCCGAGTTGCGACTTCCACTGGCCGACGCGGTCGCGCGGCACGCCGCGGCGCTGGCTGCGAATGACGGTGCAGGCTTGCTCGACGCGTCGAGCAAGTACCAGGCGATCGGGGACCGGGTGACCGCCGCCGACGCCGCCGCGCAGGCGGCCGTCGCGTTCAGCGGATCCGGGCAGGGCAAGCGCGGGTTGTATGCCGCGGCGGTGGCACGCCAACTCGCCACGGACTGCGGGGGCATTTGCACGCCGGCACTGCGGCACCCGGCGGGCCAGCCGCTGACCCAAAGACAGCGCGAGATCGTCGAATTCGTCGTCGCCGGGCTGTCCAACAAGGAGATCGCCAAGCGACTCGTGATGTCGGTGCGCAGCGTCGAAGGCCACCTGTATCGCGCCTGCCAACGCGTCGGGGCGAGCTCGCGCGAAGAACTGGCCGCGATCGTGCGGGGTGGCTTTCGGGGTTAGCTGACGCGGCAGTGCCCGCTCTTGCCGAGTGCAAGCGTTCATCTTCTCCGACCACGGCGGACCGGCGTAATCTGGGCAGTGAATGGATGGGTGCGGCACGGGCCGAATCCCTTGCCGCGTAGTGGAAGGGGTAGGAAATGACAACGGTCCATTCGTCAATCGATCAACACCCCGACATCCTGGCGCTGCGGGCCAACTACGACCGTGTCGCCGAGTCGATGGCAGCGCAGGCGACCTTCGGCCTGACCTTGATGGCAGGGCTCTACGTTGCGTTGTCGCCGTGGATCGTCGGCTTCGAAGCCACGTCAAGGCTGACCATCAACGACCTGATCATCGGCGGCACCATTGGATTCCTGGCCCTGTGCTTCGGGTGTGCGCTCGACCGCAGCCACGGCTTGACGTGGACGGTGCCGGTCTTCGGTGTGTGGTTGATCATCTCGCCGTGGATCTTCGTCACCGGGCCGACTGCGGGCATGATCTGGTCGAACGTGGTCAGCGGTGTCGTGGTGTGCCTGCTCGGCCTCTACGCGGCATATCTCGGGATGCGCTTCCGCAACTCCGGTACTCGGCACGCCTGATCCCGCAGTCAATCTCGACGTCGGGCGCGGAGCAGGTCCGCCGCCTCGGTCTGATAGGCGTGTTCGGCCCATTGCAGTGGCGTGGAGCCGAACCGCCCATCGGTGAGTGACGGGTCCGCACCCGCGTCCAGCAGCCTCCGGATCAGCACCAGGTCGCCTTCCCAGACGGCCTGGTGCAGTGGCGTGGCGCCGTCATCGTCGCGGGCGTTCGGGTCGTCGGGAAAGCCCGGAACACTCACGTCGACCCCGGATATGTCGATGCCGTGGCGCGCCAGCAGGTCGAGTCGCTCCGTGAAGCCGTGCTCCGCAGCCCAGTGGATCTGGCGCTGCCACATCTGTTCTCGGGTCTCCATGGCCTCGCCGAGCCGGCGCTCCCACGGGCTGGGCTCGGCATCGGCCAGGCCATGGGCGAACAACAGGTCCAGGTGTGAATTGTCGGGGCGGAACATCCGGTTGTAGAGCGTCTGCTGGTCGACCGGATGGGCGCCGCGGTGCAGCAGCAGGGTGGCCAACGCGGCGGCCTGCGGGTGGCGCGGCTGACGGCGTGGCCCCTGCTCGCCCTCCCCGAACACCCCGGTCAACAGTGTGAACGGCGTCGACAGCCCGCACCACAGGTAACCGGCATTGGGGTCGGCGCCGGCATCGAGCAGCAACGCCGCGGCCTTGGTGACGTCTTCGGCGGTGTGGCTCAACGGAACTCGTGAATAGCAGAGATACATCAGCGGTGCCCAGCCGAACGGTCCGCCGCCGGTGTTGGCGAGCGCGGGCCGCTTGCGCAGATGGCCGGCGAGCGCGTCGGGGTCGGCGGCCGCGGCGGCGGCCCAGACGCTGCGCTCGACCAGTGCGGGGTCGGCAGCCAGCAGATCCGCCGCGGACTGCCACCGGGGCGGAGCGTCGGATTCGTTGTACCGCAATGACGCCCAGGAGCAGAACCGGTCGGCCGGGTCGAGGGTGTTCTCGTCGACGGCGCCCGGGTCGACGCTGAGTGCGGCTGCTTCGCGCAGGTAGTGCACCAGCGCGGGCCAGCTGGTGAAGCCGTACCGGCGAGCGACCGTGAGCTGGGCTTGGTGCAGCGGGGTGTGATTCGCACGTTGCAGCGTGCGTGCTTCATCACGGAGCTTGTCCAGTGCCGGATTGTTGGGCAGTCGGCTGGCCATGACGGCCTCCTCTCATACGCCCGCGTCCGCGAATCGGGCCGAGAAGAGGTCGGTCACAAGGTAAGTCGATCGGCAGGGAGGCTGAGCCTCTTCGAGCGGACATCGGGCGTTCCTGCGCGCCCGGTCTCACTGTACCGGCCCGCGAGCGTGCGCGAAATGCTGACGATTTGCGGTGTGTCGGCCAGCAGACTCCCCCGCAAGCGGGAGGGGCCCCCAGCACGCTCGCGGTGCAGGGGACCCCCTACGTGCAGACGGCGCCGACGGCGGCGGACTGCACCAGCTTGGTGTACTTGGCCAGCACGCCGGTGGTGTACGTCGGGGGCAGCGGCTGCCAGCCGTCCTTGCGCCCGGCGAGTTCAGCCTCGTCGACGAGGATGTCGAGCGTGCCGTTGGCGACGTCGAGGCGGATCCGGTCACCGTCGCGCACGAATGCGATCGGACCGCCGTCGACGGCCTCCGGTGCGATGTGCCCGACGCACAGACCCGTCGTCCCGCCGGAGAACCGGCCGTCGGTCATCAGCAGCACGTCCTTGCCCAGCCCGGCGCCCTTGATCGCGCCGGTGATGGCCAGCATCTCGCGCATACCCGGGCCGCCCTTGGGGCCCTCGTAGCGGATGACCACGACGTCGCCGTGGGTGATGGTGCCGTCTTCCAGAGCGTCCAGCGCCGCGCGCTCACGCTCGAAAACCCGTGCGGTGCCTTCGAACACGTCGGAGTCGAAGCCCGCGGACTTGACCACGGCACCCTCGGGGGCCAGCGACCCGTGCAGGATCGTGATGCCGCCCGTGGGATGGATAGGGTTGTTCATCGCGCGCAGCACCTTGCCGTCCGGATCGGGCGGCGCGATGTGGGCGAGGTTCTCGGCCATCGTCTTGCCGGTGACCGTCAGGCAATCCCCGTGCAGCAGACCGGCATCCAGCAGCGCGCGCATCACCACGGGCACGCCGCCGATCTCGTCGACATCCTTCATGACGTGGCGACCGAACGGCTTGACGTCCGCCAGGTGCGGCACCTTGGCGCCGATGCGGGTGAAATCGGCCAGCGTCAGCTCGACCTCGGCCTCGCGGGCGATGGCCAGCAGGTGCAGCACCGCGTTGGTGGACCCGCCGAAGGCCATGACCACGGCGATGGCGTTCTCGAACGCCTCCTTGGTCAAGATGTCGCGGGCGGTGATGCCGCGGCGCAGCATTTCGACGACCGCTTCGCCCGACCTGCGGGCGAACTCGTCGCGCCGCTTGTCGATGGCGACGGGAGATGCACTGCCCGGCAACGACATGCCGAGGGCCTCGGCCGCCGAAGCCATGGTGTTCGCGGTGTACATGCCGCCACACGCACCCTCACCCGGACAGATGGCGCGCTCGATGATGTCGACGTCCTCACGCGACATCAGCCCGCGGGCGCACGCGCCGACCGCCTCGAAGGCGTCGATGATCGTGACTTCCTTCTCGGTGCCGTCGGTCAACTTCGCGACGCCGGGCATGATCGAGCCGTTGTAGAAGAAGACGCTCGCCAGGTTCAGTCGCGCGGCCGCCATCAGCATGCCGGGGATCGACTTGTCGCAGCCGGCCAGCAGCACGCTGCCGTCGAGGCGCTCGGCCTGGATGACGGTCTCGACGCTGTCGGCGATCACCTCGCGGGACACCAGCGAGAAGTGCATACCTTCGTGGCCCATCGAGATGCCGTCGGACACCGAGATGGTGCCGAACTCCAGCGGGTACCCACCTGCGGCGTGCACACCGTCCTTGACCGACTGCGCGAGGCGCTGCAGCGACATGTTGCACGGGGTGATCTCGTTCCACGACGACCCGACGCCGATCTGCGGTTTGACCCAGTCGTCGTCGCCCATCCCTACCGCGCGCAGCATGCCGCGGGCTGCGGCCTTCTCCAGGCCGTCGGTGACGTCGCGGCTGCGCGGCTTGATATCAGGAGTTTCCGAGGAGGGCATGGAAGCAGTATGCCGCGTGCCGTTTCTCCCGGCCAAACCAGTATTCATACCCCGGAGGGGTACCGGTATGCTGGTCTGATGGATGTGGCTGAGGGCTCTGGGGTGCATGGATACTCGCCCCAGAAGGACAACTACGCCAAACGGCTGCGCCGGATCGAGGGGCAGGTCCGCGGGATCGCGAAAATGATCGAAGAGGACAAGTACTGCATCGACGTCCTCACCCAGATCAGCGCCGTCAACAGTGCGTTGCAATCGGTGGCGCTGGGGCTGCTCGACGAACACCTCGGCCACTGCGTCACCCAGGCCGTGGCGGAGGGTGGCGAGCAGGCCGACGCCAAACTCGCCGAGGCCTCGGCCGCGATCGCACGGCTGGTGCGGTCCTAGCTTCCGAGCTCGCGCTCGATGCGTTCGACCTTCGCGGTGAGCTGACCGGTGTAGCCCGGGCGGATGTCGGCCTTGAGCACCAGGCTGACGCGCGACGACACCGCGGCCACGGCTTCGACGGCCCGTTTGACCACCGGCATGACCTCGTCCCACTCACCCTCGATGTTGGTGAACATCGCGTTGGTCTCATTCGGCAGGCCTGACTCGCGGACCACCCGGACGGCTTCGGCCACGGCGGCGCCGACACCACCGGACTCGTCACCGCCCATCGGGCTGACACTGAAGGCGACAATCATGTCGTCAATTCTGCGCGGCCGTCCGCGAGCCCGACGAAAGTGTTGTCACCGGGCGATTCGAGCGACGTTTGCGTCGAACTCGGCGTTAGGACGGCCTAGTGCTTGCTGTAGAGCGTCGGGCGCACCACCAAGACCACGCGGTCGGCGACGTCGGCCGGAACCTCGGTCAGCGATCCGCTGTAGCGGTCGTTGAGCTTGAGGAAGAACTCCGCCTTCGGATCCGGCACGATCTCCTCGACCACACCGCGAACCTCCAGGTAGCGGTACGGATTGTCGGGATCGTGGATCGACATCGCCACCGCGGGCTGCGCCGTGATGTTGCGGTACTTCTGCCGCTTGGTGGTGTGGGTGAAACGCAGCCGTGAGCCGTCCCAGTCGAACCACATCGGGTTCACCTGGGCCGTGCCGTCGGGCCGGGTGGTGGCCAGATGGCCGAACAACGGCCGATCGAGCAGGTCTTCAAACCCATCCGGTACAGCAACCATTACGCATCCCTTCGGTTCGGTTGTCCGAAACTGCAACGCCAAGCCGTTACCGTGGCATCCCACCATGACCGTCGAGCTGTCGTCGACATCCACAGGCCCGTGGACGGTGCGCGTCGCCGCATCGCTCACGGTGCTGGCCGCAGCGTCCTTCATCTACGTCACCGCCGAGATCCTCCCGGTCGGCGCGCTGCCGGTGATCGCCGCGGATCTGCGGGTCAGTGAAGGGCTGGTCGGCAGTCTGATGGCCTGCTACGCGCTGGTCGCGGCGGTGACGACGGTCGCCCTGGTGCGGCTGACCGCGTCCTGGCCGCGGCGTCGCACCCTGCTCGCGACGCTGGTGTGCCTGACCGTCTCGCAAGCCATTTCGGCCATCGCCCCGAACTTCGCGGTGCTGGCCGGCGGGCGCGTGCTGTGCGCGCTGACCCACGGTCTGATGTGGTCGGTGATCGCGCCCATCGGAGCGCGGCTGGTACCGCCCAGCCACGCCGGCCGGGCCACCGCGGCGGTCTACGTCGGTACCGGCCTGGCCCTGGTGGCGGGCAACCCGCTGACCGCGGCGATGAGCGAGTTGTGGGGCTGGCGGATGGCCGTGGCGGTGGTGGCAGGCGCCGCAGCGGCGGTGGCGCTGGCGGCCTGGGTGATCTTGCCGCCGATGCCGGTGGCCCGCGACGACGTGCCTGCCCGCCAGGTGCACCGCCACAACGGCCGGTTGATGACGCTGTCCGGGCTGACACTCATCGGCGTCACCGGGCATTTCATCGCCTATACGTTCATCGTGGTGATCATCCGCGACGTGGTGGGTGTGCACGGACCGCACTTGGCCTGGCTGCTCGCCGGCTACGGCGTCGCCGGACTGATCGCGATGGCGGCCATGGCGCGGCCGCTGGACCACTGGCCCAAGGCCTCGGTGGTGGCGTGTCTGGCCGCGCTGGCCGCCGCGCTGGCGGCGTTGACGACGCTGGCGTTCGACAGCGCCGCAGGCACGCTGACGGTGCTGGTCGGGGTGGCAGCCATGGTGTTGTGGGGCGCGGCGTCGACCGCATTGCCACCCATGCTGCAAGCCTCGGCGATGCGCACATCACCCGAGGATCCCGACGGCGCGTCCGGCCGCTACGTGGCCGCCTTCCAGGTGGGCATCATGGCCGGCTCCCTGGTCGGTGGCGTGCTCTTCGACAACGCCGGCCTGGCCGTCATGATCGCCGCCTCGGCGGCGTTGATCGTCGTCGCGATGGTCGGAGTACTGGCCACCCGCGACGTGTTCAAGGTTTCCTGCGCAACCACCGAGAAGTAACGCCGGACACGTCTGCGCCGACTGACAGTGCAGTTCAGCGCCGTGGATACGGCCGGGGTCGGGGTGTGAAGGCCTCTCGCGGCAGTAGCTGGTCTCCGCGCTGTGCGACACTGGAGAAAGTTCTGCTGTCTGGAGGTTATCTATGCCGAAATCGGCAAAACGCAGACTGATCACCGTTTTCATGGCCGCGGGATTGGTCGGCGGACTCGTGTTGAGCCCGTCCGCGCTGGCGGATCCCGACGTGCCACCGGCGCCCGTGGACCCAGCTTTCCCGCCGCCACCTCCAGGCGTGCTGCCTGCGCCCGACCCCGCCGCCGCGGCCGATCCGCTGGCCCCGGCTGCGCAACCGGCCGCCGTTCCGCCGTCGGTCACCAACTACGGCGCCCCCGCGGTGATCCCCTCGGGTACCCCGGCCGGCCAGAACCCGACCCCGTACACGGGCGAGCCGGTGTTCCTGCCGCCGTCCTTCAACCCGGTCAACGGGTCCATGGTGGGCGTCGCCAAGCCGATCTACATCCAGTTCCAGCGGCCCATCGCCGACAAGAAGCTCGCCGAGGACGCCATCCACATCTCGTCGAACCCGCCGGTGCCCGGCCGGTTCTACTGGGTCAACGACACCCAGGTGCGCTGGCGGCCGCAGGACTTCTGGCCGTCCAACACGGTGGTGAACATCGACGCGGGCGGCACCAAGTCCAGCTTCCGCGTGGGTGACTACCTGGTGGCCACCGTCGACGACAAGGCCCACCAGATGCAGGTGATGCGCAACGGGAAGCTGGAGAAGACCTTCCCCGTGTCGATGGGCAAGCCCGACGGCAAGCACGAGACCAAGAACGGCACCTACTACGTGCTGGAGAAGTTCCCCAGCATCGTCATGGATTCGGCCACCTACGGCGTGCCCAACACGTCGCCCGAGGGCTACAAGCTGACGGTGCAGGACGCGGTCCGCATCGACAACAGCGGCGCGTTCGTGCACAGCGCCCCGTGGTCGGTGGCCGATCAGGGCAAGCGCAACGTGAGCCACGGTTGCATCAACCTCAGTCCGGAGAACGCGCAGTGGTTCTACGACAACTTCGGCAGCGGTGACCCGGTCGTCATCAAGAACTCCACGGGCCTGTACAACCAGCCCGACGGCGCTTCCGACTGGCAGATTTTCTAGTTCGGGTCAGCCGGTCGTACGCCGCACCACCAAACGCGGTTCGAGCACCACGTCGAGCCGTTCGGTGCGGCCGTTGTCGAGGCGGTCGACGATTGCCTCAACGGCGCTGAGGGCTTGCTGCCGGGGCTCCTGACTGACCGTGGTCAGGTCGATGTGGGCCAGCCGGGCCAGCACACTGTCGTCGTAGCCGGTGATCGCGATGTCACGAGGCACCGCGACCCCTGCCCGCAGCAGGTGGTCCATCAACCCGATGGCGCTGCGGTCGTTGGCGGCCACCACGGCAGTGGGACGCTCGGGCCGCTGCAGCAGCACCTGCGCGGCGTGGATCCCCGCGCTCTCGGTGAGATCGCCGTCGATGACGTCGATCTCGGCGGACAGGCCGTGGCGTTTCATGGCGCGCGTGTACCCCGCTTTGCGGTCGGCGGGGATGGTCCCGGTTCCGCCGCTGAGATGCGTGATGCGCCGATGGCCGAGGGCGACCAGATGGTCGACGACCCCACCGATGCCGCGCCCGTCGGCTGTGCGGACCACGTCGACCTCGGGGCACGAGGTCCGGCGCCCGACCACCACCACGGGCGCGCGACGGGCGGCGTCGGCCAGGTGCGGGTCGTCGAGCTCGGGGCCGAGCAGGATCAAGGCCTCGCAGCGGAAGCTCAGCAGGGTGTCCACGACGGCCGCTTCGGGATGTGTTGCGGTGACCGCGCCCAGCACCACCTCGTAGTCGAACGCGGCGGCTTCGGCCACGATGTCCTCGACCAGTTCGGCCTGAAAGGGGCTGCGGATGTTGGCGGCAACGCCGATCAGGTGGGTGCGCTTGGCCGTCATGAGCGCCGCCGCGCGATTGACCCGGTAGCCCAGCTCGTCGGCCGCTGCCAGCACGCGTTTGCGCGTCTGAGCGCTCGGTCCGGGCGCGTTGCGGAACACCAGCGACACCGACGCCTTGGACACACCGACCTTGTCGGCGATGTCCTGCATCGTCGGCTGATCGCGGCTGGCTGGCATCCGGCTCCCTTCACGGTCTTGACATGATGCTGCGGCGGCGCCCATAGTATCGGACTTAGACCGGTCTAATAGATCGGTTTAAGCGAAGGGACTCACTGTGAAGCTCGGCGTGTACACCGCGATCCTGCACGACAAGTCGCTGCCCGAGGCGCTGGAGGTCATCGGCTCACTCGGCCTGACCGGCGCCGAGATCAACGCGGGCGGATTCCTGCCTACGCCACACCTGCCGGTGGCCGAGCTGCTCTCCGGTGCCGTATCTCCCGCGGCCTACCTGTCCACCTTCGACGGCACCGGCATCGAGATCGCCGGGCTGAACTGCAACGGCAATCCGCTGCACCCCGACCCACAGGTGGGACCCGAGGACGCCGAAGACCTGCGCAACGCCATCCGCGTCGCCGGGCTGCTCGGAGTGGACCGCGTGGTCACCATGTCCGGTCTGCCGCAGGCACATCCGGGTGGGCAGTGGCCGGCGTGGAACGTCAACACCTGGGACTCTGGATATCTGGACTCACTGGACTACCAGTGGAACGAGGTCGCGGTGCCGTTCTGGACCGACATCGACGCGCTCGCCCGCGACAACGGCGTCAAGGTCGCCATCGAAATGCACCCGCAGAACCTGGTTTTCAACCCGCCCACCCTCAAGCGTCTCGTCGAGCGCACCGGCGCCACCAATGTCGGCGCCGAGATGGACCCCTCGCACCTGTTCTGGCAGGGCATCGACCCGGTCGCCGCCATCGACTGGCTGGGCCCGTTGGTTTTCCACGCCGCTGCCAAAGACACCCGGATCAACGACAACTGCCGTATCTACGGCGTGCTCGACGAGCGGTTCACCCGAATTCCGTTGGAGCTCAACCCCACCGGGCTCGGTGGCCGGCACGTGGTCAACAAGTGGCCCGAAGACTCCGCATGGGATTTCGTGGCGGTCGGCCGCGGCCACGACGTCGACTTCTGGTCCCGCTTCCTGGCGGCGCTGCACCGCGTCGACCCGGACATGTGGGTCAACATCGAGCATGAGGACGTGGCTTTTGGGCCGCTGGAGGGCCTGCAGGTTGCCGCCGAGACCCTCAACGCCGCCAACTTCTCCTGACTTTCTGGTGCGGGACTTCCTCCGGCGGGGCTTTCTCCGGCGAGCAGTCACTGCGGTACCGCAACCACGGCGTGTCGCGTACCTAAGTGTCTGCTCGCCGGGAGAACTCGCCGGGAGAACTGGGCAGGAGAACTGGCGGGAAAGGTTAGTTCCAGATGCGCACGCGCTGGGCGGGATCCAGGTACAGCTCGTCGGTGTCGGCCACCTCGAACGCCTCGTAGAACGAGTCGATGTTGCGGATCACGCCGTTGCAGCGGAACTCCGGCGGTGAGTGCGGGTCGACCGCCAACCGCCGGATGGCCTCGGCGTCACGAGATTTGGTGCGCCACACCTGGGCCCAGCCGAAGTACACCCGCTGCACGCCGGTCAGTCCATCGATCACCGGCGGTTCCTCGCCCTTGAGGGAGAGCTCGTAGGCCAGCAGCGCGATGGACAGCCCGCCGAGATCACCGATGTTCTCACCGACGGTGAAGGCGCCGTTCACGTGATGGCCCGCGTCCAGCGCCCGCGGCGTGAACTTCTCATACTGCTCGATCAAAGCCTTTGTGCGGAGACCGAATTCGGCCCGGTCAGCGTCGGTCCACCAATCCACCAGATTGCCGTCGCCGTCGTACTTGGCGCCCTGATCGTCGAAACCGTGGCCGATCTCATGACCGATGACGGCCCCGATACCGCCGTAGTTGGCGGCGTCGTCCGCGTCGGCGTCGAAGAACGGCGGCTGCAGAATGGCTGCGGGAAAGACGATTTCGTTCATGCCAGGGTTGTAGTACGCGTTGACCGTCTGCGGCGTCATGAACCACTCGTCGCGGTCCACCGGCCCGCCCAGCTTGGCCAGCTCCCGGTCGGAATTGATCAGGTTGCCCCGCCGGTAGTTGCCGTACAGATCGTCGCGCACGATCACCAGCTCGGAATAGTCCCGCCAGCGCGCCGGGTAGCCGATCTTCGGGGTGAACTTGTCGAGCTTGTCCAGCGCCTTGGCCCGGGTCTCCGGCGTCATCCAGTCCAGGTTGGTGATGCTGACGCGGTAGGCCTCGCGCAGATTGGCGACGAGCTCGTCCATCCGGGCCTTGGCCTCCGGCGGAAAGTGCCGCTGCACATAGAGCTTGCCCAGGGAGTCGCCCATCAGGCTCTCCACCACCGACACGGCGCGCTTCCACCGGTCGCGGATCTGCTCGGTGCCGCTCAGCGTGCGGCCGTAGAACGAGAAATCCTCGGCCACCAGATCATCGGTGAGCAGGCCGGCGCGGCTGTGGATCACCCGCCAGCGGGCCCACGCCTTCCAGTCCTGCAGATCCTCGCCCGACCACAGCGCCGCGAAGGCCGTGAGGTAGTCGGGTTGACGGACCACGAGTTCGGCGACCGCCTCCGGCGTCGTCCCGAGGCCACGCACCCAGACCGACCAGTCGAACCCGGGGGAGTCGGCGGGCAGGTCGGCGAACGTACGCAGGTTGTAGGTCAGGTCCGCGTCACGTCGCTTCACCACGTCCCAGTGCGCGGCGGCGAGCTTGGTCTCCAGCGCGACGATGCGGGCGGCCGCTTCGTTCTGGTCCCCGCCGTACACGAGAGAGAACATCCGCGCGATGTGCGCCGGGTAGGCCGCCAGGATCTCGGCGTGCTGCTCGTCGCGATAGTAGGACTCGTCGGGCAGCCCGATCCCGGACTGGCTGACGTGCAGCAGATACCGCGTCGAATCCTTGGAATCGGTGTCGATGTAGACGCCGGCGCCGCCGCCGACGCCGGTGCGCTGCAGTGCGCCCAGCACCCCGGCCAGTTCGTCGGGAGTCGTGGCAGCGTCGATGGTCGCCAGCTCGTCGAGCAGCGGGGCAAGCCCGCGCGCGGCGATGGTCTGCTCGTCCATGAAGCTGGCGTAGAGGTCGCCGATGCGCTGCTCGTCGGTGCCGTTCGCGGCCCCTGACTGTGCGGCCTGGGTGATCAGATCGCGGATCTGCTCCTCGGCCCGGTCATAGAGGGACCGGAACGCGCCGTCGGTGGCCCGGTCGGCGGGGATGTCATAGTCGGTCAGCCAGCGGCCGTTGACGTGGCCGAACAGATCGTCCTGGGGGCGGGCCTGCGCGTCGACATGGCTCAGGTCGATACCGGACTTGATAGCTTCTACCGTCACCCCGACATTCTTCCAGACGCCTCGGCGGTGCTCTGGGCCTTGCAACGCACCGGTAGCCTCACGCGCATGCCCGAAGCCCCTGCCAAGGACAGCACCGACGAGAGCGAAGACAGCGCCGGCGGCCTCTTCACCGGCTACGGCGTCGCGTCGGCGGTGCTGGGGGTGATCGCCGTGGCCGCCGTCGTGCTGGCCGCCCTGATCTGGAGCGGACACCGCAACCAGGCCGACGAGCGGGCCTACCAGACGCGCGTGCTGCAAACCGCGGCCGACTGGACCAACATCCTGATCAACCTCAACAAGGACACCGTCGAATCGGGTGTGCAGAAGCTGCACGAAGGCACCGTAGGGCAGCTCAACACCGACTTCGACGCGACCGTCCAGCCGTTCCGGGACCTGGTCAAGCGGCTGCAGTCCAACTCGACCGGACAGATCGACTCGGTGTCCATCGAATCGATCTACCACCCGCCGACCGGCCCGAACGGCGCGCCCCAACAGCCACCCCAGCCCGAACTGACCGGCCTGGTGTCCCGCATCGACCACGTGCTGGTGGTGGCCACCTCGGTGAGCCAGAACGCCGGCTCGGACAAACCGCAGACCGTGCGCTGGGCGCTGCGGCTGGACGTTTCCGACGTCGACGGACAGTTGATGATCTCGCGGCTGGAGCCGATCCGATGAGAAACCGGTTGAGAGTCCTGGCCTTCGACATCCTCGCGCCGCTGGCCGCGATCCTGGCGCTGGTGTTCATCGGTCTGGCGCTGGCCTGGCCGCTGTGGTGGGTGTCGGTGTGCTCGGTGCTGTGCCTGTTGATCGTGCAGGGCGTCATCGTCAACGTGGTGCTGGCGCGCCGCGACGGCGTGACCGTCGGCACCGACGACGACGGGCCCGGGCTACGGCTGGCAGTTGTCGGGGTGGCGACGGTCGCACTGGTGGCCGCGGTGCTCGTCGGCTATCTGCGCTGGACGCAGCCCGACAACACCTTCAACAGCGACCGTGGCCAGGTGGTCCGCATCGCCAGCAGCGTCGCCGAGGCCACCGCCACCTTCGCGCCGCAGAGCCCGACCGCCTCGATTGACCGGGCCGCGGCCATGATGACGCCGGAGCGCGCCGACGCGTTCAAGAAGGAATTCTCCGGCGTCGCCAAGGATTTGACGAGCAAGAACGTCTCGGCGACCGCGAGCACCATTTCGGCGGGCGTGGAGGCGCTCGGGCCCGAGGCGGCCAGTGTCGCGGTGGTGCTGCGCGGCACCCAGAGCGTGCCCGGCAAGCCGGCCGACAACGCTGTGCTGGCCCTGCGGGTCACGCTGACCAAGTCCGACGGTCGCTGGGTCGTCGACAACGTGGTGCCGCTGCACTCCCGGTAGAGCACTCAGCGGGGCCGGCGCGAATCGATCACCCCGGTGTTGAACCCGGCCAGGTGCAGACCTCCGGCGAACCGGGCGTGCTCGATCTTCAGGCAGCGGTCGGCCACCACCTGCAGGCCGCCGGCCTCGCCGTCGCGGGCGACCTGGTCATGGCGCAGCCCCAGTTGCAGCCACAGCGTCTTCGCGCCGACGGCGATGGTCTCGTCGAGCACACTCGGCAGATCGTCGTGGCGGCGGAAGACGTCGACCAGGTCCGGGACGGCAGGCAGGTCGGCGAGGGTGGGATAGACCGGAAAGCCATCGATCTCGCTGATGGTCGGATTCACGAGAAAAAGCTCGTAGTCGCTGGTCGATTTCAGGTAGGTCCAGACGAAGTAGCTGGCGCGCGACGGGTTGGCCGAGGCTCCGACGATGGCCACCGACCGGGTCTCGCGCAGGATGCGCTGGCGGGTCAGGGCGTCAGTCATCTTTGGCCGCCTCGGTGAGGGCCTGATCCAGATCCCAGATGATGTCGTCGACGTCTTCGATACCCACACTGATGCGCACCAGCTCGGGCCCGACTCCGGCGGTGCGCAGTTGCTCGTCGGTGAGCTGGCGGTGCGTGGTGCTGGCCGGGTGGATGACCAGGGTGCGCACGTCACCGATGTTGGCCAGGTGGCTGGCCAGTTGTACGGAGTTGATGAACTTCTCGCCTGCGGCCCGGCCGCCGGTGACCCCGAACGCGAACACCGCGCCGGGGCCGTCGGGCAGGTAGCGCGCCGCCCGTTGGTGATGCGGGTGCGACGGCAGGCCCGCCCAGCGCACGTAGCTCACCCGCGGATCGTCCTCCAGCCACTGCGCGACCGCCCGGGCATTGGCTATGTGGGCGGCCATCCGCTGCGGCAGCGTCTGCACGCCCTGCAACAACTGGAATGCCGATTGCGGGGCCAGGGCGGCACCCAGATCACGCAGTTGCTCGCTGCGCAGCTTGGTCAGGAAGCCGTACTCGCCGAAGTTGCCCCACCAGCTCAGTCCGCCGTAGGACGCGACCGGCTCGGTCAACGCCGGGAACTTGCCGTTGCCCCAATCGAATCGGCCGGAGTCGACCGCCACACCGCCGAGCGTCGTGCCGTGCCCGCCGAGGAACTTGGTCGCCGAGTGCACCACGATGTCGGCGCCGTGCTCGATGGGCCGGCACAACGCCGGGGTGGCGACCGTGGCGTCGACGACGAGCGGCAGCCCGGCGGCGTGGGCCACCTCGGCGAGCCCGGCCAGGTCGGCGATCTCGCCGGATGGGTTGGCGATCACCTCGGCATAGAGCAGCCGGGTGCGGTCGGTGATGGCGGCCGCATAGTCGGCCGGGTCGGTGCCCGCGACGAACGTGGTGTCGATTCCGAAGCGGCGCAGCGAGACGTCGAGCTGGGTCACGGTGCCGCCGTAGAGGCTTGCGGCCGACACGATGTGATCGCCGGCCCCGGCAAGCGCGGCGAACACCGCGAACTGCGCCGAGAGACCGCTCGCGGTGGCCACCGCGCCGAGACCATTCTCGAGGCTGGCGATGCACTCCTCGAACGCCGCGACCGTCGGGTTGGCGATCCTGCTGTAGACGTTGCCGTACTTCTGCAGCGCGAACAGGTTGGCCGCATCGTCGGTGTCGGTGAACACGAAGCTGGCGTTGGCGTAGATCGGTGTCACCCGCGCGCCGGTACCCGCGTCCGGACGTTGTCCGGCATGGATGGCGCGCGTGGCCAAACCGAAAATCCGGTCAGTCACGGGTGGGCAGCGTACGACAGCCGAAGCGCGACGACCAGAGTTGCGATCTCGGTGGCGTTATTGTCCCGAGCGCTGGGCGGCGAGCTTGGCGAACCGGTCGGACAACCGCTGCATCCGCAGCAGCAGCGAGGCCGGCGGGCTGACCGTGCCCTCCAGGTAATTGGCGAAGTCTTCGTTGGAAACCCCGGCGCGGGAGGCGAATTCCTGCGGAGCGAGCTCAGACCGGCGTAGCAGCCCCTGGATGCCGCGAGCCACGTCGGCGCGTTCGCTGGCCTCAAGATGCTCGCGGGTGCGCAGCAGCACCTCGGACAGCGCCTTGGACACTCCGTACGGGCGCGCGGTCTCCAGAACTTCCTCGACCTGACGCGCGGTGCGGCCGTAGGGGTCTCGCTTGACGGCGGCCACGATCCGTTGCCACACCGCCATGTCGTCGGTCTCGAGCGCGGCCCTGATGGCGGCGGTGGGCCAGTACTCGACCGGCCGGTCGTCGAACGGAGGTTTACGCGGGGGCAGTGGGGAGCGAGAACGCCCACGCGGGGGGACGTTCTCGCGGTGTGGTTCGCGAGTGTCCCGTGCCTCCGGGGCCAACGTCACTTCGCCTCCTCCAGCATCGCTACAGCCACCGACAGGCAGCGTTGCCTGACTTTCTCCCAGTCATTTGCAGCCTCTGGTCCAGACATTCTGACATCGTGTTCGTCGGACGGTTGCGGATCGGCCAAGCGGCGTACCAATTGGGTCGCCACCCACCGACTTCTGGGTTGTTGACCACAGTAATACCGGTCCATGCCCGACAACACCAGAGCCGCTGTCTGGGTTTCCATCGATTCGACCAGGTCAGCAAACTCGGCGTAGTCCTTTGTGGTGTTGCGGCACATGATCAGATAGCACTTCTAACCGGAGGGTTTCGGCGCCTGTCGGGATCTGCAGCCGGTCGCCGGTGGGCAGCTGCACATTGGTGGTCTCCATCGGGCCGCGTCGCTCCACGGGCGCGCGTTTGGTGTCGGCCTCGGTCTCCAGCGCGTCGACGGCGACCGACAGCCGGCCCCGCCACATCGTCACCGGATGCACGGCGCACGGTTTGGTGCGGCCCGGGCGCTGCTCGGCCAGCCGGGTGGTGAACTGGCGGCAGCCGCTGAACGCCAGCGGATCGGTAACGGTAATGGTCTGGGGCGCAAGGCTTTTCATGCGGGCTGCGGAGCGGACCATCATGCGCAGATCGGCTCCGGTCGGTCCCGTCGCGGCGATGTTGTCGGGGATGATGACCAGGTCGGTCACCTCGATCTTCGGCAGCGGCTTCTCGAAATCCACCTCGGGCAGGATGCGGTCGAGCCAGCGTGGCAGCCACCAGTTCCACTCGTCGAACATCGCCATCAGAGCGGGCACCAGCACCAGCCGGACCACTGTGGCGTCGACCGCGATGGCCACCGCGCACGCCACACCGAGCTGGGCGACGAGCGGCATGCCGGCAAATGCGAAACCGATAAAGACCGCGATCATGATCAACGCCGCGCTGGTGATGGTGCGGGCGCTGGTGCTGACGCCGTAGGCGACGGCGTCACGCGTGTTGTTGGTCTGCAGGAACCGTTCGCGGATACGGGTCAACAGGAAGATCTCGTAGTCCATCGACAGGCCGAACGTCATGGCCAACACCAGCGGCGGGATGGTGCTGTCGAGCGAGCTGAGCTTCTCGAAGCCGAGCCCTTCGAACCAGCCCCACTGGAACACCACCACGAGGCTGCCGTAGGCCGCGGCCACCGACAGCACGGTCATCAGCACGCCCTTGAGGGCCAGGAACAGCGACCGGATCGACACCAGGAGCATCACGAACGCGATCAACGCGACGAACACGAACACCCAGGGCTGCGTCGCGGAAACCCGATCGTCGAAGTCCTTGATCAGCGCGGTGGGACCACCGACGTCGACGCGGACGTTCGGGCCTGCCGCGGCGGGCAGCTTGTCGCGCATCCAGTCGACGGCCTTGCGGGCCGCAAGATCCTCGGGGTCCACCGACAGCACCGCCGAGAGCAGCGCGCTGTTGCCGTTGCCGTTGTCGGAGAACACCGGGGGTTGCACCATGATCACGCTGGGCGCCTGGGCCATCTGCTGCCGCACGGCGTCGACCGCCGACTTCTCGGCGGCCTTGCCGTCAGGAACCGTCACCAGCACCCGGATCGGACCGAGCGCACCCGGACCCAGGGCGTCGGCGGCAGCGTTGACCCCGCCGCGGATCTCGTGCGTCGGCTCGAACTGACGCTGCATGCTGTTGCCGAGCACCATCGAGAAGGCCGGCGCCGCCAGCGTCAGCAGCAGCACGACGGCCGCCAGCGCCGATGCCCACGGACGCAGCATCACCGCGCCGGTCCATCGGGTCCAGAACTTGGACTGGCTCGCCTCGACCCGGCGCGACCAGTGCAGATACGACGAGCGTTTGGCGGCCGCGTGCCCGAAAGTGGCGAGCACCGCGGGGGTCAGCGTCGTCGAGGTCAACACCGCGACCGCGACCGCGAGGATCGCGCCGGTCGCCATCGACACCAGCACCGGCGTGTTGATCAGGTAGATGCCCGTCATCGAGGCGATCACGGTCAACCCGGACAGCACGACGGCCAGCCCGGACGTGGCCATCGCGGCGTCGACAGCCTCGGTCGGGTCGCGGCCGGCCCGCAGTTCCTCGCGGAAGCGCATCAGGATGAACAGCGAATAGTCGATGGCCAGCGCGATGCCGAACATCGACACCGTCGATGTCACGAACACGCTCATGGTCGTGAACATCGACAGCAGATAGACCAGACCCATGGTCACCACGACCGTGCAGATGCCCAGCACCAGTGGCAGCGCTGCGGCGGCCAGCGAGCCGAACACGGCCAGCAGGACGATGAGCACGATCGGCAGGTTCCACTTCTCGGCCGCGGCGATGTCGTGCTTGGTGGCCTGGGTGGCGGCGGCGCCGAGCGCGCCCTGCCCGATCACGTAGAACTTGACCTTGCCGTTGCTGCTTTCGCCGGGTTGGTCGCCGTGGATGCCGACCTTCTGGCGTAGCTGTTTGGCGACGTCGACCGCGCCGGTGTTGTTGAAGTCCAGCTGCAGGGTCAGCACATAGGGCCGGTCGGGCTGCGGCGCCGGCTGCTGCGGGTTGGGCACGATCTTGACGCTGGGGACCTGCTTGGCGATCTGTTCCAGCCGGGCCACCGCGGCGTTCATGTCGTTGAACGACGCATCGGCGCGTGGTGCCGCGACCAGCGCCAGCGGGGAGGCGCCCTGATCGGGGAAATGCTCTTCGAGCTGGCGCTGCACGTACAGAGACTGCGAGCCCTCGACTTCGAACCCGCCGCCGGTCAAATTGGACGACTGGTTCATCGCGAGGTAAATGGAGGGCACCAGCAGCAGCAACCAGGTGGCGAACACCGCCCAGCGGAATCTGCGCAGATTGCTGCTCAAGCGCATCATGAACTGCTGGATGCGAGGTCCCCTCTTTCTCCCCCGGCGTTGCGTACGGAAGCGTACCTCGCACTGCGGTAGGCTCACCCGCCCGTCGGCCGCCATGAGACCGCACCGTGATGTGGGCCGGATTACCGCCTGCACGGCTAACGCTATTCGCTGACATCGCGACATAGATGGCAAGATGGCCCCCGGCTGTGCATGCGTCGGGGGCTTCGCATGCCGCCGATCGTGAGGAGCCTGTCCATGAAGCCGATATCTGCTGGGCTGCGCCGCGGCCTTGCCGGCGCGTTTGCGGTGTCTGCGGCGGGCGGCGTGGCCGCCACCCTGTTCCTTGGGCCGACCGCAACCGCCGGGACCGATCCGTGCGCGGCCAGCGAGGTAGCCAGGACCGTCGGTGGCGTCGCCACCAACATGGGCTCCTACCTCGACGCCCATCCGCAGACCAACCAGGCGTTGACCACCATCAGCCAGCAGCAGGCGGGCCCGCAGACCCTGGGCGCGGTCAAGGCGTACTTCGACGCCAACCCGCAGGTGGCCAAGGACATGCAGCAGCTGCAGTCGCCTCTGGTCAGCCTCGGTACCCGCTGCCGGTTGCCGGTCAGCCTGCCGCAGATGATGGGTCTGCTGCAGGGTGCGCAGCAGAGCGTGCCCGCCGGTGTGCCGTCGGCGCTGAATGCCGCTGTGCCAGGTACCGGCCCGCTGCCCGGGTCCGCGGCCAGCCCCGGTTTCAACCCGGGAACGTTGCCCGGCGTCACCACCGCGACGGGCACCACCACCCGCTAGCGCGTCGAACCGGAGTTCGTCGGGCCGGGGGAGACACTTCATTGGGCACAAGGCGGGAAACTCGCACCGGATTCTGCTTAGCTTGCAATGCCGGTACCCGCCCGGGGTTACGGCCTCCCATCCGATGAAGGAGCTTGACCATGTTGCTCTCGGCCCTGAACGCGCGGCGCGTCGTAGCCGGCGTGGCCGGCGCCGGCGCGGTTGCCGGCGCGATGCTGTTCGGTGCGATCCCGTCGGCCATGGCCGATGACCCGCCCAACTGCACTGCGGCTGACCTTGCCGGAGTGGCCTCGGGTGTGTCCGCCTCGACGTCCGCCTACCTGTTCACCCACCCGGACGTGAACGCGTTCTTCACCAGCCTCAAGGGTCTGCCCCGGGATCAGGTGCGCACCAAGGTGCACGACTACCTCGAGCAGAATCCGCAGACCAAGGCTGATCTGGTCGGGATCCGCCAGCCCCTGGTCGATCTGAAGAATCGGTGCGGCGGCACGCCGCCTCAGACCCCGTAATCTGGTGCGGGTGGGAAACTCCCCCGCGAACGGCGAAGGACCCGTCGTGCCCGACGGCGCGAATCGCACGGTCCTGATGGTCGATGACGACCCGGACGTACGTACCTCGGTGGCCCGCGGCCTGCGGCACTCCGGGTTCGACGTCCGGGTCGCGGCCAGCGGTAAGGAAGCACTGCGGCTGCTGTCCAGCGAGTCGCACGACGCCCTGGTACTCGACGTTCAGATGCCCGAACTCGACGGCGTCGCGGTGGTGACGGCGCTGCGCGCACTGGGCAACGACATCCCGATCTGCGTGCTGTCCGCGCGGGACACCGTCAACGACCGCATCGCCGGCCTGGAAGCCGGCGCCGACGACTATCTCACCAAGCCGTTCGACCTGGGTGAACTCGTGGCGCGCTTGAACGCGCTGCTGCGCCGGTCCAGCCACACCGACCGGCAGTCGGACAGCATGACCGTAGGTCCGCTGACCATCGACACCGCACGGCGGCTGGTGTTCGTCGGCGGCGAGCGGGTGGAGCTCACCAAACGCGAATTCGACCTGCTGGCCGTGCTGGCCGAGAACGCCGGTGTGGTGCTGTCCCGGCAGCGGCTGCTGGAACTGGTGTGGGGCTACGACTTCGACGTCGACACCAACGTCGCCGACGTGTTCGTCTCCTATCTGCGCCGCAAGCTCGAACGTGACGACATGCCCAGGGTGATCCACACCGTGCGCGGCATCGGTTACGTGCTGCGGGACGAGTCGTGAGGGCCTGGCGCTAGGTGCGGCTGTTCAGCCTGTTCCGGTCGACGTCGTTGCGTACCAGGGTGGCCATCGCGGCCGCGGTGGCGGCGTCCGCGGTGGTCGCCGTGTTCACCATCCTCACCTCGGTGGTGCTGGCCAACAACGACGCCGCTCAGCTGGACCGCCGGCTCGACTCGATCATCGACGCCAGCTTCAACCCCGATCAGTTCCAGGATCCGCGCCGCGGTGTGCTGACCACGGGCCGGGCCAAGACCACCGGCGAGCTGGTGTTCCAGCGCGGGCCGCAGCTGCCGGCCCTGCCGCCGGGGACCGCCACGGTGGAGGTCAACGGCGCCGAATACCGGGTCCGCACCATCGTGCTGGACCAGGACGGCGGCCTGCTGATGTCGATCGGCATCCGCGCCGACAGCATCCTGCTCAGCGCCAACCGGATCCCGGTCTACATCGTCGTCGGTGTTGTCACGGTGCTGATCGCCGGTGGGCTGGGCTGGCTGCTGGCCGGGCCGGCCGTGCGTCCGCTGCGCAAACTGACCGAGCACACCAGCAAGCTGGGCCGTGACACCGCGACCATGCCCGAGGTGCGCGGCGTGCGGGAGGCCGAGGACCTGTCCGAGGCGATGGCCGGCATGCTGACCCGGCTCGCCGCCGCGCAGCAGGCCACCACCAATTCCCTGCAGGCCGCCCAGGACTTCGCCGCCAACGCCGCGCACGAGCTGCGCACCCCGCTCACCGCGATGCGGGCCGACCTGGACACGCTGCGCATCCACGATCTTCCCGAGGACGAGCGCGACGAGGTGGTGGCCGACCTGTCCCGGGCGCAGCGCCGGGTGGAGGCCATCATCACCGCGCTCGGTCAGCTCGCGTCGGGGCAGCTCGCCCAGCAGGAGGACCGCGAACTGATCGACGTCACCGAGATGCTCTACCGGGTGGCGCGGGAGAACATGCGCGGCGGCTCGGTCGAGGTCGAGGTGCGCGCCGACAGCAATGTCGGGTCGGTGCTGGGCTGGCCGGCCGGGCTGCGGCTCGCCGTGGACAACCTGGTGCGCAACGCCGTCACGCACGGCGAGGCCACCCGGATCGTGCTGGCGGCGCACCGCCGTCAGCCGGTGCTGACGATCGTGGTCGACGACAACGGCCGCGGCCTACCCGCCGAGGAGCACGAGACGGTGCTGGGCAGGTTCCGCCGGGGCAGCACCGCGGGTGCGGGCGGTTCCGGTCTGGGACTGGCACTGGTGGTGCAACAGGCAGAGCTGCACGGCGGGTCGATCCGGCTGTCGGACAGTCCGCTGGGTGGCCTGCGGGCGACCCTGACGGTGTCCACGTCGCGTGAGCGGGTGGCAGACGGCGATCAGCTGGACTGAACGTGGTTGCGGCGCCGCAATCCGGCCAGCGCGGCGCGCCAGCCCAGCAGCAGCACCGCGGTCACCAGCGACGCGACCACGATGAAACTGCCGGCCACTCCGGCCGAGGTGAGCTTGCGCAGCAGCATGCCGACCACGACGGTGCTGATCCAGACCGCAATACCGGTGGGCGCCAACGACGTCGGGCGCTGCCAGCCACGCGACACCAGCCAGCCCGCGAGCGTGCCGACCAAAAAAGGCCACGCGGTCTCGGCGACGCCGGCCACCGTGATGCCCTCCGCATGGCTGCGCCGACCGATGGTGCAGAACACAACTACGGCAACAAGATCCGCGAGCAGAGCAAGCAGGCTAGCCCGTCGCATACGTCATCACATCCAATACCAGTGGGCTGACCTCGGATTGGTCGCGGATGGCGAAGCCCGGCTGCAGCGCGGCCGGCTTGCCGTCGAGCAGCGGTTCGAGCGAATCCTGCGACACCAGCCGAGAGTCCAGCCGGAACGACTTGAACACGAATGGTAACCCGTTGGATGCCAACGGATCAGGCCCGTCCATCAGATGGAAGTGCAGGTGCGGCGCGTCGGAATTGCCCGAGTTGCCCAACGAGGCGATGACCTGCCCGGCCTTGAGTTGATCGCCCGGTTTCACCCTCAGGCTGCCCGGCTTGAGATGGGCGTAGAACGCGTAGTTGCCGTCGCCGATGTCCTGCACGATGTGATTGCCGCCATACTGCTGCAGCGCCAGCCCCTTCGGCGTCACCCCCGGCACTTGCTCGGGCTGCCCGTCGAGGACCGCGACGACCTTGCCGTCTGCCACGGCGTGGATGTCGGCGCCGAAGTACGGGTAGCTCTCGACCTTGGCCTTGTCCCCGGTGAAGATTCGGTTCTGCGCGTCGAGCTGGACGTAGTCGATGGCGAATCGCTCAGCGGCCCAAAGCTTTCCGTTGATCGGGTTGAGGGCCATCCGGTGCGCGGTCATATCGCAGCAGCTGTTGACATCGGCCCAATCGTTGCCGGCCAGCGGCGGGGTGATCGACGCCGGCTTACGGGTCTGCACCGATGCCGGCGCGACGGTCTCGGTGAGTTCGGCGGGAATCAGCGGTGGCATCGGCTTGCTCACGGACACGCTGACGGCATGGTCGATGTGACCGGGCAGGTGCGCCGGGTCGTCGGCGATGACGTCGAGCCACACGTACGCGCTCTGGCCCGGGCCGAGCACCGTGGTGCCGGTCGTCGGGAACGCCACCAACCGGGTCCAGTACTTCAGGTTGTCGCCGGACAGCGTCAGCAGTTTGCGGTCGCCGTCCAGCGCGCTGACCGAGGTCAACGTGATGTCGGTGGGCATGGTGTTGGTCAGCATGAGCTCGTAGGCCAGGTGGGTGCGCCCGTCGGTCATCGGCACGGGCACCGGATCGGCGAGCACCGAACCGATCACCGGGGTGGCGGCCGCGGGCGGGGTGGTCGACGTGGTCGTGGTGGCCTGCGGCACCTGCGCCGACGAACATGCGGTCAGTGCGGTGGCCAGCGCACCGACCAGTGCGAGGGCCACGGCGGAGTAACGCATGAGCGCTCCTAGCGTTCGGATTCCGGGTTGGCGGGTGCCGACTCGGCCGCTGTGGTGTCGGTGCACGCGGATGGCGGGGCGTCGGCATCCGGATCGATGTCCTTCTCCGTCCGGAACATGAAGAAGAACACCACCCAGCCGATCGCGGAGATGAAGATCCAGCTCACCAACCGGTAGATCAGCATCGCGGAGATCGCCGAGGCCAGCGTCATCCCGCTGGACACCAGGCCGGGCACCAGCACCGCCTCGACCACCAGCAGGCCGCCGGGCATCAGCGGGATCGAGCCGACCGCGCGGGCAGCCGCGTAGGCCACCACCACACCGGCCAGCGACGGGTGCCCACCGGCCGCGTAACACGCGAACGCCAGGCAGGCCACGTCGGCGATCCAGTTGAACAGCGACCAGCTGAACGCGACGCTGAGGTCACGTCGCCCCAGACTGACCGATTCCAGTTGGCACAGGATCTCGCGCCATTTCCCGATCCCGGTGTCACTCGGCTTGCCGCGCAGTGAGTTCACCCAGGTCAGCACCTTGACGCCGATGCCCTCGATCAGCTCGGGGCGGGTCGCCACAGCTTGGGCCAGCAGGATGATGGCGACGAAGCCGCCGAGCGAAAAGATAAGGGACAGCGGGTTTTTGCTCGCGCCGAGCATGAACGCACCGCCGAGGCCCAGCAGCGCCAGGCCCACCACCTGCAGCACACCCGACATCACCAGCTGCCAAGATGCGACCAGCGGCGAGGCGCCCCAGATGCGTTGCTGGCGGTAGACGAAGGTAGCCGAGAGCACCGGCCCGCCCGGCATCGTGGTCGACAGCGCGTTACCGGCGTAGAACGCCGCCTCGGACCGCCACTGCTGCACCGGCACCCCGGCCGAGCGCAGCAGCGTCCGCTGAATCTGGGCGAAGCTGTGCATCGACGCCATCGCGGCCACCACAGCGGCCAGCACCCACCACGCGTTCGCGGTCAGCAGGCTCTTCCACGCCTTGGCGAGCTGATCCCACACGAACGTCAATTCGACCGCCAGGACGGCGACCGCGACGGCGAGAATCAGCCATCGCAGCCACCAGTACTTGCCGCGCGTGGATCGCGCCCGGCCGCGGGCAGTGAGCGCCGGCGCGTCGTATGACACGCCCTACAGGGTAACCGCGCAGGTCGCGCCGTCATGAGCACTGGTGCGGGCGTGGCGCAGCTACGCTACGGGCATGCCATCGGATTCGGTTGCTGACGATGCCGTGACACCCCTTGTCCGCAAGACCGCGGCCTGGTGCTGGCGATTGCTGATCATCCTCGCCGCCGTCGTCGCGGTGCTGTGGCTGATCAAACGACTCGAGGTGCTCGTGGTTCCGGTGGCGCTGGCCGCCATGGTGACCGCGTTACTGCTGCCCGCCGTGGACTTCATGGACACCCGTGGCGTGCCGCGCGGTATCGCGGTGGCGCTGGTGTTGCTGACCGGCATCGCGGTGGTCGGCGGCATCCTCACCTTCGTCGTCAGCCAGTTCGTCGAGGGTGCGCCCGCGCTCGTCGAGCAGATGACCCGCAGCATCGACGGTCTGCGGCACTGGCTGATCAACGGGCCGCCCCATCTGAGCAAGGAACAGATCGACCAGGCCGGCAACACCGCGATCAACGCGCTGCGCAACAACCAGGAGAAGCTCACCACCGGCGCGTTGTCCACCGCGGGGACGCTGACCGAGCTGGTCACCGGTGCCTTGCTGATGCTGTTCACGCTGATCTTCCTGTTGCAGGGCGGACGCAACATCTTCGGATTCGTCACCAAGGTGATCCCCGGCAACGTGCGCGAACGCGTGCGCGACGCCGGGCGGGCGGGCTTCCACTCACTGGTCGGCTATGTGCGCGCGACGTTCCTGGTGGCCCTGGTCGACGCCGTGGGTATCGGCACGGGCCTGGCGATCATGGGTATCCCGCTGGCCCTGCCGCTGGCGTCCCTGGTGTTCATGGGCGCGTTCATCCCGCTGGTCGGTGCGGTGATCGCAGGCTTCCTCGCGGTCGTGGTGGCGCTGCTGGCCAAGGGCTTCATCTACGCGTTGATCACGCTGGGCCTCATCATCGCGGTGCAGCAGCTGGAGGGTCACGTGCTGCAACCGCTGGTGATGGGTCGGGCGGTGTCGATCCATCCGCTGGCCGTGGTGCTCGCCATCGCCGGCGGTGGCGTGCTGGCCGGGATCGTCGGCGCGCTGCTCGCGGTGCCCGCCGTCGCCGTGCTCAACAGCGCGATCCGGGTGCTGATCGCCCCCGACCCGGCGGTCGAGGAGGCCCGCCAGGAAGCCGAGGGGGAGGGCGTGATGATCGAAGCCACGCCCGATACCCCGGACCGACGGCTGGCGCCGTCCGACAACGACTAGAGCCGGCCCTCGCGGCGCAGCAGGTCCTGCGCGCTCATCCCGCCGCCGCGCCGCTTCGGCTCGTCCTCACGGGTGTTGAGCTTCTCGGTGGACGGGTCCTGATCGCGCTGACGCAGCGACGGCATCGCCGTGGTGGCGTCCGAACCGCCGTTGTCGGCGGGCCGTTGCGCGCTGAACGCCGTCGTCGGCGCGGCATCGTCGCCCCCTGACTGCGGCATCGCGCGGGTGGGGTCAGCAGACGGCCGCATCGGCGGTGGCGGGGGAGTCGGCTGAGCCGACGGCCCACCACGCAGCGCACCGAGCCAGGACTCGATCTCCCGTTCCTCGCGCTGGGCCGGCGCAGCGGGCTTCGCCGAGCCTTCCACGGGCGGCTGGGGCAGCTGAGTGCGTTCGGTCGGCGCATTGCTGTGACCCGTCGCGGTGTTGACCGCATTGGTCACCGCGTTGCGCACCGCATTGCGTGCCATCGCCAGCCGGGTTGTGGCCGGCTCGTCGGCTTCCTGCCGGGGCGGCTGCGGCGGCGGAGCCATCCGCGTGGTTCCCGCGGCCGACGGGGCGTTGGTGCGGGCCGGCGGCAGCTGTCGCGGATCGGCAGCGGGATGCGTCGGATCGTGCGGACGGGGCCGGGCCGCCGGTGGCGGCGGGGTGCCGGCACCGACGAGGGCGCGTTCGTCGTCCGCAGGCTCGCGCACGGCCGGACGCTTGCGTTCGTCGGGCAGCTCGGTCTCGCCGAGGCCGATGCGCTGCTGGAGCCGCTTCATCCACAGCGGTGCCCACCAGCAGTCGTCGCCCAGCAGCTTCATGATGGCCGGCACCAGGAACATTCGGATCACGGTGGCGTCCAGCAGCAGGGCGATCAGCAGACCGAAGGCAAGGTACTTCATCATCACCAGGTCGGAGAAGGCGAAGGCGCCGGCCACGACGGCGAGGACCAGGGCCGCACCGGTGATCAGCCGGCCCGTCGTCGCGGTACCGATCCGGATGGCCTCGGCGGTCGACATGCCGCGTTCGCGGGCTTCCACCATGCGGGACACCAGGAACACTTCGTAGTCGGTCGACAGGCCCCAGATCACCGCGATGATCAAACCGATCATCGGTGCCATCAGTGGCTGTGGCGTGTAGTTCAGCAGACCTGACCCGTGTCCCTCGATGAACATCCAGGTCAAGATGCCCATGGTCGAGCCGAGGGTCAGCGCGCTCATCAACGCGGCCTTGATCGGCAGCACCACCGATCCGAAGGCCAGGAACATCAGCACGGTCGTGGTGCTCACCAGGATGACCACCATCAGCGGCAACCTGGAGAACAGGCTGTGGATCGAGTCCTGCTCGAGGGCCGGGGTGCCACCCACGTACACCGTGATGCCGCGCGGCGGCTGCAGGGCACGCAGATCACCGACCTTGGTGGCGGCATCGCCCCGGTTCTCCAGGCCGTTCTGGATCACCCGGACCGACGGGTCCTTGGATCCGCTGTCGTTGGCCGGGCGCTCCTTCCACATCGCATCCGGGTTGTTGTCCGGATCGGTGAAGCCGGAGACGGTCAGCGCCTTGGCGCGCATGTCGGCGATCTGGTTGTCGGTGATCGGCTGGCCGTCGTCCCGCTTCATCACGATGGTGAGCGGCTCCGTGCGGAAACCGGGGAAGAGCTTGTCGAACTGTTCCTGCGACTGGCGGACCGGATTGTCCGGCGGCAGGTACTTCTCGCTGATGCCCGCGAGCGCGAGATGCCCGATCGGCAGGACGAGCAACGTCATCAGGATCAGGATCGGGGCGGCGAACGCGATCGGCCGCTTCATCACCACGTTGACCAGCCGGCCCCAGAAACCCCGTTCGACTTCTTCGCGGGTCTTGGTCTTCTGGGTCTTCTCGGCGAACCAGTCGATGATCCGGCGCGAGAACGGCCAGTTGGCCAGGAACGGCACACGCAGCAGGGTGCGGACGCCGAGCGCGTCGACGTTGGCCCCGAGAATGCCCAGCGTCGCGGGCAGCACCGTGATCGAGAGGAATGCCGCGAGCATGACCGAGGCGATGATCGCGTAGGTGATCGACTTGAGGAAGCCCAGCGGAATGAGCAGCAGGGGCAGTGACGAGGCCACGATGATGACCGCGGAGAACGCCACGGTCCGGCCGGACGTCATCACCGATCTTCGTACCGCGGCCTCGGTGTCGTAGCCTTCGGCGAGTTCTTCTCGGAACCGGCTCACGATGAACAGGCCGTAGTCGATCGCGATGCCGAAGCCCATCATCGTCACGACCGGCTGGGCGAAGAAGTGCACCGGGCCGAACTCCGCGGTGAACCGCAGGATGCCCAGCGCGCCGCCGATGGTCAGACCGCCGATGATCGCCGGCAGGGCCGCCGCGACAGCACCGCCGAACACGAAGAACAGCACCACGGCCACGAGCGGCACGATGGCCAGCTCGGCGCGTTTCTGGTCGGTGCCGATGGTTCCGGTCAGCTCGCTGGCCAGCGGGTTGAGGCCGGCCAGCTTGATGTCGCCGCCGTTGACCTTCTGCAGGTCGGGCGCGATGGCCTGGTAGTTCTTGAGGATCGCGTCGTCGTCGTCGCCCTTGAGCGGGACGCTGATGAAGGTGTGGCGCAGGTCCTGCGTCTTCATCTGGCTGACGGTCGGGTCGGTGGTGTCGGGCGCTTTCAGCCAGCCCACCCAGCCGACGACCTGGTCCGGGTGGTCCTTGGCCACCTTGTCGAGCTCCCCGATGACCTTCTTCTGCCAGTCCTTGTCGGTGACCTTCTTGTCATCCGGGGGTGTCAGGATCGCCACGACGTGGCTGGTCCGGTCACGGCCGTACACCTCGTCGCCCAGCAGCGACGCCGCCACGGACTGGCTGCCCTCGTCGTAGAAGCCGCTTTGCGTGACGTGCTTTCCCAGGTCGGCCCCGTAGATGCCGCCACCGAGGCAAAGCGCCACCATGACACCGATGACGATGTACCTGAACCGGTACACCGTTCGACCCCACCAGGCGAACACTTATGCTCCTAACTAGATCCGTGGAGACCCGCGCATCGAATTTCTCGGCGAAATTTCTTCAGGCCTTGTGCAGTTGTTACACGCGCGAGTTCAGCAGCGATGACAGCGGCCGGAACGGCTGCAGCCATGCCCCCTGCTCGGGCAGCGAGTCCAGGCCGATCCGTGGCAGCGGTTCCCGGAAAACACCAGGAATGTCCTCTAGATCGACAAACTCCAAGGTATCCGACGCTAGCGCCCAGCTTGCATGTTCGCGAAATCCGAGCACCTGCACCGGGGTGCCTTCGCGAGCAATGTCTTCCAGCGGGTGCCGGAACGCCTGCCCGTCGGCGGATGCGACCAGCACCGCGGCCAAGCCCTCATGGCGGCGCAGCGCGATGTGGTCGAGCATGTCGCTGTCGACGTCGCTGTCGTCATCAATCTTCGGTTTTGCGAAGACGGCGAACCCCACGTTACGCAAAGCCTCCACCCATGGGCGAACGACATCGGCGCTACCTGGGGCGATGTTGGTGAAGACGGTGGCCTCGGGCTCCAACGAGATGCCGGGTTCGGCGGTGGAGAGCTCAGCGGTGTAGCCCAGCAGCCAGCGGCCCAGCGCGTCGAAGCGGGGCCGGTGCGCGGCGGTCGGCCGGCCGCCGAGGATGGAGCCGAGCCCCATGTCGAGATTGGGTGCATCCCACACCAGCAAAACCCGGCGCGTCGTCGTGGTGCCGTCGGCCTGTGACGCGTCTTGCACACTGTGCTCTTGCACACCGTCGTCCAGCTCGGGGAACACACTCATGGCCGCTTCTCCCAGATCAATTCGGTGATGTCCGGACCGGCGAGGGCCTTCTGCTCGTATTTGGTGACGGGCCGCTGCACCGACATGGGTAACGCCGCGGCCGCCGGTCCGTCTTCGACCCGGCGCAGCAGCGGCTCGGCGTCACCGACCTCCGCCATGAATTCGGCGTACCCGCTGTGGTCGGTGGCGGCGTGCAGCACACCGCCGGGACGCAGCCGGTCGGCGATCAGCGCGACCGTCGCGGGCTGCAGCAGCCGGCGCTTGTGATGGCGGGACTTGGGCCACGGATCGGGGAAGAAAACCCGAACCCCGGTCAGCGCGCCCGGGGCGATCATGTGCTCGAGCACGTCGACGCCGTCGCCGCGGACCAGGCGGATGTTGTTGATGCCTGCCCGGTCGATGCCGGTGAGCAGCTGGGCCAGCCCCTTGCGGTAGACCTCGACGGCGATCACGTCGATGTTCGGTTCGGCCTGCGCCATCGCCAGGGTCGAGGTTCCGGTGCCGGAGCCGATCTCCAGCACCAGTGGAGCGCTGCGGCCGAACCAGGCCGCGGTGTCCAGGTTGACCACGGGTTTGCCGTCGTCGTTGCGGGCCTGCATGCCCAGGTCGGGCCAGCGGCGGTCCCAGGTGGCCTGCTGTCCGCTCGACAGCGTCGAACGCCGGGTGCGGAAGCTGGTCACCCGGGGCAGGCGGTGCGGCTGGTCGGTGGCCCCGGTGTCGTCCGGTTCCGGAGCCGGCCGGCCGGCGACATCCAGCCTGGGCACGTGCATTTGTCCATGGTGTCTCATTGGCGCCGAAGTCCCCGCATCGTGGTAGAGATTGATACCCAACAGTTGCCTTGAACTGTCAGGGTCAAACGGCCGTTCGTGAGCCTGCCCGGGACGTGCCACGATTTCCAGTGGGGACCGGAGCGGGTCCGGATGTCGCAGGGAAGGCCGCCACATTTTCGCAGATGAGCTCGCGTGTTTCGCTGACCGCGCCGGTGGTTCACGGTTGGCGCAGATAAGCATGCGGGCGTCGGTTCCGGTGGGCATTGCCGTGCGGGGACGCCGGGGCGTCGGTGCCGCGACGGTCGCCGACGCGCTGTCCGCCGCGGGTGTGGTGGTGTCCGATGCCGGCGAGGTCGTGGTCATGGTGATCGCCGAGGTGTGCAAGCCCGAGGATCTTGCGGTGTTGGCCGAGCTGCGCCGCGCCGGGGTCCCGGTGTTGATCGTGTTCAACAAGGCCGACCTGGCCGGTTCGGGTCCCGGTGGCCCGATGGCCACCGCGCAGCGCCGGGCGGTCGAGTTGCGCGCCCTGACCGGGGTGCCCGTGGTGCCGATGGTGGCGTTGTTGGCGGCGGTGACGCTGCCCGCCGAGTTGGTCGCGGCGTTGCGGACGCTGGCCGTGCAACCGGCGGATCTGACCTCGGCCGACGCGTTCGTGGCCGGGGAGCACGCCGTGCCGCATGCGCTGCGGGCTCGGCTGCTGGCCACCCTCGACCGGTTCGGTGTCGCCCATGCCAGCCTGGCGTGCAGCCGCGGCGCCGACGCGAACGAGCTGCCTGGTCTGCTGCGCCGGCGCAGCGGCGTCGAGGAGGTCCTCGCCGCGGTGCACGACGTGGCGGCGCCGGTGCGTTACCAGCGGGTGCGGGCCGCGCTGGCCGAATTGCGGGCGTTGGGCGGCGACGAGGTCGGTCGGTTCCTCGCGGCCGACGACACCGTGATCGCGGTGATGGCCGCGGCCGTCGAGGTGGTGCAGGCCCACGGTCTGGTGGTCGATCCCGGTACGCGGCCCGACGCCCATGTGCGGCGGGCCAGGCATTGGCGGAATTACGGTCGAGGCCCGGTCGACGCGCTGCACCGCAGCTGTAGCGCGGACATCGTCCGTGGCTCGCTGCGGCTGTTGGGCGCCCGATGACCGACGTCGATCCCGATCAGGATCCGGTCGCTGCGGCCGATGCCGTCGTCGCGGCGATCGATCCGGGACTCAACTCGCCGGGAGTCGAACCCCGTGACGTCGTCCTGGTCACCGGGCCCTGGCTGGCCGGTGCCACCAGTGTGTTGGCGGCGTTGCGAGACCGCATGCCGCAGCAGCCGTTCGTCGAATCCACCGAACTGGTGGCCGGGGAGGCGCCGGCGGCCGTTGTCTTCGTGGTGTCCGCGGCCGCGCCGCTGACCGAATCCGATTGTGCGCTGGTCGATTTGGCGTCCACCTATACCGACCTGGTGATCGGGGTGGTGTCGAAGATCGACGCGCACCGGGGCTGGCGGGAGATCCGGGATGCGGACGCGGCGATCCTGGCGGAGCGGGCCGGCCGGTATGCCCACATGCCGTGGGTGGGGGTGGCGGCGGCGCCGGACCTGGGTGAGCCGCAGCTCGATGCGTTGGTCGAGCTCTTGACGGCGCGGCTGGCCGAGGCCGAGGTGCGCCGCCGCAACCGGCTGCGGGCGTGGGAGGCCAGGCTGGCCGCGGTGATCGGCAGGTATGAGGCCGACGGCGCGGGAGCGGACCGCAAGGCCAGGGTGGAGGCGCTGCGCCAGCGTCGCGACGACATCGCGCGCGGTCGCAGGCTGGCCAGGACCGAACGCAGCATCGCGCTGCGCAGCCAGCTCCAGCAGGCGCGGGTGCAGCTGGGTTACTTCGCCCGCAATCGCTGCAGTTCGGTGCGCACCGAATTACAGGAAGACATCGCCGGGCTCAGTCGCAGGCGCATGGACGCGTTCGAGGAGTACGTGCACCGCCGCGCCGACGATGTGGTCGATGAGGTCGACGACGGCGTCACCCAACACCTCGGCGACGTGGCGGCCGAGTTCGGGCTGACGGCCCCGCCGCCCGCAGCGCAGCCGCCGCAACCGGTCATCGAGGCACCGTCGCTGCGGTCCCGGACCTTGGAGACCCGGCTCATGGCGGTGCTGGGCGTCGGCTTCGGTCTGGGTGTGGCCTTCGCGGTGAGCCGCATGCTGGTCGGGGCGGCGCCGCATCTGGCCGTGGCCGGCCTGGTGGTCGGGGCGGTGGTGGGGCTGCTGTTGACGGTTTGGGTGGTCGGCGTCCGCGGGCTGCTGCGGGACCGCGCAGTGCTCGACCGCTGGGTCGCCGACGCCACCGCAGCACTGCGATCGACGCTGGAGGAGTTCGTCGCAACTCGGGTGCTGGCCGCGGAAACCGCATTGACCACCGAATTGGCCGCGGTCGAGGAAACCGAAGCTCAGTCCACCGCTCAACAAATCGCCGAAATCGACGCCGAATTACGCGAGCACGCCATCGCGACGGCGCGGGCGGCCGGTCAGCGGGACCGCCGCATACCTCCTTTACAGCGTGCCCTCGACACCGTCCGGGCAGATCTTTATGGCAGCTCAGGGCCTACTGCGGAGTAACCCGCCAACTGAATCGTTCTTGTGAGTAATCGGACATTGCAGTCGTCCACAATGGGTATGTCACCCGCGTTAACCTCATAGCCAAGGACCCCCCCGACCGCGTTATTTACGTGGTACGCGCTCCGAAAAAACTCACGCAGGAGACTTTTATGCCCGCAGCGACCATTCCGGGTTTGGACACCGCACCGACCAAGCACGAGGGCCTACTGGCCTGGGTGCGTGAGGTGGCCGAACTGACGCAGCCCGACCGAGTGGCGTTCGCAGACGGGTCCGAGGAGGAGTTCAACCGCCTCGCCGCCCAGCTGGTCGACGCCGGCACCTTCCAGAAGCTCAACGACGAGAAGCTGCCCAACTCCTACCTCGCCCTCTCCGACCCGTCGGACGTGGCCCGGGTCGAATCCCGGACCTTCATCTGCTCCGAGCGCGAGATCGACGCGGGGCCGACCAACAACTGGATGGACCCCACCGAGATGCGGGGCATCCTCACCGAGCTGTACCGGGGCTCGATGCGCGGCCGCACCATGTGGGTGGTGCCGTTCTGCATGGGCCCGCTGGATGCGGAGGATCCCAAGCTGGGCGTGGAGATCACCGACTCCGAGTACGTCGTGGTCTCCATGCGCACCATGACCCGGATGGGGCAGGCCGCGCTGGACAAGCTCGGTGACGACCGCTTCTTCGTCAAGGCCCTGCACTCGCTCGGCGCTCCGCTGGAGCCCGGTCAGGCCGACGTGCCGTGGCCGTGCAACGACACCAAATACATCACCCACTTCCCGGAGACCCGGGAGATCTGGAGCTACGGCTCCGGCTACGGCGGCAACGCGCTGCTGGGCAAGAAGTGCTACTCGCTGCGCATCGCCTCGGCCATGGCCCACGACGAGGGCTGGCTCGCCGAGCACATGCTGATCCTCAAGCTGATCTCCCCGGAGAACAAGGCGTACTTCATCGCCGCGGCGTTCCCGTCGGCGTGCGGCAAGACCAACCTCGCGATGCTGCAGCCCACCATCCCGGGCTGGCGCGCAGAGACCGTCGGTGACGACATCGCCTGGATGCGATTCGGCAAGGATGGCCGGCTCTACGCCGTCAACCCCGAGTTCGGCTTCTTCGGCGTCGCGCCCGGCACCAACTGGTCGTCGAACCCGAACGCGATGAAGACCATCGAGGCGGGCAACACCGTCTTCACCAACGTCGCCAAGACCGACGACAACGAGGTCTGGTGGGAGGGCCTGGAAGGCGACCCCGACCACCTCATCGACTGGAAGGGCCACGACTGGTACCGCGAGTCGGAGGAAAAGGCCGCGCATCCCAACTCGCGCTACTGCACCCCGATCTCGCAGTGCCCGACGCTGGCGCCGGAGTGGGACGACCCGCAGGGCGTGCCGATCTCGGCGATCCTCTTCGGCGGACGCCGCAAGACCACGGTGCCCCTGATCACGCAGGCCCGCGACTGGCAGCACGGCGTGTTCATCGGTGCCACCCTCGGGTCCGAGCAGACCGCCGCCGCCGAGGGCAAGGTCGGCACGGTGCGCCGCGACCCGATGGCGATGCTGCCGTTCCTGGGCTACAACGTCGGCGACTACTTCCAGCACTGGATCAACATCGGCAAGAACGCCGACGAGTCGAAGATGCCCGCGGTGTTCTTCGTCAACTGGTTCCGCCGTGGCGAGGACGGCCGCTTCCTGTGGCCGGGCTTCGGCGAGAACAGCCGCGTGCTCAAGTGGGCCATCGAGCGCATCGAGCATCAGGCCGACGGCAAGAGCACCCCGATCGGCATCGTGCCGACAGCCGCCGACCTCGATCTGAGCGGGCTGGACGTGGACCCCGCCGACGTCGACGAGGCGCTGGTCGTCAATGCCGAGGAGTGGCGGGCCGAGCTGCCGCAGATCGAGGAGTGGTTCGAGTTCGTCGGCGAGAAGCTGCCGACCGGTCTCAAGGACGAGTTCGACGCGCTCAAGCACCGTCTCGCCGAAGACGCCTGAGCCCAGCGCGCCAGCGCCGCGAGCGTGCTGGGGGCCCCTCCCGCTTGCGGGGGAGTCTGCCGGTAGACACGCCGCAACACCTCAGCAATTCGCGCACCCTCGTGACGTCACGAGGGTGCGCGTTTGCTTAGGCGCACATGGTGTTACGCACGCGCAGGCCACCACATGCGTTCGCCCAGCAGGCTCATCGCGGCAGGCACCAGGTATGTCCGCACGACGGTGATGTCGAGCAGCAGGCCGATGCCGATGGTCGAACCGATCTGCACCAGATTGAGCACCGTCCCACTGGTGAGAGCAAACATGGTGATCGCGAAAACCACTCCCGCCGTGGTGATCACACTCCCCGTGCTGCCGAAGCCCCGGATGATGCCGCTGATCACCCCACTGTGCGATTCCTCCCGGATGCGCGCGGCGAACAGCATGCTGTAGTCGGCTCCGACTGCGACGAGTGCCATGAACGACACCGGGAACACCGACCAGTCCAGGTTGATGCCGATGATGTGCTGCCAGATCAGGGTGGACATTCCGGCCGCGGCGCCGAACGACAGCACGACCGCGGCGATCATCAGTACGGGCGCAACCAGGCTGCGCAGCATGACGATCAGGACCAGCAGCACCGCCGCGACCGCCACGACTGCGAAAAGCGCGAAATCACGCCAGGTTTGGTCGAGATGGCGCTGCGACAGCGATGCCAGGCCGGTCGATTCGATGGTCGCATGTTCCAACACCGTGCCGGTGGTGGCGTTGTGGGCCGCGGCGATGACGTCGGGCACCGCGCCCATCGCCTCGGCGCCGTACGGGTTCACCGCCCACACCACCATCATCCGGGCGCTGCGGCCGTCCGGCGAGATGAGCAGTCGCTCGCCCGCGGTGAACCTGGGGTCGCTGCGGCCCTCCGACGGCAGATAGAAGCCGCGCCCCGCACCCGTGGCGGTGTCGGCCGACAGGCGGTGCAGGAAGTCCGACGCGCGGTTGAGTCCCGCACCGAGCTCGGTGGTCAACTCCACCATGGTGTCGGTGCCGGTCTTCACCTCGCCCAACCCTGTGGTGAGGCGGCCCAAACCTGTTGACAGTTCGGTGATTCCGGATATCAACCGGTTGAGGTCCTGACGCGTCTGATCGGGTGTGCGGGTGCCCAGTTGGTCGAGCATGGCGCGCAGTCCTTTGATGCCGGACCGCAGGTCGGGCAGGGCGTCCAGCGCGGTGGCCACCGGACGCTCGGGTACCAGTGGTGCCGCGAGCGTCAGCCCGTTGATGGCGAGCAAGGCGCGCCCACCTGTGGCCGCGTTGAGGTCGGCGAATGCTTGGCGGGCGCGCATGCAGTCCGCAGCGCAATCCGGACCGGGATCGACCGCCGTGAGCGGGTCGAACACCGCGTGCAGCGCAGCCGTGGGAGCGGCGAGTTTGGCTCGGGTGGCGTCGATTTCGCTGACCGCCCGGTCCAGGGAGTCGGTGGCGGTGGACATGGTCCGCACCACAGTTGCGACATCGAGCGATCCGTCCGAGAGGGTGTCGGCCACCCGGTTCGCGGATTCCAGTGTGCCCAGCAGGTTTCGGGTGAGAGCGACGAGATCGTGGGCGCCCTTGGCGAGTTCGGGCAGTCGCTCGGCCGCGCCCGCGGAACCGTCGTGCAGTTGCGTCACGCCGGCCGCCAACCTCTTGAGTTGCGGGATGGCCTGCTCGACACGGGTGTGGGCATCGGCCAGCCCGTCGCCGACCTGTGCGGTCTGCGATCCGATGGCGGTCTCGGGCAACGGTTTTCCGTCCGGGCGGGTGATGGAGCGGACATAGGCGACTTGCGGCAGGTTGCCGATCGACATGGCGACGAGGTCGAGGGCGGCCAGATCGTTGGTGTTGCGCATATCGTGATCAGCCCGGATGGTGACGAATTCCGGCGCTGCCTCGTTGACGCCCCAATGTCGGTAGACCGCGTCATACCCACGCTTGCTGTCGGTGGCCCGCAGCTGCATGGCGTTCTCGTCGATGTTGGGCCGGAAGGTGAGCAGCACTGCGCTGGTGGCGAGCAGGAACACCAGTGAGGCGGCGACCAAGGCCGGTGCCCGCCGCACGATGGCCGCTCCGCGGCGGCGCCAGCGCCGTTCGTCGAGCGGGCGGGGTTCGGCGAAGCCGCGTCGTCCCCACAGCGCCATGATGGCCGGGGTGAGTGTCAGGCTGACGGCCATGGTGATCGCGATCGACAGCGCGATCGGTGGGCCCGCGGTCCGGAACATGCCGATCTTGGTGAACACCATGGCCATTCCGGCGCCGGCGATGGTCAGCGCCGACGCGATCACGATGCCCGCGGTGTGGGCGCCGGAGCGGGCCACCGCGTCGTCGACCGCGAGCTCGCGGCGTCGGCCTTCGTGGTAATTCGCCAGCAGGAAGATCCCGTAATCGGTGCCGGCGCCGAGCACCATGGCGGTGACGAGCGCGATGGTGAAGTTCGATACCGACAACAGGTCGGCACCGCCGAGCCAGGAGACGACGGGACGGGCGACGCCGAGCGAAATGCCCACGGTGAGAAGCGGAATCAGGGCGGTCAGCAGTGAGCGGTACACCGCCAACAGCAGCAGCGTGATCAGCACGACCGAGACGACGGTGATGATGGCCAGCGAGGTGTCGATGGCGGAGAACAGGTCCGACAGCGTCGGTGCGGCACCGGTGAAATGCACGTCGACACCGGTTGGGTGCGGCAGCGCGGCGACCGCGGCACGGACGTTCTCGGTCGACCGGTGCGCTCGGGTGGATCCGACGTCGCCGGTTGTCGCGACGATCAGGTGGATGGCCTTCCCGTCCGGGCTCAGTCCGAGTTTCTCCATCCCGGGTGTGCCGTAGGTGTCCAGCACGTAGGCCACGTCGTCGGTGTCGGCGACGAGCCGGGACACCAGCTCGCGGTAGTAGGCAGCGTCGGCCGGCCCGAGCGTGCGGTCGCTGGACACCACGATGCTGCCGATCGCCGTGGTGTCGGGGACGCCGAAGTCGCGGGACATCTGGCGCAGGGTTTCGGTGGTCGGGCTTTCCGGGGTGAACGGCGCCGAATGTTCGGCGACGGTGTGTTCGAGTTGGGGGATCGCCAGGTTCAGCGTGCCCGCCAGCGCCAGCCACGCTCCGAGGATCCACCACGCATGCTTCGCGCAGGCTCGAGCGAGTTTGCCGAAGATCTCAAGATCATGCATTCCCGGATCGTAGACCAATCAGTCTATGTCTGGCCGACTAGGATGGATCAATCGGTCTATCGGTGAAGTGGAGTGTGCGTGCGTATGGCTGGCCCGCGGGAACGACTCATCGCGAGTGCCATCGAGCTGATGCGGGAACGTGGTGTTCACGCGACCGGCCTCAGCGACCTTCTTGAGCACAGCCGGGCCGCGCGCGGCTCGATCTACCAGCACTTTCCCGAGGGGAAAGTGCAGTTGATGGTGCAGGCGACGCTGGCAGCCGGGCGCACGATCACGTCGAAGATCGAGGAGTTGACGCAGGCGTTGCCCGCCGATGACGTGATCATGGCGTTCGTGGCCGGCTGGAAGGAAAGCCTCACGAGCAGCGGATTTGCCGCCGGGTGCCCCATCATGGCGGCTGCCCAGGCCGGTCCGGACGCGCTCGCGGTGCGCGACGCGTCAGCGCAGGTATTTGCCGACTGGGCGCGCGTCATCGCCGGGTCGATCGCGTCGAAGGGAGTCGATTCGGCAACGGCGGCCTCGCTGGGCAGCTTCATCGTCAGCTCGCTCGAGGGCGCCATCATCCAGTGCCGGAGCGCTCGTTCCCTGCAGCCGCTCGATGACGCCCACGCGGGTCTGATGCTGCTGTTGCGCCATGTCGGCGCCGATTGAGCGCCGGGAAGCCCGCGCATCAGGGTTGCCGCACTCGATAGTTCGGCGATTCGAAAACTATTGTTCACGATTTTGACCAGCAAATTTCCGCGTCCAGGACGCGAATATTCATAGATGCGCTACGTTGCTGGGTGGTGCGGCAAAGGGTAGCCTTCCCAGCAGCGAAGGGGAGTAGTTCCTGACCGTCGGCCCGGCCGACGCGATGCGGATGGTCGACATGCTGGCGGCGGGAGTCGCCCGGTCATCCACCGGAGGCGATATCCGGCGAGCGAGACCTTCGGCCGACAAGCCCGTGTCGGTCCGAGGTTTCGTCGCGCCGTCGATGAGGCCACGGGCCGCCAGAAGACAAAGGACTTCACGTGACGCGCACGCACGGACGAACCCTCGCCCGGTCGCTGATCACCACAGCCCTGTTCATCGTGCCCGCCCTGGTCGTCAGGATCGCCGGGCTGCATCCCAACCCCGTCGCCGCCCTCGTGATCTACGGCGCGGCGGTGGTCGCCGCGAGCTTCCTGCTGGCGTGGGCCGCCGAGGCCGCCCAGATCGACGTCTCGGGAGGCCTGGCCATCGCCGTGTTGGCTCTCATCGCCGTACTGCCCGAGTACGCCGTCGACCTCTATTACGCGTACACCGCAGGCCACAACCCTGACTACGTGCAGTTCGCCGCGGCCAACATGACCGGCTCCAACCGGCTGCTGATGGGTGTCGGTTGGCCCGTCGTCGTCCTGGTGGGTCTGTGGGTGGCCCGCAAGATGTCCGGTCGGAAAGTCGCAGCGATGGCGCTCGAGCCGGGCAACCGCGTCGAGCTGGGATTCCTGCTGATCGCGGGTGTCGTGGCCTTCGTGATCCCGGCGACCGGGCAGATCCATCTCGTGCTCGGCGTCGCGCTACTGGCCTGGTTCGGCTTCTACCTCTACAAGATGAGCCGCGGCGAGGTCGAGGAGCCGGATCTTGTCGGCACCGCGGCCGCGATCGGCGTCCTGCCGACCCGGGCCCGACGGTCGACGGTCGTGGCGCTGTTCGTCATCGCAGGCGCGGTCATCCTGATGTGTGCAGAGCCGTTCGCCGAAAGCCTGATCGGCGCGGGCGCCGAACTCGGAATCGACCAGTTCCTGCTGGTCCAGTGGCTCGCACCGCTGGCATCGGAGGCCCCCGAGTTCATCATCGCGATCATCTTCGCCAGTCGCGGGAACGGCACCGCCGCCATCGCGACGCTGATCTCCTCGAAGGTCAACCAGTGGACGCTGCTGATGGGATCGCTGCCCATCGCCTACGTGGCCGGGGGCGGCGGCCCTGCTCTGGTGCTCGACGGCCGGCAGATCGAGGAGGTTCTGCTGACCGCTACCCAGACGATGATGGGCATCGCGCTGATCCTGGCGCTGCGGTTCCACCGTTACACCGCGCTGGCGCTGCTCGCCCTCTTCGTCGTCCAGTTCCCGATCACTTCGACTGACGGGCGGTTGGTGTTGTGCGGCGGGTACGCGGTGCTCGCGTTGATCGGGTTCGTGATCAATCGTCACCACCTGGCCGTGACGCTGCGAGCGCCGTTCCGTTCGGCCGAGATCGCTGACGACACGGCCGCCGAGCCGGCACTCGCGCGATAGCTCACCGGCACCACTTGACACCTGTCAAGTGGTGCCGGTTACAGTGCCTCATGCAGATCCGCGAGCACGTCGGGGCCAACAAGCCGGCGATCATCCTCCACCCGTCGGGCACGGTCGTCACGTTCGACGAACTGGAGGCGCGCGCCAACCGGCTGGCGCACTATTTCCGTCAGCGCGGACTGGTCGAGGGTGACGTGGTCGCGATCCTGATGGAGAACAACGAGCACATGCATGCCGTCATGTGGGCGGCCCGCCGCAGCGGCCTGTACTACGTGCCGATCAACAGCCATCTCACCGCGGCGGAGGCCGCCTACATCGTCGACAACAGCGGCGCCAAGGCCATCGTGGGCTCGAGCGCACTGCCCGAGTTGTGTGCGGGCCTGGCCGAGCATCTGCCGAACGGGCTGCCCGAGATCCTGCTGCTGGCCGGGGCCGGGCGGTTGGACGGCTGGCAGCCCTATCCGGAATGCGTTGCCGGCCAGCCTGATACGCCGATCGACGATGAGATCGAAGGTGATCTGCTGCAGTACTCGTCGGGTACCACCGGCCGGCCGAAGGGCATCAAACGCGAACTGCCGCATGTCCCGCCGACGGAGTACCCGGGTCTGATGGCGGCCTTGGTCGGATTCTGGATGACGCCGGATTCGGTGTACCTGAGCCCCGCGCCGCTCTACCACACCGCGCCGTCGGTGTGGTCGATGCAGGCGCAGGCCGCCGGCATCACCACCGTGGTCCTGGAGAAGTTCGATGCCGAGGGCACTCTCGACGCGATTCAACGGTACAAGGTGACGCACGGCCAGTTCGTGCCCGTCATGTTCACGCGGCTGCTGAAACTGCCGCAGAGCGTGCGTGATTCGTACGACGTTTCGAGCCTGCGGCGGGTGATGCACGCCGCGGCGCCGTGTCCGGTGGAGATCAAGAAACAGATGATCGACTGGTGGGGTCCGATCGTCGACGAGTACTACGCCTCATCGGAAGCCATCGGCGCGACCCTGATCACCGCCGACGAATGGCTGGCGCACCCCGGTTCGGTCGGCCGCGCGATGACGGGCATCCTGCACATCCTCGACGAGAACGGCAACGAGCAGCCCGTGGGTCAGCCCGGCGAGATCTTCTTCGAGGGCGGCGCCGATTTCGAGTACCTCAACGACTCCGAGAAGACCGCGTCCTCGCGCGACGCCCACGGCTGGAAAACGGTGGGAGACATCGGATATCTCGACGAGGACGGCTACCTGTACCTCACTGATCGCCGGCATCACATGATCATCTCCGGCGGGGTGAACATCTACCCTCAGGAAGCCGAGAACATGCTGGTGGTGCACCCCAAGGTGATGGACGCCGCGGTGTTCGGCATCCCCGACGACGAGATGGGCCAGGCCGTCAAGGCCGTGGTGCAGACCGTCGATCCTGCCGATGCCACACCGGAGTTCGCCGACGAGCTGCTGTCCTGGTTGCGTGATCAACTCTCGCACTACAAGTGCCCGCGGTCGATCTCGTTCGAGGCCCAGCTGCCCCGCACCGACACGGGCAAGCTGTACAAGCAGGGGTTGATCGAGAAATATTCGTGATGTGATCGAGCTGCCGGGCGGGATTCGCGTCGCCGTCGAAAATCCCAGTGACGCGGCGACGTTCACCGTCACCGAATCCAGCACTGAGGACCGCCGCGCGGTCACGGTGGATTCGGTCGAGCAGACGCTGGCCACGCTGGCGCAGCGGTGTGAACGCTGGCCGCAGGCCGCAGCCGTGTGCGACGACGTACTGCGCAGCCTCGACGTCGCGGCACCGGCGTTCGGTGGGCTGATCACCGAGTCCCTGGCCTATTCCACGCTGCAGGCCGGGCCGGAATTCGCCCGCTGGCTGACCGAACGCGGCCCGGCGACGGTGCCGCTGCTGCCCGATCCGGTTCAGGCCGAACGTGACGGCAACACGCTGCGTGTCCGGTTCAACCGGCCGCAGCGCCACAACGCCTTCTCCACCGATGCCCGGGCAGCGCTGCTGGAGGCGCTGGAGGTGGCCCGGCTGGACTCGTCGGTCGACGAGGTGGTGCTCAGTGGCAACGGCCGATCGTTCTGCAGCGGAGGCGATCTCGCCGAGTTCGGGTCTTTCGACGACCCGGCAAGCGCGCATCTGGCCCGCACGCGGCACAGTCCCGCGCTGGTGTTCGACGAGTTGACCGCGCGGCTGGGCCGCCGCTGCCGAGCGCGGGTGCACGGTCAGGTGTTGGGCAGCGGCCTGGAGATGGCGGCGTTCTTCGGTTGGGTCAGCGCGGACGCGCAGGCCACGTTGGGCCTACCGGAGCTGGCGCTGGGGCTCATTCCCGGCGCCGGCGGAACCGTGAGTATCACACGGCGCATCGGCCGTTGGCGCACTGCCTATCTGGTGCTCAGCGGGCGCACGATCGACGCCGCGACGGCGCTGGACTGGGGGTTGGTGGACGAGATCGTCAGTCGGTGAAGTCGATGCGCACCGAGACCGGCGTGGTCTCCAGTGATTTGACCACCCGCGCCGCGATCACTCCGAACTTGCGGCCCCGTGCCGCGACGTCGTCGTCCGGACGGAACTGCGCGACGCCGGTGCGCCACCGGTTCCCTTGCCTGATGCGGACATTCGGGTTCGACGTGATGTTGCTGCCCCAGCCCGAACGCGTACCGTGCTGGCATATCACCCACGCGCCGGTCGGATCGAACTGGGCGGAAACGGGAACCCTGCGCAATTGACCGGTTTTGCGGCCGGTGGTCTCCAACTCCGACGCCAGCGCCGTGCGCAACCCCAGACGCGACAGGGCCGTCACGGCCGGGTTGAGCACATGGCGTCCCAGCGCCCGCTCGCGGCGGAACTTGTTCAGCGTCTTGTCGGTCATGAGTTCCTCCGTGCCCGGAAAGCGTTGACTCCGTTGTTCTTGAGCAGTGCCGCGGCCGTGGCCAGCGGGCCGATCGTCGGGTCGGGCTCACCGCCCGCGGCGAGCCGGTGCAACTGGGTTCCATGCCATTGCAGTTCCAGCGCGCTGAGGAAGGTCTTGGCGCGGGCCGTGTTGGCGAGCCGGGCGGGCATGGCCGGTGCGATGTCCGGGACATGGAGGCGCGCGTCGTGTGCCACCAGCACGCTGTCGGCGGCCGCCGGGTTGACGGTGGTCGGCCTGCCCAACCCGACCACATCGCAGGCTCCTGAGCTGACGGCCTCACTCATCGCCGCCCGCGTGCGGAAGCCACCGGTCACCGCCAGCGGCACGTTCCCCGAGAACTCGCGAGCGGCTCGGGCGTACTCGAGGAAGTACGCCTCGCGCGCCTTGGTGGACGTCGACTGCACGACGGGCCTGCCCTCCATCGCGGGGGATTCGTATGTGCCGCCGCTGATTTCGATGAGGTCGAGGTTCTCGGCGGCCAAGGCGGCGATCACGGCGCGTGACTCTTCCTCGGTGAACCCGCCGCGCTGGAAGTCGGCGGAGTTCAGTTTGATGGCCACGGAAAAGCCGGGACTCACAGCAGCGCGGGTCCGCCGCACCACCTCGAGCGCGAATCGCATGCGACGCTGCGGGTCGCCACCCCAGCGGTCCGTGCGCTGATTGGTGCGCGGCGAGAGGAACTGTGCGACGAGGTATCCGTGTGCGCCGTGAATCTGGACGCCGTCGAAACCGGCGGCGTCCGCGACCGCGGCGGTGTGCGCGTAGCGGTCGATGATGGTTTCGATCTCGTCCTCGGTGAGGGCGCGCGGCGCCTGCCACCCCGGCACACTCATGCGGACGGCCGACGGCGCCACCGGCTGCGACCGGGTGGCCAACGGATTGGCTTGCCGCCCAGGGTGGTTCACCTGCATCCAGACCAGGCTGCCGCCGTCCTTGGTGGCTTTCGCCCAGCGGGACAGTCCGTCGAGGTGGCGGTCGTCCTCCACGACGACGTTGCCCGGCTCGCCGAGGTGGTCGCGGTCGACCATCACGTTTCCGGTGACAACGAGCCCGAACCCGCCGGTGCCCCAGCGCCGGAAGAGCTCGACCAGACGCTGGTCCGGACCATGGTCCGCGGTTCCCAGGCCCTCGCTGAGCGCCGACTTCATCAGCCGGTTGCGCAGCACCTGGCCGCTGGCCAGGGTGAGCGGATCGTGGATATCGGGCATGTCGGTCTCCTCGCAACGGCGCGCTGGGATGCTGTCGGCGACGCTAGTACACCGATTGGTCTACCGCAAAGTGTGCAGGTAGACTGACCGGTTTAGCAGGGAGGCAGCAAGCACGATGTCGGCACGAGACACCTTGATCGCGAGTGTGACGGGACTACTGCGGCGCCGCGGCGTCGCGGGGACCGGCCTCAACGCACTGCTCGAGGACAGCGGCGTCTCGCGGCGGTCCATCTACCTGAACTTCCCGGGCGGCAAGGAAGAACTCGTCGCCGAGGCCACCCGCGTCGCCGGGCAGGCACTGACCGCACTGATCCGGGCGGCCGACGAAGGGCGCGAACCCGCCGAAGCCGTGCAGGAATTCATCGACCAATGGAAGCTGCAGCTGGCCGAGACGCATATGGAGGGTGGCTGTCCTATCGTCGCGGCCGTTCTCGGCCGCTGCGACGCCCCGCAAGCCGCCGATGCCGCTGCCGAGGCGTTCGGAGACTGGCACGCGATCCTGGCCGAGCGGCTGATCCGGGCCGGTGCCGACGCCGACGCGGCGCGTTCCCTGGCGACGATGACGATCGCGTCGGTCGAGGGTGCGGTCATCATGGCGATCGCGGCGCAAAAGACCGACGCCCTCGATGATGTCGGTCGCCATCTCGTCGAACTCACCAGGCTGCACCTGCCGAGGGCCTGAGCCCTACCCGCTCTGCGCCACAATGGCCGGGTGGGTTCATGCGCGGTCTCAGCATCGGTGCTGGCGCGCGCCCAGCGAGTGGCCGATGACTTCGCCGCGCTCACCGGCATCGGCGTCGATGCCACCGAACTGATCACCGGCCGGGCCGCACTGCTTGACCTCACTGCAGCCGGTCAGATTTCGGCGGGCGGAGCCACGCGCTTGTTTCGCGCCGCCGAGGGCTGGTGCGCGCTGACGCTGTCACGACCCGACGATCTCGCCATGGTGCCCGCCCTGCTGCAAGCCGATACCGTCGCCGACGATCCATGGCCCGCCATCGAGGCATGGGCCGCCGGATTGCCGGGCGCCGGGGTGGCAGGTCGGGCGCGGCTTCTGGGTTTACCGGTCGCGGTACTCGGCGAGACCGCGGCCACACCACCTCAGGTGAGCGTGCTCGGTCCGTCGCGGGCGATCCCACTGTCCGATGTGCTCGTCGTCGATCTGTCATCGATGTGGGCCGGGCCGCTGTGCGGCCGATTGCTGGCGCGCGCCGGAGCCACGGTGGTGAAGGTGGAGAGCGTCGCCCGTCCCGACGGCACCCGCGCCGGCGAGCCGACCTTCTTCGGCTGGATGAACAGTGGAAAGCTCTCTTACGCAGTGCAGTTCGACCATCCTGATGAACTGGCCGCGTTGCTGGGCGTCGCCGACGTGGTGATCGAGGCGTCCCGGCCTGCCGCTCTCGACCGCCGGGGACTGGGGCCGCGGACCGTGACAGCGCGCCCGGGGCGGGTGTGGCTACGCATCACGGGCCACGGCACTCACGGGGAACGGGCCGGCTGGGTGGCCTTCGGCGACGACGCCGCAGTGGCGGGTGGTTTGATCGGATACCGCGGCGGTACACCGGCATTCACCGGAGATGCGATAGCCGATCCGCTCACCGGTCTGCACGCCGCCCGCGCCGTCGTGGCAGCACTCGGGCGCGGCGGCGGAGAGCTCATCGAATTCGCCATGGCCGCGGTGGCTGCCGAGTATGCCGGACTGCCCACCGACGACAGCGTCATCGCCGCGATGCCACCCGCCCCGGTTTCCGCAGGCCCCGCGTTCGGTGCGGACAATGCCGCAGTGCGCCGCCTGGTGACCCAACGAGCCGCCACCCCATGCTGATTCAACGAGCGAGCCTGCTCGGCAACAAGGTTGTCGACATCCGCCTGGGCGAGCAGATCGAGCAGGTGGCCGAGAGCTTGCGGCCGCTGCCGGGCGAACTCGTCCTCGACGCCGGGTTCGGCACGGTGCTCCCTGGCCTGCACGACCATCACCTGCATGTGTATTCCGCAGCGGCCGAACTGAACTCGGTACGCGTCGGGCCGCAGGACGTGCGGGACTCCGACGGCCTGGCCCAGGCACTGACACGAGCGGTACCCGGTGCCGACGGATGGATCAGGGCCGTCGGCTACCACGACACGGTCGCCGGACCGCTGGACCGTGACCTGCTCGACGCGCTCGCGCCGCCCAATCCCATACGGGTGCAACACCGCAGCGGCGTGATGTGGACACTCAACTCAGCCGGCCTGGCCGCTGTCGGGCTCGCCGACCATCCCGACGGCCGGCTACGCAGTGCCGACCGAGCCTGGTCGGACGTCCTCGAGCGCACCGAGCCGCCGCTCGATGCGTTCAGCGCGGGGCTCGCGGCCTACGGCGTCACCGGCGTCACCGATGCCACCCCCGATCTCGACATCACGGTCCGGATACGCCAGCGGGTGCATGTGTTGGCGCCGGGCAAGCGCATCCTGCACGACGATGCCCTCGACCTCGATGCGCTGATCACCTGGATCTCCGACCGCCATACCGAAGGGATACCGGTCGCCCTGCACTGTGTGACCGCGGCGCAACTCGTCGTCGCCATCGCCGCCCTACGGGTCGCGGGCCGGCATCCCGGCGACCGCATCGAACACGCCGCGATGGTGCCCGCCGACTGCATCGCGGATCTGGCCGGTCTCGGGGTCACCGTGGTCACCCAGCCGAACTTCGTGGCCGAACGCGGCGACCAGTACCGTACCGATGTGCCTGCGACCGAACAAGACCAGCTGTGGCGCTTGGCTTCTCTGCGGTACGCCGGGGTGCCGGTGGCCCTGTCCACCGACGCGCCGTTCGGTGACAGCGATCCGTGGGCGGCGATGCGCGCGGCCGTACACCGGCGGTCGCCCACGGGGCAGGTACTCAACGCGGCCGAATGTGTCGATGCGCGAACGGCTCTGACGCTGTTCCTGGGCAGTGCCACACAGCCGGCCCGGCCACGCACCGTCGCACCGGGTCAACCTGCGGATCTGTGCGTGCTGTCCGCTCCGCCGCGCGAGGCACTCGGTCAACTCGATGCCGGCCTGGTGGTCGCGACGGTGATCGGTGGTGCGATGGTATTCACCCGATGACACAGACAACGGTGTGGAGGGCGCCGGGCATGCCCGCGTTGTTGGGTGCCGCGGTTCTGGGCTTCGTCGGTTTCGCCTTGCTGCTGCCGGTTGCCCCGATGTGGGCCGTGCACAACGGCGCCGACGATTTCGGCGCCGGATCGGTCAACGCGGTCCTGATGGCATGCACCGTGCTGGCGCAACTCTCGGTCGGGCTGGTGTTGCGTCGGCTGGGGTGGCCGGTCACCCTGGCGATCGGCCTGGCCCTGCTCGGGGCCCCCGCGATCGCGCATCTGCTGGCCCACAACCTGCCGACGGTGCTGCTGCTCGCCGCGTTGCGCGGGTTGGGTTTCGGCATCCTCACGGTGTACGGGGTCGACGGTATCGCGGGCCTGTTCGGTCAGGAGCAGCGTGGACGGGCAGCGGGAGCGTACGGACTTGCCATCGCCGCACCGCAATTCGTGCTCACCCCGGTGGCGACGTGGTTGGTCCATCAGGTCGGATACACCCCGGTCTTCGTGCTGGCCACCGCGCCGCTGCTGGGCGTACCACTGGCGCTGATGTTCATCCATCCGGTGCCGCGACCGCCGACCCAGCGCGGCGAATTCCGTGCGGTGAGCCGTGGACTGGTCGGACCGATCGGTGCGCTCGTCGTGATCACCGCCGCAGGCGGAGCGGTGATCACGTTCGCGCCGCAATTCGGGGACCCCCCAACGGCCTTCGTGACGCTGCTGGCATTGACCGGGCCGGCAACGCTGGGGCGATGGCTGATCGGCGGTCCGGCCGACCGGTTCGGGGCACATCGATTCATCGCCCCGATGCTGGGTCTGGGTGTGGCAGGGCTGGCGGCGATCGCGGTGGGAATCCTCTACAGCCCCGTGGTCATCGTCGCGGGTGCTCTGCTGCTCGGGCTGGCGTACGGCGGGCTGCAGAACCTCACCCTGGTGCAGGCCCTGGCGGCCAGCGGCGGGCAATCCCGCGGCGCGGTCAGCGCGGCCTGGAACATCGGCTTCGACGGCGGAACAGGACTGGGCGCTTTGGTGGCAGGCGCGCTCGCCACCTCGGGCTCGTTCCCGGTGGCCTTTGCGGTGCTGGCCGCTGCGTGCGCGGTGATGGCGGTCGTCTGGAGCTCGACAGGACGCCCACGTACCGACTGATCCCAAAGGGCTTGCGGCGGCCTAGGCGTCGGGGCGATCGATATGCCGGTGCTCAAACGGCCTGGCGCTGCAGTGTCACCGATGCGGTGTTGGCTTCCGATCGGGCGATACCGCGCCCCTGCGCCGTGACGGCCAGCGCGGTCCGGTCGCCGCGGAACAGGTCGCGGGAGAACTCGCAGGGGATACCGTTCTGGTCATAGGTGACCCGCGTGATCAGCAGCAGGGCGGCCTTCGGTTTGATGCCGAGCAGGGTGGCTTCGCTGCTGGTGGCGTTGACGGCTTCGATCCGCTCGTCGGCCCGGCCGGTCACCAAACCGTATCGGGTTTCCAGGATTTCGTAGAGCGAGCCGCCGAGTTGCTGTTCCAGCAGTCCCGGGAAGGCGTCGGCGGGGAACTGGGCGTGCTCCAGGGAGAACGGGGAGCCGTCGGCCAGCCGGATGCGCTGGATCTCGACGACGTACTCACCGTCATTGAGGCGCAGCGCGGTTTGGGTGGCCTGGTCGGGGGTGGTGATGCGGGTGGACAGCACCCGGGTCCCGGCGATGTAGCCCTGACTGGTCAGAAATGCGGGCACCCCGACGACGTCGGACAGGTTCCGTTCGACCTGACCGTGGCTGATGAAGATGCCGCCGGCCCGCCCGATCACCCGGTGGACCAGCCCCGCCTCCTCCAGCGCGGCAAGCACTTGGCGGAGGCTGGAGCGGCTGGTGCCGTAGCGTTCGGCGAGGTCGCGTTCACTGCCCAATTTGGCGCCCGGGGTACCCGCGTTGATGTCGGCGACTATGCGTCGCCGCAACTCCTCGCTCTGCGCTGCCACCCCGGACCCCTCTCCATTTTTGGTACAGCCAATTCTAGCCGTTTGGGGTATCAGAGTTCGGCGATAGCCAGATGCGACTCGGGCAGAATCTGGCCACCGTCGACCACCAGCGATTGACCGGTGATGTAGGCGGCTTCGTCGGTGGCGAAGAACAGCGCGGCGTTGCCGATGTCGGCCACCGAACCCAACCGACCCGCGGGTACTGCGGAGGCCATTTGGTCGAGGTATTCCTGGCCCATTTCACCGAGGCCCTCGGTGATGATGTTGCCGGGCAGCACGGCGTTGATGGTGATCTGCTTGGGCGCCAATTCCATGGCCGCGGTACGCAGGAAGCCCAGCTGGGCAGCCTTGGAGGCACCGTAGTGCGACCAACCGGGGTATCCGGTGATCGGGCCGGTGATGGACGATGTGATCACCACGCGGCCGTGACCGCTGGCGGTCAGCGCCGCGAGCGCGGCCTGCACGATGTAGACGGTGCCCTTGAAGTTGACGGCCAGCACCTCTTCGATGGATTCGGGGGTCAGGTCCTCCAGCCGTCCGGACGGGAAGATCCCCGCGTTGGCGCACACGATGTCCAGGCCGCCGTGCCGCTCGACTGCCTCGGCCACTACGCGGCGTGCGTCCTCGGGGCTGGAGACGTCGGCGCTGAGCCCGCTGACCTTGCCCGGCGCAGCGGACAGATCGGCTACGGCCTTGTCGAGGTCGGCCTGGCTGCGACCGGTGATCAGTACGTTGACCCCGGCGTTGGCGAACGTTTCGGCGATGCCTCGGCCGATACCCTTGCTGCCGCCGGTGACGATGGCCGAGCGGCCCTGAAGCGATGCGAACATGTTGGGATCCTTTGTGAGTCAGGTCAGAGTGTGGCCGTCGGAGCGCAGATACCGTTCGGCAAGTTCACAACTTCCCGCGGCGTAGCTGATCGCTTTGGTGGCCGATTCCCTGGAATGGCTGTGGCTGCCCATCCAAGCCAACAGCAGCAGCCTGCGCAACAGTACGAACGATGCGAGCATGTCTTCATCGGTGGCAGGCAGTTCGCGGCGGCTGCGGTAGCCGCTCACCCACGACTCCTGCCATTCGGGCAGCGCCGGATCATCTTCGATGAACGATACGGCGGTACCGAAATCGTAGAAATACCAGCCGAATCCACAATCATCGAAATCGATGACGGTGATCTTGGACGACTCGGTTCCGGCGGAATCGACCAGCAGATTGGCCAACCTCAAGTCGGCGTGGATGAGCCCGAACCGGTCCGGCCCGGTTCCGTACGCCTCCAGACGCGTGTGCAGCAGCGTCTGGGCCCGCTCGAGGACGTCGCGCTCCGACGGTCCCACACCCTCGGCGTCCTGCCAGCGTCCCCACCGAGGCTGAGCACCCAGGCTGTGCTCCCAGTCCCAGGAGAACCGATCGAACCCGGCGGGACGCGCCCACCGATGCGAATGCTCGTGCAGCGCAGCGGTGATCCGGCCCAAGGTGTGGAAGTCCTCCATCGTCAGGGCGTTCTCGTCGGGCTCCGCGCCGGCGACCATGTCGAAATGCACGGCGTACCTGGGAGTCCCGTCGACATTGACGGTGACCACGCGACGTCCGTCGGTGGCAGGCAGCACGGTCGGCACTGTGACGTCACTGTCAGCCCGCAGCGCCGCCAGCCAGTCCAGCTCCGATTCGATCTCGTGGGACCGGTGGTAATCCCGCCGGTGCACGCGCAGAATCGACCGGGTTTCGGCATCCTCGACGAGATACGTGGCGTTCTCGGACAGATTCAGTAGCCGCAACGTCGCGTTGGGCCCGATGTCGTACTGGCGCAGGGCGAGTTGGGCGACATCGATCTCGTCGGTGATAACCATCTAGTGGTCCTGTCCTTCAATTCCCGCCAACACTGTCGTGATGCGATCACGGGCCGCCGTCACGTCCGCGACACTGCCACCGATGTACAGCCGACCGGCAGCGCCGATCATTTGTACGTCCACCACGGTAAGCCCGGGCGCGGCCCGTTCGGCCTCATTGGCCGCGACGGCCGCGAAAAGCGCCGGGGTCATTTCGTAGACCAGCAGCGACTGACCGGGCAGGATCATCGAGGCCTGCCGATTGCGGTTGAGGATCACCGCGTGCTGATCGGTGATGTCCTCGATGATGTCGTGGTAGAGCACCCGGGGCCGCAGCTGATCGGACGCCGAGTTGCCGGTGCCGGCCAGAATCGCCTCGCCCGCCCGCTGCACATCTTCGAGGTTGGCGGAGTGGATCTCCAGTACCCCGAATTGCCGCTCCACATAGAGGATTCCGGGCTGGATACCGGGAACCTCGCGCAAGGCCAGGTCGATCACGCGCTCGATGGCCAAGGCGGGGGACACCTCGACGATCAGCGCGTGCTCGCCCTCGTACGGCGGGTAGCCGCGGGCGCGGGTCGGCGTACCCAGATAGGCGGCGAACTGCCGCTGCAGGTCTTCGACCAGCAGGTAGACGCGGATCTGGGTGCGGATCCGCGTGCTCTCGTCTGCTTGCGTCGGCATGGCTACTTGCTGGACACCGAGAAGTGCGCGCCGAGCTCGTTGTGCGGCCGCGGGATGACGTGGACGCTGACCAGCTCACCGACCTGCGATGCCGTCTCGGCGCCCGCCTCGGTGGCTGCCTTGACCGCGCCGACCTCACCGGTGACGATGACGGCGACCAGCCCGTCGCCGACCTGCTGCCGATCGGTGATGGTGACATTGGCGGCCTTCACCATGGCGTCGGCAGCGGCCAGCGCAGCGACGAAGCCCTTGGTCTCGATCAGTCCGATTGCATTGCTGGACATGGGGATATCTCCTTATTTGTTGGGGTTGGAATCGATGGATCCGATGATGAGTGCGTCTACCGGGGGTGGCGTACCGGTGAACCAGCCCGAGGCCACGGAGCCCTGAGCGACGAGGACGTGCTCACCGACACCGGTGCCGAGGACGTCGAACGCGATCAACCGGGACCCGGTGCCGTCCACCTCGACCTCGAGGAAGGCACCGGCCGGGATGCCTTCGATGCGGCGCGTCGCCCAGACGTTCCCGGTGACAGTCGCTGAAATCATTTGCGCTCCTTGGTGATCGTAATGCCCAGGGATCGAGCCTTTTCCCTGGCCAACGGGGTGAGCACGGCGCGGCGGCCCAGGATCAGGGTGCCTCCGGCCAGGTCCGCGATGTGGCGTTCGGTGACCGCGCCGCTGTCGATCCGGTGCGTCGCGCCGCCGGCCGGTGCCGCGCTGCCTGCCAGCCGGAAGCTCAGCCGGCCGGCTTTCAGATCGGCGCGGGTCTTCGGGCTTTCGAACAGCCGCAGCAACTTTCGTACGAAGGCGTCCAGGTCGGAGTCCTTGGACAGCCGCACGGTTTCGATCCGGTTCTTGCCATCGACGGCGCGCGGTCCGGTGGGGTCGAGACCCAGCTGATCGGCCACCGTCGCGACGGGTGGGGCCGGGGCCGGAGGCGAGGGGACAGCCACCGTCGGCGGTGCCGACAATACAGCCGCAGTCCCCGGAGGCGGGGTGGGTTTGAGACCCGAAACCGCTTCGCGCACCACCTCTCTGACGAGGGCGCGGAGATCGTCACGGTTGATGTTCATGCAGTGGCCCTTGCCAGCGCATCCTGGGCGGCCTCGGCGGCCTGACGCACATCGGCCTCGGTACCGGAGAGATACACCCGGCCGGTCGCGCCGATCATCCGGAAGTCGACCACCTTGATGTCGGCGGCCTTCTCGGCCTCGTTGGTGGCCAGGATCGCGTACGACGCCGGGGCGACCTCCAGGACGAACAGCGACTCGCCCGGCAGCACCATCGACCCGATCTTGTTGCGGTTGATCAGGAACGCGTGCTGGTGGTCGACGCTGGAGATGATGCGCGAGGCCAGCACATTCGGCCGCACCGCGCTGTCCAACGTGGCGCCCAGCTCATCGAGCGCGGCATCGGCGGCGGCCTTCACCGCTCCGGTCTCCCCGTGGAACTCCAGATATCCGAATTGCCGCTCTACCACCAGGATTCCGGCCTTGACCTCGGCATGCTTGAGGGCGACATCGGTGACGCCCTCGATGTCGAGGCCGGGAGCCACCTCGATGATCTGCGCGGCCTGGTTGGCCCGCGGCAGCGCACCTTTGATCCAGGTGCCCAGGTACGACATGGTCTGCGGTTGCAGCCGGTCGATGAAGATGAACGAACGCAGTTCAGCCACAGCCCTACCTCTTGATCAGTTGTGCGAGTTCTTCGATGACCAGCGCGCGCAATTCGGCTCGCAGCGCGTCCAGCCCTGCATCCGACGCCCGGTTCGGCGTCGCGTAAGACCGCCGCGGTGGCACCGCAACGCCGTCACGGTCATTGGATGCGCGCGGATACTGCGGCACCTGCCCGGCAGGCGAGTGCCACGGGTTGATGCCGGCGAAATTGCCCATCACCACGCCCGGTTCGCTGTTGTAGGCGATGCGGGCCCAGTTGATCAGGTTCTGCGGCTGCAGGTTTTCCCCGATCGAACTGCGTCCGACGAACCCGGTGCCGATGGTCATCGACGGCGCCAGGTTGGTGTCCAGCCCGGAGCTGCCCGTCGAATTGCCGACGTTGACCGAAACCCGCAGCACCGGCACCTGCGCCGCGAAATCGCTGATCACGGCCGGGTTTTCGCTATGGATGGCGGCCGAATGTCCGGCTCCGCCGATCCGCACCACGGCGCGCGCGGCGCGGATACCGCGGGCGGCGTCGGCCGCGGTGGTCATGCCCAGCACGGGGGAGAGCTTCTCGTGGGCCAGCATCTCTTCTGCGATGACGTCGTCGAACGGCGCGATGAGTACCCGGGTCTTCGGTGTCACCCGCAGCCCGGCCTGCCCGGCGATCCATGCGGCGTCGCGGCCCACCACATCGGTGTTGAGGTGGCCGTCGGCGAACATGTAGGCCCGCAGGCGTCGAGCGCCGTCTTCGTCGAGGATGTGGGCCCCGGCGCGGGTCAGTGCCGAGCGCAGCTTGTCGGCGACGGCGTCCTCGACGATGAGCACCGATTCGTTGGTGCACAGCACCGAGTTGTCGAACGCCTTGCTGTCGACGATGCGCTTGGCCGCGGCGTTGATGTCGGCGCTGGCGTCGACGAAGACCGGGACGTTGCCCGGCCCGACGCCCAGTGCCGGGTTGCCCGACGAGTACGCGGCGCGGACGACGCCGGTTCCACCCGTGGCCACGATGACGTCGGTGCGCTCGTCGGCCATCAGGGCTTGAACCAGCGGGATGGACGGCTCGTCGACCACCTGCACGATGCCCTCGGGTGCGCCGGCGGCGACGGCGGCCTCGGCGAGCACCCGCGCGGCGTCGGCCGAGCACCGCTTGGCCCGCGGGTGCGGAGCGACGACGACGGCGTTGCGGGTCATCAGTGCCAGGATCACCTTGAAGTACACCGTGGCAACGGGATTGGTGGTCGGCGTCAACGCCAGCACCACCCCCGCAGGCCGGGGCAGCTCGACGATCTTGCGCGCCTCATCGAGCCGCGGCGAGACATAGTCCTGGTCTCGGTAGTAGTCGACGATGCCCCGCGAGCAGGCCCGGTTCTTGGTCACTTTGTCGGCCGCCACGCCCATACCGGTCTCGGCGACCGCCTCGGTGGCGAACCGTTCAGCCTCGGCGTAGCCGGCCTCGGCCACGGCGTTGACGATCGTGTTCACCGCGGCCGCGTCGTAGTCGGCGTACGCCGCGGCGGCCCAGCGGGCCCGCTCGAGCATGTGGCCGGCCTGCGCAACGTTAGTCATGACGCCTTAAGTCCCTTCGCAGCGGTCTTTGCCCTTGCCACCGCTACGGCGAGGCGGTCCAGCACGTCCTCACACAGTTCGCGGGACAGCAGCAGACCCGGTTTGAATTGCAGCACACGGGGATCCAGTGTCGAGAAGATCGCCCACACTCCGAGCTGATAGAGCTCGCGCATGACGAACTTGGCACCCTCGGGATGGTCGAATTCCAGTCCGATCACCACGCCGTTCTGCCGGATGCCGACGAACCAGTCCGGATGGTCGGCCTGGATGCGCTGCAGGCCGTGGTCGAAGATGTCGGAGATGTAGTGGACCATCGAGCGCACCTCGGGGCGGGTGCAGATCTCCAGCGTCTTGATGGCGGCGACGCAGCCGAGTTCGGCGCCACCGAAGGTGGAGATGTGGCCGAAACCGTCCTCGTTGAGCCACTGCGCGGCGCGATCGCCGAGCAGGGCCGCCGTGATCGGGTACATGCCGCCGGACAATCCTTTGCCCGTCACCAGGATGTCGGGTTCGATGCCGTGTTTGGTGATGCCCCATAGTTCACCGGTGCGCATCAGACCGGTCTGCACCTCGTCGGCGATGTAGAGCGTGCCGTACTTCTCGGTCGCGGCCTTGACCGCTTCGAGGTAACCCGGTGCGGGAAGGGGGAATCCGTAGGTCGCCGGGATGGTCTCCATGATCACCGCGGCGATGTCACCGGAGGCCAGCACCTTCTCCATGGCACCGATGTCGTTGAACGGCACCTGCAGGAACTCGTCGGGCTGGTCGGCCAGGAAGAACTTGGCGAACCGGTCGTCTCCGGTGGCCACCGCCAGGCCGGTGTGGCCGTGGTAGGCCTTGACGATCGAGACGATCTTGCGGCGCTTGGTGGCATGCCGGGCGCTCTTGAGCGCGATGTCGATGGCCTCGCCGCCACCCGACCCGAACGCGACCTTCTTGATCGACGCCGGCGCGGTCTCGACCAAGCGCTGCGCCAGGGCGGTGCGGGCCACCGACGGGAAGTGGTGGTTGCCGACGTCGAAGTGCTGCATGCCTTCGGTAATCGCTTGCATCACTTCGGGATTGCGGTGACCCAGGTTGTAGGTCCCGCCGTTGAGGTGCATGTCGATGAGACGACGCCCCTCCATGTCCCACAGGAAGTAACCCTCGCGGCGGTCGATGACCAGATCGACACCGGTGTCGGTCCAGAACTGCGTCTTGTCTGGATTCCAGAACGTCTTCGCCTTGTCCAGCACTTCGGCTTTGGATTCGAACGTGAACGTGCCGTAGTCGTACATGCGGCTCCCTCTTGAGCTACCTGGTAGCTGTGATGCCCCACACCGTAAATGGTCGCAACCATTTCTGTCAATGGATCAAGCGAACCCTTGCCAATGGGTTTTGGTAGTGCCAATATACGTACAGTTCGTACTGTGGCCCAGGCCACATCGAGCCTTCATCATAAGCCTGGAAGGTAAGCCGGTAGATGACCGAACAAGCTGTCACGAAGACTGAAAACGCAGCTCATGATGTACAACGCTTGAAACGTAACGCCGTCGGCACCATCGGCGTGATCTTCATGGCGGTGGCCACCGCCGCCCCCATCACCGCAATGGTCGGTAACGTCCCGATCGCTGTCGGTGCCGGAAATGGTTCACACGCTCCGGCGGGCTACATCGTAGCCACCGTGGTCCTCGGCCTGTTTGCCGTCGGCTACGCCACCATGGCCAAGCACATCACCACCACCGGTGCGTTCTACGGCTACATCTCGCACGGCCTCGGCCGTATCGTCGGGATGGCCAGCGGCGGCTTGATCACCATGGCCTACGTGGTGTTCGAGCCATCGCTCATCGGCATCTTTTCGTTCTTCTTTCAGAACCTGATGCAGTCGCAGCTGGGCATCCACATTCACTGGATCATCCCGGCCCTGCTCATGCTGACGGCCAACGCGATCCTGACCTACTTCGACGTCAACCTGACCGCCAAGGTGCTCGGCGTGTTCCTGGTGACCGAGATCGTCATGTTGGCACTCGGCGCGGTGGCGGTGCTGATCCACGGTGGCGGTCCCGAGGGCTTCGCGGTCAGCCAGACGCTCAACCCTGCGGGCGCGTTCACGCCTGCCGCCGGAATTGCTGGTGCCAGTGCGGGTTTGGGCTTGTTCTTCGCGTTCTGGTCGTGGGTCGGGTTCGAGTCGACGGCGATGTACGGCGAGGAATCGCGCGACCCCAAGCGGATCATCCCGCGCGCTACCATGCTCAGCGTCCTCGGTGTCGGCGTGTTCTACGTGTTCGTGTCGTGGATGGCCATCGCGGGCACCGGCCCGCAGAAATCCGTCGAACTTGCTCAGAGTGCCGACACCGCGTCGGAGATCTTCTTCGGCCCGGTGCGTGGCTATTACGGCGAATGGGCGATCACCGTCTTCAACATCCTGCTGGTCACCGGTTCGTTCGCGTGCGGCATGGCGTTCCACAACTGCGCGTCGCGATACCTCTACGCGCTGGGCCGGGAGGGTCTGTCCAAGGGGCTGCAGAAGACCCTCGGCGCAACGCATTCCAAGCACGGCTCGCCGCACATCGCGTCGTTCGTGCAGACCGGTGTCGCCCTGGTGATCATCCTGGCGTTCCTGTTCGCGGGTATGGATCCTTACGTCCACATGTATTCGCTGCTGGCCATCCTCGGCACCATGGCGATCCTGATCGTGCAGTCGCTGTGTGCGTTCTCCGTGATCAGCTACTTCCACCTGCGCAAGAACCATCCGGTGTCCAAGCACTGGTTCAAGACGCTTATCGCCCCCGGGCTCGGCGGCATCGGCATGCTCTACGTGGTGTGGCTGCTCTGGGAGCACAAGGATGCGGCAGCCGGTACCGCGTCGGGCACCCTGCTGTTCAAGCTGACTCCATGGATCGTGGTGGGGCTGTTCGTGTTCGGCGCCGCCCTGGCCACCTACTTCAAGTTGCGTGATCCGCGCCGCTATGAGCTGATCGGCCGGATCGTGTTCGAGGACACCGTCGTTCGAGACTGACGCCGTGGACACGTTCGAGCGTGGCGTGCTGCAGTTCGTCCTCGCGTGGGCTCCCTACGGGGGTCCACGCGAGGACGATGTCTGGCTGCAGTTCGGGATGACGGCCGAGCAACTGGGCGGGCGGTTCGCCAATATCGTGGCGGGGCTGCTGCCGCGCGTCCGTGCGCTGCCCAACGCCGACCGGTGTCTGCTGCAGCGGGCCTGCGTTCACCTGAGAAGGCAACGCACCGGGCAGTCAGTGTCCGATGCTGAAAGCCGTTCGCAGAGCTGCGATCTGGCTGGCGATGAAATCGCGTGACACCGCGGACTTCGGCGCCAGCTGATCGAATCCGTGAAAGGCGCCGTCCACGATCTCCAGCTTGCAGGGCACCCCGGCGTCGCGCAGCCGCTTCGCGTACCTGACGTCCTCGTCGTGGAACAGGTCGAGGGTGCCGACGCCGATCCACGCGGGCGGCAGGCCCGACAGATCCGGCCGGCGGGCCGGCACGGCGGCCGCCGGGTCTGCGTCACCGAGGTAGGCCGACCAGCCGAACCGGTTACTGCCCTGCGTCCACAGCCGGTGGCCCGGGTGGTCGAACTCGCGGCCGGCCGTGCGGTCGTCGAGCATGGGATACACCAGAATCTGTGCCGCAAGCGGTATTTCACCGCGATCACGCGCCAGCAGCGCGAGCGCGGCGGCCAACCCGCCGCCCGCACTGGCGCCGGCGACCGCCACCCGCGTGGGATCAACCGCCGGTAGCGTCGCCAACCAGGCCAGTGCCGAATAGCAGTCCTCGAGCCCGGCCGGGTACGGATGTTGCGGTGCCAGGCGGTACTTCACCGCCGCGACGGTGATGCCCAGTTCGGCGGCGAAGCGGCGGCACAGCGCGTCGTCCTGCGCGGGGCTGCCGATGACGTAGCCGCCGCCGTGAATCCACAACACCGCAGGTCCCGGGGTGGTCGTGACACCCGTCGGCCGGAACAAACGCACCCCGGCGCCCGAGGCGAGCGTCAGCACCTCGACGTCGTCCGGGGCGGTCCGGCCGTGCCATTCGGTGAGCTTCTGCATGACCGGCAGCGTCGTGCGGGTGACGAGGCTGCGCGGCACGAACCGCGCCAGGCGGGCCAGGTCGGGATGAAACGAGGTGGCGGACGGCACACCATTGTGTCTACCACTTAGCTTGGCTAGCGGTTAGGTCAGTACCGTCTCGAACGCGATCCGGTCCCCGCGGTAGAGCGCCCGCACCAGCTCGATCGGCACCCCCTGCGTATCCAGCGAACGGCGGTTGAGCAGCAGCATCGGCATCGCGGTGGTGGATTCGAGCAGCTCGGCTTCCCGCGGTGACGCCAGGGCAGTCTCGATGCGTTCGGTGGCCGAGCCGAACCGCACGCCCGTGGCCCGGATCGCCGCATAGAGCGATGTGGTGGGGTCGAAGGTGGTCGCCAGGCCGGTGAAGCGGTCCGATGAGAGGTATGTGCTCTCCAGGCCGATGCGCTGATCGTCGGCGAGCAGGACCCGCTCCAGGTGCAGCACCGGGGCGCCGACCGGGATCGCGAGGCCCGCCGCGAGTTCGGTGGTGGCGCCGACGATCTCGGTGGTCACCGCCAACCGCCCGGGGGTGCGCCCCACCGCCAGCGCGCCCTCGGTGTAGGACTGCAATCCCAGCGGCTGGGTGAGTTTGGGTCGCGACACCACGGTGCCGCGCCCGCGTCGTTCGATGCGCCCGGCCACGAGCAGTTCGTGCAGGGCCTGCCGGACGGTTTCGCGGGCCACCCCGAACTGGACGGCCAGCTCGCGTTCGGCGGGCACCGGGTCGCCCTCGGCGAGATCGGCCAGCATGGTGTCGAGCGCGGTGCGGATCACGTAGGGCTTCGGCAGCGGCTTCGGCTGCGGGCCTGTCACCGGTCAGTTACCTTGCCGCACAACCCGTTCGGCGACCGCCAGCACGTCGTCGACGGTGGCGCCGCGGCCTTGTGGATCCTTGGCCGCGTCGTCGTAACGCCGCAGCCGAAGCGCGTCGGGCCACCAGGGGTGTCCGACGTACGTCGCATCCACGCCCGCCCCGCCTTGATGCTGCAGCGACAGCGCCGATACATCCGAGAGTGTGTAGTCCGGGTCGGTCGCGGCCAGGTAGCGCTTGGCTGCCACGTGCGCGCCCGCGAGCCAGCCGACGCGCTCGCCGAACCTCGGCGTCAGCCAGTCCCGCGCGAAGCAGTCGTGCTGTTCGACGCCCGCATGGTGCTCGAACAGCGGACTGTGGGCCAGATCGTGCAGCGCGGCGGCGAGCACCAGCTCATCGTCGGCACCGTCGTCGACGGCGCGGGCCGCGGACTGTAGAGCGTGATCCAATTCGTCGACGGCTTCCTCGTCCCATACCCCGCGCAGGGAATGCAGCACGCGGCCGATCTCGGCGACCTCTCGCATGCCGACAGTGTAACCCCGTTTGGTCTATACCAGTTCTTAACCTGGTGTTCGGCGCCGCAACACCCGCAGGACCGGAGCCCGTCGTGATCAGCAGCGATGGTCATCAACCATGCGCGTGACGATCATCGGTGGGGGGATTCTCGGCACCGCGCACGCCGTCGAAGCGGTGAGTCGCGGTCATCAGGTCGTACACCTGGAGCGCGAAGCCGAGGCCCGGGGTGCGTCGGTGCGCAACTTCGGCCTGGTCTGGGTTTCGGGGCGCTCGACCGGTGAACTGGAGGCCGCGCTGCGCTCGCGCGAGCTGTGGGAGAAGCTCGCCGCCGACATCCCCGGGATCGGCTTCCGGCCGTCCGGTTCCATCACGCTGCTGCGTACCCCCGCCGAACTGGCCGTCGCGCACGAGGCCGCCGAGGGCGCGGACGCGTGTCACCGCGGCTTCACCCTGCTGGAACCTGGTGAAGTGCGCGCGCTCAACCCCGCGCTGCGAGGCGAATTCCTCGGCGGGCTGCATTGCGCGCTCGACGCGGCGGTCGAGTCCCGCCAGGCATTACCGGCCCTCCGCGACTACCTGTCCGCAACCGGCCGCTACGAATTCGTGCCGGGCGTCGAGGCTCGCGGGGTCGACAACCGCACCGTGCGCGACGACCACGGCAACCGCTACGAGGCCGATCTGGTGCTGGTGTGTGCGGGGGCCGCGCACGGCGGGCTGGTCCGCGAACTGGCGGGCAACCTCCCGGTGCGGCGGGTGCGGTTGCAGATGATGCAGACCGAGCCGCTCGGCGAGACCCTGACCACCGCCATCGCCGATGCCGACAGCTTCCGCTATTACCCGGCCTTCGCCGGTGCCGCGCTGGACACGTTGCGCACCAACGAGGCTCAGCATCCTGTCGCCGAGGCGGCGCACATGCAGCTGCTGTGTGTGCAGCGCCTGCACGGCGGCCTGACCATCGGCGACACCCATGAATACGACGAACCGTTCGGGTTCGACGTGCACGAACCGCCCTACGACTACCTCGTGAACGTCGTCGAGGAGTTCCTCGGCCGCACCCTGCCCCCGATCCGGCAACGCTGGGCCGGGGTGTACAGCCAATGCGTCGACCCGCATCAGCTGGTGTGCCGGGCCGAACCCGAGGACGACGTGTGGGTGATCACCGGTCCGGGGGGACGCGGGATGACGCTCGGGCCCGCCATCGCCGAGCAGACCGCCGATCTCATCGGATTCTGAGTGAGGAAAACCCATGTCTACCAATGACATACAACTCGACGACATCCAGCTTGCCGTCATCGATATGGCAGGTACCACGGTGTCCGACGACGGGCTGGTGGTCAGCGCATTCGATTCGGCGGCCACCGCCGTCGGACTTCCCGCGGCCGGACCCGAACGGGACCGGGCCCGAGAGTACGTGCTCGACACCATGGGGCAGTCCAAGATCGAGGTCTTCCGGGCCCTGTTCGGCACCGAGGATCTCGCGCGACGCGCCAACGCCGAATTCGAGAAGGCCTACGCCAAGTTGATCGCCGCCGGCCGGGCGGAGCCCATCGACGGTGCGGCCGAGGCGATCACCGAGTTGCGCCAGGCCGGCATCAAGGTTGCGCTGACCACCGGGTTCAGCGGCGTCACGCAGGGCAAGTTGCTCTCCGCGCTCGGCTGGCAGGATCTGGCCGATCTGGTGCTCGCGCCGGAACCCGGCGTGCGCGGGCGTCCGCACCCGGACCTGATCCTGACCGCGTTGATCCGGCTGCAGGCCGATGCCGTCGAGAACGTCGCGGTCCTCGGCGATACCGCCAACGACATCGAAAGTGCCCTGCGCGCAGGCGCTGCCATCGCCGCAGGCACCCTCACCGGTGCGCATTCCGAAGAGCAACTGCGCGCCGCCGGGGCCACCCACGTGGTCGGCTCCGTCACCGACTTCGCCGACCTGTTGTTGCTTGGCTGATCAGAGAAGGAACCCATGAAGACACGACATCTACTGCGCGCGACGGCAATCGCGGCGGTCGCACTCACCGCAATGTTGAGCGCGGCCTGCGGCGGCACCGGAACGATTGGCTCCGGTGCGGCCAGCGCCATCACCGTCTACAGCGCCGATGGCCTGGGCTCCTGGTACAAATCGACCTTCGACGCGTTCACCAAGGACACCGGTATAGCGGTGAACCTGGTCGAGGCGGGCTCCGGTGAGGTGGTCTCGCGCGTGGAGAAGGAGCAGTCCAGTCCGCAGGCCGATCTGCTGGTGACGCTGCCGCCCTTCATCCAGAAGGCCGACAAGACAGGGCTTCTCGTGCCCAGCGGAGTCGACAGCACCGGTATCGCGGCCGGGCAGGTCGGACCTGACGGCAGGTATGTGCCCATCGTGAACAACGCGCTGAGCTTCATCGCCAATCCGTCCGTCAAACCTGCTCCGGCGGGCTGGGACGATCTGCTCGACCCGCGATTCAAGGGCAAACTGCAGTACTCGACGCCGGGGCAGGCCGGCGACGGCACCGCGGTGCTCGTGCTGCTGCAGCACCTGCGCGGCCGCGACGGTGCGCTCGACTACCTGGCCAAACTGCAGGCCAACAACGTCGGGCCGTCGTCGTCGACCGGCAAGCTGCAACCCAAGGTCAGCAACGGCGAACTGCTGGTCGCCAACGGCGACGTGCAGATGAACCTCGGCTCCATCAAGGACGACAAGTCGACCTTCAACATCTTCATCCCCGCGCACGACGGCAAACGCACCACGGTGTCGCTGCCCTACGTCGCCGGCGTCACCAAGGGCGCTCCGCATGCCGACAACGCCAAGAAGCTCCTGAGCTACCTGCTCACCGACGGCGTGCAGAAGACCGTCGCCACCGGTGCGCTGGGCATCCCGGTGCGCGAGAACCTCGCCACCAATGGTGCACCGCAACCGAATACGCCAGCGAGCGTGCTCGAGGGAGTCGACGTGTGGGTGCCGGACTGGAACGCGGTGCTGGCCGGGCTCGACGCCGATCTGGCGGCCTATCAGAAAGCCACAGGCAACTGATGACCGACAAGCGCTTGCGCGAGGAGCCGACATGACCGAGATCGGAGTGGGCAGGCCGAAGTCGTCGGCTCCGCAGAAGCGCGATGAGGAGCGCGAACCCGTCACGCCGGCGATCACTTTCGACCGCGTGGGTGTGCGCTACGGGCGCGGTAAACGTGTGACGCAGGCCCTGATCGACTTCAACCTGCGCGTGGCCGGCGGTGAGACGGTGGCACTGCTGGGGCCCAGTGGCTCGGGCAAGTCGACGGCGCTGGGTGCGCTCGCCGGGTTCGTGCGGCCCACGTCGGGCAGCGTGCGGTTGGCCGGGCGCGACATCACCGACCTGCCACCGGCCAAACGTGGCATCGGCGTGGTGCTGCAGTCCTATGCGCTGTTCCCGCACATGCGGGTGGCCGAGAACATCGCGTTCGGCTTGAAGGCGCACCGGGTTCCGCGCGCCGAGATCGGGGTCCGGGTGGCCGAAGCCCTGGACAAGGTCGGCATGGCTGCCTACGGGAAACGTTTGCCCCGTGAGCTTTCCGGTGGGCAGCAGCAGCGCATCGCGATCGCCCGGGCGCTGGCGATCCGACCCAGGGTACTGCTGCTCGACGAGCCGCTCGCGGCCCTCGACGCGCAACTGCGGCAGTCGATGCTTGCCGAACTGCAGCAGCTCAAGGAGTCGCTGCCGGACACCGCGATGCTCTACGTCACCCACGATCAGGCCGAGGCGCTGGCGCTGGCCGACCGGATCGTGGTGATGAACAACGCCCGGCTGATGGACGTCGACACCGCCGAAAACCTGTGGAAACGCCCACCTACCAGCTTCACGGCGGCGTTCCTCGGCGGCGCCAACCTGATTCCGTGCACGGTGGGCCGGGTCATCGGAACCTCGGCGCTGGTGACCGTCGCCAACCGCACTGTCAGCGCCGAGGCGCCCCAGCCGGCCGTCGGCAAGATCGACTGGGCGCCGGGGTCTTCCGCGCTGTTGTGTATCCGGCCGCACGCCCTGCAATTGGTGTCGCTGGGTAACCGCGACGCCATGCGGGCCGAGGTGAAATCCGCGGTGTGGCGGGGCGCCACGACGCGTCTTGTCGTGTCGGTCAACGGGCTTCCTGACTGCCTCGTCGAACTGGACGTACCCGGCCACGCGCAATTCGAGGTGGGCAGTGAGGTCGGCGTCCGAATTCCGGAGCCGGCCGGGGTGCTCGTGCAGGCCGCCGCGTGACGCTCCTCGACGAGCACGTCGCAGAAGCCCCCGACCGGGCCGCCGCGCCGCGGTCCCGGGCGGCGCTGTGGGTGCTGCCGCCAGTGCTGGTGGTGCTGCTGATCGCGCTCTATCCGCTGCTGCGGGTGCTCGGTGAGTCGGCCGACGCGGGCATCTGGGCCGAGGTGCTGGGCTCGGCGGTGTTCCGGGATGCGTTGTGGCGCACCGTCGCCATCGCGGTGACGTCGACGGTCGGTTGCCTGATCCTGGGCACCTTCGTGGCGATCGTGCTGGCGTTCGTGCCGTTTCCCGGTTCGCAGCTGGTGGGCCGGCTGATCGACACCGTGCTGTCGCTGCCGTCGTTTCTCATCACCCTGGCCTTCACGTTCCTGTACGGCACCGCGGGTGCGGTCAACGCCGCGATCCTCGGCGTCACCGGCGGTGATACTGCGGTGCTCAACTTCCTCTACACGCCGGCCGGTGTGGTTGCCGCCGAGATCACGTTCTTCACGCCGTTCGTGGTGCGGCCACTGCTGGCGGCTTTCGCATTGGTACCGCGCGCGCAGCTCGACGTGGCGGCCAGCCTGGGCGCCACGCCCCTGCGGGTACTGCGATCGGTGATCCTGCCGGAGGCCTGGCCCGCGCTGGTAGCCGGCGGCAGCCTGGCTCTGCTGTTGACGCTCAACGAGTTCGGCATCGTGTTGTTCACCGGCGCCAAGGGCGTCATCACGCTGCCGGTGCTGATCTACACGCGCGGCATCGTCACCTTCGACCTGCCCGGTGCCGCGGTCATCGCGACCGTGCAGGTCGTGCTGTCACTGGGCCTGTACGCGGGGTACCGAATCATGTTCGCCCGCATCACAACCGGAAGGGGCGTGGCCGATGCTGCTGTGGAACAGGCGAACTAGAGCTCTTCTGCTGGCCGTCTTCGGCCTCGTCGTGCTCGTGGTGTTCGTGGCGCCGCTGGCCACCGTGGTGCTGGCGGGTCTGGCCGGTACGTGGACATCGGCGCTGCCGTCGAACCTGGGCTTCGGCCATTTTCAGGATGCGCTGTCCGGGGAGAACCTGGCCAGCCTGTCGGTGAGCCTGCAGACCGCCTTCGTGGCCGGGGCGATCGCGCTGGTGCTGGGAACCTGGGCAGCGCTCGCGGCGCGGGAGTGCCCGTCGTGGCTACGGAAATTCACCGACGCCGTGTTTCATCTACCGATCGCCGTGCCGTCGGTGGCCATCGGCCTCGGGCTGCTCATCGCGTTCAACTCCCGCCCGCTGCTGCTCGGCGGCACGCGGTGGATCGTGATCCTCGCGCACACTGTGCTGGTGCTGGCCTTCGCGTTCAGTGCCGTCTCGGCGGCACTGGACCGGCTCGACCCGGCCTACCGGCAGGCCGCGGAATCCCTTGGTGCCGGCCCTGTTCGGGTGCTGACCCGCGTGACGTTGCCGTTGCTGCTGCCCTCGTTGGGAGCCGCGGCCGGATTGGCGGTCGCACTGTCGATGGGTGAGCTTACCCGGCAACGTGGAAGACCCTGCCGGTCACCATCTTCGGTCTTACCGACCGCGGTCAGGCGTTCCAGGCCGCCGCGTGCACCACGATTCTGCTGCTCGTCACCCTGCTGGCCCTGGTGATCCTCGGCCGCATCAAGGGCCGCGCCGCCCTGCGTTAGCCTTTGCACCGCGAGCGTGCGTGTCTGTTGCCCGACACGCGGCACTTCAGCAGCACTTTGCGCACGCTCGCCGGGCGCTCAGGGTGCGGAAGCCGTCAACGCCGCCCGAATCTCGACGTAGCGCGTCAAGAAGAGGCGTTCGTCGAGCCGCTTACGCCGCATCCAGCCGGTCACCTCGTCATTGCATTTGCTCGCATTGCATGACGCGCACGCCGGTACGACGTTGTCGATGGTGTACCGGCCGCCACGGGAGATGGCCATGACGCAATCTCGCTGCAACGTCGTGCCGGTCGCGCCGCAGTAAGCGCATCCGCTCCAGGCAAGCTTGATCGCGGTCCACTGCTCGTCGGTCAGGTCGTTGACGACGCTGTCCATGCGGCGCTTGCGCTTGCGGGCCGCCCGGGCCCGACGAGTTCGACTGACCGCCATGCGGTTGAGCGTAGGCGCCGCGAGCGTGCGTGAACTGCCGGTGGAACACGGCGTGTCGGGCAACAGACGCGCACGCTCGCGGGGCAAGGGGAGTGCGCGCGGGCAAGGGGAGTGCTCGCGGGGTCAACCCGAGAACTACTTCAGCAGCGGGTCACGGGGCAGGCCGAGGATCCGCTCGGCGATGGTGTTGCGGGTGATCTCGGAGGTTCCGCCGGCGATCGTCATCGCCCGGTTGCCCAGGTAGGCGCGGGTCAGCTTGCGGGTGGCTCCGGAGACCGCGGCGGTGCCGGCCAAATCCATGCCGAGTTCGGTCAACCGTTGCGAATGCTCGGCCACCAGGAGCTTGGTCACGTTGCCCTCCGGGCCTGGCTCGGCACCGGCGATAGCGCGCGATACCCGTCGCAGGTTCAGCAGCCGCAGGGTGTGACCGATGGCGATTACCTCTCCGGCGCGCCGTGCGTAGCCGGCCCCGGCGGGCGACGCGTCGAGCATGGCGACGAGATCGTCGGCGCTGAATCCGGTCGGCGCCGCTGAGCCTCCCCCGATCGAGATGCGTTCGTTGCCCAGTGTCGCCCGCGCGACCAGCCAGCCCTTGTTCACGTCGCCCACCACATTCTCGTCGGGCACGAACACGTCGTCGAAGAAGACCTCGTTGAAATGAGCGTCACCGGTCAGTCCTTGCAGCGGATTCACCTTGACCCCGGGTGATTTCATGTCGATCGCCATCATCGTCACGCCCGCGTGCTTGGGTGCGTCGGGGTCGGTGCGCACGGTGGCCAGGCCCCACTGGCAGTGCTGAGCCAGGCTGGTCCACACCTTCTGGCCGGTGACCCGCCAGCCGCCGTCCACCTTCTTCGCCGCGGTCCGCACCGCCGCGGCATCGGATCCGGCGCCCGGTTCGGAGAACAGCTGGCACCACATGACGTGTCCGCGCAGCACCGGCTCCACCCAGCGTTCGCGTTGATCGTCGGTGCCGGCCTGCGCGATGGTCAGCGTCACCCATCCGGTGATCCCCATGTCGGCCCGCTCGACTGGCCCTGATTCCCCGGTCGCTGCGCTCCTGCCCTCCGAGGCGAACTCCTCCTCGATCACCAACTGCTCCAACACATCTGCTCCACGACCCCAGGGCGCGGGCCAATGCGGCACGAGATAGCCGGAGTCGACGAGATAGTCGCGACGCTGCTCGGCGGGCAGGGCCCGCACCGCCGCGGCAGCCTCGGCGGCGGCCTTGCGGTGCACTTCCGCTTCTGCGGGGAGCGTGAACGACGCGCCGTGCGCCCGGCCGGTGCGCTGCGCGTCGACGACGTCGAGCAATGGGTCGGCGCCCTCGGTGAGCAGCGCGGCGAGCGTCCGGGCCCGGCGCAGGTACAGGTGTGCATCGTGTTCCCAGGTGAACGCGATACCGCCGTGCAACTGAATGTTGTACTCCGCGTTGAAGACCACCGCGCGGGCGGCGTGTGCGGCGGCGACGGCTGCCGCGAACCAGGCTCCGTCGAGATCGTTGGCGCGCGCGGCATCCCACACTGAGGCGGTGGTCTGTTCGGCGGCCACCAGCATGTTGGCCGCGTGGTGTTTGACGGCCTGGAACGTGCCGATGGTGCGGCCGAACTGTTCGCGCACCTTGGCGTACTCCACCGCCATGTCCAGCGCCGCCCACGCCACGCCGACCGCCTCGGCACCGGCCAGGATGCGAAACACCGTGCGTGCCAAGCGTGCAGCGCCGCGGATCACCCGGTCATCGGCGACCGTGACAGCACGCAGTGTGACGGTGCCGATGCTGCGGGTGGGATCGAGCCCGTCCTCGGCTGTCACCGTGACACCGTCGGCGGTGGCGTCGACGATGACGAGGTCGTCTCCCGCGGTGAGCACCAGCACGTGCGCGTCGGGCGCGCCCAGCACGGCGGCGGCCGAGCCGCCGAGCGCGCCGTCCGTGCCGATGCTCACCGTGCCGGCCAGCCCGAGCGCCCCAACGGACGAGCCACTTGCCAGCCCCGGAAGTAATTGGGCCCGAATCGATTCGGGGGCAAGGCGATCGATCACCACCGCCGCGGCGACGGTGGGCAGAAACGGTCCGGGCATCAGCTCGCGGCCGGCGACCTCGACGACCACGGCCAACTCGGGAAGCCCGAAACCCAACCCTTCGTGTTCTTCGGCGACGGCGAGCCCGTTCCATCCGAGATCGACTGCCGCCGACCAGATTTCGTCGGGGTAGCTACCCGGGGTGGCGAGGCTGGCGCGGGCCGCGGCGCGGCTGCCGAGCCGCGACAGCTGCCCGAGGGCCGATTCGGCGAGGTCTTGGTGTTCTTCGGTGATGGCCAGAGCTGACTTACCCATGTTTAGCGAAGCTAACGGCGTGAGCGCCCGACGTATAGGTGATCCAGGTCACAGTTCGACATCCACTGTACAACTTGGCGAAGTTGTCGCCTGGCATCTGTCGGTGCGCGGTACGCTCGCGAAATGACGGCACGACCGGACGACCGGCACCGCGGACCCAGCCTTGCCAGCCGGGCTCGTTGGTTGCTGCGCGCGACGCCGGCCGACCACGTGCTGGCCTGGACCGTGGCGTCGGCCTCGTTGCCGATCGTCGGCAAGCACCTGGAACCACTCGGCGCGATAGCCGCGATGGGTGTCTGGGGCTTCCGCCACATGCCCGACTTCCTCACCTCGTCCGCGAAATCTCGTCTGGCCCCGGGAAATGCCCAGGTACGCAAGGCGGAGCGGGGCATGACCAACTCGATCGCCCAGGCGGCACTGCGGGGTGTGGTCACCCCCGCCGATCTCGACATCGACTGGCCGGCCCAGCGGCCCATGCCGCCGCTGTGCAACTCGCTGGAGTACCGCCGTGACGTGTACCGGACCTCGGTGCGCTACGGCGACAGCCCGACTCAACTGCTCGACGTGTGGCGGCCCAAGCATCTGCCCAGCGAGCCGGCGCCGGTGCTGCTGTTCGTCCCCGGTGGCGCCTGGGTGCACGGCAGTCGGATGTTGCAGGGCTACGCCCTGATGTCGCACCTCGCGCAGCGCGGCTGGGTGTGCCTGTCCATCGATTACCGGGTGGCGCCGCATCACCGTTGGCCGCGGCACATCACTGACGTCAAGGCCGCGATCGCCTGGGCCAGGGCCAACGTCGACAAGTTCGGCGGCGATCGCGGCTTCGTCGCCGTGGCGGGGTGTTCGGCGGGCGGGCACCTGGCTGCGCTGGCCGGGCTCACTCCCAACCACCCTGAGCTGCAGGGCGCGCTGCCCGACGGCTCGGACACCTCCGTGGACGCGGTCGTCGGCATCTACGGTCGCTACGACTGGGAGGACCGGTCCACCGAGGAGCGGGTGCGCTTCGTCAACTTCCTCGAACGCGTTGTCGTCGGCCGCCGCATCGACCGGCACCCGGAGATCTACCGACTGGCATCGCCCATGGCGCAGATCCACCGCGACGCCCCGCCGTTCCTGGTCGTGCACGGCACCGGCGACAGCGTCATCCCGGTCGAACAGGCCCGCGTTTTCGTCGACCGGCTCAAGGCCGTATCCCAGTCACCCGTCAGCTATATCGAATTGCCCGGTGCCGGGCATGCCTTCGATATGACCGACGGGGCCCGCACCGGCTCCATCGCGACCGCAATCGGGCTGTTCCTCAACCAAATTCACCGAAATCGGATGCTTGAACGGGCCAAAGCGGTTATATAGACGCCTCCACACGGGAGGGCAGAAGTGAAGCGGTTGAGTGGGTGGGACGCGTTCCTGCTGTACACCGAAACGCCCAACGTGCACATGCACACGTTGAAGATCGCGGTCATCGCGTTGGACGACCTCGGCGACCGCACCTTCGGCATCGACGAGTTCCGGCAAGTGATCCACAGCCGGCTCTACAAGCTCGATCCGTTCCGCTACCAGCTGGTCGACATCCCGTTCAAGTTCCACCACCCCATGTGGCGGGAGAACTGCGACGTCGACCTCGATTACCACATCCGGCCGTGGCGGCTGCCCGCCCCGGGTGGCCGTCGCGAACTGGACGCCGCCATCGGCGAGATCGCCAGTACCCCGCTGGACCGCAGCCGCCCGCTGTGGGAGATGTATTTCGTCGAAGGCCTTGCCGACGGAGGAGGTGCCGACAGCGCGGGTCCGCGGATCGCCGTCGTCGGCAAGGTGCACCACGCGCTGGCCGACGGCGTCGCGTCGGCGAATCTCATGGCCCGCGGCATGGATCTGCAGCAGGGACCACAGCGGGACCGGGATTCCTATGCCACCGATCCGGCTCCGTCCAAGGGCGAGCTGGTGCGTTCGGCGTTCCGTGACCACCTGCGCCAGATCGGGCGGTTGCCCGCGACGGTGCGCTACACCGCCGAGGGCATCGGGCGGGTGCGACGCAGTCACCGCAAGCTGTCTCCGGAGCTCACCCGCCCGTTCACCCCGCCACCGAGCTTCATCAACCACGTGCTCGGCCCGAAGCGGTTGTTCGCGACGGCGACGCTGGCGCTGACCGACGTCAAGGAAACCAGCAAGGCCCTCGGCGTGACCATCAACGACCTGGTGCTGTCCATGTCCTCGGGTGCGTTGCGGACACTGTTGCTGCGCTATGACGGCAAGGCCGACCATCCGTTGCTGGCCTCGGTCCCGATGAGTTTCGACTTCTCCCCGGACCGGATTTCCGGCAACCGGTTCAGTGGTGTGCTGGTCGCGCTGCCGGTCGACGTCGACGACCCAGCCGAGCGGATCCGCCGCGCGCGCGAAGCGGCGAATCTGGCAAAGGAAAGCCATCAACTGGTCGGCCCCGAACTGGTCGCCCGCTGGGCGGCGTACATGCCGCCGGCGCCGGTGGAGGCGGCGTTCAAGCGGTTGTCCGCCAAGGACGGCCAGAACAAGGTGCTCAACCTCAACATCTCCAACGTTCCGGGCCCGCGCGAACGCGGCAAGGTCGGCGGTGCCACCGTCACCGAGATCTACTCGGTGGGGCCCATCACGGCCGGCAGCGGCCTGAACATCACCGTGTGGAGCTATGTCGACCAACTCAACATTTCGGTGCTCGCCGATGACGCCACCGTCAAGGATCCGCACGAGGTGACCGACGCGATGCTCGCGGAGTTCGGCAGCATCCGGCGGGTGGCGGGATTGCCGGACACGCTGACGGTGGTCGAGTCGGCCATGCCGCAATAGCAGGGGCGCGGCCGGTCTCCGGGGTTAATCTGGCCTGAGTTGGCCTGATTCCGGATCGAGGATTGCAGCGATGGCCGAGGGTGATCCGCTGGCGACGCGGCAGAGCTATGTGGGCGATCTCGCCACCGAACTCGCCGCCGAGGGATTCGGAGAGGCGCAGGAGATCGGCCGCGGCGGCTTCGGCGTCGTCTACCGCTGCGCCCAGCCGACGTTGGACCGCACTGTCGCGGTCAAGGTGCTGAACTCGGATCTGGACGACGAGAACATCGACCGGTTCCTGCGGGAACAACGTGCCATGGGCCGGCTGTCCGGGCATCCGAACATCGCCACCATCATGCAGGTGGGCGTGACCTCCGGCGGCAGGCCGTACCTGGTGATGCCGTTTTACGCGAAAGGCTCGCTGGAGGCGCTCATCTCCAAGCATGGGCCACTGGACTGGGTGGAGATGCTCAGTGTCGGGGTGAAGATCGCCGGTGCACTCGACGCCGCGCACCGTGCAGGCATCCTGCACCGCGACGTCAAACCGGGCAACATCCTGCTGTCCGATTATGGTGAGCCGCAGCTGACGGATTTCGGGATCGCCCGTGTCTCCGGCGGATTCCAGACGTCGTCGGGCCTGATCACCGGATCGCCCGCGTTCACCGCCCCCGAAGTTCTCGAAGGTGGCGCCCCGACCGTCGTCTCCGATGTGTATTCGCTTGGAGCGACACTGTTCTGCGCACTCACCGGGCACGCGGCGTTCGAACGCAAACAGGGCGAGAAGGTCGTGGCCCAGTTCCTGCGGATCACCTCGCAGCCCATCCCCGACCTGCGGGAGCGGGGTATGCCCGGTGACGTGGCCGCCGCCATCGAGCAGGCGATGTCCCGCGATCCCGCGGAGCGCCCGGCCAGCGTCACCGAACTCGGCGACATCCTGCGCGACGTACAGCAGCACAACAAACTCGGCGTCGACGTGATGGCCAAGCCCGTCGAACTCGGGGTCGAACGGCAGGCACCGCCCGCGCCGTCGGCCGAGCGGCGCCGCACCGTCACCCCGCCACCCACACCGGCCACCAAGTACCGGCCCGCGACCCCGGTCAAGGGCCTTGTCAATCGTGAGCGGCTGACCGAACTGCTGCGAGCCGGGGGAGAGCGCAGGCTCGTATTCATCCATGCGCCACTGGGTTACGGCAAGAGCACGCTGGCGGCCCAGTGGCGTGACGAACTCGCCGGCACGGGTGTGGCCGTCGGCTGGCTGACCGTCGACGAGGACGACAACAACGTGGTGTGGTTCTTGGCGCACTTGGTCGAGGCGATCCGCCGGGTCCGTCCGAGCCTGGCCGAGTCGCTGGGGGCGACGCTGGAAGAGCACGGCGAGAACGCCGATCGTTACGTGCTGACCGCCCTGGTCGACGAGATCCATGCCAGCGGTGAGCGGATGGCCGTCGTGATCGACGACTGGCACCGGGTGTCCGACGCCCGCACCATCGCTGCCCTCGGCTTCCTCATCGACAACGGATGTCATCACCTGCAGCTCATCGTCACCAGCTGGTCGGGTTCGGGGCTCCCGCTGAGCAAGCTCAGGATTCACGACGAGCTCGTCGAGATCAACGAAACCACAATGCGATTCGATGTAGAAGAAGCACGGGCATTGTTGCTCGAGGTGGGAAAGCTCGACCTCTCACCCGCCGACGTCGCGGCGCTGACCACCTCGACCGACGGGTGGGCCGCCGCGCTGCAGCTCGCCACCCTGTCGTTGCGCGGGGCAGACGACGCCCCGAGCCTGCTGGCCCGCATCGCGGAGCACGACGCGATCGTCGGTGAGGTGGTCGGTGAATTCCTCGCTGAAAACGTCTTGGACACATTGGAACCCGAGCTGCTCGACTTCCTCATGCTGACCTCGATCACCGAACGGACCTGCGGTGCACTGGCAGGCGCACTCGCCGGGGTGTCCGGTGGACAAGCCCGGCTCGAGGACGTGGAGCGGCGTGGCCTGTTCCTGCGTCGGGCCTGCGAGGACCGCACCTGGTTCCGGTACCACCACATGTTCGCCGAATTCCTCCGGCGCCGGCTGGAACGCGACCGGCCTGACGTCATCAACGATCTGCATCGCGCGGCAGCCGCCTGGTTCGCCGCCAACCACGACCTCAACGAGGCCGTGGATCATGCTCTGGCCGCGGGTGATTCGGACTATGCGGTCGAGTTGGTCGAGCAGGATGAGACCTATCTGCTCGAACAGTCCAAGATGACGACGTTTCTGGCGATCGTCAAGAAGCTCCCGGCTCAGGCAGTGCTGACGCGGGCTCCGCTGCAGCTCGTCATCGCCTGGGCGAACATCCTGTTGCAGCGTCGGGCGGAGACCTATACCGCGCTCAACCGATTCGAGACGGCCCTGAAGAACAGCGGTCTGCCGGAGTCGCTGCAGACAGACCTTCGCGTCGACGCCGACGTGGTGCGAAGTGTCGCAGAGGCTTTCGGGGACCACACCGACCGCATCGAAGCGTTGGTCGCCGAGGTACTGGCCCGGCCGGACTCGCTGCCGCCTCGTGTCGCCGGCGTGGCGGGCAACATCGCCACCTTCGCGGCGATCTATCGTTTCGACTACGCGGCGGCGCGGCGGCACTCGGCGTTCGCCGCGCGGTATCACGACCTGATGGGTGCCTTCGCCCCGGTGTACCGGCTGTGCTTCGATGCGATCGCCGCCAAACACCAGCTGGATATCCTGGGAGCCATGGACTTGTTGCGGCAGGCCCATGGGATGGGCGCCGAGCTGGGTCCACACTCCCACGCGGTGCGGGTGGCCGGTGCGCTGCTCGGTGAATTGCTCTATGAGACAGGAGAGTTGGCTGAGGCGTCGCGCATCATCGAGGAGAGCTACGCACTGGGCTCCGAAGGCGGCGCGGTGGACTACATGATCGCGCTGTACGGAACAGCGGCCCGGCTCAAGGCGGCCGACGGCGATCTCGATGCCGCGGCCGCCCGGTTATCCGACGGGATGCGGGCCGCCGAACGGCTCGACCTACCCCGGCTGGCCGCGGTGATGACCAATCTGCGGATCCGGCTCGGCCTGCCGGTCACCCCGGATGTCGCGGCCCGCTTACGGGCGTCGGGCCCGGTGGCGGCCGGTACCGACGGAATCGCCATCGTCACTGCCGAACTCGACGAGGACTCCGGTGTGCGGTTGCTCGCCGCGAGCGATTCGGCTGACGACCATGCCGAGGCGCTGCGGCGGGCCGAGCAACTGGCCGCCGGAATCGATGGCACGCAACGCCCGTGGGCTGCCCTGCAAGCCGGGTTGCTCGTCGCGGAGACCCTCGTGGCCACCGGACACCGAGCCGAAGGCCTCGGCCATCCTGCCGTCGCCCGGTGCGCCGATCTCGGCCTGACTCGGCTTCTACAGGACGCCGGGCTGACGTGATTCGCCGAACGGCCAGTTGTGCACGCTATTTCGGCGAAGACGTGCCACAACTGGCCACTCGGCGCTCACAGTAAGACGAGATCCCGTGCCGTGCGGGCCAGGTGGGCGATGGTCGGCCAATCCTGTCGAGCGACGACGTCGGCCGGCGTCAGCCAGCTTCCGCCGACGCACCCCACGTTGGGGCTGGCCAGGTAGTCGCCCATGTTGGCGGGCGTGATGCCACCGGTGGGGCAGAACCGGGCCGCGGGCACCGGCGAGTGGATGGCCCGCAGATAAGGGGCGCCGCCTGCCGGTTCGGCGGGGAAGAACTTGAGTTCGGTGTAGCCGTGTTCGAGGAGCTGGAGCACCTCGGACACCGTGGATACGCCGGGGAGATGCGGTAATCCGCTGTCCTGCATGGCTCCCAGCAGCGCGGGGGTGCTGCCCGGCGACACCAGGAACTGTGCCCCGTTGGCCAGGGCCTGCGCAGGCTGCTGCGTGTCGATGATGGTGCCCGCACCCACGAGGATCTCGGGTACTTCGTTGGCGATGCGTTTGATGGCCTCCAGGGCGGCCGGGGTACGCAGGGTCAACTCGATCACGGGCAGGCCGCCGTCGACGAGGGCCTTGGCGATCGGCACCGCGTCGGCGGCGTCGTGCACGACCACGACGGGAATGACGGGGACGAGGTCGAGCAGGGATTCGATGGTCATACGGCACTCCTGAAGATGGTGGCGCCCTCGTCGGCTGGGCCGACGCCTGCGCGCATGCTGGCAAAAAGTTCCCGGCCGGTGCCGATCCATTCATCGGCGGTCGGGGCCTGCCCGGTGTCCGGGCGGGAGTCGAATTCCTCGGCGGTGACATCGACCGACAACGTGCCGGTGGTGGCGTCGAGGGTGATGACGTCGCCGTCGCGCAACCTGGCCAGCGGACCGCCTGCGGCGGCTTCGGGGGTCAGGTGGATGGCGGCGGGTACCTTGCCCGACGCGCCGGACATCCGGCCGTCGGTCACCAGGGCCACGTGGTAGCCGCGGTCCTGCAGCACACCCATGGCCGGGGTCAGTTTGTGCAGCTCGGGCATGCCGAGGCCCTGCGGACCCTGATAGCGGACCACCCCGATGAAATCGCGGTCGAGTGTGCCGGACTTGAACGCCTCCAGGAAGTCCTCCTGGCTGTCGAACACGACCGCCGGCGCGGTGACGGTGCGGTGTGCGGTGTCGACGGCGGAGGTCTTGATGACGCTCGTTCCGAGGTTGCCGGTCAACGTCTTCAGGCCGCCGTCGGGAGCGAACGGCTCATCGACGCCCCGCAGCACTGAGGTGTCGAGGCTTTCGGACACGCCGTCGACCCACTGCAGCGACCCGTCGATCAGTCGCGGCTCTCGTGTGTAGCTACGCAGTCCGGGCCCGACGACGGTGAGGACGTCGTCGTGCATGAGCCCGGCGCCGAGCAGGGACCTGATCAGGAACGCCATACCACCGGCGGCCTGGAAGTGGTTGACGTCGGCCTTGCCGTTGGGATAGATCCGCGCCAGCAGCGGCACCACGGCCGACAACTCGGCAATGTCGTTCCAGGTCAAGATGATTCCGGCGGCCCGGGCGATGGCGACCAGATGCATGGTGTGGTTGGTGGAACCACCGGTCGCCAGCAGCGCGACCGCCCCGTTGACCACTGCGCGTTCGTCTGCCACTTCGCCGACCGGGGTGTATTCGTCGCCCAATGCGGTGATCTCACCGGCCCGTGCGCCGGCCGCGGCGGTCAGCGCGTCGCGCAGCGGGGTGTCGGGGCTGACGAGACTGGAGCCGGGCAGATGCAGACCCATGGCCTCCATCAGCAGCTGGTTGGAATTCGCGGTGCCGTAGAAGGTGCAGGTGCCGCGGCCGTGATACGAGGCCGCCTCGGCGTCGAGCAGCGCCTCCCGGTCGACCTTGCCTTCGGCGTAAAGCTGTCGGATTCTTGCCTTTTCGCCGTTGGGCAGACCTGACTCCATCGGGCCCGCAGGCACGAAGATCGCGGGCAGGTGCCCGAAGCTCAGTGCGCCGATCAGCATGCCGGGCACGATCTTGTCGCACACACCGAGCATCAGTGCGGCGTCGAACATGTCGTGGGACAGGGCGATTGCCGTCGACATGGCGATCACGTCGCGGGAGAACAACGACAGCTGCATCCCCGCCCGGCCTTGGGTGATGCCGTCGCACATCGCCGGAACGCCGCCGGCCATCTGCGCGATGGCACCCGCGCTCAGCGCCGCGGCCTTGAGCTGGGCGGGGTAGTCCTCGAATGGCTTGTGTGCCGAGAGCATGTCGTTGTACGACGACACGATCGCGATGTTGGGTTTGACGATATGCCGCAGCGCCTTCTTGTCAGGTGCCTCGGCAGCGGCGAAGCCGTGGGCCAGGTTGGCACATGCCAGCCTGCCGCGGGCCGGGCCGTGCTGGGTTTCGGCGGCCATGCGCTCAAGGTAGGCGCCGCGCGTCGTAGCGCTGCGCTCGATGATCCGCTGGGTCACCGCGGCGACGACGGAATTGACGGCGTTCATGCGGCTTCCTCGTACCGGCCGCACAGGTATGGAGCGGGTCGTATCACTGATCCTCCTCGATGGAGCTTGATCGGTTCAGTAGGGAAACTACCGCCGCCTTAGGGCTTTGGCAAGCAAACTTATGTATTCCAAATACCTAAATAGGCAGGCTTACGTTTTGCTCTGGAGCTAGGCGTCTTGCTTCAATGGAGGCCATGGCACTCCCTGCGGTAGCTCCGACCCCGGGGGAAGTGTTTGCGGTGATCCGGGATCACCGGACCGTCACCCGGGCCGGGATCGGGCGCATCACCGGCCTGTCACGTACCGCGGTGACCGCGCGGGTGGCTGCCCTCGAATCGCTTGGGGTGGTGACCGAGCGGAACCAGGCGGCCTCGACCGGTGGGCGCCCGGCCGCGCAGCTGATGTTCAATGTCGACGCCGGCGTGGTGTTCGCGGCGGCCATCGGCCGCAGCCGCACGCAGCTCGCGGTGTGCAACCTCGCGGGCGACATCTTGGCATCCAGCGAGATCGACCAAGAGCCGGGCATCGGCCCCGGCGAATTGATGCCCGATCTCGTCAAGCGTCTCGATGCCCTGCTCGACGACTCCGGACGCCGTGGTGCCCGCATCTTCGGGGTGGGGCTGAGCCTTCCCGGCACCGTTGATCAGCGATCCGGTGCCAGCCTCGATTCCCCCAACATGGGTGGGTGGGACGGCGTGCCGTTGACCCCGTACTTCCGGGGCTTCACCGACGCGCCCGTGCTCATGGACAATGATGCCAATGTCATCGCACTGGCCGAAAGGCGCGGCGGCCTAGGGGAATTCGACGACATGCTCGTGGTCAAGGCGTCGACCGGCCTGGGGGCGGGCCTCATCATGGGTGGGCGGCTGCAGCGCGGCGCGGTGCAGGCTGCCGGCGAGTTCGGCCACAGCAAGACCCCGGCCGCCGCGGGAGTGCCCTGCCGCTGCGGCGACACCGGCTGTCTGGAGGCGATCGCCGGCGGCTGGGCGCTGGTTCGCGATCTCCAACGCGATGGCCACCCCGTGGGGCATCTCCGTGACGTCGTCACGCTGGCGCACAGCGGGGACGCCGAGGCCCGCCGCATGATCCGCGAGAGTGGACGGCATATCGGCGAAGTGCTCGCGGCCGCGGTCAACCTGCTCAACCCTGGTGCCCTTGTCGTCGCGGGCGACATGGTCGGCGCCTACGACGTATTCGTCGCGGGTCTGCGAGAGACCTTGTACGGCAACGCTACTGCGCTGGCCACCCGCACACTGCAGATCATGCCCGCGATCCACCGGGAACGCTCCAGCATGGTCGGTTGTGCGATCACCGCGCTCGACCATGTGCTGAGTCCCGGTGCCGTCGACGCGGCACTCGGGAATGCGCTGCCCTGAGCCGCGACGTAACGCGGCAAAGTTCTGGTGCTCCGCCTCTACGAAGGGTATTTTTACAGCTACCGTTTGGATAAATACCTGGAGGCGGCTGTGCGAGTCGAAGTCGACCGGGATCGTTGTGAGGGCAACGCCATCTGCGTGAACCTCGTACCGCAGCTGTTCGAACTCGATGCGGATGACTACTCGGTGGTCAAGCTGGACCCGGTGCCTGCCGAATTGGAAGAACTCGCCGCCCGCGCCATCAGAGAATGCCCACGGGTGGCGCTGCGGCGCGGGCCCGACTGAGTGACATCGAGATTCACACCAGGGACAAATCCGACGGGAAGTTTGTCCCTGGTGTGAGTCTCGGTGCGGCCGGCTGACGTCAGACCGCCGGTGGTTCGAAACCCAACTCGGCCAACCGGTCCCGGTAGGCGACGACGGTGCCCAGCTTGACCGACTCGTAGCCACGCACCAGGTCGGCAGCGGCCGCCGCGGCGACCGCGGTGTCGTAACTCTCGACGGTCAGTGTCGCGGCCGTCCCGAGCACCATCTCCCGGTAATGCGCCAACAGTGCACGTTCCGTGCGGCGCAGCGACGCGTGACCGAACGGGTCGAAGACAGTGCCCCGCAACCGCTTTCCCTTGGCCAGCAGCCGCAGTACCAGGTGGCTGCGCGGCCCGAACCCGATCTTGGAGCGACGCCCCATGGCCCGCAGCGCCGGTGGATGCAGCCGGTAGGTGAGGTCGGTGGCACCGGGGAACTGTGCCTGCACGGTCGCCGCGAAAGCGGGATCGGTGAGCAGCCGGGCGACTTCGTACTCGTCCTTGTACGCGGTCAGTTTGAACAAGCCCTCGGCGACTGCCGTGCTGAACTCCGTGCGGGCGCCCAGGCGACGCTCCGCGGCCCACACCGCCTCGACCACGTCGATGTACTCGGCGGCCACCGTGCGGCTCTGGTAGGCCACGAGTTCCGCGGCGCGGCGTTCGACCAAGGGCCGCAACGGTTCTGCCACCGTGATGCGGGAGCCGACGACGGCCGGCAGGGCGGGGATGGTGCGGCTTTCCGCCGCGTGGGGAGTGGTCGCTTCGGAGAATGCCTCGGGGGCGCAGACCGCGGCCCGGCCCCAGCGGAAGGCAGCCACGTTGGTGGCGACCGCCACGCCGTTGAGCTCGATGGCGCGCTCCACGAAGGACGCCGGGACGGGCAGCGCGCCGAGTTGTACTGCCGCGCCCACCAGGAGGAAGTTCGCGGCGGCGGTGGACCCGAACAAGGTTTCCGCGGCCGCGAGTGCATCGAAGCTGAGCAGATCCCGGGTGGACACACTGAGCCGGTCCAGCAGGGCATGGTCGTCGGGGTGGGTCACCTGCGGATCGGCCACCATCGCGCCGGTGGCCGTGCGGCTGGTCGAGGCCACCGCGACCGTACGGCTGCTGTGCGCGTACCGCAGGTTCTTCGCGTCGGCGGCGGTCAGCAGGTCGAAGGCCAGCAGGCAATCAGCCGTCGCCGGGCTGACGCGGTTCGACGACGCGATCGGCCCGGTGCTGAGCCGCAGATGCGACGTGACCGGGCCCGCCTTCTGGCTCAGGCCCGTCTGGTCCAGCCCCTGCACGTGCAACCCGGCCTGCAGGGCCGCGACGCCGAGCACCTGGTTGACGGTGACGATGCCCGTCCCACCGATGCCCGCCAGAAAGATGTTGCAGGTCGACGCCGGTCGGGTCACCGGTGGTTGGGTCAGGTCGGGCAACGCCGGAGTCCTACGCTCCGTGCGCTGCTGGTGTTCCGGGAGTTCGACGGTGACGAACGACGGGCAGTCGCCGTCGAGGCAGCTGTAATCGGTGTTGCAGCTGGTCTGGTCAATGCGGGTCTTGCGGCCGAACTCGGTTTCCACCGGCTGTACCGACAGACAGTTGCTCTTCACGCCGCAGTCTCCGCAGCCCTCGCACACGGCCTCGTTGATCACGACCCGCGTGCGGCGCACCGGTTGCAGACCCCGCTTGCGTTTGCGCCGTGCCTCGGCCGCGCACTGTTGGTCGTAGATCAGGACCGTCACGCCCTCGGTGTCGCGCAGGATCCGTTGCGCCTCGTCGAGCCGATCCCGATGCCACAGCAGGGTTCCGGACGCGAGACTGCTCGCCGGGTACCGTGTGGGGTCCTCGGCGCACACGATGATCCGCCGGACCCCTTCGGTGCTCAGCTTGTGGGTGAGCGCGGGCACCCCGAGTGCGGCCTCGGCGTCCTGCGCGCCGGTCATCGCGACGGCCGAGTTGTACAGGATCTTGTAGGTGATGTTGACGCCGGCGGCCACGCAGGCCTGCACAGCCAGCTGCCCGGAGTGGAAATACGTTCCGTCACCGATGTTCTGGAAGATGTGCTTGACGCCGGCGTACGGCGCCTGCCCGATCCACTGGGTCCCCTCGCCGCCCATCTGGGTCAACCCGATCACGGCGGATTCCGGGCGCGCCGACATCGTCACCAGGGTGTGGCATCCGATTCCACCGGCCGCCAGCGACCCGTCGGGAACAACCGTGGACCGATTGTGCGGGCATCCTGAGCAGAAGTACGGGGTACGCGTCGTGGTCAAGGGGGTGAGCTCGAGCCGCGGCGGCGGCAGCGGCGCCACGGGCATGCGCGGATGCAGTATCCGGTGCAGCGGGCGCAGCAGACGCGCGGCCGTGAGTTCACCGTCGGCGGGGACGAGGGGGAGTCCGGCGCCGTCCAGCTTGCCGATCACTTGCGGGCGGTCGTCGAGATCGTAAAGTGCCTGTATCACCTGGGTTTCGACGAACGTCGTCTTGTCTTCGACGACCAACACCGTGTCCACCCCGCGCGCCAACTGGCGGATCCGGTCGGCGCCGAGCGGGTAAGGCATCCCCACGCGCAGTATCCGGATTCCGCGCCGATCCAGATCGTCCTCGTGCAACCCGAGTTCGTCGAGCGTCTGCCGCAGGGCGTCGTAGGCGGTTCCGACCGCGACGATGCCCAGCCACGCCTCCGCCGGGTTCACCTCGACGGTGTCGATGTCGTTGGCGGCGTTGAACGCCTGCACCATCGCCCAGCGCGGACCGTAGAGGTCGGCCTCGGCGAGCACGCTGTCCGGCGGAGCCGCCATGACCCGTTGCCGGTAGGTCCACGGCCTGCCCTGCCACTGCAGGTCCGGTAGCGTGATCGCGAAGTCCGCGTAGTCCCGCCGTACCGTCCAAAGGCCATCTGCCACATCGGCATTGAGCTTGAGGGCGACGGGACAGCCCGAGACCCGGGACAGCGCGACGCCGTACAGCCCGAAGCCGATGATCTCCTCGGCGTTGCGGGGGAACAGCACCGGGATGTTCATCGCGGCCAGTGAGCGCTCACTGGAGGCAGGCACCGTGGACGACTTCGCCGCCGGATCGTCACCGACCATCAACAGGACGCCGCCGGACGGATGCGCGCCGTAGACGGTCAGGTGCCGCAACGCGTCGGTGGCGCGGTCCAACCCCGGCCCCTTGCCGTACCAGACCCCGACGACACCGTCATGCGTTCGGGTGTCCTGCGGCAGCTCCAACTGACTGCCCCACACCGACGTCGCCGCCAACTCCTCGTTCATCCCCGGCACCAGCGTCACATCGTGGTGCTGCGACAGCCCGTCGATACCGGCCAGCAGCTTGTCCAACCCGGCCAAGGGGCTGCCTGGATATCCGGATACGAACGTCGCCACCGTCCGTCCGGCGCGCCTGTCGCGCGCGTGTTGTTCGACGAACTGGCGTGCCACCGCCTGCACGCCGGTGAGCAACACAGGTCCGGAGTCCACCCGGTAGCGGCTGGCCAGATTCGCCGAAACTCTTGGGGCGTCGTCGAGTTGGGTCACCAGATAACGATCACCGAGCTCATCACCATGGTCAACACAAGCGCTCGCAACTGAGCAGGATGGTCAAATCTGTGGTAGCCGTCACATCGCCAGCTGAGCGGATTGCTCAGCGCAGCACGGCGCCGGGATTGAGGATTCCGTGGGGGTCGAGCGCGTCTTTGATGCGGTGGGTCAGTGCCATCACGTCGTCGCCGAGCTGCGCAGGCAGCCAGTCGCGCTTGAGCCGTCCGACGCCGTGCTCACCGGTGATGGTGCCGCCGAGGTCGATCGCCAGCTCCATGATGCGGGCGAACGCGCGGTGCGCCCGGTCGGTGGCGTCGGCGTCAGTGGGATCGAACACGATGACCGGGTGGGTGTTGCCGTCCCCGGCGTGGGCCACCATGCAGATGAGCACATCGCACTCGTCGGCGATGTCCTCGACCCCGGTCACCATGGCAGGCAGCTGCGGTATCGGAACCCCGACGTCTTCCAGCAGCAGGCTGCCCAGTTTCTCGACCGCCGGGAACATCGCTCGCCGGGCCGCGGTGAACGCCGCGCCCTCGGCCGGATCGTCGGTGGCGAAAACCTCTGTTGCCCCGCATTTCTCACATTCGGCCAAGATGGTGGCCACCTCGTCGGCGGCGGCCCCTGGCGCGTCGGACTGGATCAACAACATGGCCTGCGCCGACCGGTCGAGTCCCATCTTCATGTGATCCTCGACCGCGTTGATGCTGGCGTGGTCCATGAATTCCAGCATCGCCGGGCGGAGCATTGCCGTGATGGCGACGACGGCATTGGCGGCGGCGTGCACCGAGCCGAACAGGGCCACCACGGTCGACGCAGGAGACTGGGCGGGGATGAGTCGAAGCGTGAGTTCGGTGATGACGCCAAGGATGCCTTCGGAACCGACGAACAGTTTTGTCAACGACAGGCCCGCAACGTCTTTGAGGCGCGGTCCGCCGAGGCGCACGGCAGTACCGTCGGCCAGCACCACCTGCATGCCCAGCACGTAATCGCCGGTCACGCCGTACTTCACGCAGCACAAGCCGCCGGCGTTGGTGGCCGCGTTGCCGCCGATCGACGAGATGTCGACCGAGGCCGGATCCGGCGGGTACCACAGACCATGTTCGGCGGCAGCCAGTTTGACCTCGGTGTTGGTCAGACCCGGCTGTACCACCGCGGTACGGGTGGCCACGTCGATCCGGATCTTCCGCATGCGTTCGGTGCTGAGCACGATGGCGCCGTCCACTGCGTCGGCACCGCCGGACAATCCGGAACCGGCACCGCGCGGTACCACCGGGACGGCGTGTGCCGATGCCCAGCGCAGCACCTCCTGCACGTCTTCGGTGCAGGTCGCGCGCACCACGGCCAGCGGCGTGCCCGCAGTCGGGTCCGCCGCGGAATCTCTCCGGTATCGCTCGATGACATCGGGGTCGCGCAGCACCGCGCCTGCAGGCAGGGCCGCGGCCAAGGACTCGATCGGCGTCATGACGACGGCTCCTCGTCGCGCGGTGCGGGCGTCGACCGGCCCCACCCGCGCGTCTTGGTCAGCTTCTGCAGCAGCGGCTGCGTCCGGTAGCTCAGCGGCGTGGTCAAGGTCAGGGTGGTGCTCGAATGCACCACACCCGGAATCCCGACAATGTGCTCGATGAGCTGTTGCAGCCCCGCCTGGGTTTCCGTCGCGACCCGGGCGAGCAGATCCTCTCGACCGGTGGTCACGTGGATCTCCAGCACTTCCGGTATGGCCGTGAGCAGTTCGGCGATGCGCAACAGACGGCCCTGCTGCACCTCCAGGGCGATGAAAGCCTGCACCGCGATGCCCGCGGCGCCCAGATCGATGTCGGGCCGGAAGCCCCGCAGCAGCCCGCTCTCCTCCAGCCGGCGCAGCCGCGACTGGACGGTGTTGCGCGCGACGCCGAGATGCGACGCCAGTTCGGCGACGCCCATGCGGGCGTTGCGCCCGAGCAGGTCGATCAAGTCTGAGTCGAGTTGGTCGAGGCTGATCACGGTTCAGTTCACCGGGACGTGCTCAGGGTCGACAGCGTCCAGTGCGGAAACACCCACCAACTGTAGGGGGCGGGTGGTCTCGACGTGAAGGATCTCCGCAGCGTGCCGGTCAGCGGTGCTCCGACGCCTCTCCGGCGCCCGAGGAGACGCGGGACATCTCGCGTTGCGCCAGCACCCAGTTCAGGAACTTCTCGACGGCATCGGCGGTGTAGTGCCCGTGCGGGGAGCCGAAAATGTCGAATGCGTGCTGGGCGTGCGGGATCTCGGCGTAGACCACCGGCGCAGTCGCCACTTCCTGCAGAGCCGCGACGAACTCGCGGCCTTCGTCGACCGGGATCAGCGAATCGCTGGTGCCGTGCAGCACGAAGAACGGAGGTGCTTCCGGATGAACCAGCGTGATGGGCGACGCGTCGTGGTAGAGCTGCTCGTTGCCTGCGAACGGGAGCTTGACGATGACCCGCTGCAGCGCGTCGACGAACTGGCCGCGGCCGTTGCCCGTCCTGCTGAACCAGTCGTAACGGCCGTAGATCGGCACCGCCGCGACCACCGAGGTGTCGGCATCCTCGAAGCCCGGCTGCCATTTCGGGTCGTTGGGTGTCAGAGCCGCCAGCGCCGCCAGGTGTCCACCGGCCGATCCGCCGGTGATGCACACCGATTCCGGGTCGCCGCCGTATTCGGCGATGTTGGCCTTCACCCAGGCCAGCGCCTGCTTGACGTCGATGATGTGGTCGGGCCACGGGTACTTCGGGCTGACCCGGTAGCCGATCGACACACAGATCCAGCCCTGTTCGGCGAGCTGACCCATCAACGGATAGCCCTGCGGCCTGCGGTCGCCGATCATCCACGCGCCGCCGGGCACCTGCAGCAGCACCGGCGCTTTACCGTCCCGCGGCAGGTCGGCGCGCCGCCAGATGTCGGCCAGATTGGCTTTGTGCGGACCGTATTTCACCGTCTGCTGGACATACCGGCGACGGATCCGAGAGGTCGCCCACACCCCGGCGGGCCGCCCGGCCCGGGCCACCTCGCGGTAATCCGCACCGAGAGCGTCGCGCAGCGGCGTCTCGAACGACGGCCGGGACTGCACGCCGCGCCGGTGCACCAACACCAGAAGCGCCCACGATACGGCCTTGAGCAGCAAGGAGATTCGTCCCGAAGCCGTGCGGTGGTCACCGCGGATCACCCGGCGCAGCGCGTCGAGCATGGAGCCGGTGATCACCAGCGGCGCGTTCTCCGAGGTCGGCCATCCGAACGCGAACGCCAGCAGGGTGCCGTTACCTCTGCGGATCAACGGACGTACCGCGTTGGCGGCGTTCGCGACTTCGGCGGCGGCACTGAGCACCGCGCTGCGCCTACCCATTGGCACGCTCCTGCAGTTCACGGCGGGCGATCTTGCCGGTGTTGTTGCGAGGTAGCTCATCGAGCACGGTAATCTCCCGTGGCACTTTGTAATTCGCGAGATTCTCGCGCACGTACGTTTTCAGTTCGTCGGGTGTGACCGGATTGGTCAGCACCACAAAGGCCGTCAGGCGCTGGCCGAACTGCTCGTCGTCGACGCCGATCACCGCAGCCTCGGCGACATCGGGATGGCCCGCGAGCACCTTCTCCACTTCGATCGGGTAGACGTTCTCGCCGCCGGACACGATCATCTCGTCGTCGCGGCCCACCACGAACAGCCGGCCGGCATCATCGAGGTATCCCACGTCGCCCGAGCACATGTAGCCGTCGTGGAAGTCCTTGGTACTACCGGAGGTGTAGCCATCGAATTGCGTCGAGTTGCGGACGTAGATGGTGCCCACCTCACCGGCCGGGAGTTCGGTGAAGTCGGCGTCGAGAATGCGGATGTCCGTGCCTTCCGCAGGCTTACCAGCAGTGTCGGGCGCGGCACGCAGATCAGCCGGGGTGGCGGTGGCGATCATGCCCGCCTCGGTGGCGTTGTAGTTGTTGTAGATGACGTCGCCGAACCGGTCCATGAACTTGGTGACGACGTCGGGCCGCATCCGCGAACCGGAGGCCGCGGCGAACCGCAGTGAGCGCCCGTCGTAGCGGCGCAACACATTGTCGGGCAGATCCATGATCCGGTCGAACATCACCGGTACGACGCACAGTCCGGTCGCGCGGTGCCGGTCGACGAGCTCGAGCGTGGCCTCCGGGTCGAACTTGCGCCGGGTGATGATCGTGCAGGCCATCGACGCCGCGAAGGCCAACTGCGAGAAGCCCCAGGCGTGAAACATCGGGGCCACGATCACCACCGGCTCCTCGGCGTGCCACGGCGTACGGTCCAGGATCGACTTGAGCACCTCCGGGCCGCCACCGGAATGCCTGGCGCCCTTCGGGGTTCCGGTGGTTCCCGAGGTCAGCAGGATGACTCGGCTCTTGCCGGTGGCCCGCTGCGGCTGCTTGCCCTCGAACTCGTCGACGAACTTGGCCACGGTGGCCTCGTGGGCATGGGTGTCGGTCCACGCCACGATGCGTGCGGCGGTCGGCCGGTCGGACAGGGCACGGTCCACCGTCGCGGTGAACTCCTCGTCGAAGATGATGGCGTCGACGGCTTCTCGCGTCACCACCTCCGCGAGGGCCGGACCTGCGAACGACGTGTTGAGCAGCAGCACGTCGGCGCCGATGCGGTTGGCGGCGATCAGCGACAGCACGAAACCACGGTGGTTGCGGGCCATGACGCCCACCACCTGCGGTGCGCCGGCAGGAAGGGCCTGCAGCGCGGCCGCCAGCGCATCGGCGCGCTGGTCCAGCTGGCGCCACGTCAGCGTGCCCAGCTCGTCGACCAGGCCCGCCCGATCCGGGCAGCGTTGCGCAGAACTCGCGAAACCTGATGTGACACTCATGTTTTCGCGCGCCATCATGGCTGCGATCCGCAGATACTTGTCCGGGCGCAGTGTGGTCAGCAGCCCCGAACGGCGCATGGTGTTGGCCAGACCGGCGGCACCGGTGAGCTGACCGGCAGCGTTGTTGAGCTGGCTGGCCAGACGATCGAGCGGTCCCACCCCAACTCAGCCGATCACCGGGAAACGGCGCTCATCGGCGAGCTCGTCGAGGGCGCGCTGCATGACCCGTCGGACATGGGCGTCGACCTCGTCGATGTCGGGATCGTCGCCGAACTCCGCGGCGATGTCCACCGGCGGGAGGGCCTGCATGACGATCTTGCTCGGCAGCGGCACGTTGAGCGGCAACACCGCGGACAGCCCGAACGGGAAACCGAACGACACCGGCACGATCTTGGTGCGCGCCAACCGCGCGATCGGTCCGAGCGCCTTGGCGATCCCGGTGCCACGGGACAGGAAGATCTGCGTCTCCTGGCCACCGATACCGACCATGGGCACGATCGGCACGCCGGCGTTGATCGCGGCCTTGACGTAGCCGCGCCGGCCCGCGAAATCGATCCTGTTCGCGGCCAGGGTGGGGCGGTAGACGTCGTAGTCGCCGCCGGGAAACACCACCACGACGCCGCCGGAGCGCAGTGCCTCGTCGGCGTTCTCGTGGTTGGCCCGGATGAAGCCGGTCTTCTTGAAGAACGCCGCGGTCGGACCGGTCATGAGCATGTCGTGGCTGAGCGTGTACACCGGCCGCTCATAACCGAACTTCTCGTAGAAGCCCGTCGCGAACACCGGCACGTCCAACGCGAACAGGCCACCCGAATGGTTCGACACCACGAGCGCGCCGCCCTTGGGGAAGTTCTCCAGACCGCGTACCTCGGAGCGGTGGTAGCCCTTGATGAGCGGACGCAGGACGCCCATGACCTTCTCGGTCAGGCCCGGATCCCACTTGGTGATTTCGGACGGGTTGATGTCGGTCGCGGCCACCGGGTCCCCCTGGGGTGAATTGGAACGTGTTCTAATTTTCCATGATAGCCAGGTAGTGGGGTAAAAGCCGATTCACTTCTGCACGCTGGGGCTCATCGGTGCATGTCAGCTGGTCAGCGCGGCAATCTCGGCAGTCACATTGCGCCGGGCCTGCTCCTCCCAGCGATTGCGGCCGGGCATCGTGTGGAAGATCGACCCGCCCAGCAAGTCGGTGAGAATCCGCGCCCGGGCCGGCTTGAACACGTCGTCGGGGACCGCGTCGTACTCGGCGCGCACGGCGGCCGCGTAGCGCTCATAGCGCGCCGCGTTCGCGCCGAGCACCGACAGATCGGCGTCGCTGAGCACCGCCGCGTTGATGTCGCCGTCGGCGACCTTGTGGCTCTTGGTGGCCATCACCAGCCGGGCCACCTCGTCGCGCATCGGCGACGACCACAGCAGCTCACGTGCCAACTCGGCCGAGCGGTCCTCGTTGTCGTCACGACCGATCTCGTAGATCGCATCGTGGAACCACGCCGCCAGTTCGACGGCCTCCCGATCGAAACGCAGCCCCTCCTCGGCCAGCGACTGGACTGCGTCCAGGAGTTCGTGCAGATGTGTGACGTTGTGGTGCTTGCGATGGGACTCCGACCAGCGGGCCAGCAGATCTTCCCGCAGGTCCTCGGTGAGATGCGCGGACATGATGCCAGTCTGCTCCGGTTTGACCTGAACCGCTGTTGAGGACGCATCATTGGCGATCGTGGGCACATCGGCACTCGACCTCGACGGATACTTCGGCAGGATCGGCTACCCCGGACCCGCGCGTCCCGACCTGGACACGTTGCAAGACATCGTCGCCGCGCACAACCGGTCCATCCCCTTCGAAAACCTCGACCCGTTGCTCGGCGTCCCCGTGGCCGACCTGAGCGCGGAGGCGCTGGCCGACAAGATGGTGAACCGGCGCCGCGGCGGCTACTGCTACGAGCACAACGGCCTGCTCGGGTATGTACTCGACGCGTTGGGTTTCGGAGTCGACCGGTTGGCGGGCCGGGTGGTGTGGATGCGCCCCGCGCACGCGAGGAGCAGATCAAGCCACTGCCTGCCGAAACGCACAACGTGCTTGCGGTGACGGTGCCAGGTCTTGGCGACCGCTACCTGGTCGACGTCGGGTTCGGCGGGCAGACGCTGTCGTCGCCGATCCGGCTGGTGGCCGGCCCGGTGCAACAGACGCGACATGAGCCGTACCGGCTGCTCGAACACGAGGGCGGCCTGGTCCTGCAGACGTTGATCCACGACGACTGGAAGTCGCTGTACACCTTCACCACCGCACCGCGCCCACGCATCGACCTTGAGGTCGGAAGTTGGTATGTGTCAACGCATCCCGGTGGCATCTTCGTGGTGGGGCTGACCGCGGCGCTGATCACCGACGACGCACGATACAACCTGCGGGGCCGCAACCTGGCCATCCACCGGGGCGGCGCCACCGAGCGGATCCGGTTCGACACCGCGGCCCAGGTGCTCGATGCGTTGACCGGCCGATTCGGCATCGACCTGGGCGACGTCGACCGGTCGGTGCTCGCCGCGAGGGTCCACGACGTGCTCGACAGCTGACACAGCAGGAATCGTCATGTCGCAGACGGCGCAAGGCGACCATACTCGGACAGCGTGAGCGCGCCACCGAACGGACGAGACCGACTGCGAGAGTTGCTCGACGCCGTCGTCGATGCCGACAACACCGCCGTCGGCGAGATGGCTCGCAGCAGCTACGTATCGGAGTTCCACTTCTCGCGGGAGGTACGCCGGCTCACCGGTGAGCCGCCCGCCGCGATGCGTCGCCGCATCATGCTCGAACGCGCGGCGTGGCGGTTGCAGCGCGGGCAAGGGGTGGCCGATGTGGCTGCCGCGGAAGGCTGGTCGTCGGCCGAGGTGTTCTCGCGGGCGTTTCGGCGGGCCTTCGGCGTACCGCCGTCGCGGGCAGGCGATGTCGCATTCCGGCTCGCCGCACCCAACGGCGTGCACTTCCATCCACCGCAGTCGCTGTGGTGTGACAGCGACGGGGGCACCGGTGCCGGGCCGGATGTATCGCAGTTCATGCTCGTGCACGACGTCGCCGACACCGAGTACCTGCTCGGACTCGCCGCCGGCCTCAGTGAAAGTCAATGGGTGCAAGAGATTTCACCCGGGCAGGTGGTGCTGGAGTGGGACGGGCCCGAGCCGAGCGTGGCGGCGGTCCTCGGCGCGACGGTGTGGACCAAAGAGGTCTGGCTGGCCACCATCGAGGGCGGGGACTTCCCGTCGCGGACTCTTGCGGCAACCCCGGAGGAACTTGCCGAACGCCATGGCACCATCGGGAAGCGTTGGACCACATTGATTTCCGAGTACTCCGCAGCCGGTCGACTGGCCGACACCGTGATCGACGCGCTGTGTGATCCGCCGGAATCCTTTCAGCTGTACGGCATCGTCGCCCATGTGTTGACGTACTCGGCGCAACGCCGGGGCATTACGCGCGCGATGCTGGCGCGCCACGGCGTGATCGCTGACAACGGTGACCCATTGGCATGGATGAGGAGAGAGTGAACGTGAAAACGGTCTATTACACCGGCTCAAGCCTGGACGGCTACCTCGTGGACGCAGAGGGCAGCCTGGACTGGCTGATCTCCCGGATGATCGACGCCGACGGGCCGTTCGGCTACGACGGTTTCATCAAAACCGTTGGGGCCCTGGCGATGGGCGCGGACACCTACGAGTGGATCGTGAAGAACAACGGGGACTGGTCGTACGAACAGCCGGCGTGGGTGCTCACTCACCGGCCGGACATCGTCGCCGCCGTGGGCGCCGGACATCCGGTGCAGGCTTTCGACGGTGAGGTCACCGACTTGCACCCGCAGCTTGTCGCGGCGGCAGCGGGTAAGGACGTCTGGGTGATCGGCGGTGGTGATGTCGCGGCGCAGTTCGTCGCAGCCGGGCTGGTGGACGAGTTGGTGGTCAGCTACGCGCCGTGCACGCTCGGCGCGGGCTCGCCGGTGCTGCCGTTGCGCTCGGAGTGGGTGCTGGAATCCTCGGCCGTCAACGGTGACTTCGTGTGTGCCCGTTGGACGAGGGCCTGACTCGCCGCCCGAACTCCGCGTAACCGGCTCGGTTTCCGAGTCGTCCTCGGCGTGGCCCCGGAGGTGAAATCGCCTGATTGGCAACCTCTCTGACGTCTTGTCGCACGGTGATCCGCATCTGCCGGGCGACAGTTCGGGGTAACCGCCGATTCGGCAGGGTCCCACACCCCCTGCGGACAACCCGCCGTGTTCGTGCCGGCGGCCGCATGGCGTGGGATACCCCTGCAGGCTCATGCGCCGGCGTGGGTACCGCCCCGTCGGCCTCGCTCAGGTCATGGATCCGTGATCGTTCCTGGCAAAAACCGGGGCGCCGACGTTCCAAAAAAAATCTCTCTTGAACGGTTGACATGAACGGGCGTCCATGTCAGATTCATTGGACACACGAACGTGACTGGCATCACACCGGAGGAGTTAGGAGCAGAATTTCGGTCAGCCCTCCAAGGGGCGAGAACGTCGGATTGCAGACGACTTCGACGCACTCGCATATCTGACCAAGGTGCAAATTCCCAATCCGGAAAGGTGCACCGAAGATCGACAGTTCGGCTGAGTAGTCGGGCTATTTCCACACCACATGAATTGGAGTAACCATGGCAGAAATCACGACCGTCGGAACCCTGACCAAGGCCGGATCCATCCACAAGGTGGAGAAGGGCTACGAGGGGCTGCCGAGCATGAACGAGCCCGGTGTCGTCGCCGCCATCGCCGACTCTTTCCACAACCCGGAGGGCACCGTCATGAGCTCGGGGTTCTTCGAGCTGAAGAAGTCGGAGCCCTTGGTGTACACGTACACCTACGACGAGATGAAGCTCGTCGTCAAGGGTGAGTTCATCCTCACCGACCAGGACACCGGCGAGGTCACCCACGCCAAGGAACGCGACGTGCTGTTCTTCCCCAAGGGCACCACCGTCAAGTTCGAGACCCCCGAATACGGCCTCGGCTTCTTCGCCGGCGACCGCACCTTCGCCCCCTAAGGCTTTCTCCGCTGCGGTCGCTCGGATGGGGAGAAGACCCTCTAATGCGACGAATGCAGGTTCTGTTTTTCTCCGCATCTACCGCCACCGAAACGGTCCAGCCGGTCGGTTCCGAAGCGTCTAGGGATGCGATCAACTGTCCCGGTTATCTCTGACTCTTTCTTCTCGTCAGTGGGTACCTGGAATTCATGTCTGGTCACCGGGAAAATACCCGGGACAAAAGGCATCAGCCGCGACCGGAAACATAATCGCTGAATTACCGGCATTGATACGCGGCCTCCTTCACGACGTTGGATACCAACGTCCCACGAAATCAAGAAGAGGTAAGAAAGATGGCTTTACGAGTCGGAATTATCGGTGCTGGGCCCAGTGGCTTGGCGCAGTTGCGGGCTTTTGAGTCGGCGCGGCAGAAGGGGATCGCGATCCCGCAGATCACCTGTTTTGAGAAGCAGGAGGATTGGGGCGGTCAGTGGAACTATGGCTGGCGCATCGGGTTGGACGCCGATGGCGAGCCGGTGCATTCCAGCATGTACCGCCACCTGTGGTCCAACGGCCCCAAGGAGTGCCTGGAGTTCGCCGATTACTCCTTCGATGAGCACTTCGGCCGTCCCATCTCCTCCTTCCCGCCGCGCGCGGTGCTGGTGGACTACATCAAGGGCCGGGTGGAGAAGTCCGACGTGCGCAAGTACGTCAAGTTCAACACCGTGGCCCGGCACACCAGCTACAACGCCGACACCCAGGAATTCACGGTCACCGTGGAGAACCTCAAGACCCACCAGACCGAAACCCACGTGTTCGACAAGCTGGTGGTGGCCACCGGACACTTCCACGTGCCGGCGGTGCCCGAATTCGAGGGCATCAAGACCTTCCCCGGGGAGGTGCTGCACGCCCACGATTTCCGCGGCGCGGAACGCTTCTACGGCAAGCGGCTGCTGATGATCGGCAGCAGCTACTCGGCCGAGGACATCGGGATGCAGGCCCACAAGATGGGGGCGGCGTCGATCACCATGAGCTACCGCACCAACCCGATGGGCTACGACTGGCCGTGGAACACCGTGGAACGCCCGCTGGTCACCCGCTTCGAGGGCAACACCGCGTTCTTCAGTGACGGCACCCAGGACGATTTCGACGCGGTGGTGCTGTGCACCGGCTATCAGCACAAGTACCCGTTCTTGCCCAGCGAGCTGTCGCTGTCCTCGCCCAACGTGCTCTACCCGGCCAACCTGTACAAGGGTGTGGTGTGGCAGCAGAACACCAACCTGTTCTACCTGGGCGCCCAGGATCAGTACTACACGTTCAACATGTTCGACGCCCAGGCGTGGTTTGCCCGCGATGTGATGACCGGGGTGATCGAACTGCCCGACTACGACAAGCGCGAGGCCGACATCGAGCTGTGGTTGGAGCGTCAGGCCGCGTTGCCCGATCATGACGCCGAGGCCGAGTTCCAGACCGACTACGTGCGTGAGCTGCACGAAGCCACCGACTACCCGTCGTTCGATCTGGATGCGGTGTGCCAGTTGTTCAAGGACTGGATGCACAACAAGCACGTGGACATCCTCGGATACCGCGACGCGCAGCACCGCTCGGTGATCACCGGGACCCTCTCGGAAAAGCATCACACCCGCTGGATCAACGCCCTGGACGACTCCATGGAGCGCTACCTCAACGGGCCCTCCCAGGACGACATCCACGCCCCGGCCGGGTTGACCGACCGCCACCGCGGCGGCCAGGACAACACCACCGGCGCCGGCGCCGGACCATCCCTGGTCCACCACACCGAAGTACTGCAATCCCGCCCGCAACCCACCCATAGCTGACCCCGATGTTCCAGTCTCCTGCAATCGCAAGATGGGAACTTCGCAGCCCAAGCAATAATCTTGGGGAGGCTTCTCAGATGAACCGAAACCAGGAGACTGGAGGGGTGGCTATGCGGGTGTCCGCAGACGAACGACGAGGACAGCTGATTTCAGCGACCCTGGAACTAATGAGGCGTAAAGGCGTTCAGTCAGTGACCATGCGGGCTATCGCCAAGGAGGCCAACGCCCCTTTGGCCACCGCGCACTATTGCTTCGACGACAAGAGCGAACTCATGGACGCGGCCGCCGAGGCGTGGTTGAAGAACTTGAACCTCTTCTCTCACGAGATTTCGGTTCACCTGGGACTTCGTAAGGCCGTGGAACAAGTGGCCGAAGAGTACTGGCGTTCATTGACCGAACAACCTGCAAGCCTCCTCGCCGAGATCGAACTCATTCTGTGGGCAACCCGTAACGCTGAGGTAAGTCCGCTGGCAGCGAAGATCTACCCCGCCTATGTGGTGGAGTTGGGAAATATCTTCTCTGCCGCGGCCAAGAACAACGGTGATCAGTGCCAGATGGAAATGACCACGCTCGTGCGGTCATTCCTGATGATCTACGACGGAGCGGCCATCCAATACATGACCGATCCGACGGCTACCGATTTCCGGTCCATGTTTTTCACGATGTTGGATGCACTTTTGATCAAGGCCGGCGTCTAAACACAACGGCCACAACGGCATCCACCCGACAGGGTGACTTGAACACTCCGCACTGGCAACAGTGAGAGGGTTCAGTTGGTGATGGGTTTTCAGGGCGTGTCTCTTCATTGACGTCGCCCCCGTCAACCTCGAGTCTCATTCGAGGTTTGACGGAAAAGGGGAACGGTTTGTCCGCAAGCCGCCAGAAACACCGCGAATCACCGACGGTCTGATAGACAAGCCGCCCACCGAGGAAGAGGGTTCGGCTCTTGGAATACCGGAAATTCGGTACGAGAAGGGCTCCCCTCAACGATTCACGAGAACTACCCGCAACGCGGATTGCTCTGAAGAAACGGATAGCGAAATGACGAAATCCAGTCCCCAGCCGTCGACGCTGACGACGGGGAATGCCATCGATTCCTGGCCCGCAAAACCCATGAAAGTCATGAAGGCCGAATGGCCCCGGATGCGCTGCAGGTTCATCAACGCCGACCCGATCGGCGCCTGGGACGAATTCGTCCTCTCCGAGTGGGAACTGGAGAGCTGCGGCTGGGAGGACTTCCATCCCCACACCGAGACGGCCTTCGTCGTGGAAGGCGAACTCCACATCGAGTGCGATGGCGAGTCCGTCATCCTGGGACCCGGCGACTCGGCTCGCGTGAACGCCGGACGCACCGGCCGGTACTCGGCACCTGTATACGCCCGGATGCTCGCCACCTACGGACCCAATCCCGATGGCATGGAATCCCACTCCTTCCGATACTTCGAAATCTGAGTTCGGTGTCCCCGCACAGCCGCGCAAGCCCAGGATCCTGACGATCTCTCCTCACCAGGCGCCGACGTGAGCCGGCCGTGGGAGAGAAGCCAGGGACGTGTTCCCGACTCCAACTGAATATGGCCGACCGATATCCGCGCACAACCCCGTGTCGTACCTCTCTACGGCGGTCAAGGATGCCGCGAGAAGCGTGCATCTCAAGAGCTGCCGGCCCGATTCATCCTGCCGGGCGCTCGCAGATCAGCCCCTCCCGCTAGCCAGCAGGACTGATTAAAGTTTCACCGCTACCAAAGGAAAATCTCATGAGTCAAGATACTTTGGATGGAGTTGATCACCTGAAAAGGTCGATCGACTGGAAGCAGGGCCTGGCCATCGCGCTGGGTGTGCCCTTGCTGATCCTGCCGTCCTTGGGCTACCTGCCGAGCTACGTGGCTGCCGCCGCGATCATGGTCTGGGGACTGTCGATCCTTCAGACCTTCTTCCAGAACACCGCCTACGCCGAATTGGCCACCACCTTCCCCGAAGCCTCTGGCCTGCCCGGTTTCGTGCAGCACGTGTTCCGCACCAAGAACTACAAGGGCAAGTACGACAAGGGCAAACTGCTCGGCGGCTTCAGTGCCTGGAGCTACTGGTTCGCCTGGAACCCCGTGCTGTCGATCTTCGCCATCCTGGTCGGCAACTACCTGCACGGGCTGTTTCCCGCGCTGGCCGCACACTTCACCGAATACCAGCTCGGCCTGCTCTCGGGCCTGGTGATCTTCACCGGCTTGTCGGTGGTGAACTGGTTCGGCCTCAGGGACGGCGCCATCCTCGGCTACATCCTCGCCGCAGTTTCCCTGATCCCCCTGGCCGTCCTGACCATCGCCCCGTTCGCCACCGGACACGTTGACATGGCCAACATCACCGGCAACTGGGTACCGGCTGACTGGGCCTGGGACGCGCACCACATCCTGATCATCTTCGGCATCTTCTCCATCGCCCTGTGGAGCACCGGCGGCTGGGAAACTGCCGCCATCTACGCCCCCGAATACAAGAAGCCCGGCAGGGACGTCCCCAAAGCGCTGTACACCTGTGGCGTCATCTGCTTCTTCTCGTTCGTGCTGGTGGAAGCGGCAGTCATCGGCGTCCTCGGCGTCGACGGGGTACTGGCCGAACCGATCTCGCCTCTCATCCCGGTCGCCCATGCCGTTTTCGGCCAAGCCGGCACCACCGTCACCATCGTCATGCTGATCGCGGCGATGATCCTGATCATCCAAACCGCTTACCTGGGTTCCGCCCGCGCCCTGCACTCCATGGCGGAGGAAGGCAACTTCCCCAAGGTGTTCGGCAAGACGAATCGGCAGGGAACCCCCTTCGTTGCCATGTTCGTCACCGCGGCATTCAACATGGCGCTGATCTTCACCGGATCCATCCCGGCGATCCTGGCAGCCGCAGCCATCGGCTACACCTGCGCCAACGGCATCAGCCTGTTCGCCTACGTCAAGGCAAAGACGAATCCGGCTTTCGCCAAACTGGAACGGCCTTTCAAGGCACCCAATGGCTGGAAGTGGGTCGCGCTGGCCTTCGGTCTGTTCAATGTGCCGCTCTGCCTGGTTGGTGTGGTCTACCTGAACAGCCTCGAAATCGGTTGGACCTCAACGTGGCTCGGCTTCGTCGTGCTGGCGATATTCATCCCGATCTGGCTGTACACGCAGCGTGAGGTGCGGTCGGACGCCGAGAAAGAGCTGAGGTCCGGCGCAGCCGGCTCAGACGATGTCGTCGCCACCCAGCAGGTGGACCGGAGCACGATCTGACTGGTGTCGTAACCGGATAATCAAAGGCCCTGCAGTTGACCAACTGCAGGGCCTTTGATTTGGATCTGTTGCAGCCCAAACCTTTTCGCGGACCTCAGATGGAGGGGGCCTCGGTCGAAGCTCTCGCTGTCGGCAGGCCGTTGCGTCGGACGAATTCGCGTGACTTGATGAGGAATTCGAGTTGCTGAGCGACTTCCCGCAGCGGCTCGACAGTGCGCGAGGATCGGCACAGCACCACGGCGCCTTCGAGTGCCGCGATACACATGACAGCCAGCGACGCGGCGTCGGCTCGGTCGAATCCGTCGGCGGTGAACGCTCGGGCCAGCGCGGCGCGCCAGCGGTCGAAGATCTCGCCTGCTGCTTCGGTCAGTTGCGGTTCGTCGTCGATCGGGCCGATCGCTGCGGCGACCACGGGACAACCTGCGGTGAAGTCACTCTCGGCGAGCAGCCGTTCCCAGAACTCGACGAAGGTGCGGACCAGCGGCAGACCTCCGCCGTCGGAGTCCCGGTCGATGACGGTTCCGATGGTGTTGCCCGCCATCTGCAGCGCTTCGGCGAGGATCTGGTTCCGGCCGTCGGGGAAATGGTGGTAGACCGAGCCGCGTGGGGCGCCGCTGCGGGTCAGCACCTCGTCGATCGTGACGCCCGCTGCGCCGCGTTCCCGCAGCACCTCGACCGCGCTGATGAGCATTCGGGTGCGGGTGGAGCCGCGCCTGTTGCGGGGCACCTGGGCGAGCGGAGCGACGGGATCGGGCATGTTGGCGAGCGGAGGGACGGGCTCAGGCAACTCGTTCCTGGAAAAGCTGTGTCGGTCGCCGCAGCAGGCCGCGTGGGCTGACGTGCAGCGTCGGGGCGTGCGGTGTGCGGACCTGGTGGGTGAACCGGTGGCCGGCGATATTGACTTCTATGACCCACATCGTGCACCACCCTTCTATGTCGATGCTCATATTAAGAGATAACCGCCAGCGAGTGACGACCAGCTAACCAGTGTGCTGACAGCGAGCAGACTAGCAGGTTAACAGCCGGAAAAGGTCTTTGCTGGCAAGATTGTGATGATATTGAAACTATGATGACTTGCATAATTTGGCGTTGTGCAGTTGACTCCGTTCATGGCCGGTAACCCTGCGCTGACCCTCGAGACGGTGACCTTGGAGCGGGACGGGCATGTCCTGCTGATCGGGCTGAACCGACCGGAGAAGCGCAATGCCTTCAACGTCACGATGCTCACGGATTTATCCCGGGCCTACGGACTGCTTGAGGCCGACGACGATCTGCGGGCCGCGGTGTTGTTTGCCCATGGCGAGCACTTCACGGCCGGTCTCGACCTCGTCGACGTCGCGCCGCACATCGCGGGCGGCAGTCTGCCTGCGCCGCAGGACGGGCGTGATCCGTGGCGACTCGACGGCGACTGGACCAAACCGATCGTGGCCGCGGTCCAGGGGCGGTGTCTGACGCTGGGCATCGAACTGCTGCTGGCGGCCGACATCCGGGTCGCCGCTGCGGACACCCGCTTCGCCCAGATCGAGGTGCTGCGCGGCATCTACCCGTTCGGCGGAGCCACACTGCGGCTGCCCCGTCAGACCGGCTGGGGCAACGCCATGCGCTGGTTGCTGACGGGTGACGAGTTCGACGCTGCCGAGGCCTATCGGATCGGCCTGGTCCAGGAGGTCGGCGAGGACGCCGCGGCCGCGATCGCCCGGGCTCGCGAGATTGCCCACACCATCGCCGACCGGGCCGCGCCACTCGGCGTGCGAGCCACCCTGGCCTCGGCGCACACCGCCGCCAATGACGGGGACGCCGCGGCCATCGCGCGGTTGCGCCCGGACGTCGCGAAACTGTTCGCCAGCGCCGACGCCGCCGAGGGTGTGCAGTCGTTCATCGAGCGACGCCCCGCGACGTTCATAGGTCGCTAGCTTTGCCGAACAGACGTGAAGGTCCCCCTTTTTGGGCAAAAAGGGGGACCTCCACGTCTGCTCGCGAGGGGAACGCGCAGAAAAATCAGCCGGCGTTCTCCAGCGCCACCAGAGCGGCGGCGACGGCGAAGAACTTGTTGGCACCCAGCTGGCGCACGGTCTTGATGTTGAACGCTTCCTCGAGGTGTTTGGCGTCGGCGTCGGTGACGCCGGCCAGCGCCGCGGGCGACGCATCCAGGATTTCCTTGAGGTTCTTCTCCTCGTAGGCCTTGTCGAGCGATTTGGCCAGATCAACCGAGACTGCCATCGGATTTCTCCCTAGAGTCGTTTGCTACGGGTGGTCGAACGGGCGCCACCGTAGCTGGGCAACCTGGACACCGCCTGCCAGTTTCCTGGCAGGGTCACCGCTCGTCGGGGGTTATTCGGGTGTGTAACCGAACGGCAGCAGCACGCTCTTGGCCTGGCAGTAGGCCTCGATACCCTCGGGTCCGTTCTCCCGACCGATACCCGAATTCTTGTATCCGCCGAACGGCGCGCCCGGGTCGAACGCGTACATGTTGACGCCGTAGGTGCCGGTGCGGATCTTGCTCGCGATCTCCATCGCCTTCGGGATGTCGGTCGTGTAGACGCTGCCGGCCAGTCCGTAGACCGAGTCGTTGGCGATGCGGACGGCGTCCTCCTCAGTGTCGAACGGGATCACCACCAGCACCGGCCCGAAGATCTCCTCCTGAGCGATGGTCATCGCGTTGTCGACGTCGGCGAACACCGTCGGCTGCACGAACCAGCCCGAATCCAGGCCCTCGGGCCGGCCGCCGCCGGTGACGATGCGGGCGCCCTCCTCGACGCCCTTGTGGATGTAGCCCTCGACCCGGTCGCGTTGCTTCTCGCTGATCAGCGGGCCGATCATGGCGGCCGGGTCGTCGGGCAGGCCGACCTTCATGGCCGCCACGCCCGCGGACACCTTCTCGACGACCTCGTCGTAACGCGATCGCGGTGCCAGGATGCGGGTCTGCCCGACGCACGCCTGTCCGCAGTTCATCAGGCCGGAGAAGATCAACATCGGCAGCGTGGAGTCCAGGTCGGCGTCCTCCAGAATGATCGCCGCGGACTTGCCGCCGAGTTCCAGCGTGCACGGCTTGAGCCGTTCGGCGGCGACCTTGCCGATCTCCTTGCCGACGGCACTGGAGCCGGTGAACGTGAACTTGTCGATCTCGGGATTGGCGATCAGGGCGCGGCCGGTGTCGGGGCCACCCGGGACGACAGACAGCACGCCTTCGGGCAGTCCGGCCTCGGCGAACGCCTGGGCCATCGCGAACACCGACAGCGGTGTCTCGGCGGCCGGCTTGAGCACGACGGTGCAGCCGGCCAGCAGCGCCGGGCCGAGCTTGTTGGCGGCCAGGAAGAACGGCACGTTCCAGGCCGCGACCGCGGCGACGACACCGATGGGCTCGCGGGTCACCAAGGTCTGGCCGTAGATACCGTCGCGGATCTCGCTCCAGCTGAACTTGTCGACCGCGGACGCGGCGTAGTAGTTGAACGACGACATCGCCGCGCCGTACTGCATCATGTCGACGATGCTGGCGGGCTGACCGGTCTCGGCGGCCAGCAGGAACTTCAGTTCGTCGGCGCGCTCTTCCATGATCTTGACCGCGCGGGCGAGGATTGCGGCCCGGTCGGCCGGCTTCATGGTGGGCCATGGGCCCTCGTCGAACGCGGTGCGGGCAGCGGCGCACGCGGCGTCCACGTCGCCCTGGGTGGCCAGCGGCACCTTGCCGACCAGCTCACCGGTGGCGGGGGAGTGCACCTCGATCACCTCGGCCGTGGCCGGCTCGACCCACTGGCCGCCGATGAACAGCTTGTCCCACTCGGTCTGAAACGCGGTCGCGGATGAGCTCTGTGTCATGGAGGTCACATTACCCAGTTTCGGGAAAAACGAGAACATGTTCCAATCGGCGGATTCTCAGGGCTGGAGAACCAGCACCAGATTGCTCACCAGAAACTCTCGCAACCGCGGTACAGACGTCATCCACCAGGCCCATCGCGGGTGGTAGCGGGGGAATGCGGCCACCAACGCCCCGGTGCTGGCCGCCCACTGCAGCCCGTCGGCGGCTGACACCGCGAACAACGACGACCCGTAGTCGTTCTTGGGTCGGTGACCGTGTTTGCGGGTGTACATCTGGGCGGCACGCGCCCCACCGAGGTAATGCGTCAGGCCCATCTCGTGACCGCCGAACGGGCCGAGCCACACGGTGTAGGACAACACCACCAACCCGCCCGGCCGGGTGACCCGCAGCATCTCGTTGCCCAACAGCCACGGGTGCGGCACGTGCTCGGCGACGTTGGAGGACAGGCAGATGTCCACGCTGCCGTCGGCGAACGGCAGCGCCATCCCGGACGCCCGCACGAACACCCCGCCGTCGGCGTCACCGGCGGGACCAGCATGCATTTCGCGGGGATCGGGTTCGACGCCGACGTAGCGCATCCCCGCGGTGTCGAACGCGGAGGCGAAGTAACCGGGCCCACCGCCGACGTCGACCACAGTCCGTCCCGTAACGAGCCCACCGGTGCAACCGGTCCACAGATCCGTGACCATCGCGACCGTGTCCTCGGCCAGGGCGCCGTAGAACCTGGCCGGGTCGGTCTGCTCGAAGCGGAACTCGCTCAGCAGACGCACCGAGCGCCGCAGGCCGGCCCGGCGGGCAACGAGTGCGGTGGGCTGCACCCGCCCAACCTACTCACCGGTACGCTCGACACGATGTCTGACCGTCCTGTCCGTGCTGTCCTGCTGCTGTGCTGGCGAGATACCGGGCATCCGCAGGGCGGCGGCAGCGAGGCCTACGTGCAGCGCATCGGTGCCTACCTGGCCGCCCGCGGAGTCGACGTCACCTTGCGCACGGCCCGTTATCCGGGGGCGCTGCGCGACGAGGTGGTCGACGGCGTACGGATCAACCGCGCCGGCGGTCCCTACACGGTGTACATCTGGGCGGGTCTGGCGATGGTGTTGGCCCGGATCGGTCTCGGACCGCTGCGGCGGGTGCGGCCCGATGTCGTCGTCGACACCCAGAACGGCCTGCCGTTCTTGGCCCGCCTGGCGTTCGGCCGTCGTGTGGCCGTGCTGGTGCACCACTGCCACCGCGAGCTGTGGCCGGTCGCGGGCCCGGTGATGGGCCGGATCGGCTGGTTCGTCGAATCGCGGCTGTCGCCGCGGCTGCACCGCCGCAATCAGTACGTCACGGTGTCGCTGCCCTCGGCGCGCGACCTCAACGAACTCGGTGTGGATTCGGGCCGAATTGCCGTGGTGCGCAACGGTCTTGACGAGGCTCCGGCGCCGAGCCTGGGATTGCCGCGCTCGGCCACCCCGCGCGTGGTGGTGCTGTCGCGGCTGGTGCCGCACAAGCAGATCGAGGATGCACTCGAGGCCGTCGCGACCCTGCGGGCCGACATCCCCGACCTGCATCTGGACATCCTCGGCGGGGGCTGGTGGCAGCAGCGGTTGATCGAGCATGCCGAGTTGCTCGGCATCACCGACGCCGTGACATTCCACGGCCACGTCGATGACATGACCAAACATCGTGTGCTGCAACAAAGTTGGGTGCATGTGCTGCCGTCCCGCAAGGAAGGCTGGGGACTCGCGGTGACCGAGGCCGCCCAGCACGGCGTGCCGACCATCGGCTACCGTGCCTCGGGCGGGCTGACCGACTCGATCGTCGACGGGGTGACCGGGCTGCTGGTCGAAGACCGGGACGGCCTGGTCGCCGGGCTCGGCCAGCTGTTGCGCGACGGTGTGCTGCGAGTGCAGCTGGGTAGCAAGGCGCAGGCCCGCAGCGACGAATTCTCCTGGGCGCAGAGCGCCGACGCGATGCGCACGGTGCTGGAGTCGGTGCGCGACGGGCGCTACATCAGCGGCCTGGTATAGCCCGCCCCGGGGGTCCCGCTGAGCGGGAACAGGACACCGGCAGTGGGCTTTTCGCCCCTACCGTCAGCACATGACTTCACAGCCGATGATGCGTGCGATGGTGCTTGACGGGTTCGGCGGCCCCGAGGTACTGCACGAGGCGACGATCGAACGGCCGTCGGCCGCACCGAACGGCGTAGTCGTCCGCGTCGCCTACGCCGGGGTGAACCCGGCCGACTGGAAGAACCGCGAAGGCTGGCTCGCGCAGTTCTTCGAATACCGGTTCCCGTTCGTGCTGGGGTTCGACGCTGCCGGCGTGATCGCCGAGGTCGGTGAGGGCGTGACCGACCTGGTCGTCGGTGACCGCGTGCTCACCGCGTCCAACATGGGCCGCGGGGAGCGCGGCACCTACGCCGAGTACGTGGCCTCCGACCGCGAACGCGTGGTCAGGCTGCCCGACTCGGTCCGGCTCGTCGAGGCCGCGGCGATGCCGACCGCCGGCTGCACCTGCTGGGAGGCGCTGTTCGACGTCGGCGACGTCGGCGCGGGCTCGACGGTGCTGATCAACGGCGGTGCCGGCGGTATGGGCAGCTACGCGATCCAACTGGCCACGATGGTCGGCGCCAGGGTCGCCGCCACGTGCGGGCCCGCCAACCTCGACTACGTGCGTGAGCTTGGTGCCGACCTGGCCATCGACTACCGGCACGCCCCTGTCGCCGACGCCGTGCGGCAGTGGGCACCGGGCGGGGTCGACCTGGTGGTCGACACCGTGGGACAGGGCACCCTGCTCGACTCGATCGAGATGGTCAAGCGCGGTGGCGTCGTCACCCCGATCGCGACGCTGATCGCCGACGAACCCATGCCGGATCCCGCGCGGGCCGCCGAGCTCGGGGTGTCGGTGATCCCGACCATGTCGAACTACGCCAATCAGGAGCGGCAGCTCACCGCGCTGGTCGACGCGCTGGCCGCCGGTCGCATCCGTGCCCCGCAGCTCGAGATCCTGCCGCTGGCAAAGGTCGCGGACGCCCACCGGCGCATCCAAGCCGGTCATGTCCGCGGCAAGATCGTCCTCGAGGTCAACGCAGACCTGGGCTAACGGCGGCGACGCGCCTCACGCACGGTCTGCGCCACCAGCCCCACACCCGCGCCGACCAACAACCCCAACCACACCAGGTGCGCGACGATGAGCAGACCGCGATGCGTCGCCACCGGCGCCGATCCGCCGATCCGCTGAACCACGACGTCACCGTCGGTTTCGCGGACCACCCAGCCCACGCCCGCGTCGGCGAGCTGCTGTGGCGTGGCACCCGAGACCAGCATGTCCTGGATGGCACGGGCGCGCACGCCCTCTCCGGGGACGACGTGCCCGGCGATCGACAGATCACCCGTGCTGAACACATCCGCGCGCAGCCAGCGGGGCAGCGGATCCAGCACCGGGGCGGGCCCCGACCAGGAGAACTGCCTCATCACGTCCGGCGGCAGCACCGCCACCGGCCGTGGGTCGGCGTTGATCTGCGCGGCCGCGGCAGCCCAACCGGCCGGATAGCGCACGGCCCGCATCTGGCCACCCACGCCCCACGCCAGATCGGGCAACACGGCGATCAACGCCACGCAGCACAGCGCGGCCGTCGCGGTCGCCGGCAGCCGTCGCCGCAGCGTCACCGGGGCCGCCGCGGCCGCCAGCGTGTACCCGGGCATGGCCAGGGCCACCCACTTCTGCCCGTCGCGCAGCACGCCGAGCCCAGGAATGGTTCGCACCGCACTCTCCACGAACGCCAGCCCGGGTCCGGTGGCCAGCAACGCCGGGCCGACGACCGCGACGGCGGCCAGGACCAGCAGCGGCAGCGTCATGCGTCTGGCAGGTGTGCGCAACACGACTGGAAGCCCCGCCACCACTACGCCGAGCAGCACCACCGTGGCCAGCACCGCGAACAGCGAGGTACGGGAAGCCGGGGTGGCCGCACTGTTCCAGATGCCGCCGAGGCCGGCCAGGCTGCCGAGGGTGCCGAGCCCCGGTTCGGCCCGCGCGGCGAACGCGTGAATCCCGGCCGACGACTCCGCCGCCGACGCGTTCACGGCGCCGCCGATCAGGGCGGCCGTCAACCAGGGCATTGCGGCCAGCACGGCGGCGGCCAAGCCCGTCGCGGCGACCCGGACGCGTCCCCAGCCGTCGCCCGGGACCGCGACGCAGGTCAGCGCGACCAGCAGGGCCAGCAGCAGACCCGTCGGCGTCAACCCGGCGGCAGCGATCCAGAACACCAGCGCGAACGCCGCTCCTCGCGTGCGGGCCCCCGTGCGCAACCGCAGCACGGCCGTCGCCACCCAGGGCAGGCAGCCGTAGCCGACCAGAAGACTCCAGTGACCCTGCAGCAACCGCTCGGCGACGTAGGGATTCCACACGGCCAGCGTTGCGGCGATGAACTGCCCGGGGAGCCCAGCCGACAGCACCTCGGCGGCCAGCCGTGCCGCGCCCCAACCTGCCAGCCACAGGCCGCCCACCAGCAGCACCTTGACCACCACGCCGCCATCGAGCACCGCCGAGGTCACCGCGATGAAGAAGTCCTGCGGAAGCGCCCGCGGGGCTGCCTCGGACAAGCCCAGCGCGGCGTCGGTCAGATACGAGCGCGGCGTCGAGACCGCGTCGCGCAGCAGCAGGTAGCCGGGCCCCAGCACCGGCGCCGTCACCAGCAGCGACAGCACCAGCGCATAGGCCGGCAGCCAGAACCGGGAGGAAATCAGACCGGTCGGTCCGGGGGCAGGTCAGAGGGACGCTGCGCGGGCAGCTTCTCGGTCTTGGCCTCCGCTCCCGGCACCTGGATGCCCTGGGTGTCGAAGAAGCCGTGGTCCGCGGTGTCGAGGCCCGGGTCGATCAGCGTCGACTCGGCGCGCAGCGCGAAAGAGGCCAGCAGCGCTCCGCCGATCAGCGTGACCAGGCCCAGCGCGGTGAACGTGATGGGCAGGACGCGCGACCACAGCGACACCCGGTCGCGTTCGTCGCGGGCGGAAGCCACCTGCGATTCGATGGTGCTCTCGCTGGAGGTCACCTTGTAGTCGACGTAGGTGACCTCGGGCTTCAGCGGATCGCGGGCGTAGTACTGATAGCCGTGGTCGGTGGCCTTGACGATGGTGCCCGAGACCGGATCCACCCAGAACGTGCGCTGCGCCGCGTAGTAGCGGTTCATCGTGATTTCTTCGTCCGGCTCACCCGGCACACCCCAGACCGAGGCCCGCGCCTTCACGGTGCTGTCGACGTCGTCCTCGTACAGCGAGGCGTACTTCACCGGCTCGACCAGCTTGCCGTCGGCGTCGTAGCCCACGTTCTGCGTGAACCGGTAGGTGGTCAGCCCGTTGACGTCTTCTTCGCCGTCATAGTTCGCGTCGAACGGCTTCTGCGCGATCGGGTCGAACATCTGATAGGTCTTTTTTTCCGTGTCGAACGGGAACCGGTAGGTCAAACCCTCGTGCGGCAGCGCCACGCTGGTGGGCGGCTTCTGGTCTTCCATGCCGCGCGGCTTCTGCACCGAGCCGCCGGGGTTGTTGTCCGACGACACCGCCAGCGCCGTGCTGCGGTTCATGGTGACGGTGTCGACCATCGCCAACAACAGACCGGTGTCCTGCTGGCGATCCGTCCGCCGCAGTGACGTGCCCACCTGCAGGGTCACCACCTCGGCGTTGGACGGAGATTCCACGCTCATCTGCTGTTGCATCGCAACCGGCACATTCCGGTCCACCGAGAACTTCTCGGCCGACAACGACGCCGGATCGAATGCGGTCCCGGTTCCCTCGCTGACCAGCGTGGTGTCCAGGTTGAGCGGGATCTTGGCGATCTTGCCCTTGGTGTAGGTCGTCAGCAGCAGGGCGGCGATCAACAGGGCGGCACCCAGCCCCATCAATCCGCATGCCGCGATACGCAGCGCCACAGCGCGGTTCAAACCGGGCCTCCTTTGGTGTGGGCCATCTTGTCCTCAGGGCAAACCCGTTCGACCCTAACAGCACTATTTAAGGCCATTACTTACGACAACGGCATCCTGTGGTGGCACTTCACCGTCCGTTTGGTGTGTTTGCGTCGTCCCGGCACACTGGTCGTCGTGGCGACCCGGCAATCGGACCCGAACTCCGAGGTCGGCGGGACGAGGAGCTTCCTGCCGGCAGTCGAGGGCATGCGTGCCTGCGCGGCCATGGGCGTCGTGCTCACCCACGTCGCGTTCCAGACCGGCCACACCGGTGGCGGCTTCTTCGGGCGCATCTTCGGCAGGTTCGACCTGGCCGTGGCGGTGTTCTTCGCGCTGTCGGGCTTCCTGTTGTGGCGCGGTCACGCCGCCGCCGCCCGCGGATTGCGCCCGCGGCCGCCGACAGGGCACTACCTGCGGTCTCGGGTGGCGCGCATCATGCCCGGATATGTGGTGGCAGTCGTGGTGATCCTGCTGCTGCTCCCCGAGGCGAAGGCCGACTTCACGGTATGGCTGGCCAACCTCACCCTGACGCAGATCTATGTTCCGTTGACCCTGACCGCCGGGCTGACCCAGATGTGGAGTCTGTCGGTCGAGGTCACCTTCTATCTGGCGCTGCCGTTCCTGGCGCTGCTGGCTCGCCGGCTCCCGGTGCGGGCCCGCATCGGGGTGATCACCGCGGTGGCCGTGCTCAGCCTGGCCTGGGTGTGGATCCCGTTCGACGGCAGCACCGGGCAGAACCCGTGGAACTGGCCGCCGGCATTCTTCTCGTGGTTCGCCGGCGGCATGGTGCTGGCCGAGCTGACGGTCACCCCGTTCGGCCGGGCGCATCGGCTGGGCCGCAACCGCCTGCTGATGGGGCTGGTCGCGCTGGTGGCGTTCGCAATCGGGGCGTCACCCATGGCCGGGATGGACGGGTTGCGCCCGGGATCGGTTACGCAGGTGACGCTGAAGACGGCAATGGGCGCGGTGCTCGCCGCCGCGCTGCTGGCGCCCCTGGTGCTCGACCGGCCCGACACCCCGCACCGGATTCTCGGCAGCCGGGTGATGGTGACCCTGGGCCGCTGGTCCTACGGGTTGTTCGTGTGGCACCTGGCTGCGCTGGCGATGGTGTTCCCGATGATCGGGGAATTCCTGTTCAACGGTGGCATGCCGGCGGTCCTGGTGCTGACGTTGGTGTTCGGTTTTGCCTTGGCCGCGGTCAGCTACGCCCTTGTGGAGTCGCCGTGCCGGGAGGCGTTCCGGCGCTGGGAGTACCGCCATCAGCGTCCCGTCCCGCCGCTGGACAGCTCGATCACCGACGAACCCGAACCGGAACCGCAACCCGCGCTGCGCTGAGGGCGCCGTCGGGCGGCCTACTCGTTGACCAGGTAAGGGTTCGGCGTCGAGGCCCAGATTCGTTCTGCGGCGCGACTGTCCTTGTCCTGCAACGCCTTCAAAAGTTTGTTGTGCAGGGTGAGTGCATGATGGGAGATGCCGTCGGTGACATCCGGCTGCTCGCGCAGCTGGGTCCTGACGGCGCCGCGCAACTCGCTGTACAGGTCGACCAGCAGCACGTTCTTGGTGGCCGCCGCGATCTGCATGTGGAATGCGTAGTCGGCTTCGACGAACGCTTCCGGATCGTCGTGCTGCGCCGCGACCTCGCAGGCCTGCGCGGCCTCCCGCAGGTGTAGAAGGTCTTTCTCGGACCGGTTCCGCGCGGCCAGACCGGCAACCGACATCTCGAACGCGCGCCGCACATCGAACAGTTCGGCAATGCTCGCGCGCCTGATCTTGTCCGTGAGGGTGTCGCCCGCGCCGGGCGTCGCCGAGACGTATGTGCCGTCGCCGACCTGCACCCGGAGCACACCGCTGTGTACGAGGGCGCGTACTGCTTCGCGCACTGTCGATCGTCCGACCCCGAACCGTTCCATCAGCACTGGTTCCGGGGGCAGCCTGTCGCCGACCTTCAACTCACCCTTGGTGATGGCGGTCTGGAGCTCGCTGATGATCTGGTCGGCCAGTCGCAGCCTGCTCACCCGGTTGACGTTGGGAAGGACCGAATCGGCCTTGCTGCCGCCTTGTTTGGCGCGAGACACCACTGACGGGCCCTCCATGAATTGGGGTGATGGTCTGACGTTTCCATGTGGACGATACAACACTGCCCGCTCTGCGGCCGGGCTCCCGGCGGGGATTGACAACGGACCGACTGCCCGTCAATGATCAGACGTCTGCTGATCTGATGGATATGGAGGTAGTGAGATGGCAAAGCGAGTCATCGTTGTCGGGGCGGGCAACGCAGCGTTGGTGGCGGCGCTGGCTGCGTCGGACGCCGGTGCGGACGTCACCGTGCTGGAGAAGGCGCCGCGGGACCAGCGCGGGGGCAACACGCGATACACGGCTGGCCTCGTGAGGTTCGCCTTTGACGAATTGGCGGCCGTGGATGAGCTTTTGGGTAACAATGCAGCAACCAGTGGTGCGGTGACGGTCGAGCCCTATACGGCCGAAACGTTCACCAACGCGATCATGCAGACGTCCAGGGGTGAGGCCGACCCGGATCTCACAGACTGGTTGGTGTCGGAGAGCCAGGATGTCCTGCGCTGGATGAAGGGTCACGGCATCGACTTCGAGTTCGCGCAGTACCTGACGACGGCCGAGGGCGGCAAGACTGTCTACCGCAACGGGTTGGTGCTGCAGTCCGCAGGCGGCGGTGAAGGCCTCACTGCGATGGAGTTCGCTGCCGTCGAACGAGCCGAGTGCGAAATCCGATACGGCACTGCGGCAATCGATCTGATCCGGGACGACATCGGTGGGATCGTCGGGGTCCGGATCCGCAACGACGCCGGCTACACCGAAGACCTCTACGGTGAGGTGATCTTGGGCTGTGGCGGGTTCGAGGCCAATCCCGAGATGCGGACCAGGTATCTGGGTCCGGAATGGAACCTCGTGAAAGTCCGTGGTGTTCCGTACAACACGGGCGAACTGCTCGATGCGGCCTTGCGGGTAGGTGCCGCCACGTACGGGCATTGGGCTGACTGCCATGCCGCACCGATCGACGTGAATTCGCCCAAGCAGGGAACTCTCGAAACGGGCGAGCGGACCAACCGGACAAGCTTCCTGTTCGGCCTCGCCGTCAATGAACAAGCCGAGCGGTTCATCGACGAGGGGCGGGACTGGGCGCCGCAGAACTACGTCGCGGTCGGTAAGGCGGTCCTCAAGCAGCCCAACGGCATTGGGTACCAGCTGTTCGACGAGAAGGTTGCCGACCTGCTGGATCCACGCTATGGCGACGCGACGGTGTACCAGGCCGACACTCTGCCGGAGCTCGCCCGGCGGGCGGGGCTCGACCCGGAGAAGTTCGCGCGGACCGTCCGTGAGTACAACGCGGCTGTCGATGATCTCGTCGCCTTCGACAGCACGGTCAGGGACGGTAAGGCCACGCGCGGAATCGATCCGCCAAAGAGCAACTGGGCGCAGCGAATTGATACACCACCGTTCCGGCTGTACCCGTTCACGGGTGGCATCACGTTCACATTCGGTGGTTTGCGGATCGACCGCGGGGCGCGAGTTCTCGACGCGGGAACCGGGACGCCGATACCGGGCTTGTACGCGATTGGGGAGATGACCGGGGGATTCTTCTATCACAGTTACCCGGCGGGTTCGGGTCTGGTCTGTGGGTCGGTCACCGGCCGGGCGGCAGGGGCCGCCGCAGCTGCCGCTGCGCTGCGCGGGGCGACGACCGCTGCGGCACTTTCTTAGTCGGGCTGCTCCACACCTCTGCTCCCGGGGCAGCGACAGGGCCGCGTACCGCATCCGCGTGGAAGCGGAGCCTTGCCGCCGATTCGACACCGGCGGCGGCAAGGCTCCGTGCTGCCAACGAAAAGCCCCTGATAACAACGGAATTCATCGGAATCGGAACGTAGAAACCGATTGACAGACATCAGACCATCTGATGATATTCCTCTCGTCCGGCCCCAGTGGCACACATCACAGAAGGAGCGCACAGGTCATGGACGAAACGCTCGGGAATCAAAGACACGGCATCACCCGGAAGACACCTATGCACGCCGCGCTGGCGAGCCTCGCCGGCACAGTCGTCGAGTGGTACGACTTCTTCATCTATTCGACCGCCGCCGCGTTGGTGTTCGGTCACCTGTTCTTCCCGAAGGCCAGCCCCACCGCCGGGCTGATGGCATCCTTTGCGACCTTTGCGGTGGGCTACCTCGCCCGGCCGCTCGGCGGCGTGATCTTCGGCCATTTCGGTGACCGCATCGGCCGCAAGCGCACCTTGATCGTCACCCTGTCGATGATGGGCGGCGCGACATTTCTCATCGGGGTACTCCCGACCTACACCGCGATCGGAGTCTGGGCGCCCGCTCTGTTGGTCGTCCTGCGATTCATCCAAGGTCTCGGGCTCGGGGGCGAATGGGGCGGCGCGGTCCTGCTGGCCGTCGAGCACGCCCCGTCGGGAAAACGCGGACTCAACGGCAGCTTTCCGCAGATCGGCGCGCCGGTCGGGCTGCTGCTGGCCACCGGAACCTTCGCACTGCTCGGCGGACTGCCGGAGGATCAGTTCACAGCATGGGGATGGCGCGTGCCCTTCCTCTTCAGCGTCGTCCTGATCCTCCTCGGATTGTTGATCAGAACCAGAATCGCCGAGACCCCGTCCTTTCAACGGGTCAAAGAGGAGGATCAGGTGGCACGCATGCCCATCGTCGAGGTGCTGCGCACACAGAAGAGGGAAGTGCTGCAGGCGCTGGGCATGAGATGGGCCGAGAACATCTCGTTCTACGTCTTTGCGACACTGTTGATCAGTTACGCGACAAAGGAAGTGGGTGTCTCCCGCACCACGGCGCTCGTTGCTGTCACGGTCGCAGGCGCCTTCGGTATCGTCGCTCTCCCGTTCTTTGCTGGGCTGTCCGATAAGGTCGGTCGACGCAGCGTCTACATCGGCGGTGCCATTGGCGTTGCAGCCGTGATCTTTCCGTTCTTCTGGCTGGTGCAGACCGGGCACCCCGCGCTGCTGTGCGTCGCCGCGGTGCTGATGGCCACGCCGTGGGCCGCCATGTACGGACCGCAGGCCGGGTTCTTCGCGGAGATGTTCAGTGCCCGGCACCGCTACAGCGGGATGTCGCTCGGCAGCCAGCTCGCTTCGACATTCGCAGGTGGCCCGACGCCGCTGATCGCCACCGCACTCATGGCCGCCGCCAGTGGATCGCCATGGCCTGTTTGCGTTTACGTCATCGCAACGGCGGCCGTGACGTTGTACGCGGCCGCCTCGACTCGCGAAACCTATCGGGACGACAACGGATTCAGTGGTGTCAGATCGTCGGTTCACGCGCGGAACACCTAGTGGTACGCCATCATTCGCACATGTCCTCGGGCAATGCCGGGAGCCTCCGGCAGGCCTGCCGGCGAGATAGTGAGGAGCACTCTGCAGATGATCAATGACAGCCGACTGGACAGAACGGTGGCAGACGGCCTGATGTCGCTCGCCGACGTTCTGATACCAGAGCAGGCACCCTGGCCGGCACCCTCGTCAACCGGACTCGCCGACTACTTCGTCGACGCGATCAGGGTGCCGCAGGACCAACTCGAGCTGGGAGCACTGCACGCCACGTGGCTGAACATCCCGCGTGACGAGCCGCTTCAGGCGGCGCGAGCGATCGAACAGCGGATGCCCGCGGAGTTCACGCTGTTTCGGCAGATCTGCTACCTGGGCTATTACGCGCAGCCCGAGGTGGTGCGGGTGCTGCAGATCGAGATGGACTGCGACTACCACAGTCCGCCGCAACCGCAGGGCTATGTCATGGATCTCGACGAAGCCATCCCGCCGCCGAAAGTCGGGCATTACACCCCCACCAACCATGTCCGAAACGTTCGTCTGGAGACCGTGTCATGATGCTGGTTACCTCGCCGAAAACCCCGACCGCCGATGTCGATGTCGTCATCGTCGGATCGGGTATGGCCGGCGGCGCCCTGGCCAAGCGACTGAGCGACGGTGGTCTGCGCGTCGTCTGTCTCGAACAGGGACGTCCCCTGCATCCGGCGGAGCTCCGGCATTTCTCCGACACCTGGGAGTGGGATAAACAGCGGGAGTGGAACGTCCACCCGAATGTGCGCAAGCTGCCGCAGGACTACCCGATCGGCGGTGAGCCGCACAGCATCCGCAACAGGAACGATGTCGGGGGCAGCCTCAACCACTGGTCGGCGCACTGGCCGCGATTCAAGCCGGTCGACTTCCGGAAGGGTACCGAGCACGGCCTGGCTCCCGACTGGCCTATCAGCTATGAGGACCTCGAACCGTACTACGACATCAACGACCGGGAGATGGGCATCTCTGGCCGGCCGGGCGACCCCGCCTACCCGCCGCGCACCACTCACACCACGCCGCCGATACCGCTCGGCACCTTCGGCCGGACGATGGCACGCGGCTTCGAGAAACTCGGCTGGCATTGGTGGTGGATGGACAACGCCATCATCACCAAGCCTCTGGACGGCCGGTTGCCGTGCAACCACTGCGGCCAGTGCATTCTGGGCTGCCCGCGGTCATCGATCTCCACTTCTGCAACCGGGTATCTGCCACGGGCCTTGGCCAACGGTGCGCAACTGCGCACGGGATGCCGCGTCGAGCAGATCATCGTCGACGGTGACACCGCGCGGGGTGTCATCTACGTCGATATCGAGACGGGCCAACGATATCGGCAAGACGCCAAGGCGGTCATCGTCGCAGGGAACGGGATCGGCACGCCGCGGCTGCTGTTGGTGTCTGCCAATTCCAGCCATCGAGACGGATTGGCCAACAGCAGCGGACAATTGGGCCGCAACCTGATGTACCACCCCCAGGCCTTCGTCGAAGGGATCTTCGAGGAATCCCTCGACGGTTACAAGGGTGCGCGCGGTGCGCCGCTGTTCAGCCAGCAGTTCTACGAAACCGATCCCAGTAGGGGTTTCGTCAACGGTTTCACCGCGCTGGTGGTCCGTGCCCCGGGCGCAGGCGTTGCCGCGAACGGGTATTGGACCCGGGAACCGGTCCCCTGGGGTCCGGACCATCACAAGGAGTTCGCGCGGCTCTTCGGTCATCACGCCTGGATCATCGTCATGGCCGAAGAACTGCCGTCGCCGACCAACCGGGTGACCCTCGATCCCGAACTCACCGACTCCACCGGCATGCCCGCACCCAAGGTCGAGTACCGGGTGCATCCCAATGACCGGAAGCTCGTCGAGTTCGGCATCGCCAGGAGTCGCGAGGTCATGACGGCCGCCGGTGCCTACGACGTGACCGATTCCGGGCTGCTCGACCCGCCGCCCGGGTATCACCTGCTGGGAACCGCCAGAATGGGCACCGATCCGGCTGATTCGGTGACGAACAGGTGGCATCAAGCCTGGGACATCCCCAACCTGTTCATCTGCGACGGTAGCTCGATGCCCACCAGTGCAGGTGTCAATCCCACCCCCACCATTGGGGCCATGGCGGTTCGGCTCGCCGATTTCCTGGTACGAGAAGGCAACAGCCTTCTCGGCGGCGACAGACCCCGATTGGCCGACGACAGAATGGAATCCGTTCGATGACGACACTCTCCGCCCAACCGACCGTCGAGACACTCAAGATGCTGATCGGAGGCCGCTGGGTCGATGCGCAGGACGGGCGCCGCGCGGACAGCATCAATCCGTTCACCGGAAAAGTGTGGGCCACTGCGCCGTTCGCCGGAGTTGAGGATGTCGACGCCGCGGTCCGCGCGGCCAGGTCGGCATTCGAGGGTCCGTGGGGTTCCATGACCGGTGCCGACCGGGTCAAGCTCCTGCTGCGATTCGCCGACCTGCTCGAGGCGCACGCCGAAGAGCTGGCGGTCATCGAATCTACCGACAACGGCAAGCTGATTCGGGAGATGGGCGCTCAGATGAAAGCCCTCCCGGGTTACTACCGCTATTTCGCCGGCTACGCCGACAAGATCCACGGCGAGACGATCCCCACCGAGAAGCCCAACTTCTTCACCTACACCACGCGAGAACCGCTCGGCGTCGTCGGGGCGATCCTGCCGTGGAACTCGCCGCTGCTGCTGCTCACCTGGAAGCTCGCTCCCGCGCTGGCGGCGGGGTGCACCGTGGTTGCCAAAGCGGCCGACCAGACTCCTGCATCGATCCTGAAGTTCGGCGCGTTGTTTGCAGAAGCCGGTTTTCCACCAGGTGTCTTCAATGTGGTCACGGGCGACGGACCGACGACCGGCGCTGCGCTCGTAGGCAACCCGGGCGTCGACCGGATCTGTTTCACGGGATCGAACGCCACCGGAATCCAGGTGATGAAGAACGCGGCCGACAACATCACCAGGGTGACGCTGGAGCTGGGCGGAAAATCACCCAACATCGTTTTCGCGGATGCGGACCTCGATGCGGTCACCAACGGTGTGCTGGCCGGCATCTTCGCCGCCACCGGCCAAACGTGCGTCGCCGGATCCCGGCTGCTCGTGCAAAGCGAGATCTACGATCAACTGGCAGGACGACTCGTAGAGCGCGCCAAAGACATTCGCCTCGGCGATCCGCTCGACCCGGCCAGCGAGATGGGCCCGGTGGCGTTCCGCGCCCAGCTGGACAAGATCCTGGAGTACGTCCGGATCGGACAGTCCGAGGGAGCGGTGCTCGCCACCGGGGGTCAGCGTCCGACGGCACCGGAACTGGGCAATGGGCTGTTCGTCAGCCCGACGATCTTCACCGGAGTGGACAACGCCATGAGGATCGCCCAGGAGGAGATCTTCGGTCCGGTGCTGTGCATGATCCCGTTCGAGACCGAAGAGGACGCAGTCCAGATCGCGAATGCCACGCCGTTCGGCCTGGGTGCCGGAGTGTGGACCCTCAACGTGCAGCGCGCGCACCGCATGGCCCGTGCGCTGCGGGCCGGCACTGTGTGGGTGAACGCCTATCGCACGCTGTCCTGGGCGGCACCGTTCGGAGGGTTCAAAGGCAGCGGGATCGGCCGCGAACTGGGGCTGGAATCGCTGCATGAATTCACCGAGACCAAGTCGGTGTGGATCGAGACGTCAGGCGCATCTCAGGATCCGTTCCGTATGGGGTGAGGGTGATCAGTACCCGCCCTGGCGATCGAAGATCCGGCGCGGGTTGTCCACGAGCATCGTGGTGATCTGGTCATCGGTGACCCCGCGCTCGCGCAGCGCGGGCAGAACATCGTTGTGGATGTGCAGGTATCCGGTGTTCGGCAGGACCGTGGTGGTCAGCTCGTCGGGCAGGGCGTCGAAATAGCACCAGGTGTCGTGCGAGAGCACCATGTGGTCGGCGTGGCCACGCTCGCACATGGTCGCGACGGTCGCCACCCGGTCCTCGAACGGCAGGTAGACGTCGACGCCGAACCGGTCCATGCCGATGTAGGAGCCGTTGGCGATCAACTCCTCGAGATAGCCGATGTCGGTGGTATCGCCGGAGTGGCCGATGACCACCCGCGACAGGTCGACGCCTTCCTCGGCGAAGATGCGCTGCTGTTCCAGACCGCGGCGGGTGGCGGCATGCGTGTGGGTGGAGATGGGCACCCCGGTCTCCCTGTGGGCTTGTGCGACGGCCCGCAGCACCCGCTCGACACCGGGGGTGACGCCGGATTCGTCGGTGGCGCACTTGAGGATTGCGGCTTTGATCCCGGTGTCGGCGACGCCTTTCTCGATGTCGTGGACGAACATCTCGACCATCGGGTCCGGGCCGGCCAACGCCGTGCCCGGCCCGCGGAACCAGAACGTCATCGGGATGTCGTTGTAGGTGTACAGACCGGTGGCGACGACGATGTTGAGGTCGGTGGCCGCCGCGATCCGCGCGATGCGGGGCAGATAGCGTCCGAGCCCGACGACGGTGAGGTCGACGATGGTGTCCACACCACGGGCTTTGAGCTCGTTGAGTCGCGCGATGGCGTCGGCTTCCCGACGCGTCTCGTCGCCCCAGTTGTCCGGGTAGTTCGCGGTGAGCTCGCTGGTCATGATGAAGACGTGCTCGTGCATGAGCGTGGCGCCGAGTTCGGCTGTATCGATGGGACCCCGTGCGGTGTTCACTGTCGGCACCGCTCCGATGCTAGGCCCGTCAGTCGGTCGCGCGCGGGAGTTCGCCCCAGTTCCGCGCGGTGGTGCCCACACCATCGAGACCCCAGCTGATGATGCGGTGGGGCACGATCCGGATGATGTCGCCACTGAGCCCGCCCTCGACGCTACCGGCTCCGGGTAACGCTGTTGCGGTGCCGCGGATTTCGATACCCCGAGCATCCGGTGGCCGCACCGACAGCACGGTGTCGACGATGAATGCCACCCGGGGGTTGCGGACCACGTTGCGCCACTTCTGGGTTGTCGCGAGCGCATGGCCGACGACGTCGATGGTCACGTCCCCGGGGCCCAGATGCACGCCGACCGGACGGATCTGGGGATCGCCGTCGGCGCCGATGGTGCACAGCCGTCCGATCGGTTCTTCGCGCAGGTAGGCGAGTTCGGCCGAGGTGAACGTCATGGGGTCTGATTTCCGTTGTCGTACTGCAGCTCGTCGCTTTGCAGGTGATCGTGCAGCCGCGTGAAAACCTGTTCGACACAGTCGAGTTCGTCGGGTCTGAGGTGGTCGAAGAACAGCTCGCGCACCGACTCGGTGTGTAGCGGCAGCGCGCGGTGCAGCGCATCGGCGCCGGTGGCGGTGAGCACCGCGCGATAGCCTCGGCGGTCCTCGGGGACCGGCTCACGTAACACCAGGCCGCGCTTGGTCATCGAGTTGATCTGATAGGTGATCCTGCTGCGGGAGAACACCATCTTCTCGGCGAGTTCGCTCATCCGCAACCGGTGGTCGGGGGCGTCGGTGAGCAACATGAGCAGGTGATAGTCGATCAGGCTCAGGCCGGCGGCTTCCCGGAGGCGCTCGTCGAGCAGCGTCTCCAGGCGCAGGCTGGACTCGATGTAGGGCCGCCAGGCACGCTCCTGCGCGGGGGACAACCTGCGCGTCATGGTCCTCCTGCCAACTGATTCAGATTTGAACAGTGTGAAGCACTGCCTTGCCAATCGAACAGGCGCGGCCTACTGTCAATATAGTACAAATTTTAACTAAAAGGAGCGACATGTCTGATCGGATCGACTGGGACGACGCGTATCGGCAGCCGCAGGCCCCGCCGTGGAACATCGGTGAGCCACAACCGGAATACGCGGCGATGATCGACACCGAGGGCGTGGTGCGTGGTGAGGTGCTCGACGCGGGATGCGGGTACGCCGAACTTGCACTTGCCCTGGCGGCGCGCGGCCACGCCGTCGTCGGCCTCGACCTCAGCCCCACCGCCGTTGCCGCGGCGACCGCCGCCGCACGCGACCGTGGACTGGACAACGCGACGTTCGCGCAGGCCGACCTCTCGTCGTTCACCGGCTACGATGGCCGGTTCTCGACGATCTTCGACAGCGGGCTGCTGCACGCCCTGCCGGACGAACGTCGCGACGGCTACCTGCAATCCGCGCATCGCGCGGCCGCACCCGGCGCCCGGTTCTACATCCTGGCCTTCGGCGCCGGCGCGTTTCCCGGCCATGACGGGCCGGGGCCCACGCAGTTCAGCGAAGACCAACTGCGCGAGGTGGTTTCGCGTCATTGGCAGGTCGAGGACATCCGCCCGGCTCAGTTGCACGCCGCGCTGCCCGAGGGGCGCGTACAGATGCCGGGCTTCCTGGTGACCGCAACCAAGGCCTAAGTCGCCGCTTCGACCACGGCGATGACCTCGGGTGTGACCGGGTCGAGGATGTCGTCGAAGTCGTGATGCTGCTTGACGTACTTGGCCACGTACGGGCACACCGGGACGATGCGCTTGCCCGCCGCGCGGGCATCGGTCAACGCCGCGGACACCAGCTCGCCGGCCAAGCCGCGGCCGCCGAACTTGTCGTCGATTTCGGTGTGGTAGAAGATGCGCTGGTCGCCTGAGTCGACATACGCCTCGAGGCCGGCGTGCTCGCCGTCGACGGTGATCTCGTAGTGGTGCGCTGCGGGAATGTTGCGAACTTCAGCCATGTCTTCACTATGCCGCAGCGCCGCTGGCACGATCATGTAGATGGCCGTGCCAGCAACGTCGACGTGGGCGCCGCTGGCGTCGCCGATCTACCGGGCACTGTGGATCGCGCAGTTCGTCTCCAATCTGGGCACGTGGATGCAGACGGTGGGTGCGCAGTGGATGCTGGTCGGGGATCCGCGCGCCCCGGTGCTGGTGCCGCTGGTGCAGACCGCGACGACGCTGCCGGTGATGCTGCTGGCCCTGCCGTCGGGTGTGCTCGCCGATCTGGTCGACCGGCGTCGGCTGCTGGTCGCCACCCAGGCGGCGATGGCGGCCGGGGTGGCGGCGCTCGCGACCCTGACCGGGGCTGGCCTGGCCACCCCGACCGTGTTGCTGACGTTGTTGTTCCTGATCGGGTGCGGGCAGGCGCTCACTGCCCCGGCGTGGCAGGCGATCCAGCCGGATCTCGTTCCCCGCGAACAGATTCCGGCCGCCGCGGCGTTGGGCAGCATGAGCATGAACGGGGCACGGGCGATCGGCCCGGCCGTCGCGGGCGCACTGGTGTCCGCGTCCGGCCCGACACTGGTGTTCGCGCTCAACGCGGTCTCCTTCGTCGGCATCGTGGTGGTGTTGCTGCTCTGGCGTCGCCCCGCCACCGAGCGGTTGTTGCCGGCCGAACGGCCCCTGGCCGCGTTGAGCGCCGGCGGCCGGTTCATCCGCAGCTCGCCGATCATCCGGCGGATCCTGCTGCGTGCAGTGTTGTTCATCGCCCCGGGCAGTGCGCTGTGGGGCCTGCTCGCCGTCGTCGCGCAGCGCCAACTCGGGTTGTCGTCATCGGGGTACGGGCTGCTGCTCGGTGCACTCGGCGTCGGAGCGGTGCTCGGTGCGTTCGTGCTGGGCCGGCTGCAGTCCACATTCGGACAGAACAAGCTGCTGATGGCCGCGGCACTCGGATTCGCCGGGGCCACCGCGGTTTTGGCACTGGTCCACAATTTCGGCGCGGTCCTGGCCGCGCTCGTCGTCGGGGGCGCCTCGTGGCTGCTGGCGCTGTCGACGCTGAACGCCTCGATGCAGTTGAGCCTGCCCGCATGGGTGCGGGCGCGCGGGCTGTCGGTGTATCAGCTGACCTTCATGGGCGGCCAGGCCATCGGCTCGCTGGTGTGGGGCCTGGTCGCGGGCGTCACCACGACTGTCACCGCCCTGTTGATCAGCGCCGGATTGCTGGTGTTCTGCGCGGTGTCGGCGTGGTGGTGGCCGTTGCACGCGCGCACCGGCGATCTGGACCTGACCCCGTCGGCGCACTGGCCGGAGCCGGCGTTGGTGTTCGAACCGGAACCGCCCGACGGGCCTGTGCTGGTGCTCATCTACTACCGGGTCGAACCCGACGACGAGACCGGGTTTTTCGCCGCGATGGCGGTGCTCGGCCGGTCCCGGCAGCGCACCGGGGCTGCGCAGTGGCAGGTGTTCCGCAGCGGCGAGGAGCACAGCACCTTCGTCGAGGCGTTCGTGGTGAGGTCGTGGGACGAACATCTGCGTCAGCACCGCACCCGCCAGACCGGGCAGGACCTCGTCATCGAGCAGGCCGTCGAGCGGTGGGTGCAGGGCGAGCCGATGTCGCAGCACCTGATCGCGGTGAAGACTTCTTGACTGTGAGGGGCATCACAGTAGTATGACCAGTGGTCATCAAGCCTTGGAGGGTAGATGCCAACGGTCACCTGGGCCCGCGTGGATCCCGCTCGTCGAGCGGCAGTGATCGCGGCCGCCGAAGCGGAATTCGGCGCACACGGCTACTCCCGCGGCAGCCTCAACGTCATCGCGAGGCGGGCCGGGGTCGCGAAAGGCAGCCTGTTCCAATACTTTGCGGACAAGCGCGACCTGTACGCATTCATTGCCGATGTCGCCAGCCAACGCGTGCGGTCCCATATGGAAGGCCGCATTCGCGAACTCGATCCGAGCCGCCCGTTCTTCGAATTCCTGCCCGACCTGCTCGACGACTGGGTCGCCTACTTCGCCGACCATCCCAGGGAACGCGCGTTGCATGCTGCCGCGAGCTTCGAGGTCGACGCCGACGCCCGGATCAGCGTGCGCGCGGTGGTCCACCGGCACTACCTCGACGTGCTGCGCCCCCTCGTGCACGAAGCGCGGACCCGCGGCGACCTGCGGGCCGACTGCGACGTCGACGCCTTGCTGTCGCTGATGCTGATGATCTTCCCGCACTTGGCACTTGCGCCGTACGTGCGTGGAATGGACCCCGTCCTGGGCTTGGATGAGCCCAGCCCTGAGCAGCCGGCATTGGCCGTGCGGAGACTCGTCGCAGTGTTGAAGGCCGCCTTCGCAGTGCCAAATTTTCCGGCGGCGCCCCAAGCAGCCCACCAGATCTGAGGAGGTCAGATGTCACACACACATTTCGGCTCGTTGAGCAAGGGTGGTCTCAACTGGGACAGCGTGCCGTTGCGGTTGTTCGCCGGGGGGAATGCGAAATTCTGGAATCCGGCCGACATCGACTTCTCCCGGGACCGGGCGGACTGGGAGGCGCTCACGGAGCGCGAACGGGAGTATGCCACCCGGTTGTGCGCCGAGTTCATCGCAGGCGAAGAAGCGGTCACCAAGGACATCCAGCCCTTCATGACCGCGATGCGGGCCGAGGGCCGACTCGGCGACGAAATGTACTTGACGCAGTTCGCTTTTGAGGAAGCCAAGCACACCCAGGTGTTCCGCATGTGGCTGGACGCCGTCGGGGTCACCGAAGACCTGCACAAGTATTTCGACGACGTACCGGCGTATCGCGAGATCTTCTACGAAGAGCTCCCGGCGTCGCTCGAAGCCCTGTACACCGATCCGTCGCCCGCAGCCCAGGTACGGGCGTCGGCGACCTACAACCACATCGTCGAAGGCATGTTGGCGCTCACGGGATACTATGCGTGGCACAAGATTTGCGTCGACCGAGGCATCCTTCCGGGAATGCAGGAGCTGGTCCGGCGGATCGGCGACGACGAACGCCGCCACATGGCGTGGGGTACGTTCACCTGCCGCAGACACGTCGCCGCCGATGACGCCAACTGGGCCGTGTTCGAAGCCAGGATGAACGAACTCATCCCGCTGGCACTGCGACTCACCGAGGAGGGGTTCGCCCTCTACGCCCCCGACATCCCCTTCGGTCTGGTCGAGGACGAGTTCCTGCAGTACTCCACCGACAAGGGCATGCGCAGGTTCGGCACGATCAGCAGCGCCCGGGGACGCCCGCTCGAGGAGATCGACCTCGACTATTCACCGCTGACGTTGGAGGACACCTTCGCCGACGAGGACGCCGCGGCGCTCACATCGGCCTGAGTCGGCGCGCGTCCGGCACGCGGCCGGAACGCCACCGTCGACGCGGCCACGACGGCCACCGAAATCAGCGCGAGCAACTGCACCCACGGCGAATGCCCGACATACCCGTCGACCGAGCGCCACGGATGCTGCGACAGGGCGGCCCCGGCGACGATCAGCCCGCCGGCCGCCAGGCCGAGGGTGATTCGGTCGCAGCAGGATTCACGGTTACGCAGCCAATAGCGCACACCCAGGGCGGCCGCGACGACAAGCACTCCTGGTACCCCGGAGACGGCCGCGCCGACCGTGAGCACGCCCAGGCTGGTCAGCGCCGGACCGGGGCGCCACGGCCGGCTCGGCGCCGACTCGGCAGATGCGCGCCGCGCCGGCAGCAGCGCCAGCAGTGCCAGTAGCGGCAGCAGCGCGAGCCCACCGATCAGGCCGGCTCGGTACGGCCGGTTGGAGTCGAACGACAGTGTCACCGTGCCCGAGGTTCCGGCCGGGACCACCCAGCCCTGCTGCCAGCCGTTGACGGTCACCGGTTCGAGTCGGGTGCCCGCCGCGTCGCGGGCGATCCAGCCGGGGTTGATGCTCTCGGGCACCACCAGGAGCCGCGAGCTCGACGCGGGCGGCACTTGCACCTCGCGGCGATCCGGCCCCCACTCCGGTGCGTCCGCGAGAGTCGTTGTCGCCGTGGGCAGTTGGTCCTTGGGCGTGGACAGGGCGATGCCGTCGACCACGAACGCCGCCCCCGGGCTGACGAGCAGCTCCTGCTGGCCGGCAGGCAGGGTTATCGGGTCGGTGCGGCACGGCTGGGCCGGGATCGGGTCGCCGTCGAGCAGGGCCGCGACGGTGGTGCGGACCGAGGTCTGGATGAACTGCCCTGCCACGCCGATGATCGGGCCCTGCCCGCAGGGCAGTGAGACGACGCGGGCGCGGTTGGCGGCGGCATCGGCGGCGCCGACCGGCCGACCATGGGTATCGAACACCGAGATATCAGCCAGCCCAGGCGGTTTGAGCTGATCGAAACCGAGCGACGTCCGGTCGATGATGTCGTTCCAGGCCAACAGGGAAACGGTGATGGTGTCCGTCACCCGCGGTTTGAGCTTGAGCGTCTGCGGTTCGAACGTGCCCGGTAGCTGGCGCACCTGCGGGCCGTCGCCCAGGTCGATCGACACCAGCGTCGGATGCGCCGGCGGCTCGGCCTCACCCGGATTGATCCGCAGCGCGCCCACCTCGGTCGGGGCCGGCAGCTTGAGGGTCAGCGTGGGTGGCGACTTGAACTGCACCACCCGCTGCGGAGCCGTCCACGATGTGCGGGGATCGCCGTCGGTGGCGGCGAATGACGAGCCGAGCACGTCGATCGGGTCGGCGTCGCCGAACGCTCGGGTGGTGCCCGGTTGGGCGACCAGGTCGGCCAGCTTGGGTCCTTGGCGGGCCCGCACCCACACCGTCGGGTGTACCTCGGTGGGTTCCGGAACGGTCAGCGTGCGGCTGAGGTTCACCGGTTCCTCGGAGGCCAGCGCCATCGCCGCCGCGCACCGCACCCCGACGGGGCTTTCCGCACAGCCGGGCCTGCCCAGCAGCTCGGTACCCAGATCCCATTGCGCCACAGGCGAACCCGCGGGCGGGCCGGGCACCTCGACGGTGTGCCGCAGGTTGATGGGATGGGCATAGCCCGACGCGTCGTACTGCGTGACGGCCAGGTCGGTGATGCCGAACTGCACGCCAGGGGAACCGTCGTCGGTGGCCACTGCGGTGACCCGGACCCACGGGGATTCCCCGACCGGCAACGGGATGGTCAGCGGCTTACCCGCGGTCTCGAACCGCAGCGTGCTGGTGCCGGTGGCGGTGGCCACCTCGATGCGGCGCACCTGCGCGCCGACCGCGGTGGCGCTCGGGGTGATGGTCAGGGTGGCGTTGGTGATCGGATGGTCGAAATCGATCTGTAGCCATTGGCCGACGGCGGCCTGCAGGGCGTTGGACACCCATGCGGTCGACGGGTCGGCATCGATGGCCGCGGCCGGTCCCGTCGCGGGCGCGACATTGGGCAGCGCCGTCGAATCCGCCGCCGAGCTCGACACCGTCACGCGTCCGCCGCCCCAGCGCCCGTACACCGGGTCGGTCCCGCGGGACGGATAGTCCGGCACCCGGTTGTAGGTATGCCGCGCATCGTCGGGCGTCCGGATCGCCGAGGCATGGTCGTCGACCCGGCCGTAGTCGATCTCGCGGGCCTGCGGGGTGTCGGTCACCACCACGCCGTGGCCGTCGACGGTGATGGGCAGCCCGGCGCGCTGCGCGTCGGCGGTCAGCAACATGGGCCCCAGCGGCGGCAGGTCGGACAGCCGCCGGCGTTCGTCGATACGCAGCAGCGCCTCAGGTGCGCCGTCCACGCGGGCCATGGTGTCTGGGTCGACCAGATACGGTTTGCCCGCCGACGCGGCGCCGTCGACCCGGTAGATCTGCACCGCGGGATAGCGCGGCCGCAACCCGCTGTCGGCGATGAACCCTTCCAACGTGCCCGGTCCGACCGGGTCGCCGAACTCGGCCACTTTGGACAAACCGGGCGAGCCTTCTATCGAACGGTGCACGAGCACCGGGCGGGCCGACCGCGACGTGTCCGGGTCCAGATCGTTACGCACCACAACGTACGAAATACCTTGCCGGGCAAGGGTATCGGCGAGCCCAGCGGAGGGCCGGCCGGCGGCGAACAAGCGCTGCACCGAATCGAGCGCCCGGATGGTCTCCGGCGGGGTCAGCGGGATCGAGTCACGCACACCCCACGGGCTGCTGCCCAGCACCTGCAGCGGTTCGTCGTGGCTGGTGCCCCACACCTGGGTGGCGAACGGGGCGCCCGGCGCCACCAGCACGCGGCCGCGCTCGGTGTTGTGCTCGTCGAGCCAGTCGGCGGCGTCGTGCCAGTACTGCGGGATTGCGCTGAACGTGCCCGGCGGCGCGACGCGGCCGGTCCAGGCGAGCGCCGTGCCCGCGGCGAGCGCCGCCAGCACCACGATGCTGACCGCGACCCGTCGGTCCCGCTCCGGATGGGCGTACGCGCTCACCCACACCGGACGCGGGACAGTGCCCGGTAACGGAACCCGGCCCAGTAGATGGGCCAGGCCGAGGGCCAGCGGCAGCCGGATCACCGGTTCGAGTTTGTGCAGGTTGCGTAGCGGGGTGCCGGTGCCGTCGAGGAAGGCCTGGACCTGATGCGCGACGGGGGAGCCCAGGCCGCCGGAGTAGCCCAGGCCCAGCAGCACGATGCCGATCAGCAGCATGGTGATCAGCCGGCCGCGGGCGGGCATCGAACGCAACGCCAGCCCGGCCAGGCCCGCCGCGGCCACCAGCGTGGTGGCCAGTACCGCCACCGTGCTGGTCACCAGCGATGCGGCGGCCGTTGCGTTGGGCGCGACGAACGGCGTCCAGCTGTCGGTGCCGCGCAACATCTCGGTCAGCGAGGTCCACTGCGTGGTGACGCCGGAGGATTCGATGAAGTCGAGGAACGGCGGGCTGATCCGGCCCAACATCACCAGCGCGATCACCCACCAGGTGACAGCCAGCGCCGTGCAGCCGAACCACCACGCGGTGAACCGCAGCCACAGTTTGTTCGGCCGGTGACAGGCCCACCAGATCAGCGCGGCCAGGCAGCCGGTCAGGGTCGCGACGGCGTTCACCGCGCCCATCAGGGCGACCGCTCCCGCGGATCGGGCCGCCATCAGCCTGATGTTGTGGTGCCCCCGTAAGGCGAGGATCACCGGCAGCAACACCCACGGCGCCAGCATCATCGGCAGCGTCTCCGACGAGATCGCGCCCAGCGTGGTCAGCACCCGCGGGCACAGCGCGAACGCGATCGCGCCGAGCACCCGCGAGCTGGTACTGCCGATACCAAGGACCTCGGCGACCCGCAGCAGGCCCCAGAACCCGACGACCAGGAGCAGCGCCCACCACAACCGCTGGGTGATCCAGCCGGGGATGCCGAGCTCATGGCCGATGAGAAAGAAGGTGCCGTGCGGGAACAGATAGCCGTAAGCCTGGTTCTGCGCCTGCCCGAACGGCAGGTCGCTGTTCCACAGGTTGAACGCGCGGGTCAGGAACCGCAGCGGGTTGGCGGTCAGGTCGAGCTTGGTGTCGGGGGAGATCTGTCCGGGTGACTGCGCGAAAGTCAGGACCAGAGCGACCGCGGTGACCAACCATAACCAGCGCCGGGACAGCGGCGCGGCGGGACTACGTTCGGCGTGCAGGAGCGGAGCGACGGAGTTTTAAGTACGGTCGCCGTACTCGACCCGGTTGAGCACCGATGACGCCGGATCACCCGCCTGCAACGGAGGCTTCGTGTCCTGTTGCACCATCAACGTCACACCGAAGACGGCGGCCGCGCCCAGCAAAAGACCGACAACGACGCTGGCGGCAGACGGGACGACGAACCGATTCACCCGGCCAACCTAGCACGCGCGGCCCTCGGCACCCGATCGCGTGACGTCACACTAGGTAGTACAGCTGCGGATCGGCACTCGCCTCTTCCACGGCTGCTTCGGCGGTGAGGCGGGCCTGAGCGTACCGCACCGCCCGCAGCGTCGCCGAGAACTCGACCTCCTCTTCGGGGAACACCTGCTCGGCCGGGAACCAGCTCGACAGGCCGACGTTGGTCAGTGCCTTCAGGGTGTCGGGCCGCACGCCGGCCAGCAGGACGGTGGCGCCGTGGTCTTCGCGCAGGAAGTGTTCGAGCCGCTCGATGCACACGGCATCGGGGTGGCGCACCCGCTTGAGCCGCAGCACCACGAACTTGACCTCACCGGCGCGGATGCGTTCGCGCAGGGCGTCGAAGTAGCGGTCGAGCTCCGGGGCGGCTCCGAAGAACAGTTCGCCTTCGAGGTCGTAGATCACGATCGACGGGTCGACGGGGTCGTCGGGAACCCGCTCGCGGACCACGCGCTCGGGCGTCACGGTGAGCTCGGCGGCCTTGAGTTTGGCCGCTCGCGGCACGAACAGCAGGATCGACAGCGCGATCCCGAGCAGCACCGCCTTGTCGAGGTCGACGAGCACCCCGGTCAGCGCCGTTACGAGCACCAGGCCCGCGTCGTAACGCGACGTCTTCACCGTGGTGATGAGCCGCCGAAAGTCGACCAGCCGGGCCGCGGTGACCAGCAGCAGCCCGGCCAGCGCGGCCTGCGGGATGTAGTGCAGCAGCGGCGCGAACAGCAGCAGGGCCACCGCAACGGCCGCGGCGGCGAGGATGCCGGAGAACCGGGTGGCCGCACCCGCCTGATAGTTGATCGCCGAGCGGGACAGCGACCCCGAGCCGGGCAGGCTCTGGAAGAACCCGCCGGTCAGGTTGGCCAGTCCCTCGGCCAGGATCTGGCGGTTGTAGTCGATCTTCTGCTGGGTCTGGTGCGCGATGGCCTTGGCGATCGACAGCGCCTCGATCAGGCCGATGAACGCGATGGCCAGCGCGCCCTGGGACAACTCGCCGAGCGAGTGCAGGTCGACGGTCGGGATGTGGAAACCGGGCAGGCTCTGCGGCACCTTGGCCGCCAGGTTCACCGCGGTCTTCCCGTCGGCACCCGGCGTGGACCACCCGGCCAGGTAGGCGATCACCCCGGCGACTATCAGCACGGTCAGCAGATCGATCTGCGGCAGGCCGTAGCGTTTGACCAGCCGGCGCAGCAGCACGGCGATCACCACCGCCGAGACGCTGAGGAACACGGCCTTCGGGTTGATCTTGTCGCCGTGGAACACCGTGAGATACACGTTGGTCAAGATCGGGGTGTGGGCATCGCCCTTGCTCTTCACCCCCAGCGCGTTACCGATCTGGCCGAGGGCGAGGATCAGCGCCGCCGCGGCCATGAACCCGATGATCACCGACTCCGAGATGTAGCGCGTGAGGTCGCCCAGCTTGAGCACGGCGATGAGGATCTGGATGACACCGACGAGGATGCCCAGCAGGAACAGCGCCTCGAAGAGCGCCGTGCGGTTCTCCGGGTCGATGAATGCCAGCGAGCTGAACACCAGCAGTGAGATCGCACTGGTCGGTCCGTTGATCAGGTGTGAAGACGACCCGAACACCGAGGCGACCGCGGTGACGACGATCGCCGAATACACGCCGTACTTCGGGTCGACCCCGGCGATCAGCGCATAGGCGATGCCCTGTGGCAGCGCGACGGCGGCCACGGTGAGGCCGGCGATGAGGTCGCGACGGCCCGTGCGGGCGAGCGAAGCGACGGGGGGAATCCGGGGCCGGGTGTAGCTCATCAGGACGCCGCCTTTGCGGGAGTAGCGATGTTGTCGTAGATCCCGTTGTCGCCGTAGAACTTCTGCCGGGCGTCGTTCCAGTCCTTGGCGATCGCGGTGATCGGGAACAGCGAGATGGCAGGCAACGTGTCGGCATGCTTGGCCAGCACGTCGGGTAGCACCGGGCGATACCCGTACTGCGCGAACAACTCCTGCGCGGGCGGTGTGAACAGATATTGCAGATAGGCCTTGGCACTGGTCGCGGTCTTCGCGTTCGTATCGTTGGCGTCCACCCACGCCACGGCGGGTTCGGCCTTGATGCTCACCGGCGGGTACACGACCTCGAACTCGTCCTTGTTGGCCGCGACTTCGCGCAGTGCCTCGTTCTCCCACGTCAGGTGCACATCGCCGATCTTCTGGTCGGCGAAGCTGGTGGCCGACGTGCGGGCGCCTGCGTCGAACACCGCGACGTGGCGGTACAGCTCGCGCAGGTAGTCCTGGGCCTGTTCCGGGGTGCCGTTGCGGGTGGTCACCGAACCCCACGCGGCCAGGAAGCTCAACTGACCGTTACCGGATGTCTTCGGATTCGGCGTCACCACCGAGACGCCGTCGTGCACCAGGTCGGGCCAGTCGTGGATGCCCTTCGGGTTGCCCTTGTGCACGACGAACACCACCGTCGACGTGTACGGCACGGAGTTGTTGGGCAGGCGCTTCTGCCAGTCGTCGGCGATCAGCCCGCGCTTGCGCAGGGAGTCGACGTCGCTGATCAGCGCCAGGGACACCACGTTGGCCGGCTCGGTGCCGTCGATGACGTTGCGGGCCTGCCTGCCCGAGCCGCCGTGAGACTGCTTGATGTCGAGTGTGATCCCACTCTGGGCGCGGTACTGCGCGACGAACGCCTTGTCGAGTGCGGCGTAGACCTCACGCGTCGGGTCGTAGGAGACGTTGAGGATCTGGTTGGGCGTGTGGTCGGGCAGGTTCTTGACCGTCACCAACACCGCGGCCAGGACGACCGCGGCCACACCGAAGATGCGCAGCCACGGTCGCGTCCGTGGCGCTGACGTGTCTGCCATGGGCAACCCCTTCGTCCGGCGTTTGCTGTGAGTGCTGATAGCGGACAGACACTAGTGATTCACCAGCCGGAAGGCAGTAGCGAAAATCTGACTGATTATTAACTCGCCGGGCGCGGCGGGCGGGCGGCGCCCAGACCGAGGTCCGTTCGCGGCCGCCGCTGTGACTACTCTCAGAACACATGCCCCGCGTTCTGAGTGTGCTTGTCGCGCTGTCCGGACTGTTGCTGGCGTGTTCGCCATCCACGCAGACGTCGTCGGATCACCAACAGGTGAGCAGCAGCAAGCCGCTGCCCAAAGCGCCCGTCGCGCAGAGCTGCGACCTGACCGCGCTGCCCACCCGGGACAAGCTGGCCCAGTTGCTCACCGTCGGCGTGACCGACGGTGACGACGCGCGCAAGGTCGTTAGTGAACAGCACGTCGGCGGCATCATGATCGGCAGCTGGACCGATCTGTCCATGTTGTCCGACGGCTCGCTGAAGGAGATCGCCGACGCGGCAGGCCCGCTGCCTCTCGCGGTCAGCGTCGACGAGGAAGGCGGCCGGGTGTCGCGCCTCGCGTCGATCATCGGCAAGCAGCCGTCGCCGCGGGTGCTGGCGCAGACCAACACCGCCGACGAGGTGTACGGCATCGCGCTCGAGCGCGGCAAGAAGATGCACGATCTGGGCATCACCGTGGACTTCGCGCCCGTCGTCGACGTCACCGACGCCCCGGACGACACCGTCATCGGGGACCGGTCCTTCGGCGACGACCCGGCCAAGGTCACCGAATACGCCGGGGCCTATGCGCGTGGTCTGCGCGACGCCGGAATCCTCCCGGTACTCAAGCACTTTCCCGGCCACGGCCACGGATCCGGTGACTCGCACACCAATTCGGTGACCACGCCTCCGCTGGCCGACCTGCAGACCAACGATCTGGTGCCCTATCACACGCTGACCACCGCGGCCCCGGTCGCCGTCATGGTCGGGCACCTGGAGGTTCCCGGGCTGACGGGAACCGATCCGGCCAGCCTCAGCGCGCCGGCCTACGAGCTGCTGCGGTCCGGCAATTACGGCGGCCCGCCGTTCAACGGTCTGGTCTACACCGATGACCTGTCCAGCATGGCGGCGATCAACGAACGCTACGGCGTGTCCGCGGCGGTGCTCAAGGCATTGCAGGCCGGCGCCGACAACGCACTGTGGATCACCACCAAGGAGGTGCCCGCGGTGCTGGACGGGCTCGAAAAGGCTGTGGCGGCAGGCGAACTGTCGATGGACAACATCAACGCATCGCTGCAGCGGAACTCCGCGATCAAGGGCCCGGTGCGCTGCGGCGGCTGACCGTCACCGAACCACCTTGACAGCGCCGAGTTTCGGATCGGATGCGCTGATCGGGTTCCCTGCGTCGCGTAGCGCGCGCAGCAGGTCGATGACCTCGCCGGTGAGCCGTTCGCCTGGCATCACCAGGGGTATGCCCGGTGGGTAGGGCGTGATCGCCTCCGCCGCAACCAGTCCGGTCGCATCGGTGAGCGCCACCGTGTCGGTTTGCGCGAAGAACGCCTCGCGCGGGGTCAGCACCGTGGGTCCTCGCAGCGCCAGCAGATCGGTGGTCAATGTGTCACCGCCGCCGAAGGTGTCGGCACGTCCGGCCCAGCCGGCAACCTCGGTGAACCCCGCGACCAGCCGATCCATGTCGGTATCGGTATTGCCGATGGTCGAGATACACAGGACGTGGCCGGGGCCGCTCAGTTCCGGCTGCACCCCGTGCACGCGGTTGAGTCGCGCGACGATGTCGTGTGCGTCGGCGGCCAGTCCGGTTGTGCCGATGAGCAATTTGGTCTCGTCGAGCTGATGAAAGCCGGTGCCCGCGCCGGACGCGTCCTCGGGGCGCAGCACGCGCAGGCCCGGTGTCGCGGCCAGTCGTGTGGCCGCGTGGCGGGCCCGCTCCAGTGCGCGGCCCAACAGATCTCGACCGTCGATCATCATCTGCCGGCGGGCCAGATCGATCGACGCCATGATGGCGAAATGCGGGCTGGTGGTCTGGATCAGCTGCAGTGCCCGGCGCACCGTCGCCGGATCTATCGCATGCGGATCGATGTGCAGTACCGCAGCTTGGCTGAGGCCCGAGAGCACCTTGTGCACCGACTGCACCGTGGCCGCCGCACCGGATTTCTCAGCGGGCACCGGCAATTCGGGATGGAACGCGAAATGCGGCGAGTGCGCGCCGTCGACCAGGAGTCGAGCGTCGAAGCGCCGGCACAACTCTGACAGCGCGCTGATGTCGGCCGTGGTTCCGTAGTAGGTGGGGTGCAACATCCACAGCGCCGACGCCCCGCTCGCGGCGAGGGCGCGTTCGACCACGTCGGCGTCCAGGCCGTGGGCGATGCCGAACTGCGTGTCCCACCGCGGCTCGAGCCACACCGGCAGCGCGCCGACCTGGACCAGGCCGGCCAGCACGGACTTGTGGGCGTTGCGCTGCACCAGAACCGGCTCACCGGGACGCAGCGCCGACAACGCCACCGCGATGTTGCCGCTCGTCGAGCCCTGAACCAGGATGAAACTCTGCCCGACACGCCACGCGTCGGCGACCAGTTGCTCGGCCTGCAGGATCGGTCCCTCCGGGCAGTGCAGCGTGTCGGTGTCGGGCAGGTTGTTGAGGTCAAGGGCGGCAATGTTTTCCCGGAACCACGGGTCGAGCGTGCGCCCACCCTTGTGGCCCGGGCTGTACAGCGGTGCCTGCTCCCGCTCGACGAATTCTCGGATTGCCTCGAACAACGGCGCCGCGGCGTGATTCACAGCGAGTACACCCGGGTGGCGTTGTGCACCCCGATCATGTCGACGATCCTGATCGCATCGGCCTCGGCGCAGTCGCCCGACCGAATCCATCGGCCGAGAACCAGTCCCATGGCGCGACGCCACAGCACCGAGCCCAGCAGATGCAGTTCGGGCGGGCCGAACGCGTCCGAGGAGAACAGTTGCTTGGCGAACGGGGCGGTCTCCATGGCCTCGGCGACCAGACCGGTCGATCGCACGCCCAGATAGTTGATGCCAAGGCCCACATCGAAATTCACGTGGTCGAAGGCTTGCGCCAGATAACCGGACTGCCGGTGAAACGGATAGCAATGCAGCAGCAGCACCGGAACCGGTGTCATCGATCGCAGCAGCGGTAGCAGCAACATGGGATCGGTGCGGTGCAGATCGAGATCCCGGTCGCCGAAGCCGACGTGCACCTGGATCGGCAACCCGTGCGCGGCGGCCTCGTGCACGCCGAACGCGATCAGCACCGGGCTGTCCACGCGTTGCGACGGCCGGGCGGCCAGCGCCCGCGCATGCTCGATCACCAGAGCGTCGTCGGGCCGCGACCAGTCGATGTCGAATCCGGTGCGGTAGGCCGCAATCGTTTTGGTGCCGACGGTATCTGGTGAATCTGCGGCGGCCTGCAGTGCGGCCCGGAACGCGTCGGGAAACTCCTGCGCGGCGATGCCGGATTCGAGGAGATCCTCGGCGAGACGCTCCAGCCGCAGGATCGACGACGACGGGCTGCCACTGAGTTCGGTGAGCCGTTCGGGCGTCGCGATGAGGTCACCTTTGAAACCGGTGTCGACGATCCAGCGTTCGATGCCCGCGAGCGGCAACATCAGCGCGGCCAGCTCGTCGGGCGTGAATTCGCTGCGCCGCTTCCAGTATTCGTCCGCATCCGCGTGGGCCTGCAGTCCGAGCACCGGCGCGCACCAACGGCGGATGGACAGGCCCAGCGGCGAATCGAACTGCGTCATGAAATCCGGTACGGGATCGGTGGATCCCTCATTGATCGACGCCTCGAAACCGGCCCGGTCGACGGGCTTGTTGAAGCTGCCGTGCACATGGTGGTCGATCAACCGGACCGTGCGCAGGTGTTCGGCGAGCGCGTCGGGTACTTCGGCCTGGACCCCGTCGAACACGTCCGCCAGTTCACCATCCGGCATAGCGCGCCACCTCCTGTGCGTCGACCTTCCCTGCGGCCGCGTCGGCGATCGCCGTCCCGATGATCTCGGCGCCGCGGGCCGCTTCGGCCTCGCTGAGGACCAGTGGCGGGGTGATCTCCAGGACGTTGCCGCCGACGTAGTACACCACCGCGCCCAGTTCCCATGCGCGGTACACCACCTGCGCGGCGAGTCGCGGGTCACGGTCCCCGGTGGCCGGATCGACCAGCTCCACACCGATGGCGAGCCCGCGCCCACGCACCTCGCCGATGGCATCCGATTCCAGCGCCTGCAACGCTTCCTGCAGTACCGCACCGACTTTCGCTGCGCGTTCGGGTAGCTGCTCGCCCACGATGGTGGCCAGTACAGCACGGCCCGCGGCGGTGCACACCGGATTGCCTGCAGTCGTGAGCAGCGCCGCGGCCGGCGGATTGTCGAGCAGTTCCGCAGGGCCCACGGCAGCGGACAGCGGCAGGCCGCCGCCGAGCACCTTGCCGAAGGTCACGATGTCGGGCACCACGCCGTCGTGTTCGAATGCGTGCAATGTGCCCGGCCTGCCCAGGCCCATCTTGACCTCGTCGCAGATCATGGGCACGCCGTGGCGGCGGCACGCCTCGTGCAGCCGGGCCAGAAAGCCGTCCGGTGGAACCACGAGGCCGCCGTCGGACAGGATGGGCTCGACGATCAGGCACGCGATGGAGCCGCCGGCCAGATGCTGCTCGGCGCTGGCGAGGCAGGCGGCGACGTCGGCGTCGATGCCGGCGGAGGTGGGCCGGAAAGGGTTGGGGTACGGCAGGAACACGACGTCGGGGTCCGGCGCGGCACCGGCGTCGACGTGTACGCCGGACACGCCCATGGCGACTCCGACGCCGCCGTGGTAACTGTGCTCGAACGCGATCACGGTGTGCCGCCCGGTGGCGTGGCGGCACGCGCGCAGCGCGACGTCGTTGGCGTCCGAACCGGCATGCCCCAGATAGACCCGCCGCTCACCGCTGCCGGGAACCAACTCGAGCAGGTCCTCGGCCAGTCCCACCGAGTCGGGATGCACGGCGGAAAGCCCACCGGACCCGGGAGCGGTCCGCACGGCCCGGCTGACCGCGTCGGCGATCGCCGGATGCCCGTGTCCCAGACCGCTGGCGGTCCAGGTCGCCGAAAGGTCCAGTAGCTCACGGCCATCGGGGGCCACGAGGGTGCAGCCGTGACCGGAGACCACCTCCAGCGGGAAGAACCTCAGCTTCTCGATGCCGGCGATGACCGCTTCGTCGCGTTCGTAGAGCGTGCTCACTTGGCCTCCGCCTGTACCGGCGGGGTGAGATCCAGTTCGCGCGTCAGCGATTCACCCACCCGTTTCGCGATACCCGATGCGGCGAGGGCGATGACCAGGCCGACGGCACACCAATACAGGCCCAACAGTGGTGCGGCCAGCCAGGTTTCGGCGTCCTTGACGTTGAACCACAGCACCACCAGGATCACCACGGCACCCAGCAGTGGCAGTACCAGGCCTGGCGCCTTGCCCTGACCGCCGTGTACGGCGACGAACTTGGGGGCACCGACGAACCATGCCGCGGCCACCTCGACCAGCAGGTAGCACACCATGAGGCACACCGAACCGGCCACGGCGAACAGGAAATACGTGTCGATGGCGGCGTTGCCCGTGCCCATCACCGGCCAGCCGGACGCCCCGCAGATCAGGTCCACCACCAGGGCCAGGCCGACGACGAGCCAGGTGGCCCGGCGCGGACCCCCGGTGGCTTCGTGGATGTGTGCGAGCGCCTTGGGACCGAAGCCGTCTCGACCGAACGCGTAGAGCATGCGTCCCGACGTCGCGGCGGTGGCCATGTGGCACCCGAACGCGGCGACGGTCGCGGTGAAGATGATGATCAGCGAGAACCACTGACCGATATAGCGACTGCCCAAGTCGCCCAACGTGTTACCCGAACTCTGGAACGCCGCGAGTCCGGCCTCGTCGGTGCCGAACCCGATGACCTGAGCGAACATCACCACCACGAACAGCACACCGGTGAGGATCAGCGTGCCGGCCAGCGCCCGCGGAATGTTGCGGCCCGGGTTGTCGGTCTCCTCGCCCATCGAGGCGCAGGCCTCGAAACCAGCCCAGGACAGGAAGGCGGCGACCACGCCGCTGAGCACTGCGGACGCGGACACACCGCCGGAGAAGGAAAACACGCTGACATCGAACCCGGTGGAAGAGGCACCGCCGCGGGCGAATATCGCGATCACGAGCACGATCATCGCCACGATGCCGACACCTTCGATGCCGAGCAGAATCTTGGCCAACAGCCTGATGTCGCGACCGGCCAGGGCGAACGAGATGATTGCGCCCACCACCACGACGGCCATCCACGGCAGCTGATACGGGTGTTCGTTGCCCGGTTGCAGTTGCGCGACGAAGGCGTTCGTGAAGGCCGCCGTCAAAGCCAATGTGCCGATGGAGAATCCGACATAGGCGCCGAGCATGGCGAATCCGGAGAAGAACCCGGCCCGCGGACCGACGGTGCCGCCCACCAGTGCGTAGGCGGAGCCGGCGTGATTGAGGTGACGGGTCAGGCGCACGAAGCTGTAGCCGACCAGTGACACTCCGATCAGGCCGATGAGGAACACCAGCGGGATGGCCTTACCCACGGTGGCGATGAGGCCCTGACCGTTGCCGGACATGGCCAGGGTCGGGCCGACCGTCGCGACCGACAGTGCCAGCGCCACCCAGAACGGCAGGCGCCGGTGCGGTAGTTGATCGGTGTCGTTGGTGGCGCTGGTGGTCATCGATGTCTCCCTTCGGATTTTGCGCTCCTCGCGTGCGCGGCGGATCGGCTCAACAACTCCAGGCCAAACGCAGTGCCTGGCAGATCTCGGCCGGCGGCCGATCGCCGTAGGTGACGAGCTCGTGATTGCGCACGGCGGCAACACCTTCGATGACCGCAGGCGTCAGCAACTCGGCGGCGACTGCGGAGGTCTGCAGGGTCTTGAGCACGGTGCGCTGATCGGTCGGCAGTGGTTGAAGATCGGCCGTCTGCGCCGGATCGTCGGCGACCTCGGCAGGCAGCTGCAGGCCGAGCTCGATGCCGCGCAGCGCGCTGCGCAGGAAAGCTGCCGCCGCGAGATACGGGTTGGCGCTCGGGTCGATGAGTTTCAGTTCGACATTGGCGCCGTGGGGATTTCCCGGTGTCGCGGCGATGAACCTGACCGCAGCCTCGCGGTTCTCCAAGCCCCAGCATTTGGCGGCGCCCGCCCAGTTGCCGGGCTTGAGCCGTGCAGCCGACAGCACCGAACCCGCATACACGCCAAGGAGATCCGGCAGGGTGTCGAGTACTCCCGCGATCGCGGATTGCCCCGCCTGCCGCATGCCGTGCGGGCCGTCGCCACCGGACAGCAGGGGACCGGCGTCGTCGGCGAACGACAGGTGCAGGTGTGCGCCGTTGCCGGCCTCCCCGGCGAACGGTACGGGGGAGAACGAAATCTTGAGACCGTGGCGGGCCGCGGCCCGGCCGATCACGATCCGCGCCAGGATGACGGCGTCGGCCGCGGCGACCGGCGTCGTCGGCGCCAGCGCCACTTCGAATTGGTCATGGCCGTACTCGGTGTGGAGCTGGTCGATAACCAAGCCCGCGCGTTCGGCGCTCGTCATGAGGTCGACCAGGAACGCGGAGCGGTCCAGGGATGTGCGCATGCCGTAGGGCGACCAAGGCTCGGCGGATGCGTGCTGCGTGTCCGGCGCCAGCATCGTGCACTCCAACTCGGCGCCGATCTTTGCCGTCAAACCCTGTGCGGCTGCCGCCTGTTCTGCGCGGGCCAGCAGCGTGCGCGTACACAACGGAGCCGGTTGCCCGTACTGGTCGTACAGGCTCGCGGGCGCCCAGGCCACGCCGGCTTCCACCACCTGCAGTTCGGTCGGATCGATCCGGATCCGCAGGTCGCCGACCACGCCGATGTCCGGTGTGAAGGCGATGCCGCTGTCGACGCAGAACACGCTCCACGAAGGTGAGACGCCCATACCCGCGGACTGGAAAGAGGAGAGACGCCGCAGCGGCACGTACTTCGCGCGCGTCACCCCTGCCAGGTCGGTCAGCGATCCGGCGACGATCTCGACGCCGTCAGCGCGTAGGTCATCGATCTGCGGCGTCATGGCTCCTCCTGGCTTCCCAAGTCTGCGAGCACGCTATGTCATAAATGTTTCATATTCTTTAATATGAGCGCCAGAGGTTCGATTCATAAAATTTTTTGGGTTCAGAGGGGTGGGTCTCATGTGTCGCTTGCTCGGAGTCGTGTCGGCTGCACCGATCTCCGTCGCCGACGCGGTCGGCGCGCACGTGTTGAAGGACTTCGTCGCGCTCACCAAGGTGCACGGGGATGGTTGGGGTATCGCCCACGTCGACGAGCCGGGCGGCGATCCCCGAGTCGAGGTCTCGGCGGGCAGTGCGCTCGACGACCCGGCCTTCAGCGCGGCGGTGGAGGAACAGCGTCTGACGGCCGGCATGGTCCATCTGCGCTGGGCCACCAACGGCCTGGCCGTGCAACCGCAGAACTCCCACCCGTTTGTCGTCGGCGGAGTTGCTATGGCGCACAACGGATCCATCAAACCGACCGGCCCGCTCGACGAGCTCGTCGAGCGGGGTATCGCCGCCTCGCTGCGCGGCACCACGGACAGCGAGCGGTACTTCGGGGTGATCCGCCAACACCGTCGGACCGCACCGGACCTGGCCGAGGCGGTGCGCCGCGCGGTGGCTCAGCTGCGTGCGCTGTATCCCGGCGCGAGTCTCAATGCGCTGGTGCTCGGCGAGGGGCAGTTGATCGCCGTACACGCGCACGCCCACAGTCAGCTGCCCGCCGAGGACATCGAGGAGATCACTGCGGCCGACCTGCCGACCGAGCATCTCGAGGATTACTTCGCGTTGCGGTGGGCCCGGGCCGGCGACGGCGCCCTGGTGGTGGGTTCGACCGGCTTCGGCGACCTGGATTGGCAACCGTTGCCGCCGGAGAGTGTCACCGCAATCTCGATGGCTGACTTGTCGATGAATTCGGTGCCCGTCATGGCAGATTGAGAACCGTGTCAGAGGACGCTGCGGAGACGGTGGCAAATGTCTCGACGACCGTGGAGGCCAGGGCCACCGCGGCGCTGCCCACGCTCAGCAAGGCTGAACGAAGAGTGGGGCGGGCGTTGCTCGGCGACTATCCGAGCGCCGGGTTGGCCAGCGCGGCCCGGTTGGCCGAACGCGCCGAGGTGAGCCCGCCGACCGTGTTGCGGTTCGCGCAGTCCCTCGGCTACGACGGGTTCGCTGACCTGCAGGTCGCGCTGCGTGCCGAGCTGTCCTCGCGGTCGAACGGCCCGATCACCCGGCTGCCCGACGCCCCGGCCGCAGGCAGCCTGCTCGACCGGCTGCTGCAGCAGGGGCGTGCACAGAACGAGCGGGCCGAGCAGACGTTGGCGCTGCTCGCCGAACCCGCGCTGGAAGCCGCCGTCGCGCTGCTCGCCGACGCCGGACGAACCGTTTATCTGCACGGCGGCCGCTTCTCACATCTGCTGGCCCTGCACCTGGCCGCCCACCTCGAACAGTTGCGGCCGGGTATCCGGGTGCTGGGGGACCCGACGGGCGGGGATCTCGGTGCGCTGCTCGAACTGTCCCGCCACGACGTGGTGGTGCTCTTCGACTATCACCGATACCAGCGCAGCGCCGCCGAGCTGGCCCAACGCGTGCACCGCGCCGGCGCGACCGTCCTGCTCATCACCGACGATCTGAGCTGTCCCGTGGCGCCGGACGCCGAGGTCGTGCTGGCCGCCTCGAGCACCGTGGGCACCACCTACCAGAGCATGGCGGCCGGATTTCTGCTGACCGAACTGCTCATCCCGTTGGTCATGGACGCGATCGGGGAGCCTGCCCGGACCAGGATGGCGCTGTGGGAGGAACAACGGCGCGCTGAGCTTCTGCCGTGACAGTTACCCTGATCGGATGGCAGGTGGAACCAAACGGCTGCCGCGTGCCGTCCGAGAACAGCAGATGCTCGACGCCGCGGTCCAGATCTTCTCGGTCAATGGCTATCACGAGACGTCCATGGACGCGATCGCAGCGCAGGCCGAGATCTCCAAGCCGATGCTGTATCTCTACTACGGCTCCAAGGAAGAGCTGTTCGGGGCGTGCCTGAACCGGGAGCTCACCCGGTTCGTCGATGTGGTGCGCGGGCAGATCGACTTCAGTCAGAGCCCGAAGGACCTGCTGCGCAACGCAGTACTGGCGTTCCTGACCTATATCGACGCCAACCGGGCTTCGTGGATGGTGCTCTACACGCAGGCCACCAGCTCGCAGGCGTTTGCTCACACGGTCCGTGAAGGCCGCGAGCGCATCATCGATCTGGTGGCCAGGCTGCTCAGTACCGGCACGCGTAACCCTGAGCCCGACAGCGACTTCGAGATGATGGCCGTCGCGCTGGTGGGCGCCGGTGAGGCCATCGCCACTCGGGTGAGCTCCGGCGACGCCGACGTCAACGAGTCCGCCGAGCTGATGATCAACCTGTTCTGGCGCGGCCTGAAAGGCAAACCGTCGGAGACCGGATCTCAGTCGGCCGTCGGTTAGCGCGCACGCCACTGGCTCTGCGGTGACGGCGTGGCGCTCTCGCACTTCCACGACGTACACGCAGAGTCAACAGGGCGCGCGCGGTCGTGGGCATTGGCTCTGCGGTGACGGCGCGGTGCTCTCACACCTTTGCGACATACGCGCAGAGTCGATGATCGGCTCAGACTGCGAGGCCCCGCACGAGGCTGAACGGTGACGCCGTCGGCACCACCTCGGTGAGTCGGAAACCCGCCTCCTGGTAGAGCTTTCGGTATTCATCCCCGGTGCGCTCGCGGGCGGCGATGCCGATCAGCATCTCCATGTCGATCCACTTGGCGAGGAACTCGCGATCATGTTCGGGGATAACAGCTTCCACGAGCAGCAGCGTGGCGCCCGCAGTCGCAGCGGCGCGGATATTCCGCAGGATCGTCAGGGCCTGCTCGTCGGGCCAGTCGTGGATGATGTTCTTCATGATGTAGAGATCGGCACCGGCCGGCGCCTTGTCGAAGAACGAGCCGGGCAGGATCTCCACCCGGTCGGCAGTTCCATACTTGGCCAACAGTTTTGGTGCACCCTCGACCACTTGGGGCAGGTCATAGAGGATGCCGTGGGCCGCGGGTGCGGCTTCGAGGATCGCCGAGAGCAGCCGCCCATGGCCGCCGCCCACGTCGGCGATCGTGGCGAACGGGGTGAAATCGAACGCCGCCACCACAGGGGCGATCGCGAGCTCTGAGACGCTGGTCATGGCGTCGTTGAAGATCTCGCCGAGCTCAGGGTCGGAGTTCAGGTACTCGAACGCCGCCATGCCGCGCATCTTCGGGATGACGGCCTCGCCGGTCCGCACGGCCTCACCAAGCTGGCTCCAGTGTTCGCGGTGTTCGGGGGAGCCGACGAATCGCGCCATTCCGGCGATCGAGACCGGAGCATCGGTGCGCAGCGGGTCGGCCAGGGCGTTGAGGGCGTAGCGCCCGTCGCGGGTGCGCCGGAAGATGCCCTCGCTGACCAGGGCCCGCATCAGCCGGTTGAGGGTGTCGGGGTTGGCGTCGACGCGGCGGGCCAGCTCTTCGGGTCGCAGCGGGCCATCGGCCAGCGCGTCGGCAACGCCGAGTTGCACTGCTGCGGTGATCCCCTGGGCCACCCATGCCTTGAGGATCGTCTCCAGCAGTACGGCCGGTGGTGGAGCCGACCGCTGGTGCAGTCGGCGCAGGTGATGACGGATGCGGTCGACGGCACGGACCAGCCCTACCGGGGGCACCTTGGCGGAAGTCACCGCCAGACTGTAGACAAAATTTGCCGCGTTCGGTGCGTTCGTAGCTATGTCAGGGTTGACGTGTGCTGAAGAAACTGGTGTTGCTTCCGATTTTGCTGTGCGTGGCTGCCCTGACCACCCCGACGTGGGCGGCGGCTGATCCGGTTTCGGCGGTACCCGACGGGCCCGCCATCGCGGCGTCAGCCGTCGCCGACGTGACCAAGCAACTCGGCAAGCCCGCCAAGCTCAACGTCTCCACGCTCAACGAGTCGCAGGGCTGGGCCTTTGTCTGGGCCAAGATCACCGATCCCAGCGGCCGGCCCATCAGCTACGACAACACTCCGTTCGCCGATGCCGCGGCCGAGGGCGGGAAGTCGAAGAGCTATGCCGGTCTGTTCCACTCCGACGGCGGTGCCTGGAAGCTGGCCACCAGCAGCGTCGGCCCGACCGATGTCGCATGGACATCGTGGAGCAGCGAATACTCCGCTCCAGCATCGATTTTCAACCTGTCGGGGTCGTAACGGAATTTGCTTGGGCGGGTCGCTCGTAGGTGGGTTTGTGCACGTCAGCGGCGCGAAATTCATGCAATGACCGGGCTGTGAGTTCGGGTAGCATTCGCCTAGCGACATATCGAGGGGGTTGTGTTGATCGTGGGTGCGCCTTACCTGTCATCAGGGTCTTCGCTTGAATTCGCGCGTTGGACGCTGAGACAGGGCAGGTGACCACGTGACCGAAACCTTGCGGGTTGACACCGCACTGGTGAGTGCCGCGGGCAGCAAGCTGGCCGGGATTGCTGGCGAGCTCCCGACGGCCCCGGCAGTGACGAAGCCGACCGGTTCCGATGCGCTGTCGGCAGCGATCGCGGCCAAGATGCCGACGGTGGTCGATCCGGTGGTGGCCAAACTGCCGCAGGTCAAACAGGCCCTGACGAAATACGCCGACAACGTGACGAGCGCCGCCAGCAAGTACGAGACAACCGACGAGCAGGCCGCCCAGACCGTCCGCAAGGCGTTTGGTCTGGTTGACGACGCGGCCGGCCAGGGCGGTGGTTCGCCGGCAGCGCCGGGCGGCGGAGGTGGTTCCACGCCCGGAGGTGGTGGGGGCGGCCAGAAGTCCGGCGGCGGTGGCAAACATCATCGCGGCGGCAAGGGCGGCGACGGCAAGGCGACGCCGGGTTCAGCGCCCGACGCGACCGCGGCGAATCCGGCGGCTGCCGCGGCCGGCGGCGATCCATCCGGCATGGGCCAGATGGGCCAGATGATGCAAATGCCCATGCAGATGGCGCAGCAGGTCGCCCAAGTGCCGACGCAGATGATGGGCGCGTTGGGGCAGATTCCGCAGACCGTGCTCCAAGGTGTGCAGGGCATCGTGGAAGCCGCCAAACAGGGGGCGGACAAGCCCGGCGAGGACGGCGCCGACAAGGACCAGCAGGCCGAGGATCAGAAGCAGAAAGATCCCGCTGCCGAGCACAAGCCCGACGGAACACCGGCCGGTCAAAAACCTGCCGAGCCCGCTCCGACGGCTCAGCATCCGGCCCAGGCAGCGGGGCCGTCGCCGAGTTCTGGTGCTGAGCGGGCGCCTGTGGCGCCGAGTGCGCCGCGTCATGCTCGACCGGAGCCGAGTCCGGAGATTTCTTTGTGATTGATCGGTTTGTTGGTGTTGTTCGGACTGTAGGGGTCGCTCGATGACATTGCCGCCACCGCCGGGTAATTCGCCGCAACCGCCGTATGGCGGCGGTGGCGGTGATCCGTTCGGACCACCCCACGGTGGTCCGGGTGGGTCCTATCCGGGTCCGCCTCCGGGAGGCCCCGGTGGCACGTATTCCGGTCAGCCGCAGCAATCCGGGCCCCCACAGCATCACGCGCCGTCCTGGCAGCCTCCGCAACAGCAACCCCCGCAGGGCCCGCCGCAACCACATTGGGCTGCCGGTCCTGCCGGGCCTCCCGGTCAGCCACCGAAAAAGGGTGGCAACGGCATGAAGTGGGCGCTCGGCGGTGTCACCTTGATCGCCGTCATCGCGATCACCGCGGCGGTCTCCATTGCCCTTACGAAGGGCAGCGGTGGCGGCGGCAATGGCACGCCCAGCGCATCTGCGTCACCGTCCGCGTCTGCTTCGGGGACTGCGAGCAATAATGATTTTGCAAGTGCCAATGACACGGGGCCTGTCAATATCATAAAGGAAGATCCGACGTGCTCGGCGTTCTGGCCCGTCAATAACAACTTTGCAGATACGCAGAAGAATTCAGGATGGGCCAATCGCGACCCATCCGTCCCTGCAACTAATTGGACGCCCGAGGTCCGATCTCAGTATGAGGAGGTCGGGCGGTCTATGCGCGCGACCGCTGACCAGATGGTGCCGCTGTCAAAAGCAACTCCGCATCGAGCTGTGCGCGAACTGTACCAACAATTTATCGTATTCGCGCGCGCGTACAGCGATTCGATCACGAATTATACGGCTGCAGACGATAACTTATCGGGGGTGGCTCTCGCGGCGGCCACCACGATAGCTGATTTGTGTAGTGCGATTGTCAAGGGCTCTGCGCAAGGAAGAGCTATATCGCTCGAGCAACCAGCCCCGCCGTCAGTGCTTGCTGAGTTAGGTAATCCCGCAAATCCGGTTTCGTTTATGAAGACTGCTGATTCCACTTGCGGCGAATGGGACACGATACTTAATGGCTTCATCGCTGATCCCACCGTGGCTCAGTGGCAACGGATAGATGCCGGTATGCCGGCGTCTGGTTTATCGGCCGATCAGCGTGCAATAAACGAGGCAGTTGCGCCGATAATGACTAAGTTTGCTGACGACATAGAGCGTCTGGGCCGGTCGAGTTCCAATCCGACAGTTCAGGATTTCGCGGTGTTGTCCGCACAGTACCGACGCGCATACGTTGCGGCATTGCCGAGCTATACGCCTGCTGATTCTTGGCTTGACGGGACGGCTGGCAGAAGCACTAATGTGATCCTTCGTGCCTGCAAAGCGGCAGGAGGTTAGCTAATGGGAATTGGAAAGCCGGCGGATCCGCATGGTACGACATCCCCAAATGGTTGGCCGGAGATTGACGAAGATTCTTTACGTGTCTTAGCCGATTCTTTCGGTGGGTTATCTCGGACCGTGTCTTTGCAGTTGGATGCAGCTAAGATGGAAAAAACGCAGATGTTTGATGGTGTGGGCATCTGGTCGGGAGGCGCAGCGGGCGCTGCGGCGGGAGCGTTAGGTGCTCGTATTGCAGAGCTGGATTCACTGAAGAAGGCGCTGGATGCCGCGGTCAAATTTTTCAACAGCGCATATGATGCCATAGTAAGTGCCAAGAACAAGATTACCGAAAACGTTGCTAATGCGAATAAGGCTATTGATGCAATCAATCAGAACGATAAGGTGGAGAATAAAAGCGACGCTGTCCAATCGATTGTCGATCAAGCACGTAACGCAAATTCTGCAATAATTTCCTCCGAGGCCGCGCTCGTATCGGGTACTTCGGCGGATAAGGCTGGAGCGCATAACGGCTCACCAAGTTTTGTGGTCAATCCCGCGGGCTTCACTGGCGACAAGGGTGGTTTCACCGATAAGGGCAAAACAAATGACACTGGCATGCAGAGCGTCGTTGGTACGGGCACTGGTGACTCTGGGGGTGGTGGCGACAACTCTGGCAAGGACCAGTCGAACGAGGGTCGTAATCAGACCAACGTTGGCACGGGCACTGGTGACTCTGGGGGTGGTGGCGACAACTCTGGCAAGGGCGAATCGAACGAGGGCGGTAATCAGAACGAGGTTGGTGACGGATCCAACGGCTCCGGCGAGCAACCAGACACACGACTTCCACCGGTAACCACTCCGGGCCCAGGCGTCAACGCCCCACCCACACACCACGTGCCAGGGGTTGGTGCACCCTCGCTCACCCCAGTCAGCGGTGCACCAGGCGCTCCTGGTGCACCGAGTATCGGATCTCCGAGCGGGGCACCAGGTACGCCGTCTTCGCCGAACATGCCGGGCAATCTCAATCCCGCAGCGCTGAACCCGCAACAGCAGCAGCTCAATGACTTCACCAAGGCGATGAGCGATGCGGCGTCGAAGGTTACCCAGCCGTTGACGCAGACCGGGCCTCCGGTGAACCCGGCGGCGGCAGCGTCAACGCCGTCGACACCGCTGCAAGCTCCGCCACCGGCAGCTGCGCCGCCCCCGCCTGCGGCGTCGGCTCCAGCCGCGTCCGCATCGTCGTCGGGCGGTGGTTCGGGTTCGGCTCCGGTGAACGCGAATGTGAACGTCAACTCGGCTCCGTCGTCGCCGATGCCGCTGGCGCCGGCACCGTCGGTTCCGTCGGCGGGTCCGGCCGCCCCCGCCGGATCGACCGGTGGTCCGATGGGTCCCGGGGTGATGCCGGCCGGCGCATCGCAAGGCGCGGGCGCGGGCGCGGTTCCGCCGCCGCCTGCTCCGGTACCGGTGTCGGCGGCGCGCATGGAACGCGACGCCGTCGCAGTGTCGTCGACTGCTGCTGCGCTGCAACGCAAGCAAGCGGGTAACGACCCGCTGGCGGTCGCACGTCGTATCGGTGCCGCGCTCAACATGGGGCACACGAAGGACCCCGGCTTCTACTGGGTCACCGGCCTGACGAAGGACGGCGCCATCGTGGTCGCCAATACCTATGGGCTGGGCTACATTCCGGATGGTGTGAAGCTGCCGGAGCCGGTGAAGCTCGCGAGTGCCGACGAGTCAATCCCGGCCGGTGTGCGGGGGAGCTGGGCGACATATCCGATCGTGGCGCTGCACGGTTGGGCGCAGCATCACGACACAACGCTGCGGGCGGTGATCGCGACCGAGGACCAGTTCAAGGGGTTCGATCCCGGCGCGGCGCCGATCATCTTGCAGCCCGACGACATTCCGGAGACTGGCCAGATGCAGGGCCGGGACCGGTTGACGGTCATCTCACCCGATGTGTCGGCGCGGCTGATGAAGATGAGCGATGCCGCGCTGATGGAATTACTGCCGCCGGCCTCGGTGGATGTCGAAGGGCCGCAGAACCGTCGCGTCGAACTGCTGCTGGAGGTGTTCCGCCCGCTGCTCAGCAGCGATCCCGGCCGCATCCCGGTACAGCTGGAGGCGATGGTCAGCTATGCCGATCACATGCAGGAACTGGCGATCTACAACGCGCACACCGCGGCTGACGGCGAGGCGCAACGCTCGGCGATCGCCGACTGGCTGTACTGGCAGCACTTGGGTGTGCTCACCTCCGATGCGCTGGCAGGCGCGAGTTGACGCTGCCGTTCGACGACGACGATTCCCTGCGGTACCCGCCAACACCGGTGATGCCGGAATTGTTCGTCGATCTGGATCTGCAGCTGTTCACCGCGGCCGACGAGTCTATGCGTTGGGCCGCGCTGGTGGCAGGCACCCGCGAGGTTCTGGACCGGTTTGCGCACCTGGCCTCGCCGAAGGTGCGGGTATCGACCGGCCCCGAAGTGGTGGTCAGTCGGCTCGACGCGTGCGTGCAGGGTTTCTCCGCAATCGGCGCCGAAGCGTTCGCACGGTGGCTACAAACGGTCGTTGATGTGCTGGAAGCCCATGCGTCCCTGCAACATCGGTGCGTACACGACATCCGTGCGACCAAGTCCGATGCGGAGGCAATTACCGCGATCACCGAAGCTGCGACGTCCCTCGATGCGGCGGCGAAGGCGATCGCCGGATACCCGTTTGGAGCGTTTCCACCTCGTCCGGACGAATCACCCGACTACCCGTTGATGGCCCAGGCCGGAATGTGCTTGGCCGCAGAGACTCACCGGGTCCCCCTCCGTACCCAGCTGGACGGCGCGGGCGGAGCCTCGGGATCCGCCGAGTTCAATCCCTATGTGGCAGCGCTGTTCCGGTTGGAGTTGGCGACGCATCGCCGGTTATATCGGCTGTTCTACGAGCTGTGCTTTCACGTAGGTTTCGATTTGCATGACAACCCCGACGTGCGGTTCGACACGCCCGATGGTGTCGACCGTCAGGGCCTGTGACGAGAGGAAGGTGAGCGATGGGGAATGTTCACGTCGATACGACGGTCTTGACCAGCCGCGCAAGCGAAATACTGACGATGCCGTGGAAGACCAGCGTGTCGCAGGCGCAGGCTCCGGACAGTGTGCCGCTGTCGGTCACGGCGGTGGCAAATCTCAACGACTGTGCCAATTCGCTGATGGCGTACCAGAATTGCGGCCAGACGCAGAGCGAGCGGCTCGCCGGGATGCTCAACGACACCGCGGAGCTGTATCGGAACGTCGACACCGAATATGCGGGCAGGATGGACGATCCTGGTCGGCTACCGAAGGTGAACGCGATCTCGGTACCCCCACCATCGACCCCGCCGCCGCCCTTGCCCGAAGCGCCGAAACCACCAGCGATGGTGAGCGCGGCGGGATACAGCACGGTCGAGCAGAACAATCAACAACTCAACAGCGGCCCAGGTACCGGCGCGTTGGATTCCGCCAGCGCGGACTACAAGGATGCCGCGAACATGCTTACCAAGGTGGAGGCGCCGCATTTCGAGAACTGGGAAGGCACCGCCGCCACAGCAGCAATGGACCGGTTCAAGGAGCTCTACACCTGGTTGGGTGAGCTGAGCACCAAATGGACTGCGTTGGCCGCGGCTGCCGACCAAATCAAAGCGGCACATAACACGGCTGTAGCCGAGCACGCGCCGATCCTCCAGTCGTACAACGAGTACCTGCGCAAACTGCAAGAGCTCATGAATGATCCGAACGCTGACCCGGCGCTAATCGACTTGATCGCTCGCACATTGACCAAGCTGCAGCAGGATTCCAACGACGTCCTGGAAAAGTACGCCAGGAGTGCGTCGTTCAGCCCGCCCAACGTGTCCGATCCGCCATTCGCGTCAGGGCGCACAGGCAATCCATCTGTCGGTCCCAACGGTGGCAAGGAAGGCGGCCCCAAGGCAGGTGGCGGCGACGGAGACAGCAAGGACTCCAAGGGCGACAGCCCTCAGGTATCGCCGGCGAGCACTGATCCCAATGCGGCACAACAGAAGTCCGGATCACCCGCGGGCGGGGGATCGCCTGCGGGCGGCGGGTCGCCGTCTGGAGGGTCACCGTCGGGCGCTGGCGCCGGAGGGGCGCCTTCGGGCGGTATGCCCGGGGGAATGCCCAACGCGGGCAAGCCGACTTTGCCGAAGCTCAGCGAGCCGTCCCTGAAGCCGGCCAGCCTGGGCGGCGGGGGCGGCGCCAAAGGCGGTGGCGGGGGTGGCGGCGGCATGCCCAAGATGCCGCTCGGGCCGGCGGTCGGATCGGAGTCAGTCGCACCGACTCCTGCCGCTGCAAAAGCAGGCGGCCCGGGTGCCGCGGGCACGGCGCCTGCCGGTGCCGGCATGGGCGGCGGTGGCATGGGTAGCGGCGGTATGGGCCACGGCGGCGGTCAGCAGGGCAAGGAAAAGCGTCGCGACCCGAACCTGTCGCCCGACGAAGATCTGTACAAAGAGGATCGCGCGTGGACCGAACCCGTCATCGGCCGCCAGACCCCGCAGCGGCGCAAAGCTCCTGACGGCGGCAAGGACAGCGGCAGCTGACGAGACTGAGCTGACGCTGCTGATTGGCGTGTCACAGCGAGGGTGGAACTCGCGTATTTGGGCTGCGCCCAGCCGACGCCGACGAGCGCGACCGTAAGCTGCTGCCGATCGTCAACAAGGGTGTCAGCCAGCTCAGCGACATCATCCAGAAGTCCACCAACGACATGATCGACATCCGCGGACGGGTGCAGGGCATCAAAGGCGAATACGAAGGCCTGATCAGACAGAAATTTGGGCCGCGTCATGAGGCTCCCGACGACGGCAGTGACCAGGACAAGAACGAGGGCGATACCGCTCAGTCAGATGCACCGGGAGCGAAGCCGGGCGAGCCTGGCGGCCCGGAGTTCGTGATGGGGGCGCCGACAAAACCTGACATCAAGTGGGACGAGGACTTCCAGTACGACTCTGCCGATCCGTCGTGGCGAGATTATCTGAAGCGCGCTGAGTGGCAGGCGAAGTTGGCCGGTGGCAGGGTGTTGCGGCCTGACCTCGACGACGCCACGCAAATGTATCGGCATTATTGGGACAACGACGGTAAGCCAATCGAATTCGATTACGAGGAGGCCTACCGGGAAGACCCAGGAATCAAGGCAAATGTCGATGATCAAATCAGCCGAGCGCAACGCGGGGCTGAAGAGCTGATCCGAGCGGGCAATACGTCGTTCTCGATGACAGGGGATGCGACGCCTACGTCCACGTACCCGACCACAGAGAACTGGCAGAAAGCGGTTGGTGGATACCAGCAGTGGAGCAGCGCTGATGTACGTGTCGACGGAAACAAGGTCACGATGACCGTCACTGTTCATGCAGAAGATCACTACGATTTCAATCGCGGTCAGGCTGATATCGGTACCGGGGCAGCCGACAATGAGAATGGCCGATTTACTGAACTGGGTTGGGCGAAGCCATTCGATTCTCACGGCCAGCTCACCCGTACGATCACATGGGAGCTGGGCAGTGCGCCAAGCGCTGAGCAAGGTGGGCAGCCGCAGTTCAATCCAGGGCGCGAAGATCGCGTCGACGGCAGAGGTAGCGCCGGCGGTATTGGACGGCCTGAAAACAACCGCAGCACGGGAGGGTGACGTTGCCGTGACACCACGTAAGACGCTGCGCGCCAGGATGATCGTCGCGCCGACGGCGCTACTCGTTGCCGCGCTCGCGGCGTGCGGCTCCACCGCTCACAGCCCTCAAAAGAGAGACGCCTCGATGAATGCTCCGGCGAGCAAGACCACTTCCAATCCGGTTCGGCACGACCTTGAGCCGATCACGAGGCGCTTCCCGGTGCTCGGCTCACCGATGTCGGGTTCGTGGGTGAGCGGCGACATGGGAGATCCGAGTGTTCCCGGCCCGTCGCTGTACTGGATCGACGCGGTGATCGAGTTGACGGCGGATACCGCAAGCGATCTGAAGCAGCGATACCTGCCGGTCCCGACTACTGCAATGCCGGATGTCTGGAATACCTTGACCGAATTGCTCCCGAAGGGTGGCTACGTCACCAGCATTCAGTTGGATGCGGCCTTCACGACGACGAAGCTCAAGTCGAAAGCGTTCATGGCAGCGGATGCGCCGGTTGTCGTAATCAGCGCTATCGGCGAGTAGCCAATAGAAATTTGAGCCCCCGCCGCGAAAGCGGCGGGGGTCCAATGTAAGACGTCAGAGCGCGGAGACTGTCCCCGTGAGGTGTGGGTAGCCCTTCGAGAGGTTACGCAGGGTCAGTTCCCAGCCGTCGGTGTCTCGTGAGACGTAGAGCCCCGCGTTGGCGGGCAGGACCACGGGCTTGGCGAATCGGACCGAGTACTTCACCGCGTCGGGCAGCTGACCCTCGATGTTCGCCAGAACCGTTGCCGCGCTGAACATCCCGTGTGCGATCACAGTGGGGAAGCCGAACAGCTTGGCCGCGATGGCGTTGGTGTGGATCGGGTTGTGATCCCCGCCGACGTCGGCGTAGTGGCGGATCTGCCCGGGCGTGATGCGCAGGATGGCATTCGGCGGGCCGAGCTTGGGTTGCTTCTGTGGCGGCGGCTTCGGTTCGTCGGACAGGCTGGTGCGCTGCTGGTGCAGGAACGTCGTCACCTGATGCCAGGCCAGATCATTGCCGACCTTGAGGTCGGTGACGATGTCGACCAGCAGCCCCTTGCGGTGCTCCCGCAGGTTCTCCGCATGTACGGCGGCGCTGACGGTGTCGGTGACGGAGATCGGCCGATATTGGGTGATGTGGTTCTCGGTGTGCACCGAACCCATTGCGGCGAACGGGAAATCGAATCCGGTAACCAGTGACATCACGGTCGGGAACGTCAGTGCGAACGGGTAGGTCAGCGGCAGCGTATCGCCGAACCGCAGCCCGGTCACCTGCGCGTATGCCGCGACGTTGGCTGGGTCGATGGCAAGGTCGTCGACGGTGATGGTGCGGGTGGGCAGGGTGTCGGAGCGGGGGACGAACGGTAGCGCCCCCACCACGGCGCGCAGCATGTTGTTCACGCCGTCACGCCCCCAGCATGGCCTGGCCGCACACCCGGATCGTGTTGCCTGTCACGGCATTCGACGCGGGGTTGGCGAAGTAGGCGATCAATTCTGCGACGTCCACGGGCTGACCACCCTGGAACAGCGAGTTGAGCCGGCGGCCCACCTCGCGGGTGGCCAGCGGAATCGCCTCGGTCATCTTGGTCTCGATGAAGCCGGGGGCCACCGCGTTGATGGTGATGCCCTTCTCGCCCAGCACCGGGGCCAGCGCATCGGTCAGCCCGATCATGCCGGCCTTGGTGGTGGCGTAGTTGGTCTGTCCGCGGTTGCCCGCGATGCCTGCCATCGAGGACAAGCCGATCACGCGGCCACCCTCACCCAGGGCGCCGGCAGCCACGAGGCCCTCGGTGAGCCGTTGGGGCGCAAGGAGATTCACGGCGATCACAGCATCCCAGCGGCCCTCGTCCATGTTGGCCAGCAGTTTGTCGCGGGTGATGCCGGCATTGTTCACCAGCACGTCCACCTTGCCGCCGTGATGCTCGGTGACGTGCGCGACGATCTTGTCGACCGCGTCTTCGGCGGTGACGTCAAGTGTCAGCGCGGTTCCGCCGACCTTCTCGGCCACCTTCTGCAGGTCCTCTGCGGCCGGCTCGACGTCCACAGTCACCACAGCCGCGCCGTCACGCGCGAACACTTCGGCGATGGTCGCCCCAATGCCGCGCGCCGCCCCCGTCACGACGGCGACCTTGCCGTCGAGCGGCTTGTCCCAATCGGCCGGCGCAGTGGAGTCGGCGGCGCCGACCCGGAACACCTGTCCGTCCACGTAGGCCGACTTCGCCGACAGGATGAAGCGCAGCGTCGATTCCAGACCGGTGGCGCCGGGCTTGGCGTCGGCGGCCAGGTACACCAGGGCGACCGTGGCGCCGCGGCGCAACTCCTTGCCCAGCGACCGGGTGAAGCCCTCGAGCGCACGCTGAGCGATTTGCTCATGCACGCTGCCCGCCTGCTCGGGCGTGGTGCCGACGACGACGACTCGTGCGCACGGGGCCAGGTTGCGCAGCACGGGCGTGAAGAACTTGTACAGCTCCTTGAGGCCTGCCGCATCGGTGATGCCGGTCGCGTCGAGCACGACACCGCCGAACGAGTCCGCCCAGCGGCCGCCGATGTTGTTGGAGACGACGTCGTAGTCCTCGGCGAGCGCGGCGCGCAGGGGTTCGACGACGCGGCCGGTGCCGCCGATCAGCAGTGACCCGGGTAGCGGTGGGTCGCCGGCTCGGTAGCGGCGCAGGGGCTCGGGCTGGGGCACGCCCAGCTGCTTGGCCAGGAAGGATCCCGGCCCGGAGTTCACAATCTGAGAGAGCAGGTCGGTAGCCATACCTACGAACTTACTCCAGAGTAAGAACAGTGGGTAATATGGCCCGGGACAACCCGACAGTGGAGGGCAAACAGATGGCCAACAACACGACCCGGCGCCGCGTTGCCGTATTGGGTGGCAACAGGATTCCGTTCGCGCGGTCCGACGGCGCTTACGCGAACGCCTCCAACCAGGACATGTTCACCGCAGCCCTCGACGGGCTGATCGACCGCTTCGGTCTGGCGGGCGAGCGGCTCGGCGCGGTGATCGGCGGTGCGGTACTCAAGCACAGCCGTGATTTCAACCTCATGCGTGAGTGCGTGCTCGGCAGCGCGCTCTCCGCGTACACCCCGGCCTTCGACGTGCAGCAAGCCTGTGGCACCGGCCTGCAGGCGACCATCGCCGCGGCCAACAGCATCGCGCTGGGGCAGTACGAATCGGCTGCCGCCGGCGGCGTGGACACCGCGTCGGACGCTCCGATCGCTTTCGGCGACGACCTGCGCCGCGTGCTGCTCGGGCTGCGCCGCGCCAAGTCCAACGTCGATCGGCTCAAGCTGGTCGGCAAGCTGCCGGCATCGGTGGGCGTCGAGATCCCGGTGAACAGCGAACCGCGTACCGGCAAGTCGATGGGCGAGCACGCCGCGATCACCGCCAAGGAAATGGGCATCAAGCGCGTCGACCAGGACGAACTGGCTGCAGCGAGCCACCGCAACATGGCCGCCGCCTACGACAGGGGCTTCTTCGACGACCTGGTCACGCCGTTCCTCGGGCTGTACCGCGACAACAACCTGCGCGCCGACTCGAGCGCGGAGAAACTGGCCAAGCTCAAGCCGGTGTTCGGGGTGAAGCTCGGCGACGCCACGATGACCGCAGGCAACTCGACACCGCTGACCGATGGCGCCTCGGTGGCGCTCTTGTCCAGCGAGGAGTGGGCCCAGGCGCACGGACACGAGCCGCTGGCATATTTCGTCGACGGCGAGATGGCGGCTGTGGACTACGTCAACGGTCCCGACGGTCTGCTGATGGCTCCGACTTACGCCGTGCCGCGTCTGCTCGCCCGCAACGGACTGACGCTGCAGGATTTCGATTTCTACGAGATCCACGAGGCGTTCGCCTCGGTGGTGTTGGCCACCCTGACGGCGTGGGATTCCGAGGAGTACTGCAAGGGCCGCCTGGGTCTCGATGCCGCTCTGGGCACCATCGACCGGTCGAAGCTCAACGTCAACGGTTCGTCGCTGGCCGCCGGGCACCCGTTCGCGGCCACCGGCGGGCGCATCGTCGCCCAACTGGCCAAGCAGCTCGCCGAGAAGAAGAAGCAGACGGGCCAGCCGGTGCGCGGCCTGATTTCGATCTGCGCGGCAGGCGGGCAGGGCGTTGCAGCAATCTTGGAGGCCTGAACCGTCCTGACCAGGGCTGATGCCCGCCCCGAAAACATTCGAAAAGTTTGTTTTCTCGGTGTGTAACGGCCCGCCCTGGGACGTCGATACACGGGTAGCTCCGTGTTGCCGTCTGACCCCCCGACCCGACGGCAACACGGGGCCACCTTCAAACTTCCCTTGAATTCCGGTCGAATTTTCCTCTGGTCTGAGGGGTACTCGAGGCGTAGGCTCGACCGTACGACGGGTTCGGGAGTGACTGATCCGAAGAGTCGGTCGAAGGGGTGAAAGACCGGCGGCGCGAGACCGATTGAGACGCCCCCAAGTGTCCTCCCGAACCCGCCCTTTTTTGTCTCCGCCCGCTTAGCGTTGAGGCCATGCAAACCAGCCTCATCGGCTCCCTCAGCGATACCCGCGGCCGTTCACCGATCGACGCCACCGTAGAGAATCTGGCGCAGCTGCGCGATGAGGGTTTCCGGCGGGTGTGGATGACCCAGATGCCGTACGAACCCGATCTGCTGACGGTGCTCGCCGTGGCGTTCCGTGAAGTCAGCGACATCGAAGTCGGCACCGGCGTGATTCCCATCCAGAACCAGCATCCGATGCTGCTGGCCCAACGTGCCCTGACGCTGAATCTGATCGGCGGCGGCCGCTTCATCCTCGGCCTGGGCATGACCCATCAGGCGGTTACCGAAGGCATGTGGGGCATCCCGTGGGACAAACCGGTCCGGCGCCTGCGTGAGTACCTCGACGGTCTGCAACCGCTGCTCGCCGGGGAGGCTGCCGATGCGCCCGGGGAAACGGTCACGACCCGCGGTTCACTGCAGATTCTCGGTGCGACCGCACCCGACATCTACATCGCCGCCTTGGGTCCGCAGCTGCTGAAACTGGCCGGGCGTCGCACGGCCGGCACCGTCACGTGGATGACGGGCCCGACCACGCTGGCCCAGCATGTGACGCCGACGCTGCGCGAGGCCGCGCAGGGTCGCCCGGTGCGCGTCGTCGCCGCGCTGCCCGTCAGTGTCACCGACGACGTCGCGGGGGCCCGCGCGCAGGCCGCCAAACAGTTCGCGATGTACGGGCACCTGCCGTCCTACCGCGCCATGCTCGACCGCGAGGGGTACGCGGGCCCGGAGGACGCCGCGATCATCGGCGATGAGGCCGAGGTCGCCGAACGGATCGAGGCGCTCGCCGGCGCCGGGGTCGACGAATACGTCGGTGTGCTGTTCGACGCGTCACCTGAGGCCAGGGCCCGCACCCGCGCATTGCTGCGCTCGATCGACAGCTGAGGGTGTGGCCAGCCCCACCATATATTGGCTGGACTGCACCATCGCCGGATGCGATCGTGTCCGGCAACCATGGGGAACGTGACTACCACCGCGATCGCACCGGCTGTTGCCGATGACTGGCGACGAGTCCTGCGCACCCCGCTGCGGGCCCGGGCCTGGCGCGCCTACTTGTACTTCCTGCTGATCAGTCTTCTGGCCGTGATCGGTGTGGTGTACCTGTTCGCGACCGGCTTCGTGTCGGGAGTTCTGCTGGTCACCCTGGTCGGCATTCCGTTGCTGGCTGTCGTCGTGCTGACGGGACGACGGTGGAATGCGCTGTACCGCGCGTTGGCCCGCTTGGTCGGGGTCAGCATCGACGCGCCTGCGCCCTTCACCCGGCCGGCCGGGCTGCCACAGACCGTGGCAGCAGCGCTGACCGATGCCGTCGGTTGGCGCAGCCTGGGCTTCCTCGCACTGCAGAGCATCGTGATGACCCCGGTGGGCTACCTGGTCTTGGTCGGCGTCGTGATGTCGGTGAGCCTGGTGGCCTCACCGGTGATCTGGGCCGTCACGGGCGAAGCGGTCGTGAGTTTCGGTGAGCCCGTCCAATCGCTCGGCGCGTACCTACTGTTGGCGCTGGGTGGGCTGATCGCGCTGTACCTGCTGGGCTGGCTGATGCTCGGAATCGTGCGTGCCCATGTCTGGCTGGCCGGCACGCTGCTGGCCGCGCCGGCCCGCGAGCGCAGGGTCGCCGAACTCGAAAGGGCCCGTGCCGGTGTCGTCGACGACGCGGCCGCCACCCTGCGCCGGGTCGAGCGCGACCTACACGACGGCACCCAAGCTCGACTCATCGCCGTCGCGATGACGCTGGCCCGCGCCGAAGAGCAACTCACCGATCCGAAGAAGACCGAGCGGGCACGCAAACTGGTGTCCGACGCGCTGGCCAACACCAAGGACACCCTGACCGAGCTGCGCGATATCGTGCGTGGAATACGGCCTCCTGCCTTGGATCTCGGCCTCGGGCCCGCCGTGCAGACCTTGGTGGCGCGCAACCCTATCCCCGTGGAATTGGTCGACGACATCGCGGTACGCCCATCGTTGGGAGTGGAGACACTGGCATATTTCTGCGTCGCCGAACTATTGGCGAACGTATCGCGGCACTCCGGCGCCACACGGGCCACCGTCTGGCTGCGCAGCGACGCCGAAGAACTACGGATTGCCGTGGCAGACAATGGTTCCGGCGGAGTTCAACCGGGCAACGGGTCGGGCCTGACGGGCTTGGCTGAGCGGTTGCGCATGGTCGACGGGCGCCTGGATATCGACAGCCCGGCCGGTGGGCCCACCACCGTGACCGCCGTCGTGCCCTCGGGTGCCGAGCGATGACCAGGCTGGCCATCGCCGAGGACAATGCGATCCTGCGGGACGGGTTGACGCAACTGCTTGTCGAACGCGGACACGACGTGGTGGCCAAGGTCGGTAGCGCCGACGAGATGCGGGACATCGCGGAGGCTTTGAGCCCCGAAGTATTCGTTGTCGACATTCGGATGCCGCCCACATTCACCGACGAGGGGTTGGTCGCTGCGGTCTCATTGCGCCGGTCGCACCCGCAGATCGGAGTGCTGGTCTTCTCACAGTGGGTGGAAACCCGTTATGCCGCTGAACTTCTCGCAGGCAACCCGGAGGGCGTCGGCTATCTGCTCAAAGACCGGGTGGCCGACATCGCCGAGTTCGATGCGGCCGTGCGGCGGGTTGCCGCAGGCGGCACCGCGCTGGACCCCGAGGTCGTGCGCCAACTGATGGGCAGCCGCCGCGGCGCCGACGCCCTGGACCGCCTGACCGCACGCGAACACGAAGTGCTCGGGCTGATGGCCGAGGGGCATTCCAACAGTGCTCTGGCCGACCATCTCTCGATCTCAGAACGCGCAGTGGAAAAACACATCGGCAGCATATTCACCAAACTGGACCTGCCACCGTCGGCGGCGCACCACCGCCGTGTGCTGGCGGTGGTCACCTACCTCAACTCCTAGCGGTGGGAGAACGGAAGTCAATACTTGGGCGAACGCAGTATCGGTGCGCGGTAACGATATTTGGCGATGAGATACATCACTACACCGAGCGCTGACAGCGCTGCGAGTGCCATCCATTCGGCGGTGGCGAAATCGACCGCACAGGCTATTGCGACCCACCCGAGCAGCACCGCACCGACCAATGGCAACACACCGCCGAGGAGCGCGTCACGCCAGTTGGACAGCACCCGGTCACGCAGGGCCCACGCGGCGGCGAGTGCGGTCAGCGCGTAGTAGCAGGCAAACAGAAAGCCGACGGTGGCGATGAGAAGGTCGAGGGCGTGCGCCACGCTGGAAGCCAAGATGTACACCCAGGTGGCCGCGATGCCCAAGCCGCCGATCAGCAGCGTGCTCGCGGCCGGCGTCTGGAACTTGCGGTGCACCTTGCCGAAGACTGACGGCAACACCTTGTCGCGACCCATCGCCAGCATGATGCGTGCCAGGCCCACGATGGTGGCCTGGGTCGCGGCCAAGACAGACGCCACCACTGCCAACGCCATCGCCTTGGCCCAGCCGGTTCCCGTCAACTCCTCCGCGACGAACACTGCGGCGTTGGTGGAATGCTGCTCCATCGCCTCGGGTGGCGCGACGGTGGCAAAGGCGAAACATATCAGCGTGTACATGACACCCAACACGATCACGGCGATGATCACCGCCTTTCCGGGGTTGGTCTCTGCGCGCTCGGTCTCCTCGCTCAGATAGATCGAGGTGTCCCACTGCGCGATCATGAAGATGACCAGCAGCATTGCGGCTACGAAGCCGCCGGTGCCACCCACACCCGAAGGGCTGAGCCAAGCCCACGTCGGATGCACCGAGTTCGGGCGGTCATTGGCGAACAGGGCCCAAAATGCCAATGCCGAGAACAGCAGGAGCACAGCGTATTCAGCGATAGCCAGGGACAACTGGAGTCGACCCGTGAGTTGTACACCGATGACGGCGAATGCGGTCAGAAACGCACCAAGCACCGTCGTGGCGATCACCGTTCCCCATTGACTGTTCGGATCGAACCCGACTAGTGCGAGAACGGCGGGGCCGATGCTGACGAAGTTGATGATCAACGAAACGACGAAGGTCACCACGAGGATCCATCCGACCCCGAAACCCGCACGCGGACCGACCGCACGTCCCACCCACGCGTAGGGACCGCCACAGTCCTGTTCCCACAGGTTCATTCGCTGGAACGCCACGGCAATGCAGAGCATCGCGATCGAAGCCACGATGATCGACGGGATGAATCCGTAGCTGCTGGCAACGATCAACGGCGCCAACGAGACCGCAACCACCTGACCCGGCGCCGCCCCAGCCATGCTGATGATCGTGCTTTCCCTGAGCCCGATTGCACTCTTCCGAAGAGTCGGACTGTCATCGACGGATCCGGGTGGACGCGATGCAGCTGGGTTGTCGCGGCGTTCTTCCGGTGTGGAGGGCTGCGTAACCGACATGGACGTCTCCTTGGTTGAAGAGTCGTGATTGCTGGTACGGAGAACAAATCGAGGATGGTGGGGCAGTCCGGAGTTCTACGGACTTTCATTGCTGCGCTTGCTATTCCAGAACCACAGGCCATGGCGCATGATCCATTGCCCGTTGTGTGGCGATAGCCCGAGAACGGCGGCTGTGTTGTTGCCTGACGGGCGGGGACGAGCCGTCGACGAGGCAGGGCGGAAGCTCGTCGACGGAACAAGCTCTCGTGCGCGGATGAGTAGGTGCCGTTGACGTTCGGTGAGCACGGTGCCGCTATGGCGGGTTAGTTCAGTGACGAGCTCGACGAATCGAGCATTGAGGCGTTGTACGTCCATGCCGAACCGCGGCAAGATGTCTTCCTCGTCAGGTCCGCCGTACGGCGCCCAGTCGACCAGGTAGCGAATTATGTCCCACTCGAATTCGTCGATCGGTAGCCTGCTTGCATTTGCCATCACCGGCTGACCGAACTGCGACTACGTTGCCGTGGTGTTGAAGAAGACGTTCTTCACTTCGGTATACGCGTCAAGCGCGTCGGGCCCGAGTTCGCGGCCCATGCCGGACTGCTTGAACCCGCCGAACGGTGTGGCGATCCGCACGGAGGTATATGAGTTCACCGCCAGCGCCCCGGCAGCCACCCCGCGGGCAACGCGCAGCGACCGTGCGGCGTTTGAGGTCCAGATCGAGCCGGCAAGACCGTAAATGGTGTCGTTGGCCCGGGCAACCGCCTCATCTTCGCTGTCGAAAGTGAGTACCGAAACAACTGGACCAAAGATCTCTTCACGGGCCGACCGGTGATCATCATCGATCGGGTGAAGCACGGTGGGTGCGAACCAGAACCCAGGGCCGGTCGGTGCCGAACCACGGAAAAGCACCGGTGCGTCATCGACGTAGCTCTGGACGGTTGCAGCATGTCCAGCCGAGATCAGTGGACCCATCTGTGTGTTGTCCGAAAGCGGGTCGCCGACAACGATGTTGGCGACGACCTTCTCAAGTTTCTCGAGAAAGGCGTCGAGCGCCGACCGTTCGACAAACACGCGCGAACGTGCGCAGCAGTCCTGGCCCGAGTTGCCGAATACAGCACCCGTGAGGCCTTCGGCCGCCGCGTCGAGATCGGCGTCGGCGAAGACCAGTGCCGCGGACTTGCCGCCCAGTTCCAGCGTGACGCGCTTGATGCCGTCGGCGGCCCGCCGTGCGATGTCCTTGCCGACATCGGTCGATCCGGTGAACGCGATCTTGCCGACGCCGGGGTGTTCGACCAGCTGGCTGCCGATCGTCCGTCCCGGGCCGACGACGACGTTGAACAGGTCGGCAGGCAACCCGGCTTCGACGGCGAGCTCTCCTAGCCGCAGTGAGGTGAGGGGCGTGAGTTCAGCCGGCTTGAGCACCACGGCGTTGCCGGCCGCCAAGGCCGGCGCCACCTTCCACGCGGCGATCGTCAGCGGATAGTTCCATGGTGTGATCAGTCCGACCACCCCGATGGGTTCGCGGAACGTCATGTCCACGCCGCCGGCGACCGGGATGGTGTGTCCGAGAAGACGTTCCGGCGCCGCCGCGTAGTAGCGGAATGTGGCGGCCACCCCGGAGATGGCGCCTCGTGCATCGCTGATGGGCATGCCGACGTTGCGGGCCTCCAGCTGGGCCAGGGCTTCGCGGTTGTTGTCGACCGCTGCGGCGATGGCCAGCAGTACCTCCGCGCGGAACTGGGGTGGCTGCGCGGCCCACTGCCGCTGTGCAACGGTTGCGCGGGCGATCACGTCTTCCAGCTCTGCGGCAGTGATCTGCTCCAGTGACTCGATGACCTGTTCGGTCGCGGGTTCGATTACGTCGATGACGGCCATGTCAGTGGTTTCCTCCGAGTGCGTGGGCAGCGTTGTTGATGAAATCGGTAAGGGCGTGCTGCAGTTCTGCGGCCTCGGGATGCCACTGCACACCAAGCACATACCGATGGTCGGGCCATTCAATTGCTTCGGGCAGTTGGTCGGGCAGCGATCGCGCCGTGACTACGGCACCACTGCCGAGCTGATCCACGCCCTGATGGTGGTGGGAGTTCACGGTTTGGATTCCACTGCCGCACAACATCGCCGCGTGGGTACCGCAGTCCACCTCAACTTCGTGAAAGGTCTCGTGGTTGAGCTTCCCCGGGCTCGGCCGGTGTTCGGCGTATCCGGCGTCGAGCAAGTGTTGATGCAGTGTCCCGCCTGCGGCGACATTGAGAATCTGCATGCCCCGGCACACACCCAACAGCGGAACATCACGCCGCAACGCTTCCCGTGCCAGCGTCAACTCGAATTCATCGCGCAGTGGTTCGGTCGCTTCGGTGCGGCCGTTGTCTGTCGCTCCGTACGACGACGGCTCGACATCGACCCCACCGATCAACAGCAATCCGTCGATGCGGTCGACGAGGAGGCCGGGGTTCGCGACAGCTCCGGTGTCGGGTATGAGGCCGAGTGGGATCCCGCCTGCGGCATCGATTTTGCTGAGATACGTCGCCGGAATGATCGCGGCCTGCTGGGTCCAGAAACCCCAATTGGCGACCTCGAATGCCGCGCAGACTCCGATCACGGGTGCGGTCATGCCGGATCAGCCGATCTCGGCCGCGAACTTCGCCTCTGCCTCGGTGAGGCAGCGGTCGACGATCTCGATGGCGCGCTCGGCTTCACCGCGGGTCAGCACGAATGGCGGCGCGAGGTGCAGAACGTCCCACACCCGAGTGACCAGACCCTCTTCCTGGGTACGCAGGGCGAGCTGCTTGATGAACGGATGCGCAGTGCCCCACGCCTCGCGGGTTTCCTTGCTCTTGACGAAATCGATTGCGCACAAAAGACCCTTGCCGCCGCGGACATCGCCCACGGTGGGGTGGCTGCGCAGTTCGTTCGCCAACTCGAAGAGGTAGGTTCCCATCTCGGCCGAGCGTTCGACCAGGTTCTCCCGTTCGAGGATCTCGATGTTCTTCAGCGCGGCGGCAGCGGCCACGGCATGGCCACCGAAGGTGATCAGGTGGCCGAGCGCGTGTCCGTCGGGACGGAAGTCGTCGAAGATCGACGACCGGACCGCCACAGCCGCGACCGGTGCGTAACCACTAGAAAGGCCCTTGGCCATCGTCATGATGTCGGGAACCACGCCGTAGTGCTCGGCGGCAAACACCTTGCCGGTGCGTCCCCAGCCGGTGATCACCTCGTCCATGATGAGCAGAACGCCGTACTTGTCGCAGATTTCGCGCAGCATCTGCCAGTACACCGGGCTGGGCAGGTGAGTGCCGTTGGCGACCGAGATCGGCTCACCAATCACCGCCGCGACGTGTTCGGGGCCCTGGATCAGGATCTCCTGCTCGACATAGCGGGCGCACATGATGTCACCGGCCTCGCCTTCGAGCCCGAAATCGTTGCGATAGTGGTTGGGGTTCGGCACCTTGCTCACCCCGGCCATGAACGGTCCGAAGTACTTCTCGCTGGCGCTGCCCGTCAAACTCGCCGCGCCGAAGGTGGTGCCGTGGTACGAGCCGCGGCGGGCAATGATCTTGTAGCGCTTGCCGAATCCGCGCATCACCTGCACCTGCTTGGCGATCTTCATCGCGCTCTCGACTGCCTCGGATCCGCCCGAGCACAGGAACACCCGGTCGAGGTCGCCCGGGGTGAGTTCGGCGATTTTCTCGGCGAGCTTGATCGCCGCGGGATTGGCGGCGTTGGATGCGGCGGTGTAGGCGATCTTCCCGGCTTGTTCGGCCATGGCTTCGCCGATTTCGGTGCGGCCGTGGCCTGCCGCGACCACGAACAGCCCGGCGAGGCCGTCGATGTACTCCCTGCCGTGGACGTCGATCAATGTCGAGCCGCGGCCTTCCACGAAGACTCGGAGCCCGCCTTCGATCAGTTCGTTCCATTCCAGGTCGTTGCTGTGCAGCCACAGGTGGTCCAGCGCAGTGGATTCCAGGGCATGCCGAGTCTCAAGTGATGTCATAATCTGTTCCTTTCCTTGGGGTTTCAGTCCGCTTACCAGCCGCGTTCGGCGAGTCGGTGCGGCTGGGGGATGTCGTCGACGTTGATGCCGACCATGGCCTCACCCAGCCCGCGCGACACCTTGGCCAGCACGTCGGGGTCGTCGTGGAACGTGGTGGCCTTGACGATCGCCGCGGCCCGCTGCGCGGGGTTGCCCGACTTGAAGATGCCGGATCCGACGAACACACCCTCGGCGCCGAGCTGCATCATCATCGCCGCATCCGCAGGCGTGGCGATACCACCGGCGGTGAACAGCGTGACCGGCAACTTGCCCGCCTTGGCCACCTCCACCACCAACTCATACGGGGCCTGCAACTCCTTGGCCGCCACGAACAACTCGTCCTCGCTCATCGAGGTGAGCCGCCGGATCTCACCACCGATCTTGCGCATATGCGTCGTGGCATTGGAGACGTCCCCGGTGCCGGCCTCCCCCTTGGACCGGATCATCGCCGCGCCCTCGGTGATCCGCCGCAGCGCCTCACCCAGATTGGTCGCCCCGCACACGAACGGCACGGTGAACCGCCACTTGTCGATGTGGTTGGTGTAATCGGCCGGGGTGAGCACCTCGGACTCGTCGATGTAATCCACACCCAGGGCCTGCAGGATCTGCGCCTCGACGAAATGCCCGATCCGCGCCTTGGCCATCACCGGGATGGTGACCGCGGAGATGATGCCCTCGATCATGTCGGGATCCGACATCCGCGACACCCCACCCTGGGCCCGGATATCGGCAGGCACCCGCTCCAACGCCATCACCGCCACCGCACCGGCGGCCTCGGCGATCTTCGCCTGCTCGGGGGTGACGACGTCCATGATGACGCCGCCCTTGAGCATCTCAGCCATCCCGCGCTTCACGCGCGGTACCCACATCGCCCGGCGGGGAGATTGACGACTCACAATTGGAGTTGGACACGCTCCATTGTGTACTCCCCATGGTGGTCGCCCGTCAAGATGTGGCCGTGGAAACCTCGGCAACGCGTGAACCTGTTGATATGCAAGGGCTTTTGTCCATGCGGCAGCCGCGCATGGCGCCTCGGGTATTGCCAAGTCCACGAGCCTTCTGATAAAAAGGCGCTCACCTAACTCCATTTAAGGATGCTGCGATGCCGATCCACACAGTCCTTGGCCCGATTGAACCGTCCGAGTTGGGCGAGACCAGCATGCACGAGCACCTGCTGATCGACGGCCGTGTCTGGTACGAGCCAGCACGTGAACCTGTGCCGGACCCACCGGCGGTCAGTCTTGAAAGCTTGGGCTTCGTGCACTGGAACCTGGTCAGCCTCGAGGACAATCTTCTGATCGACGACGTCGATCTTGTTGTGCGCGAGCTCGATTACCTCTCCGCCGTGCCGAACGCCGGTATCGTCGACCTCACCAACGTCGGCCTCGGCCGTCGGATCGAAGACCTCGCGACAATATCCAAACGCGCAGGCGTCCACGTGATGAGCGGGTGTGGCTTCTACATCCACAACTCACATCCCGACTACGTCGGAGAGTCCACCGTGGACCAACTTGCCGAACTCCTGATCATGGAGCTTCGCGAGGGCGTGGATGGCACCGGGATCAAGGCGGCGCTCATCGGCGAGATCGGTACCAGTTCACCGGTGACCGACCGGGAAAAGAAGGTGCTCACGGCAGCCGGAATAGCCGCGGTAGAGACGCAGGCATCAGTGAGCATTCATCTTGAGCCGCGTGGCGCGGAAGCGCTGAACGTCCTGGAAATCCTGCTGGCTCAGGGTATGTCGACCGATCGGGTAATCATGGGTCACCTCGATGAACACCTCGACCGCGGGTACCACGCCGATGTTGCGCAGTCGGGAGTGGCCATGGCCTTCGACACATTCGGCTCGGATTTCTATTTCAGCGGATTGTTCAAAGATCCGACCGACCTCGAACGCATCGATCACCTCCTATCCCTGTTGCACGAAGGTCACGCCGGGCAGATCGTGCTGGCATGTGACGTATGGACCAAAGCGAATCTCAAGAACTACGGCGGTTATGGATACGACCACCTGCATCGCCGCATCTTGCCGCTACTGCGTGACGAACACGGGGTCGACGACGACACCATCGCGCAAATGATGGTCGAAAATCCCCGCCGATTGCTTGATCGGCCTTGAGCCCGTCGATTCAGAGGAAAATCAGTTGTCCACAATGTATGCCGAGTCGGTGACCGCCGACGTCGTGAACGGCCTTCCGGCCGACGCCCATTCAGTAGTTCCGCTGTTCCCGGATATCCACGGAAACCTTCGTGGCAAGCTCGTGGAGCCCAGAGTGATCAGCACGGCCGAGGCGCTCAACGAGGGAATTCCGACAACCGATCTGCTGCTGGCGGTCGATCCCCTCGATGAGCCGATCACCACGCTGGCCACCATGGGTCTCAGGGGTGGAGCGAAAGACCTGCTGCTGCGTCCCGACCTCACCACGCTGCGTCCGATGCCGTGGTTCCCGGCCGCATACCTGCTGCTGGGTGATCTCTACGAAACCGGTGGTGCGCCGTGTGCGGTGAGCCCTCGTCAGGTTCTGCGTAACGCACTCGGTGCGCTGTCCAGTCATGGACTGCAGATGAAGGCGGCCTTCGAATTCGAGTTCCGATTGTTCCGGGAAGGGACGTGGGAGCCCGCGACTGCGGGCTTGAGTTACAGTCCGCTCACCCTGTCTCACGTTACCGAGTTCATCGGCACCCTCAGGCGATACGCCGACGACCTGCGGCTTGGTTTGTCGGTGGTGCACAGCGAGGGCGCGCCGGGGCTCATCGAGGTCAACGTCGACCCACAGGACGGCTTGGCTGCTGCCGACACTGCGGCGCTGCTGCGACTCGCTGCAACAGAGGCCGCTCGCCGACACGGTCTTTGCGCGAACTTCATGGCGAAACCTGTTGCTCACGAGGAGGGTTCGAGCGCGCATGTGCACTTCTCGATGTGGGACGAAGATGGAGAGAACGCATTGGGTTCGGCTGCGCGGAACCCGGACGACGAATTCTACCGGCGCGCAGCGTGGGGGATGCTCACTCATCTTCCGGCGCTGAGCCTCATCTACAACCCCACCATCAATTCCTACAAGCGGCTCGTGCCGGGCTTTTTCGCCCCGGTCAGCGCAGCGTGCGGCCCCGACGACCGTTCCTTTGCGCTGCGCGCGTTGTTGAAGACGCCGACGTCGAGCAGGTTTGAACTGCGCCGGCCCGGTGCCGACTGCAACCCCTACTTGACCTTGGCGGCCGTCGCGGCATCGGTGCATCTGGGCCTGGTCGACCAATCTGTGCCGGACCGCCGCCACATAGACCGACACGACGGTGCCCTGCCCGCCAGCCTGGGCGCCGCGATCGTCGAATTCGGCAGGCGGGACAGGCGTTTGGACACGGTCCTCGGCGCCGAGTTCTCTGCACATTACCTGCAGACGCGCGAATGGGAACTGCACGCGTGGCAGAACGCTGTCAGTGAATGGGAGAGGCAACGCTATGCCTGACCGTTTGTCGAAGGAAACGACCGAGGCCACACCGAAGGCCGAGCGTTATGAGCAGGAACTGAGCCGTAGCCTTGGTCTGTGGGGCAATGTCGCGTTGTGCGTCGCGGCCATCACGCCTGCGGTTGGTGTCTTCGCCATTGCCCCGATCCTGCTCAATATGGCGGGGACGGGCGCCGTCTGGGCGTTGATGATCGCGGGCATCCTGGGTCTGTCGATGGCTGCGTGTTATGGGGAGCTGGGCAGCGCCTATCCGATAGCCGGTGGTGATTATTCCATCGTCGCAAGGACTCTCGGCAACGCAGCAGGCTTCGTGTCCCTGATCTTCACCGGACCGGTGTGCGCCTTTCTGATTCCTGCGGTGGTTGCGTTGACCATCGCCACCTACCTCAACGTCGTCATACCATTGGATGCGCGGTGGGTCGGTGCGGCGGTGATCGCTGTCGGTACCGTGGTCGCCATCCTCGGGGTCCGGTTGAGCGCTCGCCTGGTGGGCCTGCTGCTCGCCGTTGAACTGCTGGTCGTCATGTTTGTGACTGCGCTTGGATTCGTCAAGACCCAGCATCCGCTGGCGGAGGTGCTCACGCCCACCGTATTCGGCCCGCATGGTGGCCAGCCTCTGGCCGTGGGAGCTCTCCTTGCGGCGGTTGCCGTAGCCGCCTTCACGTACAACGGTTTTCAGGGCGCTCTGCTGTTCTCCGAGGAAACCTCGGGTGGCGGCCGCAACATTGCCCGCTCCGTGTTCATTTCGTTGGCCGTCGCGGTATCTTTCGGCGTCATTCCGGTCCTTGGCGGGCTCCTGGGGGCCCGATCGCTGGCGGAATTCACCACGTCAGCCACGCCGTGGCAGCAGTTCCTCACCGATACCGGAGGCGAATCGTTCAATACAATCGTCAGCCTCGGGATCGCGCTGGCGGTGACGAACGGGGTCATGGCGCTGACCCCGTACTTCGCTCGGGTGATCTACAGCTCGGGGCGCGACATGATGTGGCCGACGCCGATCAGCCGGGCTCTGGCGAAGGTACACCCTCGATTCGAAACACCGTGGGTGGCAACGCTTGTGATCGGCGTGGCGGGCGTGATCTTGATCCTCACGACGGATGTCGAAGCCATGGCGACCGTCATCGGTACGGTCATCGCCCTGGAGATGATCCTTGTCGCGCTGTCGGCGATCGTCGGTAGGGTTCGTTTCCCTGGGCTGGTCCGTCCGTATCGCATGCCGCTTTGGCCGGCGGCGCCGGTGTCGGCGATCGCGCTGGCCATCGTGGTTCTCGTCGAGCAGTCGCGGACGGATCAGCTCACAGCAGTCGGCATAGTCGTGGTGTCCCTGCTGTATTACGCCTGCTACCTGCGGTCACGGAGAGCCACTCACATGAAGATGCTCGATCCTGCCGAGTCCGACTGAGGAGTCGATCGATGATGTCGGGCGGTGTCGGCTGGGTAGCATTGTGCGATGGGCCATCGGAGGCGAGCGGGTCAGCTGAGAGCATGAGTCTGCTGATCAGCGGGATATCGAGCGGGACGGTTTCGCTACCCCCGTCGCACGTCGACGTCAACCGGTACGTGGCCGACCTCGTTCGCAGGGAGATCCGCCTCGGCCTGCTACCGCCCGGCTCGGCGTTGCCCTCCGAGCGTGACTTTGCCGAGATGCTCGGGGTCGGCCGCACCCCTGTTCAACTGGCTTTCCGCCAACTGCACTCAGAAGGGCTCATCGAGCGCCGTCGTGGTCGCAACGGTGGGGCGTTCGTTCGCGGTGCCGGGGAAGATGAGTCGCGGTTCCACGACGTCATCATGGAAGCCATCGAAAATCGCGACGAGATACGGCTGGCGATGGAGTACCGGTGCTTGGTCGAGCCCGCAGTGTCACGGCTCGCCAGTGAAAGACGCACCGCGACTGAGCTCAACGAATTGGAGGCTGCGCATGCGTTGCTGCAGGAGGCATCTGACGATGCATCCTTCATGAGAAGTGACGCCGTCTTCCACCTCACGCTGGCTCATATCACCGCAAACCCGTTCTTGATTCGCGGCATCGAGGAATCCCGGCAGTGCTGCCACCCGGCGCTGGCGCTCCTACCCGAAGGTGGGACATTTCACGAGGCCACCATCGTGGAGCATCAGGAGGTTTTGGAGGCAGTGCATGCGCGAAAACCCGATGAGGCCGAGCGCGCGATGAGTGCCCATGTGCAACGCAGCATGTGGAGTGTGCAGAAGCTGCTCGCGACGCTCAAGGATCGGCACACCGAGTCGTCGGTCGGCTGATGACTGTTCTCTGTGTCACTCGCCGGAGTAGCCGGCGAAATAGTCGATGAGCATTCTCCTGGCCTCCGCGATGGTGGCCGGATCGCCGTCGGGGTAGTCGGTGAATGCCAACTGGAACAGGCGTTCTACGGCGTGCATCGCGACTCTGCACTGCAGTTCGCTCAGCGAGTCGAACAGTGGCGTGTGCCTTCGGAACTCGGCCAACACGATAGTGGCAAAGTCGTTTATCGCGAGGTGATCGAGCTGTCGCACCCGGTGTGTCAAGTTTTGCCGGACCCACAGCTCGCGGATCAACGGAACCCGGTGCTCGGCGGTGTAGAAGTCGATGACAGCATCGACGATTTCGATCCACCGGTTGCCGGGCCGGCTGCGAAGTGCCTTCTCGAACGCCGCGGCCGACTGTTGGATGCGCTGGTAGGAGAGTTCGTCGAGCACCCGCTCGGGCGTCTCGAAGAATGCGTAGAACGAACCGCGGCTGATGCCCGATCGGTCCAGCAGCAGCGTCGGGGATCCGACGACGGCCTCATAACCGACCTCTTCGACCAGCTCGGCCGCTGTGTCGAGAATCCGCTGGATCATCGCCCTGGACCGTTCCTGAAGCGGTCGCTTTCGTAATCCGCCGGCAAGTTCGTGATGCCAGGCGGTGCTGACCGTCGGACTCACGGACTGTGTCACCTGTGCCCCCGTTCATGGCTCTGCGTGCGCGCCAAGCGGCGCGGTTAACGCGAGTGTAACCGGGTCGCGATCCCAGTCGTGTTACCGGTCAGTGGACAGCGTGTCACGACTGGAATCGGTTCGCCTGCACTTCTATCGAAAAGTGGCCGTACACCTATGGACAGGTGGGGTCGGCGGCTCTATATTTGTGAGATACGCGACTCAAGTCGCGTCTCTAGTCTAAATCTGGACCGCCCGCTTTCGGTCGCCCTCCCGAGGTGAATCAAATGTATGACGCCACCCTTGCTGCCGCCTCCGCAACGCCGGCAAACCCGCTACGCCCGGCTGTCGCCGTCGTCGGCAGCGGACCTTCGGGCTGCTACGTCGCTCAGTTCCTGGCCAAACAGTGGCCCGATGCCGAGATTGCCATCTTCGAATCGCTGCCCGCTCCGTACGGCCTCATCCGCTACGGCGTCGCCGCCGATCATCAGGGCACGAAAGGGGTGGCGCGGCAGTTCGATCGGATGTTCACCAAAGGTGGGGTGCGATTCGTCGGCAACGTGTCGGTGGGGCGCGATATCGAGTTCGATCAGTTGGCGAGCAACTTCGACATCGTTGTTCTGGCCACCGGTCTTCCGGAGGACAAGTCGTTGGACATCCCTCAGGAGTCGGGGACCCGGGTGATCGGTGCGGGCGCACTTATACGGGCGCTCAACGGTTTTCCGACTCGGACGCTACTCCGAGACCAGGCCGGTGCGCATGTGCCACTAGGCCGCCGCTTGGCGGTCGTCGGGCTGGGAAACGTAGCCGTCGACGTGGTGCGGTTGCTGTCGAAAAATCATGACGGCTTCGTCGGATCTGACATCGACGACGAGATGCTGAGAGAACTGCGTCCGGAGCCGCCCGAGGCCATCGACGTCATCAGCCGATCGGCGGTGACCGAGGCCAAATGTGACCTGGCGATGCTGCGCGAGGTTGTGTCGTTGAGCAACGTCGAGATCGAAGTAACAGGGCTTCGCGACAACGACAGCGGACCGATCGCAGATCTGTTGCGCCCGTTGACGTATGCAACATCTGCAACGGCGCCGGGTCTCGGTGCCCAGCGGACGCGGTTGTGCCTGCACTTCGGCGTCGCGCCTGAACGCATCGAGAACGGCCACGGCTGCACGCTCCTGCGAGCCCGGAAGCAGTTCGGTGACCGCCAACCGGTGAGCTTCATCGCCGACACGGTGATCACCGCAGTCGGATTCACCGGAGGCCCATCAGACGACCGGTCGTGTCCGTCGTCGGCCTGGTCTGGTCCGCATGTCTACCGCGTCGGCTGGCTGCGCCGCGGGCCGAAAGGGACGATTCCGGAGAACCGCAAGGATGCGCAGCAGGTTGTCGACGCGATCGTCAGCGACGTGGCATCCGGGCGAATCAGCTTGGAAAGACCAGGTTTTGATGCTGTTGCTTCGCGGCTCGACGGTCAGGTGGTCAACTTCGCCGGCTGGCAACGCATCGAAATGCACGAGCGGCAGGCGGCACGCAGAGACCGCTGCCGCCGCAAGATCATCGACATCGACACCATGCTCTCCATCGCGACGTCCGGCGAGAAGTCGGCCACCACAACGTAAATCGAGTCAATTCTCAGACATTCAGCAGAAAGGCTGACAAGTGGACACAGTGACGATCCTCTATGGTACGGAATCGGGCAACTCCGAAATGGTCGCCGATGACGTCTGTACCGCCCTGGAGCGCACCGGCATCAAGAGCGAGGTTTTCGACATGGAGACCTACGATGTCGCCGATCTCGGCGCGCGGAAGCTGGTCATCGTCGTCTCCTCGACATACGGCGAGGGCGATCTACCTCAAACGGCGTTGCCCTTCTTCGATACGCTCAACGAGGTTCGACCTGACCTCTCGTCGACGCGGTTCGCCGCCTTCGGGCTGGGTGACAGCACATACGAGACGTACAACCGTGGTATCGCACGCCTGGTCGCTGCCTTCACCGATCTCGGTGCCACCCAGGTGGCGGAGACCGGGTACCACGACGCAGACAGCGGACTCGACCCATCTGAGGTTGCCGCCGACTGGCTGACCACAATCTTCGCTGCCGCAACCGCCTAGATGTCGTGACCCGAGACGTTGTTGTCAGGCGGCGAGCCGGCTGATGGGTGGTTTTCCGCCGAGGGCGGAGTGGCCTCGTCGAGTGTTGTAGCGGCGAAGGAATCGGTCAAGTCCTCGTGTGCGCAAGCTGTTTGACGACCAGGGCTTGACGTAGGCCCATTCGGTGAGCAGGGTCTGGTTGAAGCGCTCAGCTTTGCCGTTGGTCCAGGGGCAGCCGGGTCGGATGAATCGGCGTTTGAGTTGCCACGCTGAGCACACCCAGCCCCAGTTTGTGCCGCGTCGGTAGACCAGGGCGTTGTCGGTGAGCAGACGCCGTGCGCGCACGCCGTGAGTGGCGAACCAGGTTACGGCCCGGTGCAGGAATCCCGCGCAGGTCAAGTCCTTCTCGTCGGGCAGGATCTCGCTGTAGGCCAATCGGGTGTGGTCGTCGATGGCGGTGTGGATGTAGTCGTAGCCGATCTTGATTTTCTTGTGCCGGTTGGCAACTGAGATCGCGGCCTCGCGGCCGTGTAGACGCCAGCCGCCTCCTGCTGGGATGCGGCCAAGCTTTTTGACGTCGACATGGATCAGTGATCCGGGGGTGCGGTGTTCGTAGCGGTTGGCGCTGCGCCGCGATGAGCGCACCGCTTCGCCGGTGATCGGGTCGATGGCATCGAGGTGGGGCACCTGATGGCGTGCCAGGATCCGTCCGACCGTTGAGGGATTAAGACCCAGCTCGGCGGCCAGCACCACAGCGCCGCGCTTGTGGCGGCGCCGGGCCGCCAGCACCTTCTGCTCGACTCGCCTACTCGTGCGCTGGGGCATCCGGATCGGGCGCGAGGACCGATCGGCCAACGCCGCCTCACCGCCCTCGGCGTAGCGGCGCAACCACTTGTACACCGTGGAGCGCGAAATACCCAGCTGTTCAGCCACATGCGCGGGCGGCCACCCCGCAGCGACACGCTCGACGATCAGCCGACGAGCGAACAGGTTGGTACGGGCGTTAGCGTGAGACACAAGGACCTCCTACGGGTGAATGCCAGATCACATCCACTCCGTCAGGAGGTCCTCCCAATTTCAACCAGGCACGCCGTCAACAACCTCCCGGGTTACAACACCTAGACCACGGAGCCCACACCCAACGTCCACACCGACCCAAGGACCCACATGTCATCTGACGCCGCCGCTGCCAGCCCGCGCATCACAACCGTCCAACCGGACTCAGGCGCCGAACTCTCCGGGCGTATGGGAGCCACCTCCCTCATGCTCACCGTGCTGGCGTTCTCCGCGCCGATCGCCGCCGTCGCCGGGTTCATCCCGTTCTGCATTCAATTCGGTGGTCCCGGCGCGAGTTTCATCTTCGCCGTCGCGACAGTCAGCCTGCTGCTGTTCGCCGTCGGCTATGTCACCATGACCAGACACCTGCCCAGACCGGGATCGTTCTACGCGTTCATCACCGCCGGCTTGGGCAAGGTCACCGGCCTCGGCTCGGCCTTCTTGGCGATCGTGTCCTACGTTCTCATGCTCGGCGGCTGTTTCCCCTTCATCGGCATGACTCTGACTGAACTGATCAGCAGCATGGGCGGACCCCAGACGCCGTGGTGGCTGTGGACGATCATCGCCTGGACCATCGTCAGCATCCTCTGTTACTTCCATATCGAGTTGTCGGCCAAAATCCTCAGCGTCGCCATGGTTTTGGAGGTCACCATCGTCGTGATCTTCAACGTCGCCGTACTGGTGCATGGCGGCGGGCCGCAGGGATTTGCCCTTGCGCCGCTCAACCCCGCCTCCCTGTCGCAGGGCGACGTCGGCATCGGACTGCTCTTCGCCATCATGATCTTCCTCGGCTTTGAGGCCACCGCAGTATTCCGCGACGAAGTCCGAGACCCGGATACGACCATTCCGCGTGCCACCTATGGCGCGGTCGCCTTCGTCGGTGTCCTCTACACCGTGTCCTGCTACCTGCTCACCACCGCCTACGGATCCAACGCAGTCCAGGCCGCCACCGAAGACCCGAAGATGATGTTCCCCAGCGCCATCGGTCATCTCGCGGCCGGGTTCTTCACGCAGCTGACCTTCATGATGATCATCACCTCCGAGTTGGCGGCAGCCATCTCCGTGCACAATGTGGCATCCCGCTACTTCTACAACCTCGGCCGCGACAAGGCGCTGCCCGCCTTCTTCGCTCACGTCCACCTGCGACACCACTCGCCAGCCCGTGCCTCGGTCGCCGTGGCAATCGTGGTCGCCGCACTGTTGATCATCCTCGGCATCACCCACCCCGAGGGTGAAGGACTCGATGCGCAACTGTTCGGCCTCGCCACCGTCGGCATCCTGACCCTGATGGCATTGGTCAGCTTCGCAGTCATCGTGTGGTTCAGCCGCAAGGGGATCCCCGCCGACGCCAACGTCTTCAAGTGCTACGTCGCACCCGGCCTGGCCACCATCACGCTCGGTGGCACCGTGGTCCTCAGCGTGCTGCACTTCGACCTCGTCGTCGGCGGAGAACCCGGCCAGAACCTCGGACTGCTCATCGTGCTGGCCGCCTCGCTGGTGATCGGAGCCGGCTTGGCCCTCTACTTCCGTTCCGCCAAGCCTCGCATCTTCGCCGGGCTCGGCCGGGCCGACACCGGAGAAGCCGAGACACCCGACGCCGTCATTCCAACCCGTATGTGATGTCCGATCAGGCGGCGCCACAACAGATTCAATAGGATTGAGAGGAAAGTGCCGTGACGACAGTCCAGGCCGAATGCCCAGCTACTCGCGACTTCCTGCCATGGAAGGACCCGCAGCTACGTGTCGACCCCTACCCGTTCTATGCCCGCGCGCAAGCCGAGGCGCCGGTCTCAAGAGATGAGGACGGAACGTTCGTCCTCACGAAGTTCGACGACCTCATGCACTACGGCCGGCTGCCATCGGTGGTCATCGCCCCCGAATGGGAGAAGGCAGGCGCTTGGCGAGTTCTCAAGGACATGTCCCTGGGCCACGACGAACCAGACCACACCCGGCTCCGGCGTATGACCAGTAAGTGGTTGACCCCCAAGCGGATTCAGGACTGGGTCAAGATCACGGCCGAAGTCACCGACGAGATCCTCGATCGTGTTGGTGACGACGGGCTGGTCGACGGATCAGATCTCGGGGTCGAGGCCACCCATGTCACTGTGTGCCGGCTCTTGCAGGTTCCCGAGGACGACATCGAGTCGGTGCGGCGGGAGATGCGTAAGGCCATGCCGGTGCTCAGCGCCGTACCGGATGCCGGCGACTTCGAAGCCTGCGAAGAGGCACACGAATACATGCGCGCCCGCACCGCATTTCTCATCGAGCACGGCCGGGCGAATCCAGGCGACGGGCTGCTGAACCATCTGCTGGCCCTGCAGGACAGCGGTGAGATGTCCGAGGCCGAAGTCTTCGCGACGACGCTGTTCTTCTACTTCGTCGGCCATATGGACGCCAGCTACCTGATCTCGTCAGGGCTGCAGCTCTTCACCCGCAGACCGGACATCTTCGACGCGTTCCGAGCCGAACCCGATGTGCGGCAGGCCATCGTCACCGAGTTGGTCCGCTTCGATGCGCCCGAACCGGTGATCACCCGCACGACAACAGAGGACCTCGTCATCCGAGGCGTCCACATTCCTGCCGGCAGCGTCCTGCGCCTGGTGATGGGCGCAGCCAACCGGGATCCGGACGTGTTCGACAATCCACACGAGTTCGACTTCAGGCGGCCCCCGGAGCAGTCGCGCAACCTGACGTTCAGCTTCGGCAGCCACAGTTGCCAGGGACGCCTGCTGGCCGAGGCCGAGGTGCGGGTGGTGTGGGAACGGATCGCCGCGCGTTATTCACGCATCGAGCTCGCCGGAGAGCCGGTCATCAAGAACACCGACGCCTCACGGCACTACTACTCACTGCCATTACGGCTGTGCCCGTAGCGAATTCACCCAACCAGAAAGGTAATGAATGACAACGTCAAACACGTCAACCGAGACTGCCGTGATCGTCAGCGACATCAATTCGGTGGAGCTCGAGGACTGGGGGCCGCTGCCCGAGGCCACCGCCGCGCCCATGGCCACCGCGGGAAAGAAACTGTGGACCGGTGAGGGCATTCACGAAGTGGGCATCTGGCAGTGTGCGCCTGGCCCGTCGCGGTGGGTGTTCGAGACCAACGAGACCATCACCGTGCTGGCCGGCCGGATGACCGTCACCGAAGAAGGTGGCGCACCCTACGAGGTGAAAGCCGGCGACAACGCAGTGTTCCCCAAGGGCTGGACCGGTACGTGGGACATCCACGAGACGGTTCTGAAGGTGTACACGGTCTTCTGACCCGTCAGCGGTCTCGACGACGCCACCACCATACGAACCCGATCGCCGCAAGCACCGCGACCACTGCAGCCGCCGGCACCGCCGGCGCGGATTTGGCGGCGTCGGTCGCCGCGTGTGCACGTTCGACGACGGCTTCCTTGGTCTCGGCCGCCTTGTCCTGGGCGCGGCCCTTGACGTCCAACTTGTCGGACATGGCCGCCACGGTCTCGCTGAGCTCACTGCGCGTTTTGGCAATGTCGGATTGCAGTTCATCGATTCCGGCGTCTGGACCCGGTTCCTGGGGCAGTCGATCAGCGGCGGCCATGCCGAGCCTCCTTGATGTCGTCGAAGTCGTGCTTGATGCTCTCGGCTGACGCGACTGCTGGTGGCGGCACCTGTTGGGCCTGTCTGCGGCTGATCAATGTCGCGACTCCGGCGCCGATGAACAGCACCGCGGCGACGATGATCGCGGCGGCCCACACGGGCAGCACCAGCGCGATCGCTGCGACCGCGGCGGCAATTACGGTCATGAGGCCGAGCACCGCGAGCAATCCCGCGACGCTGATCAGCCCCGCACCGATTCCGGCGTGCCGGGCGGACTCCTGGAACTCTCGCTGGGCCAGCCGGATTTCGTCACGCACAAGCCGTGTCGTCTGCTCCTGTAACTGGCCGACGAGCTGAGGTATGGACGCTTCGCTGATGGGTTTCTGTTGGGTGGTCATTCGTTGGACCCTTCTGCAGGCGTTCTGCTACTCCACAGCAGTGCCCGACAGCGCGCCGCCCGAAACGTGTGTTTGCGTCCGTTCTGGGTATCCACCGGGTCACCCCGAACGGAGGAGGACCCGTGAGCCGTACGTCGAAAGTGTTGTACCTGCCGCTGTCGATCGCGACGAGTGTGGCGGGCGGCCTGCTGGCGAGCGCGTTGTTCAGCCAGGTGTGGAAGCGTATCGACGAGCCCAATCGAGAACCGCCCGATCCCAAGGATCTCGATCGGTCGGCCTCCAAGGCGTTGACGGCAGCGGCCATCCAGGGCTTGGTCTTCGGCTTGGTGCGGGCTGCCGTGGACCGGGCCGGCGCCAAGGGCTATCACGCGTTGACCCACGAATCGCCGGTGTGAGGCTAACTGCGCGAATACAAACCGTTCAGTGCCCAGATGGTCAGGTACGCCAAGCCGAAGAACGCTGCCACGGCCATCGCCACCCCAGTCGACTGGACGTAGGACAACGGTGAGCGCACCCACTCGAACGTCGCCGCCACGACCGCGTCGGGACGGGTCACCAGATCCCAGGAGTTCCACCGTTGAAACCGGCCGATCACCACGCCCACTGCGCACAGACCCACCGACAGGACCGCAACCAACCAACCCCAGACGCCGCCGAAGTCGCGCTCGATTCGCTTGTGCACCAACAGTAGTGACACGACTCCGAGCAGAATGCCGGTCCATGCGGCGAAGCCGTACTGCAGTACGTGCCGCCACAACTCGTAGCCCTCACCGAGGTGCACCAGATCGGTGACAAGGTAGGGCGCATTGGGCAGGAATGCCAACCAGCCGAGGCCGAGCGGTAGTAGCCACAGGCGACGCTCGACGAGGTCGAAGGCCACCGCGAAGATCATCGGGATCCATGCCAGCACCAGGTTCCACACCAGGAACTTCGTCGGGTAGGTCAGCGGGGCGGCGGGATCGGTGATCCCCAGAGCGAGGGTCAGTGCCGTCGTCGCCATCAGGGCGACGACCAGCAGGATGCCACGGGCTTCGGTCACTGCACCAGTTTGCCGGGTGGCGGCCATGCCGTGCCGCCGAGGATGGCCGAGGACATCACACCCGCTTCGACAGTGTGTCCGGTCCCTGCCGGGCTGCGGGTACCCCAAAATCGCGACTTGTGTGATCTGTGATCACAACCTACTCTCGGATGAGACCCAGATCTCAGATTCCCGAAGCGGCCCGCGCCAGCACTGACCGGCTGAGTGACTCCGTTCCAGACCTGGGGCTTCACAGCTGAAGACTTCAACGCTCACCGCGGCAGGGCGCCGGGAGCCTGAACGAGAGGACCAAACGATGAAGGACGTCGTGATTGTCGGAGGCGGCCTGTCCGGGCTGTCGGCGGCATGGCGGCTGCGGCACTGGGACACGCTCGTGTTGGAATCCGGCACCCGGGTAGGTGGCCGCATCCGGTCGGAGAAGCGCGGACGGTATTTCCTGAACTGGGGCGGGCACGTCTTCGCCGGCGCCAACACCGCCACCGATGCCCTGCTGGCCGAGACCGGCACCGGCTCGGTGAAGGTACCGGGTTCGCTGACCGGCTTGGCGATGAACGGAAAGCTGTTGCTGGACGGGCCCGTTCAGAGCTATCCCCTGCGGGTTCCGATGCCGATGGCTTCCCGTGTCGCCCTGATCCGCGCCGGCGCCAAAGTCGGTCTCGACGTCTTGCGCTACGCCCGCGCCGTGCGGATGCGTGCCGGGGAATCGAGCGAGGTGCGTCAGCAGCGCATCTACGAGTTCGAGAACAACCGCACCTTCGCCGATTACATCGGGGATCTTCCCGAGGACGCCGAAGCGCTTTTCCGCCCGACCATCACGCGTTCGGCGGCGGACCCCGACGAACTGGCGGCAGGCGCAGGCATCGGATATTTCAGCCTGGTCTGGAACATCGGGCAGGGGCTGGATCGCAGCATCTTGGGTGGTCCGTCCACCTTGACCGAGAACATCGCGGCGTCGGTGCGCGACCGCATCCAGCTCGGTGCAGCCGTGAACGAGGTTGTCCACAAAAAGAATTCGGTCGTCGTGCGCTACACCCAAGACGGTGTGGACAAAGAGGTGGAAGCCCGTTACGTCGTCCTGGCGACGCCGGCCACGGTCAGCCACCGGGTCGCGGTCGACCTGCCCGCCGATCTGCGGGAAGCGCTCTCGGCGATCGTCTACGGGCCCTACGTCAGCGCCGCGTTCCTGACCAACGAGACCACCCCGCAGAAGTGGGACGGAGCGTACGGAATCGCCACGCCCAAGCGCTCTTTCAACGTCGCGCTGAACATGGGCAACATCGTGCGCGGCATGGAACGGCACCGACAGCCCGGCGGCAGCCTCATGACGTTCTCGCCGGCCAGCCTGGCCCGCAAGCTCCTCGACCGCAGCGACGACGAGATCATCAAGACCTATGTCGACGATCTCGACCAGATCCTGCCCGGCTTCGGCGGAATCGTCGAAGAGGCCCACGTCCAGCGTTGGCACACCGGTGCTCCCTACTGCTTCCCCGGACGCGGCAAGCTGCAGCCTGTCCTGACCCGGCCCTCGGAGCGGGTGTTCCTCGCCGGTGATTACCTCGGCACGCTCTACACCGAGACCGCGATCAGTTCCGGATTCACCGCGGCCCAGGAAGCCGCCAGCCGACTGTCCCGCGAATACCAGACCCGCACGCTCACCAGCGTGCCCTCCACCACGTCCACCCCGGCCGCCAGCTGAACGAGAGAAAGACCCAACATGACAACAGAATTGCGCGGTGTCCTCACCGCACTGTCCACGCCGTTCACCGCAGACGAGCAGATCGACACCCTTGCTCTCAAGCGCATCGTGGATCGCACCATCGACGGCGGCGTCCACGGGGTTGTGGTCGGCGGGTCCACCGGTGAATTCGCCGCTCTGAGCCACGACGAGCGCCGCGACCTGGTGGAGACGGTCGTCGAACATGTGTCCGGTCGCGTCCCGGTGATCGCGCAGACCGGTGCGACCACGACGGCGGAAGCCATCCGCCTGTCGCGGGCCGCCGAGACGGCCGGGGCCGACGTGCTGATGCTCGTCACGCCCTACTACGAGCCGCTGACGGTGGACGAGACCACCGCCTACATCAAGGATGTCGCCGCAGCGGTCCAGTTGCCGGTGATGCTCTACAACATTCCTGTGGCGACCGGAACCAACCTCGACGCCGACACGATCGGGTCCCTTGCCCGCGAGGTCGACAACATCCGCTACGTCAAGGATTCCAGCGCCAACTGGGAACAGGCGCTGCAACTCATCCACCATCACCGTGACCACATCGACACCTTCATCGGTTGGGACAGCTACATTTTCAGTGCCCTGGCCGAAGGTGCCGCGGGTGTCATGGCCGGCACCGCGAACGTCGTGCCGCGTGAAATCGTGGCGGTATACCGCTCGATCGTCGACGGGGACTACGCCGCGGCCCTGGTTGAATGGAAGCGGGTCTACCCGGTGATCGATGCGATGATCTCCGTTCCGTTCATCCCCGCGGTCAAGGCGGCGCAGCGCTACCTCGGCGAGGCTGTGGGCCGTCCGCGCCGGCCGACGGCCGACCTGTCACCGGCCGACCTCGCCCGGGTGGAAGCAGCGCTTGACTTGCTGCAACGCGAGCGGTCACTGACCTGACCCGCAGTAACATGTGATCTGTGGTCACATCGGTCCAGACAACATTGGTGACAGACCAGGTCTACGGCGTGATCCGCGACGCGATCCTCAGCGGCGAGCTTCCTGTGGGGTCAAGGCTGCGGGTCCGCGACATGGCCGCGATGGTCGGCACCAGCGTCATGCCGGTCCGCGAGGCGATCCGCCGCCTTGAGGAGGCCGGCCTGGCCGAACGACAACCGCACCGGGGCGCAGTCGTCAAGGGCCTCACCCTCGAGGAGTTGGTGCACGTGTACGACGTGCGCCGCCTCCTCGAGGTCGAGGCCGCCCGCCTCGGCGCGGAGCGGATCACCGCCGCGGACTGCGACAAGATGCAGGCCGAGTACGACCAGATGCGCCAAGCGATCGTCGAAGAAGACGTACCTGCCTACCTGGACCGGGACGAGGCATTGCTGGCCATCCTCTACGAAGCCTCGGGTAATCCGGTGATCGTCCAGGTGATCCGCACGCTGTGGCACCAGTGCCGGTCGTACAAGCTGGTCGGTGCGCAGGGAACACTGGGATCCTCGAGCGACGAAAGCCTGTGGACCTATCAGCAAAAGTTGATCGACGCCGCCGCTGCCAACGATGGACCGGAGGCGGCCGCGGTGAACTCCGAATCACTCCTCAACGCCACCGACCGCATCCACGCGCTGCTGGCCGCACAAGGGCAATCGGAGACGGCTGCGCCCATGTAAGCCCCGGTCCTGGCCCAAAGGCATTGATGGCCAGGCCATTTCATCGGCAATGTAGTTGTGCCACCGCCGGCGCCCAGGCAAGGCCGCACCGGTGGATCGCCGCCGTTCCCGGGTTGTCTTCTTGTTGCATGACGCCCGTGGCGCCGGACTCGTCTCTGTGCGTGCGCTTCTAACGGGCGATCGCTGAAAAATTCTCAAGTGATCACAGATCTAATCTTGACGGTGATCTGTGATCACATTTAGAGTGGCAGACATCACATCCTCCCTAGGCCGATGGTCTCCATCACCGCGAAGGAATCACATGACCACTGCAAACCGCCCGCCGGCTTTGACGCCGGCTCTCGCGCGCACCGCCATCCTCTGCTCGCAGGCAACCACCAAGGAGGCCCGGTCATGACCACCGGTCACCCACTCGATGACGCCCCGTTGTCGGCGTTTCACAAGCGGCTCGCGCTCTACGCCTCGGGCGGACCGTTCCTCGACGGCTATGTGCTGTCCATCATCGGTGTCGCGCTGGTCCAGATCAGCCCCGCATTCAACATGTCCACAGCCCAGGAGGGCCTGGTCGGGGCATCGGCACTGATCGGCATCTTCCTGGGTGCCTTCGTGGGTGGCTGGCTCACCGACAAGTTCGGCCGCCAGGTGCTGTTCACCATCGATCTGGCGCTGATCATCGCCTGCTCCATCGCGCAGTTCTTTGTCGGAGACGTGCTGTGGCTGGTCGTGCTGCGGCTGCTGATCGGCATGGCCGTCGGCGCGGATTATCCGATCGCCACATCGCTGCTGGCCGAGTTCTCGCCACGCAAATGGCGCGGCCCCCTGCTCGGCGCATTCGTCGCCATGTGGTTCGTCGGCGCCGTCGCGGCGTACATCGTCGGTGAGATCCTGGTCCACTTCGACGGTGGCTGGCGCTGGATGCTGGCCAGCCCCGCCGTACCGGCCATCCTCATCGTCCTGGCACGGCTGGGCACTCCCGAGTCCCCGCGCTGGCTGCTCAAGAAGGGCCGGGTCGAGGAAGCGAATGCGGTATTGGTGAAGGTCTTCGGACCGGGTGCCTCGGTGGAGGACCTGCCCGAGGAGGTGTCGGAAAACCTTCGCATCGGTGCGCTGATCCGAGGTGGCTACGGCAAGCGGATGGTGTTCATCACGATCTTCTGGACATGCTCGATCGTGCCGCTGTTCGCGGTCTACGCCTTCGGGCCGAAAATCCTTGGGGCCCTCGGTCTCACCGGCGCCCTGGCCAACTACGGTTCGGCGTTCATCACCTTGATGTTCCTGGTCGGCTGCATCGTCGGCCTGGTCCTGGTCAACCGGATGGGACGCCGGACGCTGATCATCCACAGCTTCGCGTGGGCCGGCCTGGCGTTGCTCTTGTTGGGCCTCTTCCCGAACGCGTCGGCGTGGATCGTGTTGGCGCTCTTCGCCGGCTACGCCGTGACGATCGGCGGCACCCAGATCCTGCAGTGGATCTATCCAAACGAATTGTTCCCCACCGAGATCCGCGGATCGGCCGTCGGGCTGGCCTCATCGTTGAGCCGTATCGGTGCGGCGGTGGGCACCTACCTGGTGCCGGTGTCGCTGGCGCACCTCGGTACCGGAGCCACGATGATCGTCGGTGCGGTAGTCACCTTCATCGGTGCCGGGGTGTCGATCATGTGGGCGCCCGAGACCCGCGGCATGACCTTGGGAGAATCCTGCGCCGTGAACAACACGCCCGCGTCCGCAGTCAAACGTGCCGCCTGAGCGGAAAGGGACCCGCGTAATGACCGAGACCACGCCGCGCTACCAACTCGGCATGCACACCTACTCGCTGCACCTCAGCGGGCTGGGTGAGAGCTGGGGATTCGACCACGCGCATGCGTTCGAGAGATCCATCGATCTGCTGCAGCTCATGGATCTGGCCGTGGAATGGCAACTCGACGGCCTGCACATCACCAATGTCGACCTCGAGTCGCTCGATGAGGCCCGTCTCGCGCAGGTGAAGGCCGCCGCCGAGGAGCACGGTCTTTACCTCGAATACAACGTGTCGTTCGACGCACCGTCGGATCCGCGCGTCAATTCCACTGTGGTCGACGCACTTCGCAACGCGAAGGCGATGGGTGCCGATCTCGTCAAGTTCAGCCTGGACATCGACCGTCCACGGCCGTTGTACGGGACGTGTTTCCACCCCGACGTCATGCGGCAGCTCGAAAACCGACTGGCGGAGTTCAAGGCCAACCTCGACCTGCTCGACGAGCTTGATCTGCAGATCGCAATCGAAAACCATTGCGACACCTACGCGGACGAGGTGGTCTGGCTGGTTCGGCAGCTGGACCACCCGGCAGTCGGCACGTGTGTCGACACGATCAATTCGTTCGTGGTCCTCGAAGGTCCGGAAGGCTGCATCGAAAAGATGGCTCCCTATGCCAACTGTGTGCATTTCTGCGACAACAAGCTCGTCGTCGACCCCAACGGCACGCACTGGATCGGTGCGCCCATTGGCCAAGGAGACATCGACTGCGTCAAGGTGCTCAATACCTTGCGAGAACGCGCGACTCGACTGCGCCGAGTCACGTTCGAGGTCGAGTTCGAGCAGGGGAGCGATCCGATCGAAATCGCCCGCAAGAAAGAGATTCGAGCGTGCGAGGAGAGCATCAGCTACCTACGCGACGTGCTCGGGGTTGGGGTGCGAAACCGCTGAGGCGCTGACGCGAACAAAAGTGGCCCTCGGGATAAACCCGAGGGCCACTTCATGTTTGAGCGGTTTAGAACGACGCCTCGTCCAGCTCCATCACGTCGTTGTCGAGCGTCTCGACAACCTGGCGGGTGCTGGTGAGCAGCGGCAGCATGTTCTTGGCGAAGAACGACGCCGCGGCGATCTTGCCGTCAAGGTACGTCTTTTCGTCGCCGGTGACACCCGCGTCGAGCTTCTCGATGGCCACTGCGGCCTGGCGCAGCAGCAGCCAGCCCAGGAGCAGGTCGCCGACCGACAGCAGGAAGCGCACCGAGCCGAGGCCGACCTTGTAGATGCTCTTGGCATCCTCCTGCGCGGCCATCAGGTAGCCGGTCAGGCTGGCGGCCATGCCTTGCACGTCCTCCAGCGCGGTGGCCAGCAGCGCACGCTCGGTCTTCAGCCGGCCGTTGCCCGACTCGTTCTTGATGAACTGCTCGATCTCGCCGGCCACGAACGCCAGCGCCTGACCCTTGTCGCGGACGATCTTGCGGAAGAAGAAGTCCTGCGCCTGGATGGCGGTGGTGCCCTCGTAGAGCGAGTCGATCTTCGCGTCGCGGATGTACTGCTCGATCGGGTAGTCCTGCAGGAAGCCGGAGCCGCCCAGGGTCTGCAGGCTCTCGGTCAGCTTGGCGTAAGCCTGCTCGGAGCCGAAGCCCTTGACCACCGGCAGCAGCAGGTCGTTGACCTTGTGCGCCAGTTCGCCGTCGATGCCGTGCAGCGCCTTGGCGACGTCCTTGTCCTGGAAGGTCGCGGTGTACAGGTACAGCGCGCGCATGCCCTCGGCGTAGGACTTCTGGGTCATCAGGCTGCGACGGACGTCGGGGTGATGGGTGATGGTGACGCGCGGGGCGGTCTTGTCCATCATCTGGGTCAGGTCGGCACCCTGCACGCGCTCCTTGGCGTATTCGAGGGCGTTGAGGTAACCGGTCGAGAGGGTCGCGATGGCCTTGGTACCGACCATCATGCGGGCCTGCTCGATGACGTCGAACATCTGCGCGATGCCGTTGTGCACCTCGCCGACCAGCCAGCCCTTGGCAGGCTTGTCGTGCTGGCCGAAGGTCAGCTCACAGGTGGCCGAAACCTTCAGGCCCATCTTGTGCTCGACGTTGGTGACGTAGACGCCGTTGCGCTCGCCCAGCTCGCCGGTCTCGAAGTCGAAGAGGAACTTCGGTACGAAGAACAGCGACAGGCCCTTGGTGCCCGGTCCGGCGCCCTCAGGGCGGGCCAGCACCAGGTGGAAGATGTTCTCGAACAGGTCATCGGAGTCGGCGGAGGTGATGAACCGCTTCACGCCGTCGATGTGCCACGAGCCATCGTCCTGCTTGACGGCCTTGGTGCGGCCGGCGCCCACGTCCGAACCGGCGTCGGGCTCGGTGAGCACCATGGTGGCGCCCCAGCCGCGCTCGGAGGCCAGGACGGCCCACTTCTTCTGCTCTTCCGTCGCGTTGTCGTAGAAGATCTGCGCGAAGGCGGCACCGCCGGCGTACATCCACACGGCCGGGTTGGCGCCGAGGATGTGCTCGTTGAGCGCCCACAGCAGGGCCTTGGGTGCGGGCACGCCACCGAGCTCTTCGTAGAGGCCGACCTTGTCCCAGCCGCCGTCGATGGCGGCGCGGACAGACTTCTTGAAGGATTCGGGCAGAGTCACCGTGTGGGTCTTGGGGTCGAACACCGGCGGGTTGCGGTCGCCGTCGGCGAACGAATCACCGATCGGTCCCTCGGCCAGACGAGCCATCTCGCTGAGCATCTCGCGGGCGGTATCGGCGTCCAGGTCGGTGTAGTCGCCCGTGCCGAGGGCCTTGTCCAAACCGAAGACATCGAACAGGTTAAAGACCTGGTCACGGACATTGCTCTTGTAGTGGCTCACATTTCCTCCTCGATGAGAATGCCACTTGCGGTTGGGTACTCGGGTTAAGTTACCCACCAGTAACTGCACCCAACTATACCGTTCGGTAACTTCAACGCAAAGCGATCGCGAGCAATTTCCGCCGTCTAACCAACCCAACGGTTGATCGATCTTGACCGTTGGCGCCTCATGGCGCTGTGACCTGCGGTTACGTGAGAATGTGAACCTCGTCACGAGACGACTGTCTACGGTGATCGCATGCAGCGAATCGCAGTGTGGGGGACAGGCAACATGGGGTCTACAGCCATCCGGTCGGCGGTGGCATTTCCGGGCCTGGAACTGTCGGCCGTGATCACCTCGACGCCGGAGAAGGCTGGTCGCGACGCCGCGAGCTTCGCCCAGCTCGACGCCCTGACCGGGGTCGCCGCCACCACCGACGTCGATGCGGCACTCGAGGCCTGCGACGCCGTGGCCTACATGGCCTCGGGCGATATCCGGCCCGAGGAGGCGATCACCGATATCGAGCGGTGCCTGCGTGCTGGCAAACATGTGGTGACGCCGTCGCTGTACTCGTTGTACGACCCGCGGTCGGCCCCGCCGGAGTGGCTGGACCGGTTGAGCGCGGCCGCCGAGGAAGGCGGCGCGGGTCTGCTGGTGTCGGGCGTGGACCCCGGTTGGGGCAACGACGCGCTCGCGGTGATCGCAGCCGGACTGTGCACGCGGCTCAAGACCATCCGCTGCCAGGAGATCTTCGATTACTCGACCTACGACCAGCCGCACTCGGTGCGTGTGCTGTGCGGTTTCGGCGGTTCGATGGATGAGGTGCCGATGATGCTGCTGCCCTCCATTCCCACGATGGTGTGGGGCGGCAATGTCCGACTCATCGGCCGAGGCTTGGGCCTGGAGATCGATGAGATCACCGAAGAGCTCGAACGGCGCCCACTCGATGCCGACGTCGACAACGTCATGGGCCGGTTCGAGAAGGGCACCCAGGGTGCGTTCCGGCTTCAGGTCATCGGATGGGCCGACGGTGTGCAGCGGGTCGTTGTCGAACACGTCACCCGCATCGACCCGTCCTGCGCACCGGACTGGCCGCAGCCCGACGAGGGCGCAGGCGATCATCGCGTGATCATCGACGGCGATCCCCAGCTGACCATCGTGGTGCGCGCCGACGTGCCGGGCGGCACACGAGCCGACGGCGGCAACACCACGGCCGCCAATCGTCTGCTCGGCGCCATCGCCTGGCTCGCGACGCAGAAGCCCGGGATCTACGACGGGCTCGACGTGCCGCTGCGCTCAGCGCTACCGGCCGAGGCCGAGACCGCCCGCTGGGCCTGAGCCCTCCGGCTCACTTTCTCTGCCGAGCAGACAGTGCGGTACGCCAACACCGGCGTGTCGCGTACCGCAATGTCTGCTCGCGGGGCTAGTCCGCGGGCTGCGGTGTCTCAGCCGACTCCGCCGACTCCGCCGGTTCCGGTGCCTCCGCGGACTCCGCATCGGGCAGTTGGCTCACGAGGTACTCGGCGAGCCCACCGATGGTCGGGTAGTCGAAGACCGCCGTCGCGTTGAGGGTGAATTTGCCGCCGAACTGACTGTGCAACCGGTTACGCAGCTCGATCGCCATGAGCGAGTCCGTGCCGAGGTCCAGGAACCGACTGCTCGCCGCGGGCGGCTGTGCCAGACGAAGGAAGTTCTGCACCTCCTTCTGCAGAAACTCGGTCACGAAGCCGGCACGCTGCGGCACCGGGATCTCGAGCAGCTGCTTGAGAACCTCGCTGTCACCGACGACCTCACCGGCGGCACTCGGCAACACCAGGTCGAGGATCGGCGGCCGCTGACTGCCCAGCACCTTGGCGGCCCGTTGCCAGTTGGCCTTGATGACGGTGGCTTGGCCGGTGCCGTTGGCGACGACCTCGGCGAGGGCGGCCAGCGCGGCCGACGGTTCCAGCGGAATCAGGCCCTGGGCACTGATATTCGCCGTCGCCGCCTCCGAGGAGGCCATGCCACCTTGGGCCCACGGACCGAAGTTGACACCCGTGGCCGGCAGCCCCTGTGCCCGACGCTGCGCTACCAGGCCGTCGAGCAGCGCGTTGGCGGTCGCGTAGTTGGACTGACCGGGGGAGCCGAACAAGCTGGACACCGAGGACGACACGATGAAGAAGTCCAGCTCGTCGTCCTTGGTCAATCGGTCCAGGTGGCTGGCGCCGAAGGCCTTGGGCGTCAACGTCGTCCGGAACCGTTCCACGCTCTGCTGCCCCAACAGCGCATCGTCGAGTACGCCCGCCAGATGCGCCACCCCGGCCAGGGGCGGCAGCTCCGCACGGATCTTCTCCAAGAGCGTCGCCACCTCCGCTTCGGCGCCGACATCGGCGGCGAAGACGTGGATGCGGGTCTTGTAGCGCTCGGTGATCTCCTCGATGACACGCTGCGCGTCCGCATCGGGCGCGCGCCTGCTGGTCAACACGATGTCGCCGGCACCGAGCTGGGCCAGGTACGACGCCGTGTGCAGACCGATCGCCCCGAGTCCACCGGTGATGAGGTAGCTGCGATCCGGGCGCGGCTGCAGCGGATTCGGTATCTGCACCACGATCTTGCCGATGTGCCTCGCCTGCTGCATGCGGCGGAACGCGGCCCGGGCCTCGGTCAGCGGGTAGACCTCCGCGGGCAGCGGCGTCCACTCTCGCTTGGCCAGCCCGTCCGACACCTCAATGAGCAAGTCGCGGATGCGATCCGGTTCGGTGAACATCACGGTGTCCAGCGCGACGATCTCGTAGGCGATATCGGGACGGGCCTCAGCCATCCGCTCATGCGACCAGATGTCGCGCTTGGCGATCTCGGCGAAACGGCCACCCTGGGCCGTGGCCTTCAAGGTCGCCTCGATGAACCCTTCGCTGGTCAGCGAGTTGAGCACCACGTCGACACCCTCACCGCCGGTATCCGCCAAGATCTGGTCGGCGAAATCGGTTGTGCGCGAGTCGTACACGTACTTCACGCCCAGCTTGCGCAGCGTCGCACGCTTGAAGGTGCTGGCCGTGGCGAACACCTCGGCACCGCACTGCTGGGCCATCTGGATCGCCGCCAACCCGACGCCACCGCTGGCCGCGTGGATCAGCACCTTGTCACCGGGCTTGAGCTGCGCCCAGTCGAACGCGAGTCGGACCGTCAGCGCCGCAGCGGGAATCGTCGCGGCCTGCACCGCACTCACCCCGTCGGGGATCGGCGCCAGGAACTGGGCCGGCACGTTGAACCGGCTGGAGAAGGCACCCTGCATGGAACCGTAGACGCGTTGGCCCACCTCGACGCCGGTGACGCCCTCACCCAATTGCGTTACGACGCCAGCGAAGTCACCGCCGATCGGCCCGGGATCTCCCGGGTACAGGCCAAGAACGTTGAGCACGTCGCGGAAGTTGAGGCCAGCGGCCTCGACTCGGACCTGTACGTAACCCTCGTCCGGTGCCGGTACCTCTTTCTCGGTGATCCGCAGGTTGTCGATCGCGCCGCGTTCGGTGGGTGCGAGGACGTAGTCGCTCCCGCGGGGCACCGTGAGATGACCGCTGCGCGCCCACGGCAACAGGCGCGAGGCCAACAGCTTGCCTTGCCGCACAGCCAGTTCTGGCTCATCCACAGGGCCGGACAGCAAGCTGGCCAGTGCCTGCACAGCCTCATCCGAACCGTCGGAATCGACGAGCTTGGCGTGCAGCGCCGGTTCCTCGTTGATGGTGGTGCGGCCGAATCCCCACAGCGCCGCCTGCACCGGGTCCACGGGTTCACCGGACTCGGTGGCCACAGCTCGCTCGGTGACGATCCACAGTCCGCCGGGCAGCCTGACCTGACCGGCCTGCACGGTGTGCACGGCACTGAGCAGGTTGGCGATCTCCGTTTCGAGCCGCGCCTGCGCCTCGGCGGTCGACTCGCCTGCGCTTGGGGTGCTGCTGTGCCAGACGACGCCGGAGAACCCCATGCCGCGTTCGTGTGCCTGTGCCAGCACCTGCCCCAAGAGCTCGGGATTGGTGTTGCGGTCCAACGGGATGCAGCCCGGCACCTTGGCGGCCAATCCGTCGAATCCGGCGATCAGCCAGGTGCCGCTCAGCTTGGGGGTCTCATCGTCAGACGGCGCAAGCGGCACCTCGTGCCAGCCGAGGGTGTACAGCAGCCGCGTGGCGTCGCCGCCGAGGCCCCGCAGCAGGGCCTCGCGAGGCGCCCGCTTCACGGTGAACTCGCGAATCCCTCCGAGGTGACGGCCGTCCCGATCGAGGTACTCGAGGTCGAACACTTGGGTCTCGCTGTCGAGGGCACTCTGGTGCCACCGCGCACGGCAGTAGAACCGCCGAGGCATCTTTTCCTTCAGCGTCACCTGCCCGTACCGCAGCGGCAGGAACAGGTCGTTCACCCCCTGTTCGGCTGCGAGAAGCGCCGGGAATGCAGGGAATGCAACACCCGTGCACAGGTCCATCAAGACCGGGTGCAGCGGTTCGGTGCCGAGCTGTTCGGCGAGTTCTTCACCGACGAGGATGTCGCCGATGGCCTCACCGTCACCGAGCCACAGGGACTTGAGCGAACCCGACCAGTTCGGGCCCCAGACCAGCTCCAGGTCGGCGAAGGTTTCGAACAACTCCTGCGGCCGCAGCCGGTTCATCCGCTCGATCACTTCGTCGATCGGATCGTCGTCGGCCGCCGGTGCGTCGGTGTTGTCGGCGTTGTCGGAAACACCGCTGACCACAGTGCCTTCGGCGTTCAACGACCACTCGGCATCACTGACGCCGAACGGGCGGCTGTGCACCTGGAACTTCCACTCGTTGCCGCCGCCGGCCGGGTGCAAGGTCAACTGCACCTCGCGAGAGCTCTTCTCGGGCAGGATGATCGGCTCGTAAAAGAACACGTCTTTCGCGTGCGCCGGCGTGCCGACGGCTGCCAGCGCCATCGCCGCATACGTCGCACCGGGCACCACGACGGTGCCGTAAATGACGTGGTCGGCAAGCCACGGCTGCGACTTGACCGAGATCCTGCTCGTGTACACCGAGTCGCCGGACGCGAGATCCTTTGCACTGCCCAGGATTCCGGATCCGACGGGGCCGTCCACGGTGATTGCCGATGTCTTGGGCCAGAAGCGCCGGTGCTGGAACGGGTAGGTGGGCAGTTCGAGCCGGGTCCGCGGGTGCGCGGATTGCAGCGCCGCGAAGTTCGGCCGGTGCCCTCCGACGTAGGCTGCGGCCAGCGCGTCGGCGATCTGGCGCCGGTCGGCGACACCCTTGCGCAGTGAGACGATCGCCCGCGGCGCGGCCAGATGCTCCGGCCATACCTGCACTGCAGCCCCGGTCAACACCGGCTGCGGACCGATCTCCATCAACACCGAGCAGCCCAACGCCGCTACCGTGCGGACACTTTCGGCGAACTGCACCGGCTGACGCGAATGCCGCCGCCAGTACTGGGCGTCGAGCGGCGTCTGGGCCGTGAGCACGGCACCGGTGCGGTTGCAGACCAGCGGCAACGTCGGGGCGGAGAACTGCACCTGAGCGGCGAATGACTCGAATTCGTCGAGCACCGGGTCCAACAGTTCCGAGTGGAAGGCGTGGCTGGTCTCCAGCCACGTGCAGCGGATGCCCTCTTCCTCGAACCGGTTGACCGCTTGTTGCAGATCGTCACCGGGACCCGAAAGCACGGTGTTGGGCCCGTTGTAGGCACCGACTGACACGCGCGGGTATTCACCGGCGATCTGCTCGACCTGCTTGGGATCGGTGAACACCGCCACCATGCGCCCGCCGGCGGGCAGGCTGCCGAACAGCCGGCCGCGGTGAGCGATCAGCCGCACACCGTCTTCGAGGCTGAACGCTCCCGCCACACATGCCGCGGCGTACTGACCCACGCTGTGGCCCAGCACGACGTCCGGCTCAATGCCCCACGACTGCCACAGGCGGGCCAGGCCCATCTCGACGGCGAAGAGTGCCGGCTGGGCAAACGAGGTGTGCCGCAACCGTTCTCCGGCCTCGGCATCGGTCGCGAACATGACATCCAGCAGCGGATGCGGCAGGATGTCGGCAACCGCGTCCGCACACCTTTTCACGGTTTCGGCGAAAACCGGCTCGGCCTCGAACAATTCGCGCGCCATTCCCGGGTACTGGCTGCCCTGCCCGGTGAACAACCACGCCGTTGTCGGATGGTTGGTGTGCTCGCCGCGAACCACCCCGGGTCGCGTGCGGTTCTCTGCGAGGTCTGCGAGGCCCATGCGGGCGTCGTCGACCGACTCCACGACCAGCGCGGCGCGGTGTTCGAAGTGCGAGCGACCCGTGCCCGCGGTCAGGCACACGTCGGCCAGATCGGCGTCGGGGTGCGCGTCCAACCACGATCCGTACCGCTGGGCCAGTGCCACCAGGGCTTCCGGTGACCGGGCGGACAGCGCAAGGACGTTGACCGCCTGCTGGTCGTTTTCCGGGCCGACTGGTTCCTCGCTCGGAGCAGCCACGGCAGCCGTGGGAACCGGCGCCTCTTCGATGAGCACGTGCGCGTTGGTGCCGGTGAACCCGAACGAACTCACCCCGGCGCGCCGCGGCCTGCCATTGGCCTGCCACGGAATCGCCTTGTCCACCACCCGCACCGAGAGCGAATCCCATGGGATGTGCGGGGACGGGTTCTCGAAGTGCAGGCTCTGCGGCAGTGTCTCGTGCTGCAACGACAACACGACCTTGATCAGACCTGCTGCGCCCGAAGCGGACTCGGTGTGACCGATGTTGGTCTTCACCGAGCCCATCAACAGCGGCCGGTCGATGTCCCGCGATGCGCCGTAGGCGGCGGCAGCAGCCTGCACCTCGATGGGATCGCCCAGTGGGGTGCCCGTACCGTGCGCCTCGAGGTAGTCGACGTCGCCGCCGGTCCACCCGGCGCGCGCGAGTGCTGTCCCGATGAGCCGTTGCTGCGCACCACCATTGGGCACCGTAAGACCACTGGACGCGCCGTCCTGGTTCACCGCGCTGCTGGGGATGACCGCGCAGATCCGGTCGCCGTCGCGTTGTGCATCGCTGAGCCGCTTGAGCACGAGAATTCCGCAGCCCTCACTGCGCACGTAGCCATCGGCGGACGCGTCGAAGGTCTTGCAGCGCCCGACGGGTGACAGCATCCGTGCACGGGAGGCGGCGACGACCGTCACCGGAGAAAGCAGGACGTTGACGCCGCCGGCCAGCGCCAGGTCGCAGTCCCCGGAATGCAATGCCTGGCAGGCCTGATGGATCGCGACCAACGCCGAGCTGCACGCGGTGTCGACGGCCATGGCCGGGCCTTCGAATCCCAGCGCAAAGGCAACTCGACCGGAGATGGCGTTGAGCGCATTGCCGGTGATGAAGTACGGCTCGATCTTGTCGATCGACTCCGACGACAGCAGGTGGGCATACTCGTTGGCGGCCACGCCGGCGAAGATGCCGGTTCGGCTGCCGCGCAACGCCGCAGGCGAATAGCCGGCCCGCTCCAGGCCTTCCCATACTGTTTCCAGCATCAGCCGCTGCTGGGGCTCGATCCAGACCGCCTCGCGCGGCGAGATGCCGAAGAACTCAGGGTCGAAGCCGTCGATGCCGTCGAGGAATCCGCCGAAGCGCGTGTAGGTCTTGCCCGCCGTCTCCGGATCCGGGTCGTAGAACTCGTCGATGTCGAAGCGGTCCTCGGGGATTTCGCGGATGGCGTCGACACCGCCGGACAGCAGGTCCCAGAAGGCCTCTGGGTTGGGTGCGCCGGGGAAACGGCACGACACCGCGACGATCGCGATCGGTTCGTCGGTGCTCGTTGTCACCGAGGCCGGTTTGGGTGCCGACTTCGGTTGCTCGGCGAGGCCGAGCACGTCGCCGAGCAGGTAGTCGGCCACGTCGGAGATTCGGGGGTAATCCATCACCAGGGTGATGGGAATCTCCGCGCCCACGCCCTGTTCCATGCGGCGGCGCAGTTCGACGGCCATCAGCGAATCCATGCCGAGGTCGAAGAATCCGGCGTCCTCGCGGATCTCCGAGGAGTCCACGCGCGTCACCTCTGCCACCGCGTCACGCAGGTAGTCGGTGAGCAGTTTCTTGCGCTGCTGAACCGGAGCGTTTGTCAGCCGTTCGACCAGCTGGGTCTTGCCGGTGCCCGACGGCGCAGCGGACAGCTGGGTGGGTACCTCGCGCTCCAACTCGGCCAGGAATGCCCGGCGGCCGGCCTGCTGGTACAGCGGCAGGAAGCGGGCCCAATCGACCCGCGCCACAACGCCTTGCGCGGACCGCGACGTGACCACGTCGGCCAGCCCGGCCAGCGCGTCGGCGGGCGAGAGCGTCCGGATCCCGCGCTGTTCGAGCCGCTTGCGGGCTTCCGCGTCGGCCATGCCCGCCGACCACGGTCCGAAGTTGACGCTGACGCCGCCCTGCTCACGCAAGCGCCACGCCAGCCCGTCGAGGAACGCGTTGGCCGCGCTGTAGGCGGTCTGACCGAAGCCACCCCAGACCGCGGCGATCGAGGAGGTGGTGATGAAGAAGTCGAGCTTCTCGTCAGCCACAGCCTCGCTCAAATGCCATGCACCCCAGACTTTCCCGGCGAAGACGCGATCCACTTCGGCGTCGTCCAGGTCGCTGAGCGGGGTGGTGCCGACCTCGCCGGCGGCGTGCACGATGCCCGCCAGCGGCGGCAGCTCGGCGCGCACGCCGGCCAGCAGTCGTGCGACGTCGTGCGCGTCGGCGACATCGGCGGTGACCACCCGGACGTCGCAGCCGTGCTGGGCGCGCAGTCCGTCGATGCGTTGCGCTGCGGCGTCGCTGGGCTCACGACGGCTGGTCAGCACCAGATGCTTGGCGCCGTGCGCGGCCAGGTATCCGCCGATCTCCAGGCCGATGGAGCCGAGGCCGCCGGTCACCAGATACGTTGCGTTGTACCGTAATTCGAGCGGAGCGCCACTGGGCAATTCATCGCGCCGGACCAGCCGGGGAACGTGGACGGTTTGATCGCGCAGCGCGATCTGGTCTTCCCGCACGGGCGCGTCGGATGCCGTGATGCGGCCGAGCAGTCCGGACCATTCGTCGGCGGAAGCGGTAGAGAGGTCAGCCAGCCCGCCCCAGATCTGGGGCAGCTCCAGCGCCGCGGCGCGACCGAATCCCCACAGGGCAGTCTGCTCCGGCGCCACCGTGTCGGCATCGGTGACGTGCTGTGCGCCCTGGGTGACCAGCCAGATCGGGGCCCGCAGGTCAGCGGTGACCGCGGCGCGCAAGAGTCGTCGCGTCCCGGCGAGCACCTGGTGGTGCATCCGCAGAAGAGACCGCATCGAAGGCGCACCGGTCGAGTTGAGAGCTGCTACATGGATGATGCGCAACGTCGTATCGTCAGTGACCGCAGCGCGCAACGCATCCGCGAGCTGCGCCTCGTCGGCATCGGACGCAGGCAACGCGAGGAATCGCGGCTGCTGGCCACGCGCGGCGAGCGCGTCGACCAGGGGCTTGACCGCGTCGGATTCGTCGCCGATCAGGATCCAGGAACTCGCCCCGGCCTCGGCGCCGGACAGCGGGGTAATCGCCTTCTCCCAGCGGAACTCATAGCGGTCGTCGGCGATGGACTGCGTCGAGCGTTGCTGATTGTGTTGTGCGGCAAGCTTTGTCAGGACGTTCACGGTCTGCTGGTCGCCGTCGAGTAGCGCTGCGAGCTCCTCGATGCGGCCGTCCTCGAGAAGGCGCACGGCCTGGGTACGTGCGGCGACGTGCTGTTGCTGGTTGGGCTGATCCCGGTTGTCGCGATACCAGTACTGGCGGTGTTCGAACGGATAGGTGGGTAGGTCCAGCTTGCGCGCGTCCGGCTGCCGGAAGGCCGCGAACGTGGGCACGTGACCCAAAACGTATGCGTCGGCGACGGCTTCGGTGATCTGCCGGTGGTCGGCGGTGTTGCGCCGCAGGGAGGCGATCACCCGCGGTGTGGTGGCCGGATCCGGCCAGGCGCCCAGCGCCGCGGCGGTGAGCACGGGCCGCGGGCCGATCTCGAGCAACGCCTTGCAGTTCATATCGGCCAGCGTCCGCACGCTCTTGGCGAATTCCACCGGCTGGCGCGCGTGGCGACGCCAGTACGCGCCGTCGAGCTTGACGCTGCGGCCGAGTGCGGCGCCGGTCCGGTTGTCGATCAGAATCCGTTGCGGTGCTTTGTAAGTGAACTTGTTCGCAGATGCCTCGAAGGCATCGAGAATCGGGTCGAGCAGTGCCGAGTGGAAGGCATGGCTGGTTTCCAGCCAGTCGCACCGGATGCCATCGGCAGTCAACCGGGCGACGGCCTGTTCGAGATCTCCTGCGGGGCCTGACAATACGGTGTTGGTGCCGTTGTATGCGGCGACTGACAGCGTTGGAAATTCGTCGGTGAGGCCCTCGACCCGCTCGGCGGCGGTGAACACCGCCACCATCCGGCCACCGGCAGGCAGGCTGCCGAACAGACGGCCCCGTTCGGCCATCAGCTTCGCGCCGTCCTCAAGGCTGAAGACACCCGCGACGCAGGCCGCCGAATACTGGCCCACGCTGTGGCCCAGCACCACGTCTGGCTCGAAACCCCACGACTGCCAGAGCCGGGCCAGGCCCATCTCCAGGGCGAACAGGGCCGGTTGCGCGTAGGAGGTCTGCCGCAGCGTCTCTTCGCTGCCTGGGCTGTCAAGGTCGAATATCACGTCCAGCAACGGCTTTTCGAGCACATCGGCGACCGCGGCCGCGCACCGTTTCAGCGTTTCGGCGAAAACCGGTTCGGTGTCGAATAATTCGCGGGCCATGCCGACGTACTGGCTGCCCTGGCCGGTGAACAGCCACGCCGTCTTCGGCGCTTCGTGCGATTCTCCGCGGACCAAACCCGGCGCCGGGCGGTCGTCGGCGAGCGCGCCGAGCAACTCGACGGCGGATTCCTTCGAATTGACCACCAGCGCGGCGCGGTGTTCCAGGTGCGCGCGCCCCACTCCGGCGGTGAAGCAGACGTCGGCGAGCGTGGCCTCGGGGTGGGCGCTCCACCAGTCGCGGTACTGGTCGGCGAGCTGCACCAACGCGGCAGGCGTGCGCGCCGACAGCGGAAGGATGCTGAACCGCGCGTCGGCGGGCTGCTCGGCCGGAACCGGCCAGACTTGTTCGGGAGCTTCTTCGAGGATGACGTGCGCGTTGGTGCCTGCGAACCCGAACGAGCTGACCCCGGCGATGCGGGGCCTGCCGTTGCGGTCCCACGGGGTGGTCTCCTTGACCACCTCGACAGCCAACCGGTCCCAGGGGATGTGCGGCGACGGGTTCTCGAAGTGCAGATGCTTGGGCAGTGTCGCGTGCTCCAGCGACAAGATGACCTTGATGACGCCTGCGATTCCTGCGGCGGCTTCCAGGTGCCCGATATTCGTCTTCGCCGAGCCGATCAACAGCGGCGCGTCGGGCTCGCGTCCGGCACCGAGCACCGCACCGGCGGCCTGGGCTTCGATCGGGTCGCCCAGCGAAGTCCCGGTGCCGTGGGCTTCCAGGTATCCGACATCGCGGGGTTCGAGGTTCGCCCGCTTGAGCGCGTCGGAGATGACGCGCTGCTGGGCGACGCCGTTGGGCACCGTCAGTCCGCCCGACGCGCCGTCCTGGTTGATGGCGCTGCCGCGGATCACGGCGCGAATGTGGTCACCGTCGCGGATCGCGTCCTCGAGGCGTTTGATGACGATGACGCCGCAGCCCTCGCCGCGTACGTAGCCGTCGGCCGCCGCGTCGAAGGTCTTGCACCGACCGTCGGGCGCGAGCATGTGCGCGCTGGAGAACGTGATCATCGTGGCCGGGGTGAGCAGGACGTTCGCGCCACCGGCCAGGGCCAGGTCACATTCGCCCAGACGCAGCGCCTGGCAGGCCTGATGGATCGCCACCAACGACGAGCTGCACGCCGTGTCGACGGCGACGGAGGGACCCTGCAGCCCCAACCGGTAGCTGATACGCCCGGCGGCTGCGGCGTTCGACGTCCCGATGGCCATGTAGGCCTCGATCTCGGGGTACGTCAGCTCGTCGGAGGCCATGCCCAGGTAGTCGTGTGTCGCCAAACCGACGAACACGCCGGTGTTGCTTTCTGCAAGAGATGTCGGTGCGATGCCGGCATGCTCGATCGCGCGCCACGAAGTCTCGAGTAGCAGTCGATGCTGCGGGTCCATCAATCTGACTTCGCGCGTGGACATGCCGAAGAACGGCGCGTCGAAGCCGGTGACGTCGTCGACGAAACCGGCCCGCCGGGTCACCACCTTGCCGGGCGTACTCGGGTCCGGATCGAAGAATTCGTCGACGTCCCAGCGGTCCTTGGGCACTTCCGACACCGCGTCACGGCCCTCGCGCAACACTTCCCAGAATGCCTCGGCATCAGGTGCCCCCGGGAAGCGCGCCGCGTAGCCGACAACGGCGAAACGGGAGTGCGGTTCGATCGGACGCTCGACGGATTCCATGCCGTTGTCCTCCTTGCATCGGCGGTCAGAATGACACTCCGCGCGCTCCCCCATAGCGCCTGAAGATCAACTCGACGCACACTATATGCGCGCGTACCTGTGGCGTGCTTGGTTCGCTGTCCTGACAGGAACCTGTGCCAGACGCCTCCGGTAGAACCGAGGGTATGTTGTGCCGCGACGGGCTGTGTCGGCCCCACAACCGGCTTGGCTAGGAGTCCTGAGAGGGGACGAGCTTTTGCGCATCGGGAAGATAACTGTTGGCGCACTTGATGAATGGTCGTTGAGCTCGGGCTCGGTCACCTCGTGGCACCCGACTGCCGCAGCTCAGGAAAGAGCCAAAGAAGCGCCAGTGAGCCCGGTTCCGGTTAGCTACAAGCAGCGCCAACACCTTCGTAACTATCACGACCGCACCGCGGCCGGTTTGAACTTCTCCCGGCAGATCATCGCCAGCTGTGAGGTGGCAGGGCAATGCGATATCGCAGCCATGGATCACGCCGTCAATACCTATCTACGGCGGCACGACACATTCCGGAGTTGGTTCGAACGGACCGGTGACGGCGACTTCATCCGGCGTGCCCTCGACGACCCGGCCGACATTGAATTCGTGCCCGTCGATCAAGGGCACATGACGGCCGACGAAATAGTCCAGAACGAAACTCACTTCACGTTCTTCGCCGCCATGGACCACGTTCACGGGGACGCGACGTTGATCGGCACCACGATGATGGAAGCCAACGGCATGTATTCCGCGATGAGCGGGAGCGGCCAGGCTCTCGCGCTTCCCGATGCTGGTAGCTTCGACGATTTTTGTGTCCGCGAGGGCGAGTACACCTCCGCGTTGACCGTGGATTCGCCCGGGGTCCGCGCCTGGATCGACTTCGCCGCGAACAACCGCGACGGCTTCCCCGAATTTCCGCTGCCACTGGGCAACCCGGACGAGTCGATGAGCAGCGCCTGGAGTTCCGAGACTCTGATGAGCCCGGCTCAGACCGAACGCTTCGACTCGGCCTGTTCCGGAGCCGGCGCACGTTTCGTCGGAGGCTTGTTTGCCTGTCTGGCTCTGGTGGAGCATGAATTCACGGGAGCGCTCACCTATTACGGGCTCACTCCGAGAGATTCCCGCACCGCCGGCGACAATTTCATGACACAGGGCTGGTTCACGGGCCTGATTCCGATCACCGTGCCGGTGGCGGCGACGTCTTTCAGCGAGGCCGCATGGGCAGCGCAGGCTTCTTTCGACTCCGGGCTTGACATGGCGCGTGTTCCGTATTACCGCGTTTTGGAGTTGGCTCCGTGGTTGAACTGGCCACGCCCGAACTTTCCGGTGTCAAACTTCTTGCACGGTGGTGCCGCGCCGCTCAACGCGATCCTCGCGGCCGGCGACTTGGGGCTTGCGAACAATATCGGGATGTACCCCGACAATCGGTTTTCCTACCAATTGACGATCTACATATTCCGGTACGGGGAAGGCACGGTCATGGCGATCATGCACCCCGACAATGCGGTCGCCAAGAAATCGGTGACCCGCTACATGGAGGCGATGAAGTCGGTCGCCGGACGGGTTGCTGACAGCGGGCACTGGGGACGCGTCGCGTAGCGCAGTACAAAACGGTGCGGACGCGAGGAGCAGAGATGGCTATTGATTTTCCGCTGTGCTCTGACTTCGGGGTGAAGGTGAGGGCAACATGCGACGGATAGCGGACCTCGTGGTGCGGTGGCCCTGGGCGGTGATCGGAGTCTGGGTGGCGCTGCTGGTCGCCCTGCCGCTGGCCTTCCCGTCACTGAGTGCCATGGCCGAGAAGCATCCGCTGGCCATCCTGCCCAACGACGCGCCGTCGAGCGTGACCGCGCAAAAGATGACCGAAGCGTTTCACGAACCGGGCAACGACGACCTTCTGTTGGTGGCGCTGATCAACGAGAAAGGCCTCGGACCCGCCGACGAGGCGACCTACCGCAAGCTGGTCGACGCTTTGCGCGATGACCAGGCCGATGTGGTCAGTGTGCAGGACTTCATCGCTACCCCGCAGCTGCGGAAGTTCATGACCAGTGAGGACAAGACGACCTGGGTGTTGCCGGTGGGTCTGGCCGGTGAGCTGGGCACGCCGCGGGCGTTCGAGTCGTTCAACCGGGTCTCCGAGATCGTCGCCCGCAGCACCGCGGGCAGCACCGCGCAAATCCACGTGACGGGCCCTGCGGCCACCGCCGCCGACCTCACCGTCGCAGGTCAGAAGGATCGGCTGCCGATCGAGATCGCGATCGCCGTCCTGGTCCTCGCGGTGCTGTTGGTCGTCTACCGCAGTGCGGTCACCATGCTGTTGCCGTTGGTGACCATCGGATCGTCGCTGGTGATCGCCCAAGCGCTGGTCGCGGGCTACTCCCAGCTCACGGGTTCAGGCGTGTCCAACCAGTCCATCGTCTTCCTCAGCGCGATCATGGCCGGCGCCGGAACGGACTACGCGGTCTTTCTGATCAGCCGCTATCACGACTATCTGCGCTCGGGCTCGGATTCCGATCAGGCGGTCAACAAGGCGATGATCTCGATCGGGAAGGTGATCGCCGCATCCGCCACGACGGTGGGTCTGACGTTCCTGTTGCTGAGCTTCTCAAAGATGGGTGTGTTCAGAACGGTCGGAGTGGCGTCGGCCATCGGCATCGGTGTCGCGTTCCTCGCCGGGCTGACCTTGTTGCCCGCGATCCTGGTGCTCGCCGGCCCCCGCGGGTGGGTGAAGCCGCGGCGCGAGCTGACGGCTCGGTTCTGGCGGCGTTCCGGTATCCGGATCGTGCGTAGGCCCGTGGCGCATCTCGCCGCCAGCCTGCTGATTCTGGCTCTCCTGGCCGGTTGCGCGATCTTCGCGCGATACAACTACGACGACCGCAAGGTGGTGTCGGCGTCGGCGTCGAGCTCCATCGGGTATGCCGCGGTCGAACGCCATTTCCCCATCGCCCAGTCCATTCCCGAGTACATCCTGGTCCAGTCTCCGCACGATCTGCGCACTCCGCGGGCCCTGGCGGATCTGGAACAGATGGCGTCGCGCGTCGCCCAGTTGCCCGATGTCGGCATGGTCAGCGGCATCACCCGGCCGCTCGGCGATGTGCCGCCGGAGTTCCGGGCCACCTACCAGGCAGGCCTCGTCGGTGATCGGCTGGCGAACGGATCTGATCAGATCGACCAGCGCAGCGGCGACCTCAACCGGCTGACGAACGGGGCCAAGACCCTGGCGGACAGTCTCGCCGACGTGCGCGCCCAGATCACGCAAATCGCGCCGAGCATTCAGAGCCTGGTCGACACGATGTCGTCGGTGCGCACCGAATACGGCGGCGACAAGCTGGTCAAGGACGTCGAAACCGCGGCCAAGCTGGTGCAGAGCATCAATGCGCTGTCCAATTCCATGGGATACAACCTCTCGGCCGTCAAGAACATCTTCGGATGGATCGACCCGGTTCTGCAGGCGCTGAACGGTAACGCGGTCTGCGACGCCAATCCGTCGTGCAGCGAAACGCGCGCCCAATTCCAGAAACTGAGCGACTCGCGAGGCGACGGCAATCTCGACCAGATCAACGATCTCGCGCACCAACTCCAGGGCGTCGACGACAAGCAGACCCTGACGGCGACGGTCAACAAGCTCAACGCCGCTCTGGTGAATGTCTCCAAGGCGGTCAAGACCCTGGGCCTGGACAAGCCCGGCGGCCCGCAGGCCGGCATGAGGCAGCTGCAGCAAGGCGCCGACCGGCTGGCCGGCGGCAGCCGCGAAGTGTCAGGCGGGGTGGACGAACTCGTCAAACAGGTCAAGGTGATCGCCGACGGACTCAATCAGGCCTCGGCGTTCCTGATGACGATGCGGACCAATGCCGCCGACCCGTCACAGGCCGGCTTCAACATCCCGGCCGAAGTGCTGGGCCTGCCGGACTTCAAGAAGGCTTCCGCGGCGTATGTCTCGCCGGACGGCCGCTCGGCGCGGTACCTCGTGCAAACCAAACTCAACCCGTTCAGCTCGGAAGCGATGGACCAGGTCAACCAGATCCAGGACATCGCTCGGGGTGCTCAGCCGAACACCGCGCTGGCCGACGCGACGATATCGATGGGCGGATTCCCCGCCGCGCTGCGCGATACCCGCGACTACTACCAGCAGGACATCCGCTACATCATCATCGCGACGCTCATCGTCGTGTTGGTGACGCTGATGTTGCTGTTGCGGTCGGTCATCGCACCGCTCTACCTCGTCGGGTCCGTGGTGGTCTCGTACTTCGCGGCGATGGGCATCAGCGTGTTGTTCTTCCAATACCTGTTACACCAGCCACTGCATTGGAGTGTGCCGCCGTTGGCGTTCGTGGTGCTGGTCGCGGTGGGCGCCGACTACAACATGCTGCTGGTGTCGCGACTGCGTGACGAGTCTTTGCACAGCGTGCGGTACGGCGTCATTCGCACGTTGAGTTCGACGGGCGGTGTGATCACCGCGGCAGGGCTCATCTTCGCGGCCTCGATGGCGGGTCTGCTGTTCTCCAGCATTGGCATAGTGGTTCAAGGGGGCTTCGTGATCGGTGTGGGAATCCTGTTGGACACCTTCGTGGTGCGCACCATCACGGTGCCCGCCATTGCAACATTGGTGGGGCGGGCGAATTTCTGGCCGTCGCGGGAGGTCGCCCGCAAGTTGGGCCTGCGGACGTGAGGAGCAAAAGGGTGCTCTGCGGACGTGAGGAGCAAAAAGGACTCTGCGGACGTGATTGCTGGGCCGTCCGCAGCAAATTCTCAGCAGTGTCAGAACGGGCATGCAGACGTCATGTGTGTGAAACTACGAACCGGAGCGGGGCGATAGGAGTGGAGATGAAGAAACTCCTTGCTGGACTTGCACTGCTGGTGACAACCAGCGTCACAGGATCCTTCGGCGTCGTCGGCAGTGCGCGGGCCGACGACGCGCCGGTGCCCAGACCGCCCGTCCCAGGGAATCCAGATCCCGGAACCGCATACGCATTGGGTGGGGCTCACGTTCTCGGCATTCCTTATGACGAGTACATCCGGATGACGGGTGAGCAGTGGTTCCCGGGTATGAAGCGAGTGAAGGTGGACTACCCGGCAGGACAGGTTCAGGGCCACACCCTGGAACGTCTCTTCCCTGGGGTCGGCCCGATCGGGGAGAAGATCTACCCCGGCCTGGGACTCGACGGCCCCAGCATCGGTGAATCGGTCGATGAGGGAGAAGGCAATCTCGACGCCGCCGTCCGCCAAGGCAAGGGCACCGCGATGGGGCTGTCCGAGGGCGCGCTCGTGCTCAACGCTGTGAAGGCGCGGCTGGCCAACGATCCGACTGCTCCGCCGCCGGACCAGTTGACCTTCGCGACGTTCGGCGACCCGATCGCCAAGCATCCGTTCGGGGAGAGTTTCCTGACCCAGAATTTCCCCGTCGGCAGTGTCGTGCCGTTCATGGACTACCGCATACCGGCTCCGGTGGAGAGCCAGTACCACACCGACCAGTTCATCTCGGCCTACGACAGCATCGCCGACTGGCCGGACCGGCCCGACAACTGGATGAGCGTCATCAATGCGATCGCCGGACTCGCGACCGGTCACACCGCGATCGCGTTCACCAATCCCAGCAATGTTCCGCCGCAGAACATCAGGACGACGGTCAACTCCAAGGGCGCGACGACCACGACGTATCTGGTCCCCGAGGAGCACTTGCCCCTGGTGTTGCCCTTCAAGTACCTGGGGTATGACCAGAACACGCTCAACCAGCTGGACCGGGTTTTGCAGCCCCTGGTGGATGCGGGTTATTCGCGTAACGACGATCCGGCGACCGCTCCGGTCACGGTCGACCCGGTGCACGGCTTCGATCCCGCGAAAGTCACCGCACCGGCCAACGAGGCCACCTTCGGTGGTGGCGCGGACCCCATGTCGGAGATCGTCAACGGCGCGATGTCCGTGCTGAACCCCAAGAGCGCAGGCTGACGGCGATACCGAACCGACGGATTCGACTAGTTATGGACGTGATGTGATGTCGACCCAATCATCCATTCTCTCGATGCTGCATGGGCGCGCCAGCCTGCGTCCTGACGATGTGGCCTTCACGTTCACCGAGTACGACCACGACCCGGCAGGTGTTGCGCACAGCCTGACGTGGGCGCAGCTGTCGCGTCGGACCATGAATGTGGCACGCGAGATCCGGCTCCACGGCGAGGTCGGTGATCGGGCGGTGATCCTCGCTCCCCAGGGCCTCGAATACATCCTGGCTTTTCTGGGCGCCATGCAGGCGGGGCTCATCGCTGTTCCGTTGCCGTTGCCGCACCGCGGTTCCAGTCATGATCGCGTGAGTGCGGTCGTCGCCGATACGCACCCGGCGGTGGTTCTCACGACGTCCGCCGTCGCGCAGGATGTCGGCGATTATGTCGACCAGTCGGTCATGGAGACCGCGCCGAAGATCGTGGCGATCGATGCGCTGAACCTTGATGCCGATGGCGAACCGAGCGTCGAGACGGCCGAGTTCCCCAGCACGGCGTACCTGCAGTACAGCTCCGGTTCGACTCGGCTGCCGGCCGGGGTGATGATCTCGCACCGCAACCTGCAGGCGAATTTCGAGCAGTTGATGCGCGGCCTGTTCTCGGATGCCAACGCCCAGTCCGCAACCGAACGGACGATCGTGTCGTGGTTGCCCTTCTACCATGACATGGGTTTGGTGCTCGGTGTCTGCGCGCCGATCCTCGGTGGTTATCGCGCGGTGCTGACGAGCCCGGTGGCCTTCCTGGAGAAGCCGTCGCGATGGGTGCGGGCACTTGCCGAGAGTCGCGGCGCCTTTTCCGCCGCTCCCAACTTCGCGTTCGATCTGGCCGCCCGCAAGACCAAGGACGCCGACCTCGCGGGACTCGACCTCGGCGGGGTGCAGGGCATCATCAACGGTGCCGAGCGGGTCGAGCCGGCGACCCTGGAACGCTTCGCAGATCGGTTCGCGCACTTCAATTTTCGCGACCACATGCTGCGGCCTTCGTACGGGTTGGCGGAAGCGACCGTGTACGTGACGAGCGGTGTCTGGAACGAGTCCGCGGAGGTCGCCGCGTTCGATGTCGACGAACTGTCGGCGGGCCGTGTGCGGCGGTGCGCACCCGAGGAGCTGCGCAGCGGGCGTGCGGCCGGAACCAGCTCCGCGCTCGTCAGATACCAGCTGCCGCAGTCGCCGGTACTGCGCATCGTCGACGTCGAGACGCACCGGGAATGCGGGCAGGACGTGGTCGGTGAGATCTGGGTGCACGGCGACAACGTCGCGACCGGCTACTGGAACCGGTCACCCGAGGAGCAACAGTGCTTCGGCGCCACCCTTGTCGACCCATCACCGGGGACGGCGGCCGGACCCTGGCTGAAAACCGGTGATCTGGGCTTCGTTTCCGGTGGTGAGCTGTTCATCGTCGGCCGCATCAAGGATCTGCTGATCATCCGCGGGCGCAATCACTATCCCGAGGACATCGAGGCGACGGTCCAGCAGATCACGGGTGGCCGGGTCGCGGCGATATCGGTTCCGGTGAACAGCACCGAGAAGCTCGTCACCGTCATCGAAGTGAAGAAGCGAGGGGAGTCGACGGTCGAGGCCGGACAGTGGCTCACCGCGGTCAAGAGCGACGTCACGTCCGCGATCTCCAATGCCCACGGGCTCAATGTCGGGGACCTCGTGCTCGTTCCACCGGGCTCGATACCGACGACGACGAGCGGCAAGATCAGGCGTGCCGCCTGTGCAGAGCAATACCGGCAGGACGAGTTCATCCGCCTGGATGCCTGACCGGTAGGCGATCGCTACAGCCCGGTACAGCCCGCGACGAGCAGGACACAGCCGACGGTGGCCAGTAGGGCCGCGACCTCGAGGCGGTGCCGGGCCCGTAGCCAGTCGTGCAGCCCCGAGAGGGCCGCGCGGGTGCGGTCAGGGGCGACGAGGTAGCAGATCAGCGGGATCTCGACGAGCCCGAACGCCACCACGTTGAACAACAGCAGGGCGCCGACTTGCGTGGCGGCCGCCGTGCCGGACGCGACGATGAGTGTCAGCGCGGCGAGATAGTCCACGGACGGCAGTGCGATGCCGAGTCCGGCGACGCCTGCTGTCCACAGCGAATGACCGTTGAGGAGCTGCCGGGCGCGCAGCGCGAGCTGACCGGGTTCTCGGTCGGCTTTGGGCCCTACCAAGCCGGAACCGACGGCTGCCGCGACCACCAGCACGATCGCCCCTGCCACCAGCTGCGCCCGGGGCAGGGTGAAGTGCGCTGAACCCATGGCCGGCCGCAGAACGAAGAGCACCACCACACCGACGGCGGAGCCCATCGCGAAACCACCGGTGAGGAAGGTGAGCAGTTGTAGCAGCGGTCGGGGCCGGTTGAGCATCAGGACCGTCATACCGATCCGGAACGGCTCCAGGCTGACTGCGATGGCCATGACCAGCAGCGGCGTGATCCACATGTCGACTGGGCGGTTGTCCGTCTATACGCCCGGACGAACACGTTCACGCAGCGCGGACAGGTTCGGCGTGTTGGGCATGGCGTCAGGCTACTCAAACCGGTGCGCGACGGCGCGGCCAAGTTCTGTTCACGGCGAGCCTGACGGTGGCCGCCGTCGGCGACCCCGTGTGAAGATGGAGGTGATATGAGCGCAACAGAATTGAGCCCGACGTCTCTGCGTGAAGCATTCGGCCATTTCCCCACCGGCGTGGTGGCTATCGCCGCCGAGGTGGAGGGCATTCGCGTGGGCTTGGCTGCCAGCACGTTCGTCCCGGTGTCACTGGATCCTCCGCTGGTGTCCTTCTGCGTGCAGAACAGCTCCACCACGTGGCCCAAGCTCAAGGGTCTTCCGGCTCTGGGCATCAGTGTGCTGGGTGAGTCCCACGACGACGCGGTGCGGGCACTGGCGGCCAAGACCGGCGACCGGTTCGCGGGTCTGGAGACGGAATCGCGCGATTCGGGCGCGGTGTTCATCCACGGCACCAGCGTGTGGCTGGAGAGCGCCATCGCACAACTGGTGCCCGCGGGGGATCACACCATCGTGGTGCTACGGGTCAGCGAGATCACGGTGCACGCCGATATCGCACCGATTGTCTTCCACCGCAGCACTTTTCACCGGCTCGGCGACTGAGGTTCAGGGGCGCTCGGAGAGTTCCTTGCGGTAGCCGTCAACGCGCTGCTCGAGTTCGGCGGCGTCGTCGGGGCGGCCTTCCTTGCGGGCCAGTTCCGCGCGCGCGGAAAGCTCGCGGATTGCCGTGCGAATGTCGTTGACGCTGTGGGTGTGTCCCATTGTCATCGGCTGCCTTTCGTCGCTGATTGGCTGCTTATGCCGAGCCTACGCGTTGACGCTGCGGTCAGGGCAGCGTCTATTCGTACTTTCGCGCCTTACCCGCAGAATCAATGGGTTGTCGTCGCTAGCGCCGCTGTTTGCTCTTCGCGCAAGCGCTCATCGGCGGAACAGCTTGTTGCCCAGCCACACGATCGGGTCGTACTTCCGGTCCACGACGCGCTCCTTCATCGGGATCAGCGCGTTGTCGGTGATCTTGATGTTCTCGGGGCAGACCTCGGTGCAGCACTTGGTGATGTTGCAATAACCCAGGCCGAACTCGTCCTGGGCCATGTCGCGGCGGTCCACGGTGTCAAGCGGATGCATGTCCAGCTCGGCGATGCGCATGTGGAACCGGGGGCCTGCGAAGTTCTGCTTGTTCTCCTCGTGGTCGCGCACCACGTGACAGACGTTCTGGCACAGGAAGCACTCGATGCACTTGCGGAATTCCTGGCTGCGGTTCACGTCCTCCTGCTGCATCCGGTACTCACCGGGCTGCAGGTCTTTCGGCGGGGTGAACGACGGGATCTGGCGCGCCTTCTCGTAGTTGAAGGACACATCGGTGACCAGGTCACGCATCACGGGGAAGGTGCGCAGCGGCGTCACCGTGACGGTCTCGGCCGGGTCGAATGTCGACATCCGGGTCATGCACATGAGCCGCGGACGGCCGTTGATCTCGGCCGAGCAGGATCCGCACTTGCCGGCCTTGCAGTTCCACCGCACGGCCAGATCCGGGGTCTGGGTGGCCTGCAGCCGGTGGATGATGTCGAGCACCACCTCGCCGTCATTGACCTCGACGGTGTAGTCCTGCAAGTCACCGCCAGTGTCGTCTCCACGCCAGACCCGCAGGTTCGCGTTGTAGGCAGCCATCTCAGCCCTTCCGATCGGGGTGCTCGGCCAGTTCTTGCTCGGTGTAGTACTTCTCCAATTCGGACAGCTCGAACGTGGCCAGCAGGTCGGCCCGCATGGGTAGCTGCGACTCCGGCGTCACCGTCACGTCCGGCACTACCTGGTCGTCGTCGCCAACTGCGCGGCACACCAGCAGCGTGTTGCGCCAGTTGGCGTCCATCTCCGGGTAGTCGTCGCGGGTGTGCCCGCCCCGGCTCTCGGTGCGGGCCAGCGCGGCCTTGGCGACGCACTCGCTGACCAGCAGCATGTTGCGCATGTCGATGGCCAGGTGCCAGCCCGGGTTGAAGGCGCGGCCGCCCTCGACGGTGACGCTGTGCACGCGGGTCTTGAGTTCGGCGAGCTTGGCCAGGGCCTCCTCGATCTCGTCGGCCTTGCGGATGATGCCGACCAGATCGTTCATGCACTGTTGCAGCTCGGCGTGCAGGGTGTACGGATTCTCCGGATTCGCATGCTTTTCGAACGGGTCCAGTGCCAGCTGGGTGGCCTCGACGATGGCGGCCTCCGACACGGCCGGCCGCTCGGCAAGGGCCTGCACGTAGTCGGCGGCCCCGAGTCCGGCGCGGCGGCCGAACACCAGAAGGTCACTCAACGAGTTGCCGCCCAGCCGGTTCGAGCCGTGCATCCCGCCCGAACACTCACCCGCGGCGAACAGCCCGGGCGTGACGGCCCCGCCGGTGTCGGGGTCGACTTCGATACCGCCCATCACGTAGTGACAGGTCGGCCCGACCTCCATCTCGTCCTTGGTGATGTCGACCTCGGCGAGCTCCATGAACTGGTGGTACATCGACGGCAGCCGCCGCTTGATCTCCTCGGTCGGCATCCGCGAAGCGATGTCGAGGTACACGCCGCCGTGTGGCGAGCCGCGTCCCGCCTTGACCTCGGAGTTGATGGCGCGGGCCACCTCGTCGCGGGGCAGCAGGTCAGGGGTGCGGCGCGCGGAATCGTTGTCCTTGAGCCACTGGTCGGCTTCTTCTTCGGTTTCGGCGTACTGCCCCTTGAACACCGCGGGGATGTAGTCGAACATGAACCGCTTGCCTTCGGAGTTCTTCAGCACTCCGCCGTCACCGCGGACACCTTCGGTGACCAGGATGCCCTTCACCGACAGCGGCCACACCATGCCGGTCGGGTGGAACTGGATGAACTCCATGTTGATCAGACCGGATCCGGCGCGCAGAGCCAACGCATGGCCGTCTCCGGTGTACTCCCACGAGTTCGACGACACCTTGAAGGACTTGCCGATGCCTCCGGTGGCCAGCACGATCGCGGGGGCCTCGAACAGCACGAAATTGCCGGTCTCGCGGTAGTACCCGAACGCGCCCGCGATGCGGTCACCGTCTTTGATCAGGTCGGTGATGGCGGTTTCGTGGAAAACCCTGATGCGGGCCTCATAGTCACCGAGTTCGGCCTTGTCCTCCTGCTGCAGCGAGACGATCTTCTGCTGCAGGGTGCGGATGATCTCCAGGCCGGTACGGTCGCCGACGTGGGCCAGCCGCGGGTAGGTGTGCCCGCCGAAGTTGCGCTGGCTGATCCGGCCGTCCTTGGTGCGGTCGAACAACGCGCCGTAGGACTCCAACTCCCACACGCGGTCCGGGGCCTCTTGCGCGTGCAGTTCGGCCATCCGCCAGTTGTTGAGGAACTTGCCGCCGCGCATGGTGTCACCGAAGTGCACCTGCCACGAGTCCTTGGTGTTGACGTTGCGCATCGCCGCGGCGCACCCGCCCTCGGCCATCACTGTATGTGCTTTGCCGAACAGCGATTTGGTCACCACCGCCACCCGCAGACCCCGCTCACGCGCCTCGATCACCGCACGCAGCCCTGCACCGCCGGCACCGATGACGACAACGTCGTATTGGTGCCGTTCCAGTTCAGCCATCTATAACCCCACTACTTCGTTATTAGGAATCAGGTTGTCAGCCAACAAATCTCAAGTCGGAGATGGTTCCGCTGGCGACCAGCATGATGTAGAAGTCGGTGAGCATCAGGGTGCCCAGCGTGATCCACGCGAACAGCATGTGCCGGGTGTTCAGCTTGGACACCTGCGTCCAGATCCAATAGCGGACGGGATGTTTCGAGAAGTGCTTGAGTCGCCCGCCGGTGACGTGCCGGCACGAGTGGCAGGAGATGGTGTACACCCACAGCAGGATCACGTTGACCAGGAGGATGAGGTTCCCCAGGCCGAATCCGAAACCGCTGGCCGTCTTGTCGGAGTGGAACGCCACGATGGCGTCGTAGGTGTTCACCAGTGAGATCAGCACCGCGACGTAGAAGAAGTACCGGTGTGCGTTCTGCACGATCAGCGGAAGTCGCGTCTCCCCGGTGTATTTCGCGTGCGGCTCGGCCACCGCGCAGGCGGTCGGGGACTGCCAGACCGACCGGTAGTAGGCCTTGCGGTAGTAGTAGCAGGTGAGCCGGAAGGCGAGTAGGAACGGCAGCGAGATGAACGCCATCGGGATGAACCACGGCAGGGCGCCCACCCAATGCCCGAAGTGGCTCGCGCCCGGCGCGCACGCGGTGCTCACGCACGGCGAGTAGAACGGCGTCAGGTAGTGGTACTGCGGAACCCAGTAAGCGCTGCCCCAGAACGCCCGGATCGTGGCGTAGATGACGAACGCGGCCAGTCCCAGGTCGGTCAGCAGTGGCGCCTGCCACCACCGGTCGGTCCGCAGCGTGCGCTCCGGAATCTGGGCGCGCGTGGGGGAGAAGACCCCGGTCGCACGACGGTCATCGGTGGGTGCGCTCACGGTTCCCTTTCGTCAGGTTCAGTTGTTTGTGTGAGGCGTCAGATGCCCCGGCGCCTGGCTAGCCGCTGACGCCGCCATCGCTGATGTCGCCCCAGAACTCTCGGTCGTATTGGGTGTCGGGGATCGCGATCTTCTCGCCGACGGACGTCTGCGGCGTGCAGCCGTGGCGCATCGCGAGTTCATCGGCGTCGATGTTCAGCCGGTCGACGTCGAGCAGGATGCGCTCGACATCATTGGTGATGCGGCGGGTGGCCGGCGAGTCACCGTATTTGGCCGCCAGTGCCGTGACAGAGCGACGCATATCGCCGATCAACTTGTGCAGTTCGGCGAATTCGGTTGTGGTGGACATGTGACCTCCTTGGGCTGAAGGGTGTCATGAATCACAGTACGACAACCGATGCTAGCCACATCACCAGTTGAGAGTGACGCGGGTCACGTTGAGAGTCGGAGGTATGCGGGTGCCCCAACAAGCTCTGTCCCAACAGGTTCTGCAGGACCGTGCGACGGCCCTGCTGGCATTGCACCAACCGGGCAACCCGGTGGTGCTACCCACGGTGTGGGATGCCTGGTCGGCGAAGACCGCCGTCGAAGCGGGGTTCGAAGCGCTCACCCTCGGCAGCCATCCGGTGGCCGATTCGGTCGGGAAGGCCGACGGCGAGGGGATGACCTACGACGAACTGACGGCGCGGGTAGCCCAGATCTGCGCTGCGGTCGACGTGCCGATCTCGGTCGACATCGAATCCGGTTACGGCGAGACGCCGCAGCGGCTCATCGACGGGCTGCTGGCCGCGGGTGCGGTCGGGCTGAACATCGAGGACACCGTGCACAAGGAGGGCAAACGCCTGCGTAGCCCCGAGGAACACGCCGCGTTGGTCGGTGAACTGCGCAAGGCGGCTGACGCCGCAGGGGTGCATGTCGTGATCAACGCCCGCACTGATCTGTTCCTGCGCGAAGACGGTTCGGAGGCCGATCGCGTCGAACGTGCCGTGGCCCGGCTGAAACTGGCTGCCGACGCGGGTGCGGATTGCCTGTATCCGGTGGGACGCCATGATCCGGAAACCATGCGACGCTTGACATCTGAGCTGCCGCTGCCGGTGAACGCGATTGCGTTACCCGAGGCCGACGATCCTGCGTCGTTCGGACCGCTCGGGGTCGGCCGGATCAGCTTCGGGCCGTTCCTGCAGCGGGCCCTGACCGGAACGGTGAACGAGTTGCTGGTCCGCTGGCGCTGAACGTTCGCTGTGCGTCCATAATGTGACCAAGGGGTCGCGAGAAACGGTAGGGCGCATCATGGGTCGGGGTAAAAGTTGTGCGATGACGGCGCCCGTCGTGGCCGTCGCGATGCTCGGCGCTGGTGTCGCCGCAGCGGATTCGGGCCTGACGATGGTGCCGCTGCAGGCGCAGATCAGGCATTGCGACTTCGCTGCGGCGGAGCACCTGACCGGCTATGGCTCGGGCACCGGCTCAGGCTTCGTCGATGTCGGCGCGGACGGTTCGGGTTCGGTGCGTGCCGATGTGCGCATGCAGACGGCCGCGCCCGATACCGCCTATCAGGTGCGGCTCATTCAGCTGCCGCGCTTGTCGTACGCCACGTGCAATCCCGGTGATCCGGGCGTGGCGACCGGGGTGATGCACACCGATGCGGTGGGCACGGCCTCGACCACCGTGACCGGGCCGCTCATGCAGGGTGCAACGGGCGCGTATGTCGTCATCGAGGGTCCGCCTGCGACCGGCAAGTTCATGCCAGAGACCTACAGCTCGACCTTCATCGCCCGGATCTGAGTGGTAGGCGGCGCAAACCGGTGGAACTCCGTGAGTTCCACCGGTTTTCGTATGCGTCAGCCAGTTTGAGTCGACTTCTGGGATCGTCGCGTGCGGTTCAACCTGGCGCGGAGCCCTCTTGTGCGCGGATAATGTGACCACGATCACACAACGAGCATGTGAGGCGCAGATCATGGCCAGGCATGGGATTTGTCCAGCAGCAGTCGTCGTGCTTGCAGTCGCGGCAACCGGCGGTGCGGGTGCCGCGGTCGCCGGTGCGGGTACGGCCATGACGATGGTGCCGCTGGACAACCAGACCAAGGACTGTGACCTTGTCACCGCCACGTACGACCTGACCTACGGCAGTGCCTCGGGCTTCGTCGATGTCGGCGCACCGGATTCGGGTTCGGTGCGTGCCGAGGTGCATATGCAGACCGCGATACCCGACACCACCTATCAGGTCCGCTTGGTTCAGGAGCCGCACTCCTTGGCGGTCCCGTGCGACGCCGGTGACGCTGGGGTGACCACCGGGGTGATGTACATCGATGACCTGGGCAATGGTTCGACAACCGTCACGAGCCCGCGGATGCCGGGTGCTACCGGAGCGGGCGTCTTTGTCGAGGGCCCGCCCCGCCCGGGCCGACTGCACGGCGACATCTACACCTCGTCGTACATCGCCGCCATCTGACCGCCGATCTAGCCGAATTTGCCTGAGCTCCAGCGGCGTTCGCCGTCGTCAGCCGAGTCGGATGCGCACGGCCAGGCCCGCGCACGCGATCACGGCGGCTCCGCCGAGCGCCGTCAGCCAGGTCAGTTGCTCGTGCAGCAGTAGCGCGGCCCAGCAGATCGTCATGACGGGCTGGACGAGTTGCACCTGGCTGACCTGAGCCATCGGACCGATGGCCAGGCCCCGGTACCACGCGAAGAAGCCGAGGTACATGCTGACCGCGGCGAGATAGCCGAAGGCCGCCCACTGGGCCGTCGTCGCATGCGGTGGCTGTTGCACGACGGAGATGGCGGTCAGCACCAGCATCGCCGGGGCTGCCACCACCAACGCCCACGACACGGTCTGCCACGCCCCGAGTTCCCTGGCCAGCAGGCCGCCCTCGGCGTAGCCGATGGCTGCGGCCGCCACGGCGCCGAACAGGAGCAGATCCGCCCAGCTCAGGTGGCCGATCCCGCCGCCCTGCACCATCGCGAACACCACTGCGGCGGCCGCGCCGATGGCGGCGGTGGTCCAGAACGCCGCGGGCGGATGCTCGCGGCTGCGGAGGACCGCGGTGACTGCGGTGGCCGCAGGTAGCAGTGCGACCACGACCGCGCCGTGGCTGGCCGGCACGATCGTGAGCGCGTACGACGTCAGGAGGGGGAAACCTGCGACGACGCCCGCCGCTACCACCGCCAGGCGGACCCACTGGGTGCCGTGGGGCAGCGATTGCCGCGTGCAGGCCAGCGCTGCGGCGGCCAGGGCGGCAGCGACGACGGCTCGCCCCGCACCGATGAACAGCGGGGAAAGCCCGCCGATCGCGAATCGGGTGAAGACGATGGTGAACGAGAACGCGACCACGCCCAGGAGGCCCCAGAGCACACCGGCTTGGGATAACGGTGGTCGCACCATCACGGTAGCGCTACTCTTATCCGACATGGATAACGATAGCACCGAACGCATCGTGGCGGGTCTGCGGCAGTGGATCGCCACCGCGGCGCCCGGTGCGCAATTGCCGTCCAATCGGGCGCTGGTGGCCCAGTACGCGGCCAGCCCGGTCACCGTGCAGAAGGCGATGCGCGCACTGCGCGGCCTCGGGCTCGTGGAATCCCGGCCCGGGGTCGGCACGTTCGTCCGGGCCGTACGCACTGCCCGGCCACCCGACTATGCCTGGCAGACAGCGGCTCTGGGTTCACCACAGGTTCGCATACCCGGCCTGTCGACGCCGATGCGCAGCGCGGCACCCGATGTGATCGGCCTGCATTCGGGTTATCCGGACCGGGAACTGCTGCCCCAGCGCTTGGTTCGCGCCGCCCTGGCGCGAGCCGCCCGCGCCGACGCTGCGTTGACCCGGGCCGACGCCGCGGGACTGCCCGAGTTACGGGCCTGGTTCGCCACCGAACTGGCCGAGTCGTGCCCCGTGGGCGTGACCCCGCCGGCACCTCGCGATGTGATCGTGTTGCCCGGCAGTCAAAGCGGATTGAGCTCGACTTTTCGGGCCCTGGTCGGCTTCGGGCAGCCGATGCTCATCGAGTCCCCCAGCTACTGGGGAGCGATCCTGGCCGCCGCGCAGGCCGGCGTGCGGTTGGTCCCCGTACCGAGCGGATCGAGCGGTCCTGATCCCGACGAGCTCGCGCGTGCTTTCGCCGAGACGGGCGCCCGGCTGTTCTATGCGCAACCAAACTTCGCCAATCCTACCGGGGCGCAATGGGATTCCGAGTTGACGCGACAGGTGCTCGACGTCGTACGGCGCCACGGTGCGTTCCTGCTGGAAGATGACTGGGCACGCGATTTCGCCATCGACGCCGCTGCCAGCCCGGTCGCCGCGCTCGACGACGCCGGCCACGTCATCTACCTGCGCTCCCTGACCAAGAGTGTGTCGCCGGCGATCCGGGTGGCGGGCCTGGTGGTTCGCGGACCGGCACGGGAACGCATCCTCGCCGACCGGGGCGCCGAATCCATGTACGTCAGCGGGCTGCTGCAGGCCGCCGCGCTGGACGTCGTCACGCAGCCGGCCTGGCACTCCCATGTGCGAGAGTTGCGCCATCAGTTGCGGCAACGGCGGGATCTGCTGGTCTCGGCGGTGACCGAACACGTCGCCGCGGGGCACCTGGACCGCGTGCCCCGCGGGGGCTTGCACCTGTGGCTTCGGCTTCCCGATTCCACCGACCTCGATCGGCTGGTGCGGGACTGCGAGACCGACGGTGTTCTGGTGGCGGCGGGCGCGGAGTGGTTTCCGGCCGAACCGGCGGGCGCTTTCCTGCGGCTGAACTACTCCGGGCCCGACCCGGCGCGGTTCGCGGAGGGAGCCCGGGTGGTCGGTGCGGCGCTGGCCAGGCAGGCCGGGTAGCGCCTCAGCGCTGCGCCGACCGGACCCGCACCACCGCCACCGCGGCGCACCCGCTCATTGCGAGCGCCGGTCCGGTCCAGCGCAGGGCGTCCAGTGCGCCCAGTTCGACGCGGTCCTGCGCGGCCGACGACACCGCGACGGTGCCCGACAGCGCGACCAGCACCAGCGGTTCGGCCGGGCCCACCGACACCTCGGTGCCGTCGCGCAGCCGGATCACGTCGAGTTCCGCTGTGGCCCGACCGCGCCGGGTCATCACGTTGAGATCGCGGGTCGGGGTGGGAACTTCCCCTGCGGTGTCGGCGCCGCCGTCAAAGGCGAACGGCTCCAACGGTTGCAGGCGGTGCCGCACTCCGTCGACGGTCAGCACCATGTCGGTGCCCTCGATGAGCGTGATGATCCGGTCGACCCCGGGGAACGCCGAGAAAGCGCCGGAGGCCGATACCTCGGCAATGCTGATACGCCAGTCGAATTCGTCGCTCGCGGCGGAAGGATTGCGGGCCAGTTCGTAGGTGACCCCGCCGCCGTTGCGCCACGGCATGCGCTGGTGCGTGGCGAACCGTTGCACCCGCAGTGTCACGAGGAGCGGTCCCCGACGCTACCTGCCACCAGCTCGCCGCCCCGCCACACCGCCCCGACCAACGGCACGCCGGGCCGGTACGCCAGGTGCACATGCGAAATGGCGTCCAGCAGAACCGCATCCGCGCGGGCGCCGACGCCCAGATGCCCGACGTCGGTGCGGCGCAACGCCCGCGCCCCACCCATGGTCGCCGACCATAGCGCTTCGTCGGGGGTCATGAACATGTCGCGAACCGCCACTGCGATGCAGAACGGCAGGTTGGTGGTGAAGCCGGAACCCGGGTTGCAGTTGCTGGCCAGCGCCACGGTGACACCGGCATCGAGCAGCCGCCGGGCATCCGGATACGGCGTGCGGGTCGCGAACTCGGTGGCCGCGAGCAGGGTCGCGACGGTGGTGCCGGAAGCCAATGCGGCGATGTCGTCGTCATCGAGGAACGTCGCGTGGTCGGCAGACGCCGCACCGAACTCCACCGCGATCTGCACACCCGGCCCCGGCCCGAGCTGGTTGGCGTGCACGCGCGGGATCAGGCCCCGCTCGACCCCGGCGGTCAGGATCTTCCGGGTCTGATCCCCGTCGAACGCCCCCCGCTCGCAGAACACGTCGATCCATTTGGCGGCGGGCGCACACGCGTCGACCATGGCCGTACACACCAGGTCCACGTAGTCGTCGGGCCGGTCGGCGTACTCCTGCGGAACCAGATGGGCCCCGAGGAAGGTGATTTCGTCGGTGAACTCGGCGGCGAGCTGCAGGCTCTGCACCTCGGTGTCGACGGTGAGCCCGTATCCGGACTTGCACTCGTTGGTGGTGGTGCCCGAGCGTCGCGACTCGGCGATCAGGCGCGCGACGTTTGCGCGCAGCTCGTCGGTGCTCGCCGCACGGGTGGCGTTGACCGTCGTGTTGATTCCACCTGCGCTGTAGGGCTTTCCGGCCATCCGGGCGGCGAACTCAGCGGAGCGGTCGCCGCTGAACACCAGGTGGCTGTGGCTGTCGACGAATCCGGGGATGACGGCCCGCCCGTCGGCGTCCACCCGGTCGTCGGCGTCCGGCGCACCGGTGCGCGGTCCGACCCAGGCCACCACGCCGTCGTCGAAAACGATTGCGGCATCCTCTATCAGGCCGACCAGCCCGGACTGCTGAGCCGGATCGTTGGTGACCAGGGCGCCGATGTTGTCGATCAGAAGACTACTCATGAGGTCAATGTCCTAATCGAATCATGAAGTGCTGCAGGAACGTCGTCGATCTGAGTGTGTGAACGTCGGTTGACCACCCGGCGCCCACCGACCACCACATCGGTCACGTCAGGAGCGGACGCGGCGAATACCAGCGTTTCCAACAGCGTTCCGGAATCCCAGCCGGCCATCCGGACCGAATCGAGCCCGACCGTGACGAAGTCTGCGAGCGCACCCGGTTCCAGCCGGCCGGCCTCGGGCCAACCCAACGAAGCATGCCCGTCCGAGGTTGCGGCGCGCATGAGCTCCGCCGCAGGCCAGTGTCCGCGCCGCTCGGTGCGCAGCCGCTCGTCGAGCTCCATGCCGCGGGCTTCTTCGAAGATGTCCACGATGGCGTTGCTGTCGCTGCCCAAGGTCAGCGGGGTGCCCGCCGTCGCGAGATCCCGCGCCCGGCCGATGCCGTCCGCGAGGTCGCGTTCGGTGGTCGGCGTCATGCACACGTAGGTGCGCGAATCAGCCAATGCGGCGACATCGCCATCAGTGAGGTGGGTGGCGTGCACTGCGGTCGACAGCGATCCCAGCGCGCCGTGTTCACCCAGCAGCTGGGTCGGCGTGCAGCCGTGTGCGGCCATGCAGGCCTCGTTCTCGGCCCGCTGTTCGGACATGTGGAAATGCAGCGGCACGCCATGCTCCCTGGCCCAGTCGGCGACGGTGCCCAGCTGCTTTGCCGGAACCGCACGCACCGAATGGATCGCGGCGCCGATGCGGGCCTGCGGTGTCGCGGTGAGCCGCTCGACCCGCTCGGCCCACGCGGCGGCGGTGCCGTCGGTGAACCGCACCTGCGGGCCCTGCAGCTCGGTGCCGAAACCACCTGTCAGATAACAGGCATCGAGCAGGGTGATACGGATACCGGCGTCGGTGGCCGCGGCGATGAGTGCCTCGCCCAACGCATTCGACTCGGGGTACGGCGTGCCGTCCGGGCGGTGGTGCACGTAGTGGAACTCTCCGACGCAGGTGATGCCGGCGAGAGCCATCTCGGCGTATGTCGCGCGTGCCAGTACGTAATACGAGTCCGGGTCCAGCCGGCCGGCCACGGCGTACATGTCCTCGCGCCAGGTCCAGAACGTGCCGCCACCGCGGTGGGTGCGCCCGCGCAGCGCGCGGTGGAACGCGTGGCTGTGGGAGTTGGCCAGGCCCGGAACGGTCACGCCCGTCAGGTGGGTGGCGTCGGCCGGGCGGTCCTGCCCGGCCGATACCGACGTGATCCTGTCGCCGTCGACCTCGATGAGCACGCGGTCGCTGACCTGATCACCACCGAGCCAGGCATAGTCCGCGAAATACCGCGTCACTGGCTCACCAACTCCTTCAGCACCTTGGTCAGCGCCACCACTCCGGCCACGCAGTCGTCGTCAGAGGCGTCTTCGACCGGGCTGTGACTCACCCCGGTGGGGTTGCGCACGAACAGCATCGCTGTCGGCACGTGTGCCGAGAGGATCCCGGCGTCGTGGCCTGCGCCGGTGGGCAACTGCGGTGCGTCGTCGAGCAGCGCACTGATCCGGTCCCGCAGTGCGTCGTCGAAACCGACGACAGGAGAATAGGATTCGCGGGTCACCGTGCACGTGGCGCCGTGCGCGGCGGCCGCATCCTCACCGGCGGCTGTGACCTCGGAAACCAACTTCTCCAGCACGGTGTCGTCGGCCGCCCGGGCATCCAGCCAGCCGTGCACCGCCGAAGGAATCGCGTTGACGCCGTTGGGGATCACCAGGACCTTGCCGAAGGTGGCGAGTGCCCCGGTGCGGGTGGCGGTTTCCCGGGCAGCCAGCACACTGGTCGCGAACGGCAACATGGGGTCGACGCGATCGTCCACCCGGGTGGTGCCGGCATGGTTTGCCTCGCCGAGGAATTCGAACCGCCACCGGCCGTGCGGCCAGATGGCTGTCGCCACCCCGACCGCGGCGTCCATGTCCACCAGTGCCCGGCCCTGTTCGACGTGCAGCTCCACGAACACGCCGATGCGCTCGAGTGCCTGCTCGTCACGGCCCAGCCGCGCGGGATCGACGCCTGCGGCCTGCATCGCGTCGCCGAGGGTGACGCCGTCGGCGTCCTTGAGCCCGCGGGCCCGGTCGGGTTCGATCGCGCCGGTCAGCAGCCGACTACCCATGCACGCGACGCCGAACCGGGCGCCCTCCTCGTCGGCGAAGTTGGTCACCGCCAGCGAGCGGGTGGGCTCGACGCCCTGCGCGCGTAGCTCATCGACAGCCAGAAAGGCCGAAACCACGCCCAGCGGACCGTCATACGCGCCGCCGTCGGGCACGCTGTCGAGATGGCTTCCGGTCACCACGGAGTCGGGGCGGGGTTCGCCCCACCACGCCCACTGGTTCCCGTTGCGGTCCTCCTCGTAGGTGAGGCCGCGCTGCTTGGCCTGGTCGATGAACCAGGCACGCAGCTCGCCATCGGCCGCGTTCCAGGCGAACCGGCGGTACCCGCCGCTGCCCGGGTCCCTGCCGATGGGCGCGAGCGACGCCCACAAGGAGACGAACCTGTCATTCAGCTGGTGTATTTGGTCCTCCTCGCGTGCGGGGCTCATCAGCTCTCCTGCATGGGGATCCGGACGCCGCGTTCCTTCGCGACTTCCTCGGCCCGCTCGTAGCCGGCATCGACGTGACGGATCACGCCCATGCCGGGGTCGTTGGTCAACAGGCGGGAAAGCTTTTGTGCCGCAAGCGGAGTCCCGTCGGCGACGCCGACCTGCCCGGCGTGGATGGACCGGCCGATACCGACGCCGCCGCCGTGGTGGATCGACACCCACGCCGCCCCCGAGGAGGTGGCGGTCAGGGCATTGAGCAGCGGCCAGTCGGCGATCGCGTCGGATCCGTCGAGCATCGACTCGGTCTCGCGGTAGGGGCTGGCCACCGAGCCGCAGTCCAGGTGGTCGCGGCCGATGACGATCGGCGCCGACACCTTGCCGCTGGCCACCAGATCGTTGAACAGCACGCCGGCCTTGTCGCGTTCGCCGTAGCCCAACCAGCAGATCCGGGCGGGCAGACCCTGGAACGCGATGCGCTCACGGGCGCCGCGCATCCACTTGTGTAGGCGGTCGTCGTCGGGGAACAGGTCCATGATGGCCTTGTCCGTGGTGTAGATGTCCTCCGGATCGCCCGACAGCGCGACCCAGCGGAACGGGCCCTTGCCCTCGCAGAACAGTGGGCGGATGTAGGCGGGGACGAAACCGGGGAATTCGAAGGCCCTTTCATAGCCGCCGAGGCGGGCCTCGTCGCGGATCGAGTTGCCGTAGTCGAAGACCTCGGCACCGCCGTCCTGGAACTCGACCATGGCCTGGACCTGGGTGGCCATGGATTCGCGGGCGCGGTCGGTGAATTCGTCGGGCTTCTTCTCGGCGTAGTCGTGCCAGTCGTCGAGGTCGATGCCCTCCGGCAGGTATGACAGCGGGTCGTGTGCGCTGGTCTGGTCGGTGACCAGGTCGATGGGTACGCCGCGCCGCAGCAGTTCGGGGAAGATCGTGGCGGCGTTGCCGACGACGCCGACAGACCAGGCCCGTTTGTTGGTGCGGGCGTCGACGGCCTTCTTGATGGCGTCCTCGAGATCGTCGGCGACCTCGTCGAGGTAGCGGTGCTCGACGCGGCGACGCAGGCGCGCCTCGTCGACGTCCACGATCAGGCAGGCACCGCCATTGAGGGTCACCGCGAGCGGTTGCGCACCGCCCATGCCGCCGCACCCGCCGGTCAGCGTCAGGGTGCCTGCCAGCGTGCCGCCGAAGCGTTTTTCGGCTGCGGCAGCAAAGGTTTCGTAGGTGCCCTGCACGATGCCCTGGGTACCGATGTAGATCCAGGACCCCGCGGTCATCTGCCCGTACATGGTCAGCCCGAGGTTCTCCAACCGCCGGAACTCGGGCCACGTGGCCCAGTCGCCGACCAGGTTCGAGTTGGCGATCAGTACGCGGGGCGCCCATTCATGGGTCTGCCACACGCCGACCGGCTTGCCGGATTGCACCAGCATCGTCTCGTCGGGGGCCAGGGTCTCCAGGGTGCGCACCATGGCGTCGAAAGAGGCCCAGTTGCGCGCGGCGCGTCCCGTGCCGCCGTAGACGACGAGATCGTCCGGGCGTTCGGCGTTCTCGGGGTCGAGGTTGTTCATCAGCATGCGCAGCGGAGCTTCGGTATACCAGCTGCGTGCGGTGCGGGTGGTGCCGCGAGGGGCACGTACGGGACGGGCGCCTTCCATTGGATCTCTCCCTTGAATATCGAAATGGGTTGGTGGAGTGGCTAATCGAGAAACAGATTGCGATCTGCCGCGCGCTGGTCGAACTCTTCGAGCCAGCGTTGGCCGTGTTCGGGCAGCGCCTCTGTGACCGCGTGAAGCAGGCTCATGGTCAGCGCCATCGGCGCGACGGTGGAATCGAAGGTCAGTGTCGAGGCGACGGGCGCGGCGAGCAGGTCGTCGACTTCGCCCGCCAGCGGGCACAGCGGGCTGTCGGTGACCAGGGCGACCCGCAGTCCGAGGGTGCGGGCGAACTGAATGGATTCCTGCAGGGCCCGTGGATAGCGCGGCAGGCCGAAGGCCAGCAGCCACGTCGCACCTGCGGCGCGGGCGTTGACCAGTACGTCGTCACCGTCAGAACCGGCAGGAACCGACCGGACATCCGGGTGCACCTTCGCGGCGAAATGCACGAAGATGTCGGCGAACGGCTTGGACACCCGCAGCCCGAGCACCGGCAGCGGGCGCGATTCGGCGAGGTAGCTGCCGACCCGCTCGATCCGCTCGCCTGCCCATGGGCTGGATGCGAGCTCGGCGAGGTTCGCGGTCTCGGCCGCGATCAGGCGGCGTAGGGCACTGACCGAGTCGGCTTCGGTACCGGTGCCGCGTAGTTCTTCCTGTACCTGCGCTCTGGCCTGTTCGCGCAGCTCAGGGTAGCCGTCGAAGCCCAGGGCGGAGGCGAAGCGGCTGACCGTCGGCTGGCTGACGCCCGAGCGGCGGCCCAGCTCCTCGGCGCTGAGCCACACCGCTTCCTCGGGGTGGTCGAGCAGAAAGCCCGCGACGCGTCGCTGTGCCGGCGACAGCTGACGGCCTTCGATCAGCATGTTGAGCCAGCGGCGCACGCTGGCGGCAGCTGCTGGTGTCTGCCCTATCGGCATCGTCCCTCGATTCGACGGTGTTAGCCCAAAATGTGCTCTCTGAATGAAGTCTTGTCAAGACTGGTCATTAATATCAAGTGAATAGTCACACTAACTGCAAGATGAATACTTGCTGTATGCATTCATCGCGATGTAGCGTGCCCTCGCAGTACCCGTCGGGGGACCGGCGACCAAAATCGCCCGCAACTCTCCGGTGCCGGTCATCGTGGTTTCGTGACGACGCCTCAAGCCCGTCGAGTCTTCAGCAGCACAGTAGGGAGAATCAGATGAACAGCACGCCGCCCCGGGTCACCGTTGGCCGGGGACCGGTTTCGGAAGCTGATGTCGTTGCCGTGGCCCGGCACGGGGCCGGTGTGGAGCTCGGCAGCGACGCACTCGCCGCGATCGCGGAGGCGCGCGCCATCGTCGACGCACTGGCCCACGACGTCAAACCGCACTACGGAGTGTCGACCGGATTCGGTGCGCTGGCCAGCGTGCACATCCCGCTCGAGCAGCGGGTGCAGTTGCAGCGCTCACTGATCCGCTCGCATGCGGCCGGATCCGGGCCCGAAGTGGAACGTGAAGTGGTCCGCGCGCTCATGCTGCTGCGGCTGTCCACGCTGGCCACCGGCCGGACCGGCGTGCGGACGGAAACCGCCACGACCATGGCGGCCCTGCTCGATGCCGGGATCACGCCCGTCGTGCGTGAATACGGTTCGCTGGGCTGTTCGGGTGATCTGGCGCCGCTGGCGCACTGCGCGCTGGCGCTTCTCGGGGAGGGCGACGTGCGGGACGCCGCAGGCAATCTGCGCGAATCCGCCGACGCGATGCGTGAGGTCGGCATCGAACCGATCGAGCCCGCGGAGAAGGACGGTCTGGCCCTCATCAACGGCACCGACGGCATGCTCGGCATGTTGCTGTTGGCCTGCCATGACTTCGACATGCTGCTGCGCTGTGCCGATCTCACGGCCGCGATGAGCGTCGAGGCCATGCTGGGCACCGACCGGGTGTTCGCGGCCGATCTGCAGGCGCTGCGCCCGCAACCGGGCCAGGCCGTGGCCGCCGCGAATATGCGCGCGCTGCTGGCGAATTCGCCGATCGTCGCGAGCCACGTGGGTCCCGACTGCACGTATGTCCAGGACGCCTACTCGATGCGGTGCGCACCCCAGGTCGCAGGCGCCGCCCGCGACACCCTCGCCCACGCCCGCACCATCGCCGGCTACGAGCTGGCGTCGGCGGTGGACAACCCGGTCGTCACGATCGACGGCCGCGTGGAATCCAACGGCAACTTCCACGGTGCGCCGGTCGCCTACGTGCTGGACTTCCTGGCCATCGCCGTCGCCGATCTGGCGTCCATCAGTGAACGCCGCACCGATCGCATGCTCGACGTTGCGCGGTCGCGCGGGCTGCCGCCGTTCCTCGCCCACGACGCGGGCGTCGACTCGGGGCACATGATCGCGCAGTACACCCAGGCCGCGATCGTCTCGGAGCTCAAGCGGCTGGCAGTGCCAGCCAGTGTGGACTCGATCCCGTCGAGCGCGATGCAGGAGGACCACGTCTCGATGGGATGGTCGGCGGCCCGCAAACTGCGGCTGGCGCTCGACGGGCTGACCCGCGTGCTCGCCGTCGAACTGCTCACCGCGGCGCGGGCCATCGACCTGCGGGCACCGCTGCAGCCGGGACCCGCCACCGGCGCCGTCGTCGCCGCGCTGCGCGAAACCGTGCCGGGGCCGGGGCAGGACCGCTTCCTGTCTCGCGAGGTGGAGGCGGCCGTGGAGTTCATCCGCAGCGGGGCCGCGGTGGCCGCGGCGAACTCGGCGCTGCCGCAGCCGTTGCAGGGCGTCTCGGCCGAACACTGAGGTCAGGCTCCTCACATACCGCCGGTCAGGGCCGTGAGCACACCGTGATGGGCGCTTCACACAGCGCGACATTTCGGCAATATCGCGTCCCTAACCTCGCGGTATGTCTGGAACACGAAACGTCGTCGTGGTCGGTCACGGCATGGTGGGACACCGCTTTGTCGAGGCGCTGCGGGCCAGGGACACCGCGGGGGACTGGCGCGTCACAATCCTGGCGGAGGAGTCCGACGCGGCATACGACCGGGTCGGGCTGACGGGATACACCGAGCACTGGGACCGTGCCCAGCTGGCGCTGCCCGGCAACGGTTACCTCGGCGACGACCGCGTCGAGCTGCGGCTCGGCAGCGCGGCCACCGAGATCGACCGCACGGCCAAGACCGTGCGCACCGGCGACGGGCGCTGCATCGACTATGACGCCCTGGTGCTGGCCACCGGCTCGTACGCGTTCGTGCCGCCGGTTCCGGGACACGATCTGCCCGGCTGCCACGTCTACCGCACCCTCGACGACCTCGACGCGATCCGCGCCGCCGCCCAGCGGGGCGCCGCCACCGGCCTGGCCGGCGTGGTGATCGGCGGTGGCCTGCTCGGGCTGGAGGCCGCCAACGCGTTGCGCCAGTTCGGCCTGCCCGCCCACATCGTCGAACGGGCCCCGCGTCTGATGAACCAGCAGCTCGACGAGGCAGGCGGGGCACTGCTGGTCCGGATGATCGGCGAGCTCGGCATCGCCGTGCACACCGATGTGGGCACCGACTCGATCGAGTCCATCGACGGCGGGGTGCGGGTGTGCCTGTCCGACGGCAGCCTGATCGACGCCGGCGTGGTGATTTTCGCGGCGGGTGTGCGGCCGCGCGACGAGCTGGCCCGCGCGGCCGGCCTGGCCACCGCCGAACGGGGCGGCGTGCTCACCGACTTGGCCTGTGTCACTTCAGATCCCAGTGTTTTCGCGGTCGGTGAGGTGGCTGCGATCGAAGGCCGCTGCTACGGCCTGGTCGGCCCCGGCTACACCAGCGCCGAGGTGGTGGCCGACCGGCTGCTCGGCGGGGCGGCGGAATTCCCCGAGGCCGACATGTCGACCAAGCTGAAACTGCTGGGCGTCGACGTGGCGAGCTTCGGCGATGCCATGGGCAGCACGCCGGACAGCCTGCAGGTGGTGGTCAACGACGCCGTCAACCAGACCTACGCCAAGCTGGTCCTCTCCGACGACGCCAAGACCCTGCTGGGCGGCATCCTCGTCGGTGACGCGTCCGCGTACGGCGTGCTGCGGCCGATGGTCGGCGAGCAGCTGCCCGGCGACCCGATGGCGTTGATCGCCCCGTCCGGATCCGGCTCCGGCGCAAGCGCTCTCGGCGTCGGCGCGCTGCCAGACGCGGCCCAGATCTGCTCGTGCAACAACGTCACCAAAGGCGATCTCACCGAGGCCATCGCCGGCGGCTGCTGCGACGTCGCGCAGCTCAAGAAGTGCACGCTGGCCGGCACGTCGTGCGGCTCCTGCGTGCCGTTGCTCAAACAGCTGCTGGAGGCCGAGGGTGTCGAGCAGTCCAAGGCACTGTGTGAGCACTTCAGCCAGTCGCGGGCCGAGCTGTTCGAGATCATCGGCGCCACCGAGATCCGCACCTTCTCCGGGCTGCTGGCCCAGTTCGGTACCGGAAAAGGTTGTGACATCTGCAAACCCACGATCGCCTCGATTCTCGCGTCGACCAGTTCGGAGCACATCCTCTCCGGGGAGCAGGCCTCGCTGCAGGATTCCAACGACCACTTCCTGGCCAACATCCAGAAGAACGGCAGCTACTCGGTGGTGCCGCGGGTGCCCGGCGGGGACATCACCGCCGAGCAGCTGATCCTGATCGGGGAGATCGCCAGGGATTTCGACCTGTACACCAAGATCACCGGCGGCCAGCGCATCGACATGTTCGGCGCGCGGGTGGAGCAGTTGCCGGAGATCTGGCGGCGGCTGGTCGAGGGCGGCATGGAATCCGGGCACGCCTACGGCAAGTCGTTGCGCACCGTGAAGAGCTGTGTCGGCAGCGACTGGTGCCGGTACGGCCAGCAGGATTCCGTGCAGATGGCCATCAACCTGGAGTTGCGGTACCGCGGGCTGCGGTCCCCGCACAAGCTCAAGATGGGAGTGTCGGGCTGCGCCCGGGAGTGCGCCGAGGCCCGCGGCAAGGACGTCGGCGTCATCGCCACCGAAACCGGCTGGAACCTCTATGTCGGCGGCAACGGCGGGATGACGCCCAAGCACGCGCAGCTGCTGGCCAGTGATCTCGATGACGAGACGCTGGTGCGCTACATCGACCGGTTCCTGATGTTCTACATCCGCACCGCCGACCGGCTGCAGCGCACCGCGCCGTGGGTGGAGGGCCTCGACGGCGGCATGGATCACCTGCGCGATGTCATCTGCGATGACTCGCTGGGACTCGCGGCGGAATTCGAGGCCGCGATGGCGCGCCACGTCGACGGGTATGCCTGCGAATGGAAAGGCGTGCTGGAGGACCCCGAGAAGCTGTCGCGGTTCGTCTCGTTCGTCAACGCCCCTGACGTCGCCGATCCGACCGTCACCTTCACGCAGCGCGACGGGCGCAAGGTACCTGCCGCCGACGCGCGGAGCGCACCCTTGACCGCGACAGCGCTGGGCATGCCCACGATCCGACCCATGGAGGACTCGAAATGACACTGCTCGATGACCGCAACGATGTCTACTCGCGGCAGCTGTGGGATTGGACGACCGCGTGCCGGTACGACTACCTGATGCCGTGCCGTGGAGTGGCCGTGCTGCTGCCGGACGGGTCGCAGGTGGCGCTCTTCCGGCTCGACGACGGCACGCTGCACGCCGTGGGCAACATCGACCCGTTCTCCGGGGCGGCCGTGATGTCCCGCGGGATCGTGGGCGACCGGGGCGGCCGGGCGACCGTGCAGTCGCCCATCAAGAAGCAGGCGTTCGCGTTCGACGACGGCAGCTGCCTCGACGACGCCGAGATGTCGGTACCGGTCTATCGGACCCGCGTCACGCCCGGCGGCTTCGTCCAGATCGCGCGGTAGTGCCCGCAGCCGTCCAGTAGGCGTCACGGCCCGGCCCGTCACAGCGACGGACGTCGCCGCGCCGTTCCAACACCGTCAGGTTCCGGTACACCGCCTCGATCACGACCGGTTCGGCGAAGTGTTCGTGAACATGGTCACGAAGTTCCGCGGTGGTCATCGACCGTCGCGTGCCCGCCAGCGCGCTCAACAGGCGCAGCCGCAACCGTTCGGCCGGCTTTGGGTTAGTTGCTGGCACGAATGAACTCACCGTCGGGGCGACGAGCGCCGCCCAGCGTTGTTACCTGCACCGTTACCCAAGCTCCCGCAAACAAAGACCAGCTATCGGACATACGATAGCTGAGTACAACCCAAATCCCCGCAGCGCCGTGATCAGCTCGAATGCTGGTGCGCATGTTTAGCAGGTCGAAAACCCGGGTACAAGCGATTTTCACGCTGCAGATCATCCAGATGAACGGCAGTTGAACAGGTACCAGTGGGTCTTGGCGGTTTGCTCTGGCTAACTAGAAAAGTTCGCTGAGCGTCGCTACTATCCCGTTGGGGAGTGCTTCAAAAGGGGCTGACGAGGATGATATTTGCACGTTCGATGGTCAAGCTGGTGGGTTTGCTCGGTGCAGCGGCGATGCTGGGCTCGGTTATTGCGTTGATGTTGCCGCTCGGCCTTGATGTGGTCGACCGCACGGGTGCGCCGATACCGTGCGGCACCGGCATGCGCCCGTCCTACGACGTTGCGGCCAAGCAGGATCTGCTCAATCTGGACCAACACACCCTGGCTGGGCCGGCGTACGCGACGAGTGACTACGCCGAGCAGTGCGAGGGGCTGGTCACCGAGCGTCGGACGGCTGCGCTGTCGGTTGGTGGCGGCGGTGCAGTGCTGTTGCTGGCCGTACTGGCTGGGCCGTACGCCGTCCGCGCGCTGGCCTCACGCCGCGACCGGCAGGCCCAGCACGCCCGCGCGGCGGAACCGGTTGGCGATCAGCCGGACCATGCCGGGGTGCAGGCCGAGCGGTTCGCTGACGATATCCCCACCGGCGTCACGCAACCGATCCTGGAAGAGCCCATCGGCAAGCAGGTAGGACGCCACTGCAATGCGGCGGTCGCCGCGTTGGCGCTGCGCGGCAATGACATCCGTGAGGCCGGCTTCGGTAATACCGGGCGCGCCGGTGGCGGCATAGGCCAGTTCTACGCGATCGCCGGTAACGGCTGACAGCAGTGCGGCGGTGCGGCGCAGATCGGACTGAGCGCCGGGGTCTGATGTGCCTGCCGCCGCGAGGATCACTGAAACACCTGGGCGCCAGCCTGATTCGACGAGCCGATCGGCCAGCACCCGGACCGTGCCTGGGCACGGGCCCAGCGGCCGGGTGACGGTCACCGCCGGGTGACCGCTCGCGGCGACGTAGTTGGGCACGTCGACGCGGACGTGATAGCCGCTGGCCAAAAACGCGGGCACCACCACCGCGGGTGCATCCGCAGGCAGCGCGTCGAGTACCTCGGTGGGTGTCGGCCCGAGCACGTCGACGAACGAGACGTGGACCGGTCGGCCGAGCAGCTGTGCCACCCGTTCGGCGAGCTCGTTGATCATCGCCACACCGCCTGGCTTGCGGGTGCCGTGCGCCACCAGAACCAGGCTCATCGCGCGCCGGCGAGGTCGGCGTCCACCGCGGAGTGCGGCTCGTCGACGGCCAGCCGGTAGCCACGCTTCACCACGGTCGACACGATGTTCTTGTCCCCCAAGGCTGTTCGGAGCCGGAGCACTGCCGTCTCCACGGCGTGGGTGTCGGTGCCGCTACCGGGCAGGGCGCCGAGCAGATCGAATCGCGACACCACCGCGCCGGGCCGGTGGGCCAGCGCGCGGATGGTCGCCATCGATGCCGGGGACAGCGGCTTGACGACGCCGTCCACCAGCACGCAGGTGCCGCGGATCTCCAGGACATGCCCGGCCACCCGGACGGTCCGGGCTTGCAGCAGGGGCAGTTCGTCGGTGATGTGGCGGGCCAGTGCGCCCAGCCGCATGCGTTCGGGCGCCGACACCGGTATCCCGAGCCGCACCAACGGCCGGGCCGTCACAGGACCCACGCACATCGCGTGGACATCAGTGCGCAGCGCCGACACCACCTGATCGGCGATCCCCATCTCGGCCGCCCGCATCAACACCGAGGCCACCGCCGGGGCCGAGGTGAAACTGACCGCGTCGAAACGCTGTTCGGCGATACCGGTGACCAGCTGGTCGAATTCGCCGTCGCGGGGCGCGGGATGCCAGCGGTACACCCGGATCGGGATCACATCCGCACCGGCGCTTCGCAATTCGTCGAGGAATTCCGGGAACGGGTCCCATTCGTCGGTGGCACCGTGCAACTGCACGGCGATTCGCAGGCCGGCGATTCCGTGCTCGACGAGATAGTGCAACACCTCGCGGGAGGATTCCGAATCCGGTGACCATTCCTCCGGCAGACCCGCCGCCCGCAGCGCGCCCGTGGCCTTCGGTCCGCGGGACACGATGCGGGCCTGGCTCAGGGCGTGCGTCAGCTCGGCGGCCAGGCCCCAGCCGTCCGCCGCCGCGATCCAGCCCCGAAAGCCGATCCCCGTCGTGGCGACCACGATGTCGGGCGGTTCGGCGATCAGGGCCTCGGTGTTGGTGCGCAGTTCGTCGTCGTCGGGTAGCGGAACCATCGTGATGGCAGCCGCGCTGGTCACCGTCGCGCCGCGGCGCGTCAGCAGCGTGCTCAGCTCATCGGCGCGTCGGGCGGAGGTCACCGCCACGCGGAAGCCGGTCAGCGGTGCCCAGTCGGGCTCGGTCATGGGGTCCAGTGAAGGCACGTCGTGTTTCCAAGTCATTACCCGGCCATTGCCGAGGCGTGTCGGTCTGTCGGGACCATTGTGACGCCTGCCGCGGCGGGCCGGCGGACATAGCGGAACCAGGTGACTGCCGAGGCCAGCACGTAGAAGGCCAGGAAGATCCACAACGCGGTGCTGGCCGAGCCGCTGGCCAGGTAGGACTGCCGCAGCGCCAGGTTGATGCCCACCCCGCCCAGCGCGCCGATCGCGCCGGCGAAGCCGATCAACGCCCCCGACATCGATCGCGACCACTGCTGCCTGGTCTCCTGGTCGACCTGCAGGGAGTGACTGCGGGCCTCGAAGATGGACGGGATCATCTTGTACACCGAGCCGTTGCCTAGTCCGCTGAGTAGAAACAGGGCGACGAACCCGACGACGTAGCCGGTCATCATCAAGCCTGTGGCCGCGCCGGCGCTGTGGTCGTCGATCATGCTGATCGTCACCAGTAGCCCGGCGGCGAGGATCATGCCGCCGAAGACCGGGAGGGTCACCCGGCCGCCGCCGATCCGGTCGGCCAGCTTGCCGCCGTAGACCCGGGACAGCGAGCCGAGCAGCGGGCCGATGAACGCGATCTGTGCGGCGTGCAGAGAAGCCTGGGCCGCGCTCTGCCCGCCCGCGGCGAAGTTGATCTGCAGTACCTGGCCGAACGCGAACGCGAACCCGATGAACGATCCGAAGGTGCCGATGTAGAGCAGCGAGATCACCCACGTATCCCGTTCGCCGAGAATGGCTTTCATCGCGCCCAGATCGATCTTGTGCTGTTCGAGGTTGTCCATGTAGAGCGCCGCGCCGATTCCGGCGACCGCCAGCGCCACCAGGTAGACCGCGCACACCCAGTAGGGCGCCCGGTTCCCGGCCGTCGCGATGACCAGCAGTCCGATCAGCTGGATCATCGGCACCCCGATATTGCCGCCGCCGGCGTTGAGTCCCAGCGCCCACCCCTTGAGCCGCTGCGGGTAGAACGCGTTGATGTTCGTCATCGACGACGCGAAGTTGCCGCCGCCGAATCCGGCGAGCGCCGCGCACACCAGATACGGCCACAGCGGCAGGCCGGGATGGGCCAGCAGCACCATGGTGCCCACGGTCGGGATCAACAGCACGAAAGCCGAGAACGCGGTCCAGTTGCGACCGCCGAACGTGGCCGTCGCCAGCGTGTAGGGAATGCGCAGGCATCCGCCCACCAGGGTGGCGGTCGCCCCCAGCAGGAACTTGTCGCCGGCGGTGAAGCCGTAGACCGACTCCGGCATGAACAGCACCATGACCGACCAGATGGACCAGATGGAGAACCCGACGTGCTCGGCGAACACCGACCAGATCAGGTTGCGCCGCGCGATGTACTTGTTCCCGTTCTCCCAGGCTTCGGTGTCCTCGGGATCCCAGTCGGTGATGTGATTCGGCTTCAACAGTTTCGGCATGGCCCGAACGGTAGAAACCGTTTATTGCCCGAACGCTCCCCGCGATGACCCGGCCGTGAAATTCCGCTCACTGCCTGCGGGGCCTGCGTGTGAGGCGGCTACCAGACGTCGCCGTCACGCCAATCGCAGGTCAACTCCGCGGTGGTGTCCAGTTCGACGCCGTTGGGCAGGTCGATGGGCAGCACGAACAGCGACCGGTCGTCGTCGGGGGTGCGCGCCAGGCCCGCGGGCTGCAGCACCGACGTCGGCCCCTGCCACGCCAGCCAGCCGCGTGAGGTGTACATCGGCCGGCCCTCTTCGGACGCGCTCAGCGCACCGATCTGATACGCCCCGCGCAGCACCTGTTCCAGGGCGTCCATGACCGCGGTGGCCAGGCCCTGACCCCGCCAGTCCTCGCGCACCGCGACACCCTCGAGGTAGCCGCAGCGCAACGCGGTGTCGCGGTAGAGCAGCCGCCGTTGAACCACCGCACCGTGCGCGATCAGGGCCCCGTGATGGCAGATCAGCGCATGCATGCCGCCGAGGGCGTGCTCCCAGTCCGCATCGGTGAAATCCCCGCCGAACGCCTCGATGACCATGCGGCGGGCACCGTCACGGGTCTCGTGATCGAGATCGGAGGTGTGGACCAGCCGCGCGGTGTAGACGTCACGGAGACGGGCACCGAGGTCTCCGCGGACATGAGGAGCACCGGGATCGCGCGTAAGCACACCCTTTTTCTACCAGCGATGCCCGACGGTGTCTCGGTTCGGTCCCGGGTGGCTCAGTCGAACGGCCGCCGGGGGTGGGCCCAGTGCAGCCGGACGGTCTGGCCGGGCCGCACCTGACCCAGCTTGTCGATGTCCTCGTCGGTCACCACGCCGATCACCGGATAACCGCCCGTGACCGGGTGATCCGGACCGAGGATCACCGGAAAACCGTTGGGCGGCACCTGAATGGCCCCACGGGTGGCCCCTTCGCTTGGCAGTTGCCGGTCGGGCCAGCGGTAGTCCAACGGCATGCCGACCAGACGCATGCCGACCCGGTCGCTGCGGTTGGTCACCAGCCAGTTGGTGCGGATGAGCACGTCGGGGTCGACGAACCAATCGTCGCGGGGACCCGGTACCACCTGCAGCTCGACCACCTCGTCGGTGATCGAGGCCACCGGAGCCTGCTCCAGCTCGGGAAACTCGTCGGTGTGTTCGCCGATGGGAAGGATGTCGCCCGGCTGAAGCGGGGTAGGCCCGATCGACGACATCACGTCGTAGCTACGGGAACCCAGCACCGGTTCGACGTTGATGCCGCCGCGCACCGCGAGATAACTGCGCAGCCCCGAGTGCGGCGCGCCCAGCGAGATCACCTGACCGTCGTGCACGTAATGGATGCTGTTGGTGCCGAACGGGATTCCGTTCACCGCGGGATCGGTGTCGGCACCGGTGACGGCGATGGCGACGTCGCCGCCGCGCACGCGTGCCGAGAACCCGCCGAAGGTCACCTCGATGGTGGCGTGCTCACCCGGATTGGCCACCAGCCGGTTGGCCAGCGTGTGAGAGCGACGATCGGCGGCGCCCGAGCGGCTGACACCCATGTGTGCCAGGCCGGGACGGCCCAGATCTTCCAGCAGTGCCAGCGGGCCCGTGCGCAGCACTTCCAGTGTGGTGGTCATGTCTTTCCTGCCTCCCTCAGCCGATCGCCCGGAACTGGACTCGCATGCCCGGCGTCAGCAGCGCCGGTTTCTCGCGGTCGACGTCGAACAGCACGGCGTCGGTGTGCCCGATCAATTGCCAGCCACCCGGTGACTGCCGCGGATAGATACCGCTGAACTCGCCGGCCAGCCCGACGGCTCCGGCAGGCACGCTGGTGCGGGGTTCGGCGCGGCGGGGGACCTGCAGTCGCGGGTCACCGTCCACCAGGTAGGCGAAACCCGGTGCGAAACCGCCGAATCCGACCCGCCACGGGGTGCCGATGTGCGCCGCGATGACGCCGGCAGGCGTCAGCCCGGTCAGTTCCGCCACCTCATGCAGGTCGGCGCCGTCATAGACGACGTCGATGGTCACGTCGACCTGGCCGCTCACCGGTGCGGTGGCGAGCGGTTCCGGTGCCGGGCCGAGCTTGCTCAGCCGCTGCCGGGCCCCGGGTTGATAGCGCGGACTGGCGAGCTTCACCAGGATGGTGCGCGACGCCGGGACGATGTCGACGACGCCGGGCAGGTCGGCCTCGTGCAGGTGGGCCGTCCACGCCAAAACGTCGGCCGTGCTGTCGAACTCGAGCAGCAGCGCGTGATTCCCATATTCGTGGACGTCGGGCATGACCACCGCGTCCACCACATCAGATGCCACACTCATATTCCGAAACTACCCGTGAGTAGCTAGGAAATGGGTGGCTCTATGAGCCTTGCCAGAACTGCCTTACCGAAGCCTCACACCGCGAGCTGGTACGTGGGTTCGCGACGCTTGATGTAGGCGATCACCCGGTAGGTGACGGGCAGCATGACCACCTCGACGGCGGTCTTGTAGAACCAGCCGAGCGCGGTGTAGACGGCGAAGTCCTTGAAGGTCGAGATGCCGATGGCGCCGGCGGCGATGCTGCAGAACACCAGGGTGTCGCCGAGCTGTCCGGCGAACGTGGAACCGACCAGGCGGGCCCACAGGTGCTTCTCCTTGGTCCGCTGCTTGATGGCGACGACGACCCAGGCGTTGATGGTCTGCCCGACGATGAAGCCGGCCAGTCCGGCGATGATCAGCTGGGTGTACGCGTGGACGACGTTCTCGAAGTGTTCTTCGTTGGTATAGAAGTCGGCGGCCGGCAGGTAGATGGTCACCCAGAAGGTGAACGCCGCCAGGATGTTCATCGCGAAGCCGAGGAAGATCGCGCGCCGGGCGGCCTTGAATCCGTAGACCTCGGAGAGCACATCCCCGATGACGTAGGTCAGCGGGAAGACGATGAACCCGCCGTCGGTGATGATAGGACCGAACGCGACGCCCTTGGTGGCCGTGACGTTGGAGATGATCACCAGCGCCGTGAACACCGCGACGAGCACCGGATAGTAGGCGGAGCCGATGGCCGCCGTGCCGCGATGCTGGTGCTCTTGGGTGCTTGTCACGCGGCCATTTTGTCAGGCCGTTCTTGGTCGGGCCTGTCAGGCCAGCGCGCGGGCCAGCAGGGGCGGCAGCTGATCGGCCACCAGCGGGTAGGACAGCGTCGAGGCGAAGGCGATGGCCCCGGCCAGGTCCTTGGTGGTGAAGACGTGGCGGTTGCGGGCGGTGGCCCGCAGGCCGGCGATGGTGGGGTCGGCCAGCAACGCGTCACGATCCTGATCGCTCTCGGTGGTCCAGACGAGCACATCGGCACTGTCCAGGACGGCGGCCATCTGGTCCCGGGGAATCAGTTTGTCGACCGGTGGGACGGTGAAGCCGAGCTGGGTCAGGAAGTCGGTGCGCCAGCCGGGCGGGGTGGCCTGAACACTGTCGCGGAACAGCGTGCCGCCCAGCAGCACCGCCTTCTTGCCGTTGAACTGCGGATTGTTGGTGGCCGCGGCCTTGAACTTGTCGTCGACGCCGTTGATCAGGCCGGTCATCTGGTCGTTCTTGAACACGGCCTGGCCGATGGCGGTGGCCTGGTCCTTCCATGGCTCGAAGAAGGCGTCCTGGCCGGATTGCGCGACAGTGGGGGCGATCTCGGAGAGCTTGGCGTACGTGTCGGAGTCGAGCCCGGCGTCGGTGGCGATGATGAGGTCCGGTTTGAGCCCCTTGATCTGGTCGACCTGGATACCGTCTGCCAGGCTCAGCACCGTCGGTTGGGCGCCTGCGAGTTGTGGCTGCGCCCAAGGCCATACCGCGAACGGTTCCTCACCGAACCACTCCGTGACGGCAATCGGCACCACGCCGACGGCCAGCAGATCGTCCTGGCCGGTGAAGCCGGCGCTGACCACGCGCTGCGGCGGGGCAGGGATCTTGGTCTCGCCGAAGACGTGCCGGACGGTGACCGAACCGTCCTTTGCGACTTCGCCAGGCTTCTCGGTGCTGCATGCGGCCACGAGCGCCATACCCGCGGTGATAGCCAGAAACCCCCGCCGGGACACAATTGTCGGCACTTAGCCAGAGTAACTGCTTTGCAGCGGTGTCGTCACCGAACACCGTTGCCGCGCGCCGTGTCACGGCACGCGGCCAATTGTCGATAGCGAATATTTGTGTCCCGGTGGCCGTATCCTCATCCCATGATGCGGCGCAGCGTGCTGTTCGCCATGTTCGGGCTGGCTCTTCCGTTTGCCGTCACGGTGGCTCCGCCTGCCGCGGCCGACTGTGTGGACGCCGGCGGTTCCACGGTGTGCGCGCAGGGCACCGTGCGCGGCGGCGGCCCGGAACCGCCGACCGCAGGCCCCTACTACCCGTACCCGTGCGAGCTCGACTGGTACTGCGACACCGGTGGTCTGAACATCATCATCGGTGGCGGTGACAACGGGTGGGACGGCGGAGGCATCCGCCCGATTCGTCCGGGCCGGTAGCCCCGGGTAGCGGCGTTCCACGCAGCGGGCGGCCGTCTCGATAACCCCGCGCGCACGGCACGGCCGGGCGTAGTGTGCCGTCCGTGCCGACCCTGTTCCACGGTGGAGCGATCTGGACTCCCATGACGACGACCGATGCGCTGCTGGTTTCCGACGGTGTGGTGCAGGCGGTCGGGGACCGGGCGCGGGAACACGCCGCCGACGAGCAGATCGACCTGGAGGGCGGCTTTCTGATGCCGTCGTTCGGTGACGGCCATGCTCATCCGCTGTACGGAGGTCTGGAATCAGCGGGGCCTGCGGTGCGGCCGTGCTCGTCGGTCGATGAGATCGTGGCGGCGGTAAAGGCTTATGCCGCAGCCCATCCCGAGCAGGAATGGATCGTCGGTGCGTCGTATGACGGCAGTCTGGCCTCGGGTGGCCTGTTCGACGCGCGCTGGCTCGACGCTGCCGTAGCTGATCGACCGGTGGTGTTGCGGGCGTGGGACTACCACACCATGTGGGTCAATTCGGTGGCACTGCAGCGGGCCGGCATCACCGCCGACACCCCGGAGCCGGTGCTTGGCGAGATCCCGCGCCGCGACGACGGTTCCCCGCTGGGCACATTGCGCGAGTGGGGCGCCACCGATCTGGTCGCCGCGGTGATGCCTGTCCGTGACGAGGCGGTGCGGGTCGCGGCGCTCGGGACCGCCGCCGACTACTACCTGGCTCGTGGCGTCACCTGGGTGCAGGATGCCTGGGTCGAACCCGCCGACGTGGACACCTACCTCGCGGCGGCCATCCAGGGCGCGCTGCGGATGCGGTTCAACCTCGCCTTCTACGCCGATCCGCGGTATTTCGATTCGCAGGTAACGCATTACGCCGACGCCATGGCCCGCGTCCGGGCTGCCGGCTCGCCGCTGCTGACGGCACAGACCGTGAAGTTCTTCGCCGATGGGGTCGTGGAGAACGAGACGGGGGCGTTGCTTGAGCCGTATTGTTCTGGCCTGCATAACCACGGCATGCAGTTGTGGGAGGGCGATTCTCTGGCGGAGGCTGCCCGCCGGGTCGATGATCTGGGCCTGCAGATCCATATCCATGCGATCGGTGACGCCGCTGTTCGGCAGGCCCTCGACGCCGTCGAATACGTTGTGCGGCACAATGGCCCGCGCGACCGCCGGCCGGTCATCGCGCACGCACAGTTGGTGGACGACGCCGACATCGGCCGGTTCGCGGAGCTGGGCGTCATCCCGAACATGCAGCCGCTGTGGGCGCAGATGGATGCGCTGATGACGGTGCTGACCATCCCTCGGCTCGGTCAGAAGCGCTCAGATCAGCAGTACCGCATGCGCACGCTGGAAAACTCCGGTGCCGCACTGGCATTCGGCTCGGACTGGCCGGTGTCATCCGGTGCCCCACTGGACGGCATCGCCATCGCGGTGTCCCGGCGCACCGCGGCAGGAGAGCCCGCGGGGGGCTGGACGCCCGAAGAGATCCTGCCGCTGGAACCGGCGCTGGCCTCGTACACCGCAGCGGTGGCGTATCAGGCCTTCGCGGAGGAAGATTGGGGCCGGATCGCACCCGGCGCCAGTGCTGATCTGGTGTGGCTGGAGCGTGATCCACGGACGGTGTCGCCGCTGGATCTTCCGGCAGTGGGGGTACGCGCCACCTATCTACAAGGCCGGCCGGTCTATTCGGCCGCGAAGTGAAAGGCAACGCGATGACCCCCAACGACCTCCGAGGCGGAGGACCACCTCAACCGCGTTCTGGGCTTGCCGTCGCTGGTGTTGTTCGGCCTGGTGTACATGGTGCCGCTGACGGTGTTCACCACCTATGGCATCGTCACGCAGACCACCGGTGGCCGCGTCCCGCTGGCGTACGTGGTCACGCTCGCGGCCATGGTGTTCACCGCCCGGTCGTACGCCAGGATGTCCTCGGCGTACCCGGTGGCCGGTTCGGCATATACCTACGCGCAGAAGACTTTCGGTGCCCCCATCGGCTTCCTCGGTGGCTGGTCTCTGCTGCTCGACTACCTGTTCCTGCCGATGATCAATTATCTGGTGATCGGCATCTACATGGAGCAGGCCCTGCCCGCCGTTCCCGCGTGGGTGTGGGTGGTGGTCTCGATCGCTGTGGTGACCGTGCTCAACATCATCGGCATCGTCTCGGTCAACCGGACCAACTTCGTCATTATCGCCGCCCAGACCATCTTCATCGTCGTCTTCGTGGTGCTGTCGACGGTGGCGGTGACCAAGGCCGGCTCGATCGATCTGGCGGCGCCGTTCCGTGGTGACGGCACCGCGCCCGGTGCCGGTCCGATATTCGCCGGTGCTGCGGTGCTGTGCCTGTCGTTCCTTGGTTTCGATGCGGTGTCGACCCTCGCGGAGGAGGCCAAGGATCCGAAACGGTCTGTGCCACGGGCGATCATGATCGCGACGCTGGTCTCGGGCGTGATCTTCATCGTGCTGTCATATCTGTCGCAGCTGGTGTTCCCGTCGAACCAGTTCGCCGACGTCGACTCCGGCGCACTGGACGTGGTGTCGGCCGCCGGCGGCAAGTTCCTCGTGGTGTTCTTCACCTCGGCCTATGTAGCGGGAGCGCTCGGCTCGGCGCTGACATCGCAGGCGTCGGTGGCCCGCATCCTCTACGCGATGGGCCGCGACGGCATCCTGCCGCAGCCGGTGTTCGGCAGGCTGTCGCACAAATACCTGACCCCGATGTACGCGATCCTGGTGGTGTCGGCGGTGTCGCTGCTGGCCGTCGTGATCAAGCTGGAGACACTCGCGTCGCTGATCAGTTTTGGTGCGCTGGTGGCCTTTTCGGCGGTCAACCTGTCGGTGATCAAGCATTACTTCCGCGATCAGGGCGAGCGCAGCGGCGGCGCGGTGATCAACAATCTGGTGCTGCCTCTCATCGGTTTCGGGTTGACGGTGTGGCTGTGGACGAGCCTGTCCGCGACCGCCCTGATCATCGGGCTGTGCTGGCTGGCCGTCGGTTTCGTTTGGTTGCTAGGAGTGACCCGGGGCTTCACCCGGCCCACGCCCGTGATGGACATGAAGGAGTAGCGCCCCGATACGCCGAATGGCCACGTGCTGCACACGCATGACGAAAAAGCGTGCAGCACGTGGCCATTTGATGTTATGAGATCAAACGACGGTGATGGTGACGTCGATGTTGCCCCGGGTGGCCTTCGAATAGGGGCAGACCTGGTGTGCCTCGTCGGCGATGGTTTGGGCGAGCTCACGATCGATCCCGGGAACACTCACATTGAGCCGCGCCTGCAGGGAGAACCCGCCGTCGGAATTGAGCAGGTCGACCTCAGCGTCCACCGCGGTGTCGGCGGGCAACTTGACCTTGTGCTGACCGGCGACCAGACCCATGGCGCTCAGGTAGCAGGCCGACCACCCTGCGGCAAAGAGCTGCTCGGGATTGGTGCCCGCACCGTTGCCACCCGGAGGGGTCAGCTGGATGTCGAGGTTGCCGTCCGAGCTGTAGGACTCGCCCTGGCGTCCGCCGGTGGTGTGGGTCTTGGCAGTGTAGACAACGTTGGCGGTCTGTGCGGTCATGAAAGTCTCCCGGTTCTTATTGATCGGACCCGATCTAATCGGACTCGCCTGATATTAACGACCGACGCGGCGTTTGTCATCCCATCCGATTGAATCGGATCCGATATAATCGGGATCGTGAGGAAAGACACTCCGCAGCTCTCCGACTTCCTGTGCTTTGCGATCTACTCGGCCAATCTGGCCTACGGCAAGGCTTACAAGCCGATCCTGGAGAAGCTCGGCGTCACCTACACCCAGTACATCGCGATCGTTGCCCTGTGGGAGCAGGACCGTCAGACCGTCGGCAGCCTCGGTGAGAAGCTGTTTCTCGAATCCAACACACTGACGCCGATCCTCAAGAAGCTCGAATCGATGGGATACCTGACCCGCGAACGTGATCCCGACGACGAACGGCAGGTGGTCGTGAGCCTCACCGATGCCGGCCGCAAGCTTCGTCAGCAAGGGCTGGAGATGGATCTGGTCGCGGCCACCGGGTTGGAGCCCGAGGAGTTCCGCGCCATGCAGCGTGGCGTCGTCAAACTCCGGGACAACCTGCGCAAGCACGCGCAGGACAACACCTAGGCGCGGCTGCGCTCGAGTTCGGGACTGAGCCAGGCGCCGGTCTGTTCGGGGACGACCAACACGGGTGTGGGGGAATGTGCGACAACCGAGGCCGCGACGCTGCCCTCCAGATGTCCCAGCCATCCGCTGCGCCGGTGCGGGCCGACCACGATCAGGCTGGCGTGGTGCCGGTCGGCCGCCTCGATGATGCCTTTCCACGTCGGCGCCGCTTCGATCGCCGCGCCGCGTGCTGTGAATCCGGCCGTCTCGGCCAGCCGCGCTCCGTGGGCGGCTGTCTGCTCGGCGGCGCGTCGCACCTCGGTGGCCTGATCGGCGTCGAAATGCCCGGCCCCCGTGGGGATGAATCCGACATCGACGGGCTGCCAGACGCAGACGACCACCGCATCGCGCAGAGTCGACAGCTGGGCTGCGGCTTGCCGGATCGCACATGCCGCGCGCTCTGAGCCGTCGTAAGCGATCAGCACCGGACCCCCCGATTCCGACGCGCCCTGGTGCTCGGGCACTGACGCGGCCGCACGTTCGGTAACGACGGGCGAAGGCACGCCGCGACGGATCCGGGCGAGAAGCGGCGGCGAATACCAGGCCGGAGACTCGCCGTCGAGGAACCTGTCCAGGTCCGGGGTCTGGGGCCGGGCTCCGCTGAGCACGTAGACGACAACCCCGAAGGCCGCACCACCGACGGCGAGCCAGAATCCGATCCACAGTGCGTCGTCGGTCCCTTGGGTCAAACCGCCCGAGGCCGACGCTGCGAAATACGCGAAGATCGGGGCGACCATGAAAGCGGCTACAGCACGCAACAATTCGATGATCGCGAACACGCGTTGCAGGCTGTTGGACTGCAACGAGAAGCCTGCGACAAACAATGCCGGGGCAACGGTGGCGCCCAACGCGAGCCCGGTCAATGCCGACGCGACCAGCGCCAGCGGCTGATTGGCGGGCAGCGCCATCCGGAACAGCAAGATCCCGGCGGCGAGCAAGGCCATGCCCACCAGCGGCAGGTAGTGCATCGCCTTGCGCGAGATGACGAATCCGAACACAAAAGCCATGACGACGGCTCCGCCCAGTTCGGGCAGATAGATCAGCCCGACCTGCACCGGGCTGAACGTCTGGAGGAAGACCTCGGCGGTCAGCGCGGTGGCCGCCACCGATGCGGCTGCGGCGAACAGTGCGACTCCGACGCCCGCGACCGGGATCGAACTGGTGAGCATCGTCCGGATCGTCAGCAATGGCCGGCGGGCCCGGAACTGATAGACGATCAAGACCACGATCAGCGCCAGCCCGCCCAGCATCGGTGCGCTCACCGCCAAGTCGCCGAAACCATGGCTGGTCAGTTGCGACGCGCCGACGAAGGCTGCGGCACAGCCGACCGAGGCCAGACCGATCGCCGTCATGTCGCGCGGCGCATCGAGGTCCGCCGGTGGCGCGTCTTCGAACGTCAAGGCGGCCATCACCAGAGCCACCAGGGCGATCGCGGCGATGATCCAGAACAGTGGCCGCCAGGCGTGGGATTCGGCCTGGACGCCGCCGATGAACGGGCCGAGCGCCACCGCCCCGAACACGCACATGTTCATGATCACCGCGGTATGCCGGAGGTTCTCCCTCGGGAACCCGATGGTCAGCGGGGGCGCAGCGGCGATCAGCAGCATGCTGGTGGCCAGACCTTGCAATACGTGCCCGCAGATGAACATGCCGCCGTTCTGCGCCGCCGCGGCCGTCACCGAACCCACGACAAGCAGCACCGCATACACGAGCATCATTCGGCGCTGGGGCAGGTGCTGGGCGAACTGGACCGCCAAGACCGTTCCGACGGCGTACGCGGCGTTACCCAGGCCCGAACTCAGGCTCATGGCCTGCGCCGACATGTGCAGTTGCGCGGAAATGATCGGCACCAGCGGATCCATCGCCGCTGACAACGCCAGATAGGGGATCAGTGCCAGGGTGACCATCGCGGCCACCGCGGGATAGCGCCCCGCCAGCGGACCCTGACGCATCAGCCGAGCCCGTCCGTGTCTGTCGTCTGGCGAGTTCGCACCGGGCGCAAGCAGTCAGCAGTCGGGTTCGGTTTACACACGACCCCGTGGAACCAATCGGGGTGCCCGATTTATTCCCGTGTGGTGCGGATCACGCGCAGTTACGGGTCGAGCCGGATCTTCAGGTGCTCGCCGGAGCGGGCGAACGCTGCCGCGTAGCCGTCGGCCGCCGCGTCCAGCGGGAAGGATGTGGTGAAGATGCCGTCCACGTCGAGACGGCCGGCCTGCAGCAGCGGCACCAGCTCAGGCCAGGTCTGTTGCACGGGTGCGGTGGTCAGTCGGAGGGTGAGGCTACGAATCAGGCAGGCCAGCGCCGGCATCGGATACGGCTGCAGATCATGCACGCCGACGATCGAGACCGTGCCACCGGTGCGCACCGACTCGATCGCATCGTTGATCGAGGCGTCGGAGCCGACGGCGTCGATCACCGCATCGGCGCCGAGACCGCCGGTGGCTTCCCGCACGGGTTGCGCCGACGGCGGTGTCACCCCGGTCGCACCCCACGATTCCGCGCGCTCGCGCCGCGCCTGCACCGGGTCGACGGCGAAAACCCTTGCCGCCCCCAGGGTTAGCGCGCTACGCACGGCGCACATGCCGACCGCGCCCAGACCGATCACCGCGACGGTACCGCCAATGGGGATGTCGGCGCGTTTGGCAGCGGCCCAGCCGGTGGCCAGATTATCGGTGAGCAGCAGGGCCTGCTCGGTGCTGATGCCCTCGGGCAAGGCGAGGAGCTGGAACTGCGCGGCGGGCACCGCGAGAAAATCGGCCTGCGCGCCGCCGAGGACGCCGCTGCCGAAGATCTGCGGGCCGTGGACGCACCGGATGGGATCGAGCGTGGCGCATCCCGCGCAGTGGCCGCAGCCGGCCACCGAGGACACCAGTACCCGGTCGCCGACGGCGAAAGTCGTGACGTCTGAACCCAGTTCGACGATCGTTCCCACGGCCTCGTGCCCGATGCCGACCGGTTCGAAGATCGGGTAGTGGCCCTCCAGGAAGTGCAGGTCGGAGCCGCAGATCGAGGCGGCGTCCACCTTGACGACAGCACCGTCGGGGCCGGGCAGCACCGGATCGGGTCGGGTGGTGACACTGACCTGACCGGAGCTGTCGACGACAACTGCGCGCATACTCACGCCTCCTCAAATCTGAAGTCCGACCACACGGGTTTGTCGATGGCGCAACGGTATTCGCTGAGCCGCCAGGGGCTCACCGTGTGGATCTCGCCGTCGGCGTTCTTGAAATACGAGTGCTTGATCGACGGATGCGCCCACACGGTCCGCCGGATGGCTTGCTGCGACCGCTCGTGCCAGGCACGGGTGGGCTCGGGGAGCGGCTCCATGGTCCGCACGCCCGCGTTGACCAGGTGCGCCAGGCATTGGTCGATGTAATGCATCTGCAGTTCCGAGTTGAGAATCAGGCTGCCGCCGTGCGCGAGATGCGTACCCGGGCCGTACGTCATGAAGAAGTTGGGGAAGCCGGGGACGGTGATACCGCGGTAGGCATAGGGACGCTGCCCCCAGATCTCGTGCAGAACGATGCCGTCGCGGCCGGTGACGGTGATCGGAAACAGCACATCCGTGGCCCGAAACCCGGTGGCGTACACGATGATATCGGCGTCATGTGTCGTTCCGTCTGTGGTGACGACCCCGCTCGGCGTGATCTTCTCGATCGGGGTGCGCACCAGCTCGACGTTGTCGCGCTTGAGCGTGCTCAGCCAGCTGCCGTTGTCCTGCAGGGTGCGCTTGCCGGTGGCCGGATAGTCGGGCAACACCTTGGCCAGCAGGTCGGGGTCATCCCCGACCTGGGTGGTGATCCAGTCGGTGAACATCACCCGGGCGATGGCGTTGATGTCGCTGACGGCGTTGGACTGGTCGGCATAGTCCGGGTCGACCCGCGCGGCGTCGAGGCCCTTGTCCGCCCCGGGCCACATCAGCAGGAAGCGGTACCAGCGGCCGTAATACGGCAGGTGTTCCATGGCCCAGCGGACGCCGTCGCTCACCGGTTCGTGGTACATCGGGTTGGGGAACATCCATTGCGCGGTGCGCTGGAACACCGTGAGATGAGCGACCTTGTCAGCGATCGCGGGAGCGATCTGGAAGCCGCTGGCGCCGGCTCCGATCAGCGCGACCCGTTTGCCGGTGATGTCGACGTTGTGATCCCACGCCGCGGAGTGAAACGATGGGCCGTCAAACGTTGCGGCGCCGGGGAACTCCGGTATTCGGGGCCGGTTCAGCTGGCCGACCGCGGTGATGACCGCGTTCGCTTTCACCGTCTCGGTGCCGTCAGCAGAGCGCACGGTGAGGTTCCACACGTCGCCGTCCCATGCTGCGGACAGCACTTCGGTGTTCCACCGGATACGCGGCCGCAGCTCATGGCGCTCCACCACGCTTTCGAAGTACCGGCGCAGCTCCGGCTGCTCGGCGAAGAAGTGATCCCAGTGGTTGCTGGGTTCGAAGCTGTAGCAGTAGAAGTGGTTCGCGACATCCACTCGGGCGCCCGGATATCTGTTCTCCCACCAGGTTCCACCCGGGCCGGCGTTCTTCTCCACGATGGTGAACCGCAGGCCCGCCTGTTTGAGCCGCACCCCGGCCAGCACCCCCGATTCTCCACAACCGATGACGATGACGTGAAAGTCCTTGGCTTGCTGCGGATCCAAGGTGGCGGGTCGGCGGGGGTCGGTGCCCTGCAGGTCGAGTTCTTCGAGGACCAGCGGCAGGTTGTCGGCATCTACCGGCTCGCAGGCCGCCCAGTCGAGCATTTCCCGGACCAGTTCGTCGGGAAGCGGTTCGGGGACCGGGCAGCCGCGGTCGCGGTAGTCGACGATCACCGGCAGTGCTTCGGCACGCGCCCGGGCCTTGTCCTCCTCGCTCATGAAGCCCTGGACTTCATTGAGGAACAGGCCGGCCTGTTTGAAGTCTCGGATGTAGCGCGGGTCGCCCGTGAGGTGCACCAGCGACAGCAGCAGTGTCGGAATGCTGACCTCTTCGAGTGCTGCAGCGATGTCGGCCGTTGGGGTGTTGAAGGGCCGGCCGACATGGAAGCTTCGCGTCACGGCGAGTTACGCTACTTCTCGTAGCGTTATAGGACAAGGGTCGTTCTCTGTGCATCGACTCTGCGGTCATGGCCAAGGCCTACGATGTGGAGGCGTCGACGCGGGCCTCTGTACCGCTCGTCGGTCCCGAGACCGTCGTCCAGACCATCCAGAACATGCTGAGCTCGCCGCAGACCGTGTCGAAGTTCGTCGACCCAGACTGCATCGCCGTCGGGGCTCTGCGCACCCCCCGCGGTTAGCGGATCACCCCAGAAGTCGTGGACGTGCTCGACATGCGTGGTGTCGGCTTCGAACTGCTTGATCAGACCGTCGTAGTAGCGATGTGCTTCCTCGCCGAGTGGCTGTCGCTCTCCAAAACGATCATCGCCGAGGTATTAGAGTCGGACTCCCCAAATGCCTTGCCCGCCAACATCGTTGCCTGTAACGACGGCGCATCGTCTGGAGGCGAGCGTAGGCACGCCTTGCTGTTGCGTCATATGCTCATGCTTATGACGCAAGAAAGTGGGGATCTGGACAGCCTGGTGCGCAAGCGCATCCGGGCGCTGCGTGTTGCACAGGGTTGGTCCTTGGACGAGTTGGCCACCAGAGCGCGAATTAGTCCGTCGTCGCTTAGTCGCATCGAGACCGGCTCACGGCGCCTCGCCTTGGATCAACTCGTCACGCTCGCTCGAGCATTGGACACTTCCCTGGACCATCTGGTCGAAACCGAGACCGACGACGTCATCTCCCACCCGACAATCGATGCGGCCCACGGGATTATGCGGTGGCCGATCAAGGCGAATGCGGGCATGACCGTGATGCGCGCGCGCATGACGAACCCGCCCCCGGAGAATCCCGCACGCATGCGTGCCCACCCGGGGCAAGAGTGGCTCGTCGTCTTGTCCGGCACCGCGGTGCTGATGCTGGGCCATCGTCGCCTGCGGGTCGAGACCAACGAGGCCGCCGAATTCCCGACCATGCTGCCGCACGCGATCGGCGCCGAGGGTGGACCGTGCGAAATCTTGGGCATCTTCGACCGCGACGCCCGCCGGGCGCACCAATCCGACAAGGAGATGAGCGCAGAGAAAAATTAGCTACGGTTACTGACTCGCTCACGCGTTTCGCGGCCGCTTGCGTATTCGTCCGCTCGAACAACCTTCGTCTTGCCGCATACGCAAGGTACGGTGCGTGAAACGCATTTCGACTTATCGTCGAGACATGACGTTATCCGCCCACGACCGCGGCGCACACCGCCCAGGTAGTTGTGAAGTTCAGTGCCAAGCGCAGATCCTCGAACTCGACGCCGAACTACTCTCCCGGCACACTGCATCCCTCACCGCCTGGCTGTCCCTCAAAGCGAGCCCCCGCCATGTCCTGGATTTAGGCTGCGGCACCGGCACGGGCACCTTCGCCCTGCTCGCACGCTTCCCCGAGGCGCACGTCACCGCCGTAGACTCCTCGGTCAGTCACCTGCACCGCGTGCGAGAAAAAGCCTGCGAGGCTGGAGTGGCCGACCGTGTGAGTATCGTCCAGGCGGATCTCAACGCGACATGGCCGAATCTCGGCGAGCCTGACTTGGTGTGGGCGTCGGCCGCCCTGCACCACATGGCCGATCCCGACGACACGTTGCGCCGGGTTCATGACACTGCCGCTCCCGGCGGACTCTTCGTCGTTGTCGAACCTGTCGGCCTCCCCCGGTTTCTGCCCGACGATGCCCCCGTGGGTCGACCCGGACTGGAGCAACGCTGCCACACCGCGATTGACCGCCGCAACGCCGTCCAATTACCCCACCGAGGCGCCGACTGGGGACCGAGGCTCACCGCTGCCGGATTCACCATCGAAGGGCAACGCATGATCACCGTCAACGCCGAGCAATCGCACTTCGAGGCAGTCGGCCGCTATGCACAGCTCAGTCTCCGCAGCATGCGCAGGGCCGCAGCCGACGCACTCTCGGCCGATGACCTCATTGCGATGGATCAGCTGCTCGACATCGACGGCCCGCTAAGCATCTTGGGCCGCAACGACCTAGCGGTACGCACTCAACGCGCCGTGTGGGTCGCCCGTCGGACGTGAGCGCCGAGATTGTGCTTACAGACCGGCAGAGCCGCACTGTCGCCGCAAAGTTGTTCCATCCGATCCAGCATTGGTATTCGGCGGTAGTGGCGAGCCGAAAATGATGCTGTGCCATTGAATTAAGGGTCTTTCTCGTGCCTGTCGGCTGTTGAATCGCTGGACTGGGCGCCGACCAAAGGGACTTCACCGAGGTGACGTGGTGTCGCTGGCGCGAGCACCACGGGGAAATAGGTACGCGGACAGGGCGATAGACCTGGCCATGTCCGATCTCCACAACCCGGCGCAGCTGGATGTGCTGAAGCGGTCCGGTGAGTTCGTGCGCCGGTCAGCCGAGGGAGGGTAGCAGCAGCGGCTGTAGTCGGTAACCGGGCGGCTCGCTGCCGTGCAGATGCCGCACAAAGTAATCCCAGGTACGACGTAGCGAATAGTGCAGCCAACCAATCAGCGAGTGCTCGGCACCCGGAATCATGATCAGGTCGAAGTCCTTGTCCGCCTTGATGAGTGCATCGGCGAGCCGCATCGTCATATACGGGTGCGCGTTGTCGTCGAGTTCGCCGTGGATGAGCAGTAACTTGCCTTTCAGGTTGGCGGCCAGCGTGACGTTCGAGATCGCCGCTTTGCCTTCGGCGCTGACATCGCCGTGGTAGTGCTCAGCCCACATCGCCAGGTTGAGGGCGTTGTCATGATTGCCTGAGATAGCGACGGCCACCGAGTAGAAGTCCGGATAGAGCAGCACGGCACGCGCCGCGGCGAATGCGCCAGCGGACTGTCCGGTGATCCCGACTCGGGCGGTGTCCAGCCACGGATACTGCTGTCCGAGTTCGCGGATTGCGGCGATATGGTCGTCCAGCGCACCGGCGTTGCCGAGATCTCCATACGAGTGGTCATGAAATGCCTTGCTGCGCCCCGCACTTCCACGACCGTCGATGGCCACCACCGCGAATCCGAGCGCGGCGAAGGCCTCCGGCTCGCCATAGTGCGGCGGGTTGAACATCGGTCCGGCGCGGTAAAGCTGCGGCCCGGGATAGATGTGTTCGATGATCGGGTACGTTCGGTCCGGGTCCAGATCGTGCGGTCGCCAGAGCAGGCCGTAGATCGGGGTCTTACCGTCCGCTGCGGTCGCTCGGAACCGCTCCGGGGGTTGCCAGCCAAGGATCTTGAGGTCTTCGGTGTCGGGTGCCTCCAGCTCGACCACCACTCGGCCTTCACCGTCGAGTACCGCCGTGTGTGGTGGCTGGCTCGGGCTCGAGGCTCGGTCCACCAGGTAGCCGCCTTGCGGTGGGCTGACCGTGTCATGGTCCAGGTGGTCATCGGTGAGGCGGGTGAATCCGTTGCCGTCGAGTCCGATTCGACAGAGCTGCCGCAGATAGGGGTCGGCCTCGATGAGACCGTTGGCCGTGAAGTACAGCTGTCGATCTTTCTCGTCGACCCATAACAGACTGCTCACCAGCCACGGCCCGGCGGTGATTCGGCTGACCTGGGCGCCGTCGGCCGAGTAGAGGTACAGGTGGCCCCAACCGTCGCGCTGCGACCACCATACGATCTCGCCGGTGTCCAGTACCCGCACCATGTGCGGGTCGCCGAGCAGCACGGTGGGGTCGACCCGGGTTTCGCCGGCTTCTGTGATCAGCGTGCTGACCGCACCTGTCGACGGGTCGAGACGACGCAGTTCCAGGGTGCGGGCATCGCGTGATTGGTGCAGGAAGTGTACGTCTTTGCCGCTCCACCAGGCGTAGACGAGTGCGACATTGTGCATGATCGGTGTCGGCTCGGTCTGCTGCCGGACGATCGTGCGTTGCTCGACATCGAGCACGTTCCAGGTCATCGTCGCGACGGTGTTCTCGCCGGGCATCGTGTAGCGGGTGCGGTGTTCCACGGGCCGACCGCCGTCGGCCGGGCTTGATTCCACGAGCACCAGTTCGGGTACCTCGCGTTGATCGATGTGCGCCACCAGGATGCGGGTGGAATCGGGTGACCAGTGCAGGATCATCGGCGGCGGTAGGCCGAGCGCACGGGTCAGCGCCCGTGCTCCGGTGGTGCCGGGCAGGCCGCCGTAGTCGAAATACGGTTCGGCGTCCTCGGTAAGGGCATGTTCGGTGCCATCCGCCCGGTTTTGGACCCAGATGTTACCGTCACGGCGGAACGCAACGTACCGCTCATCGGGTGACAGAATCCCACCCGGAATGGTTGTAGCCGTTTGGGATTCAGTGCAGGCGCCGTCCGCCCACTTCCAATTCCGGCCGAATGCACTGAACAGCACCGTGTCGTCGGAGCGGATATCCACGGCCAGAATCGGTAGATCGTCACCGGTCACCGCCTGCCCGGCCGCCACCGACAGTGCGGCGGCCAGCGCGTCGTGGTCGAAGGCGGCGCCACGCGTCTTCGCATCGGGATCGACCGCGACGTAGCGGGTCCCGATCCGGTACCAGAATCGGGCACCGTCGGCGAACCACTGGGGTGTCAGCACCGTGCCCGGCACTCGCCGGGCACGGTGCGGGAATAGCATCTGCTCGGCGCGCGCGTAATCGGAATCGGTCAGTAATGTCGTCACACTGGCCATGCAACACCCGGACGTAGCGGCACAGTCAAGAGTGACTTGACCGTGCCGCAGCGGCACAGCGTCTCGTGGACGAATGCCGTTGATTGCCGTCGCCTACCTGAGTTCTCATTTTCTGAGCTTCCTCGGCAACGGAATCCTGGCGGTGGCACTGCCGTTGATCGTGCTGCAGACCACCGGGAGCCCGCTCAGTGTCGGCGCGGTGTCGACAGCGACCGCGGTGCCGGCGTTGTTGGTCGGACTGTGCGCCGGGGTACTGATCGACCGGGTGAACCGGCGTACCTGTTCGATCATCTCGGATCTGGTGTCGGCCGCCGCAGTCGCAGCGATCCCCTTGGTAGACATGGGGAACGGACTGACCATCGGTTGGCTGGTGGCGCTGGCGATCCTCGGATCGTTCGGCGACGTCCCCGGTATGACGGCCCGGCAGGTGATGGTGCCGGCGGTGGCCCGGCATTCCGGGGTGCCATTGGAGCGGCTGATCGGCCTGCGTCAGTCGATGACCTCGGCGGCACTGGTGATCGGGCCGGCCGCGGCGGGCGCACTGCTCACTTTGTTTGGCGGCAGCACGGTGCTTTTCGTGACGGCGGCGACATCTGCGGCAGCAGCTCTGGTCACCGCGACCCTGCCACGCCGTCTCGGATCCGTGGAAAGTGATGCCGCCGAACATGATTCGATGCTGGGTCGACTGACCGTCGGCGCGACTGCCCTGCGGGGCAGCCGATTCCTGATCAGCACCGTCGCCCTCACCGTGGGGCTGGCGGTCGCGCTCGGCGGACTGCAGGGCCTGGTGTTACCGCTGTACTTCAGCGGGTTGTCCCGACCCGATCTACTGGGTTTCGTACTGACTGCCCTGGCAGTCGGCATGCTGGTCGGCACCACGGTGTTCGCCGGCGTGAGCGCGCGGATGTCGCGGCGGCGGTGGCTGATGTGCGCGCTGACCGGGACGACGGCGGGATTCCTGCTGCTCGCCACACTGGTCGGTCCGGGCTGGGTGTTCGCGGGCGCCGCGCTGTTCGGTATCGGCAACTCGGTGCTGGGGGCGGTCCTGGGTGTGCTGCAGGCTCAACGCATCCCGGACGGAATCCGGGGCCGCGTGTTGAGCCTGCAGAACGCCTGTCTTCAGGGGGCCGTACCGGCCGGGGTCGGACTGGCGGGCCTGGTGGCCGAGTGGCGCTCGCCCGTCGCGGCTGGGCTCGCCCTGTTCGCCTTCTGGCTGTCGGTGCTGGTCCTGGCGGGCGCGGTGTCGCGCCAGCCGGCCGGAATCTAGTCGAACAACGTGAGCAGCGGCGCAGGATTCCGCCACAGTCGAGAACGTCAGAACGCGGCGGCAGGCTCGGAGATAACAATCCACGCTCGCCTGCGGTCTTCGTCGACGCGCCTGTGTGCACGTGGTCGATATACAAGGACCGCGCGACGATCCCCGATTATGCCTACACCAGTGTGGGATTCGAGGCCCAGGTCCAGTGGGTGCTTAGATCCGTCGCCCCGGTCGTGACTCTGAAGGCCCTGGCTTGTGTGGAGGGGCGACGCGCACGCCGGGGCGCCGGTTCGCGCGACGGACGGCCCAGGACACCACCACAAGCGCCAGGCCAAGCAGCGGATAGCCCATTGCGATCCGCGCGATCGCCAACCATCCGGTGCTGCCGGCGTCGTAAAGCCACTGCTGGACAATGAATCTCCCGGCGAACACGGCGACGAACACCAGTGTCGCCACATCGAAGCCGCGCAGGACGACCTTGTCGGCGCGCCACGCTGGATCGGGCCCGCCGCTGCGCATCAGATTCCACACCACACCGACCAATGGGCGCCGCACCACGAGCGAAACGGTGAACGCCGCGGCCACGGCCAGGCTGATCCAGATTCCCGGCAGGAAGTAGCCCTCGGCAGAGCCGGTGTAATGCGCGATCAACCCGGCGATGACGACACCGAGCAGTCCGGACACGGCTGGTTGAACGGGCTCTTTTCGCTGGCGTCTGAGCAGGATCAGGCCGACGCTGGTGCCGACGGCGACCGCGACCGCTGCGTTCAATCCCGCGATCGCGTTGACGATCACGTAGGTGAACGTCGGCACACTGGCGTACACCAGCCCGGACACACCGCCCATGCGCTCGAGGAGCGTCGGGGTCCGCTTCTCAGTCGGTTCAGTCGTCACGCCTACATCGCACACTCGGACGTAACGTCATAGTCAAGTTCGAGCCTGGCAGGATAGGGGATGATGGCCTGGAGCACACGTGAAATCGCCGAACTCGCGGGCGTCAGTCTGCGCGCAGTGCGGCACTATCATTCCGTCGGGCTGCTGACCGAGCCTGAACGCCGCTCCAACGGCTACAAGCAGTACGGTGTTGCACATCTGGTCAAGTTGGTGCGCATCAAAAGGCTGACCGAACTTGGGTTTTCGCTGCCGCAGATCGCCGCGATGGGTGACTCTGACGAACATCCCGAGCAGGCCCTACAGGAGCTCGACGCTGAGCTCGCCACGACGATCGAACGGCTGCAGCGCGCCCGCGACGAACTCGCCGCGCTGTTGGAGCACTCGGCGCCCACGGACCTGCCGCACGACTTCGTTCCGTCGGCTGCGGCGGCCAAAATGACAGACGCCGATCGCTCCCTTGTCGTCGTGCTGAGCCGGGTTCTTGGGCCACGCGGGATGCGCGTCTACGCCGACATGATGAGGGACGCGCCCGACGACCCCGCTTCGGCAGAGTTCGACAATCTTCCTGCGGATGTCGATGAGGCGGCGCGGCAGGATCTCGCACAACGGCTGGTCCCCTACATCCGGGCGGTAAACCAAGCTCATCCCGGGCTTGCCGAGTCCCGATCGGATGCTCCGCGTGGGAAACGCTTCGCCGACAAGGCGATCAGCGGCGCGATGGCGGACTTGTACAACCCGGCACAGCTCGACGTGTTGCGCCGGGCTAGGGAGATCCTGCGATCTCAGTCCGAGAAGGCGCCGGGCAGCGACAGCGGCGAAACCCGGTAGCTCGACGGTTCGGTGCCGTGCAGATTGCATCGACTCTGCGGTCATAGCGCAGAAGTGCGAGTGACGTGCGCCGCTACGGCAGGATGAACGGTGAACCGTTTGCCGGTGTATGCGTGTGGCGCGTGGCGGCGGTCACAGACAGAGGCGCGGGAACGACCGATTGCTGCTAACCACCGGTCAATTTCTGCCAGTGGAATTAAGCCGCTGACCACTGCGTTATGGCATTCAGACCGGCGAGAAACCCCTCAACCCGGTGGACCGACATCCGAACCGCGACATCACCGCCACGGCTCGAACTCTGAACAGAAGGGCTTCGACATGAAGAAGTTTGGATTTGCCAGTGCCATCGTTGCCGGTTTTGCGACCGCGGTCTTCGGGCTGGCCGCGCCGGCTCAGGCTGACGTCACTCACAACCAGTGGGTGCACGACATTCAGCATCAGGCCACCGTCGGCAGCGTCACCTCAGTGTTCGGCGACGGACGCTGACCCGCGACACAGAAGAGGGGCACCCACGCCGGGTGCCCCTCTTCTTTTTGGTGTCGACTAGCCGCCCTGAGTCCACTCTTGGTAGAACGGCGGCATTTCGGACGCTTTGCCGGAGAACCGCGGTGCGCGCTTGTCGAGGAAGGCGCGCACGCCGTCGTGGCCGTCGCCGATGCTCGTGTAGAACATCGCCAGGGAGTCCACCCGGTGTGCGTCGACCGGATGCGGCTGGGCTGAATTCCGGTAGAGCATCTGCCGCATGAGTGCCACCGACACCGGCGAGCGCTCGCGCGTCCACGCATCGGCCAGTGCCCGCGCCTCGGTGAGCAAGGCGTCCGGCTCGTGGACTGCTTGCGCCAAGCCGATCTCACGCGCGGCGTCGGCGGTGAGAATGTCGGAGCGGTAGACCAGATCCAAAGCCGTTGGCATACCTACGATCCGGGGCAGGAACCAGGTGGAACACGCCTCCGGGGTGATGCCGAGCTTCCCGAAGACAAGGCCGAAGCGGGCCTTGGTCGACATCAGCCGCGCATCCATCGCCAGCGTCATCGTCGCGCCGATACCCACCGCGGCCCCGTTGATGGCCGCGATCACCGGCTTGCGGCAGCCGTAGATCGCCAGCGTCACCCGACCTCCGGTGTCGCGGACCTTGCGCAGCGCGGGGTTGTCGAGATCGGCCATGTCGGCCAGCGTCGGTGACTTCGACTCGTCGAGGCCGAACACATTGCCCTCACTGGACAAGTCCATGCCGGCGCAGAACGCCCGGCCCTCGCCGGTCACGATGACCGCACGTACCGCGTTGTCGTCGTTGACCGCGACGAAGGTGTGTTCCAGCTCCTCGGCCATCTCGACGGTAAAGGCGTTGAGATTGTCCGGGCGGTCGAGAACGACGGTGAGGACGCCGTCGCTGAGCTCGTGCCGGATTGTCGTGAAGTCCACGGATGCTCCTCCTCGGGTTCGGTTGATACCCAGCTTGCCCAAGGAGCGGTTCACCGCGTCGGCGACCCCCGCGTATGCGTCAGGACATCAGCATCCACACACCCAGTGCCGCCATCGTCACGGCGATCACACCGTCGAGGACGCGCCACGTCGACGGGGTTGCGAACAGGCCGGCCAACCGGCGCGCACCCAACCCCAGGCTGACGAACCACACCACGCTGGCGGTGACCGCACCTACGCCGAAAAGCCAACGCTGCTCGCGTTGTTCATTGGCCAGCGAGCCGAGCAGCACCACGGTGTCGAGGTAGACGTGCGGGTTGAGCCACGTCAGCGCGGCGCACGTGATGAGCACCTCGGCCAGGCGGGCCGGCGCCTTCTCCGATGGGTTCAGCGTCGACGGTCGGTAGGCGCGTTTGGCCGCCAGCGCGGCGTACCCGATGAGGAACGCCGCCCCGCCGAACTTGGCGACCAACACTGCATCGGGGTGGGCGGTGATCAACGCGCCGACACCTGCGATACCGGCGGCGATGAGGATCAGATCCGAGATCGCACATACCGCGATGACCGGGATGACATGCTCACCACGGATGCCCTGACGCAGCACGAAGGCATTCTGTGCGCCGATCGCGGCGATCAGCGTCATCGCGGTCAGGAAACCGATCAGCACAGGTGAGGCCATGCGTATGACGGTATGGATGCCAGCTGGTTCAGTACAGCTAATGATTCTTAGTTTGCATTAGAGATACTCATCTAGCGGTACCTGAGCGAGACCCACCTCGGCTGTGCGCCGGCGGCGGCAACATTAGTGCACTGAGACGGTCGGTTTCCGGCATCATGCCCCACGATCCTGCTTAGTTGCTCCGGTTCGACGGTAACGAACTCGATGTCTCTAGAACGGGAGGATTTGTTAGCAGTTACTTACTGCGGCAATTGGATTGGGGGAGAAGTGTCTGAGGAGATATCGAGCCAGTTTCGGGCATTTAATCATGCGCACGCGGTGGTGAGTAGTTGCGGCACGGACAACCGCGCGAACACCCGAACAACCGGAGCTGGCGGGTTGTCGGCGACCGACGAGAGTACGGGACGTACCGCTCACCGTGTCCGACCGCCCACTCGGCGCAGGCGCGCCCGGCTTCGGCGCATTACCTCGAGTGTGACCCCCATCTCATCTAGGTTCGATTCTCCAACGCCGAAATGGAGGTGCGGTCGCTTGACCGGGGTCGGTGCCGAGAGGGCCATCGCCGACATCCAGCACAACCAATCGCGGAAAACTCTCCACCGTAAAGGAATTCAGAATGCCGATGTCAGTCCATGTCCGAGCAGCGGTGGCCGCGGCGGTCACGGTCAGCGCGCTCACGGCGTGCGGTTCCTCTGGCACCTCCTCGGACACCAGTGCGGCGCCTGTGAAGCTCCGCGAAGCCGTGTTCTTCGGTGACAGCCTGACCGACGCTGGCACCTACGGAATACGCTTCACCACCAATCCCGGCATGACCTGGGCGCAACATGTCGCCGAACGCCTCGGTCAATCGAGGGAACCGAATGAGCACACCGTCAGCTACAGCGATGTCTACCAGGGGAAGCCCGGTCTCAGTGGCCCCGGCGGGCTGAACTATGCCGAGGGTGGCGCCCGGGCCAACAGCGCCTACTCGACGGTTTCGCAGAATCCGGAGGGCACCCCGATATCCACCGCGGTCCAACTTCAGCACTTCCTGAACCAGCACGGCTCCTTCAATCCCGACCAGCTCGTCACTCTCTACATCGGCACGAATGACGTTGCATATAACTACGATCCGACGAAGGACCCGGCGCTGGCCCAAGCTCTGCGCGACAACCACAGTCCGACACCGGAAGTGATGGCCGCCGAGCGGGCGCGGGTGCAGAAGGCTGCCGAGGACGAGGCGAAGACCGCCGCGGCGATCCTCGACAAGGGCGCCCAGCACCTGCTCGTATTCAAGCTCGCCGACCTCAAGGTTCTTCCGTGGTTCGAGTCCGACGCGTCGCGCCGCTACGTCAGCGAGCTGACCGACGTGTACAACACACACCTGGTGGATTCGCTGCCCAAGGACGCGAAAGTTCAGATACTCGACACGGGGGCGTTCATCGATGACCTGTTGAAGAATGCCAAGACGTACGGGTTCACTCACGGGGCCAACGAGGACGCCTGCGCGCAACCCGGACAGGACTTCTGTGCTGCCGCAGCGTGGAAGTCTCCCGACGCCGACCGCACCTACGTATTCGCCGCGGCCGAACACCTCACCACCCACGCCAACGAACTGTTGGCCGACTACGTGATGAAACAGGTCGGCATACCCGACGGACACTAGCCCGAGTCCGGGCCCGGACATGTTGAGGGCCTCAATCAGTCGGTGCCGTCACTTCGCTACCGGCGGCCGTGCAGTCTTGTGACGTTTCCTCCGCATCTTCTTGGGGTGTGTTTGAGGAACTTGATCAGCGATCTCCTGTGAGAATCGGCGTAAGGCGGCTGGCGCCCGAATCGAATCGATGGGGCGGCCGCCTGATTAGCTGGTCCGGCGTTGAGGGTGGCCGGGACTTGGGAAGCGGCGCTGGCTGTCTGGAGCCGTCCGCCTCCAGAATGGCTGGATCCTTGCGATATTAGGCAGAATGGCCACTGTACATGCGGGTGCCGGTAGGTCAGTGTCAGTAAGTGATGGAGAAACAGCACCGTATTGCAGTTGTGGCCCTTGACGGTGTCACGGCATTAGACATTGCGATTCCGGTCGATGTATTCACAGTTGATTCTGATGTCCCGTATGACTTGAAACTCTGTGGGATGTCGGATCGCGTCAGTACTGCATCGGGCCTGGTCTTGGCGGTCGGCCACGGACTTGATGCAGTGGGTGAGGCCGATACCGTGATCGTCCCGGGGTATCAGCCGGTGGATCGACCCGTTCCTGCCTCAGTTCTCGACGCTCTAGCAGCGAGTGTGGCGCGAGGTGCCAGGGTGGCGTCAATTTGTACTGGGGCGTTTGCTTTGGCGGCTGCTGGCGTCCTCGACGGTAAACGAGCCACCACCCATTGGCAGCATCTTGGGGAATTCGAGGCGCTGTTTCCATCGGTGCAAATCGATCGGGATGTCCTCTATGTCGACAACGGTGATGTCCTTACTTCCGCCGGAATGTGCTGCGGGATCGACATGTGCTTGTACATGGTGATGCGGGATCTTGGTGCCGCGACCGCGAATCGGGTAGCGCGTGCACTGGTCGCCCCGCCCCATCGCGATGGGGGGCAGGCGCAGTACGTTCCCGCGGCGGTTGCGATTGTCGGGGATACGTCGTTGGGTGCCACTCGGTCCTGGGTATTGAGCCGTCTCGCCGAGCCAATCACTGTCGCAGAGATGGCCCAGCACGCCAGGATGTCAGTGCGAACCTTCATGCGTCGTTTCACCGACGAGACCGGAACGACTCCGTTGCAGTGGCTGGTCAACGCACGCGTTACCGCTGCACGCGAACTACTTGAAACCACAGACTATTCGATCGACCGGGTAGCTCAGGACTCCGGCTTGGGGTCGGCTGCCAATCTGCGCCTCCATTTCCGCCGCAGCCTGGCTACAACGCCAACCGCGTACCGTCAAGCCTTCTCGTGTGACTACGCCACAGCGACTGCAGTCTGAACGGTCGAACCTAGCGATCCAAAAGTTGATCCGATTGGAGCGCCATGCGACAGACCTGACGTCTGGTGTCGTCTTGCCGGTTGATTCCGCCGCTGCCTGCTTACTCGACGCTCGAAACTGTCGCGGAAGGTGGTGTCTCTGTCACCTATTCATAGAGTTTCGCAGCTGCCACATGTATTGGAACAGGTATCGACACCTACAGACTGCTTTCCGTATCCCGTGTCGACCAGCTGTGAGGCAATTGCTTCGTATACCTCGCTGGAGATTACGCAGCGTCGCGCGCGCCTCGAAACCCGTACCGCCCGCCCCCGCTACACGATCCACGGTGAATTCCATAGCGAACGCGACTCTTTCGGCCAGGCGTCGACAGAACACGTCGGGCGTTCGTCTCACTGGACCAACCTGCCCGCATCAGTCACAACAAAAGGAAAACGCAATGACCATCCACACTGATGGCGCTAAGTGAAAGTGCTCAGTCTCGCTAATTGAAAGTGCCCAGTTGGCAGCGGTGGTTCGGCGTGTCGTCGGACTGCTTGTCGGGGTTCTGCTCATCGTCAGCGGAGTTGTGTTTCCGCTGATGAATGGGAGGGCCGTCGTTTGCTGTCGCTGGAGGGTGATGTGGAAGCGCATGCGCTTCGGGAGCAGGGTTGGTCGATATCGGCGATCGCTCGCCATCTCGGGATCAATCGCCGAACCGTTCGGGCCTATCTGGCTGGGGAACGAGTACCCGGGCAACGCCAACGCTCTGAACCGCTGGTGATCGATCCGTTCGTCGAGTACTGCCGGATCCGCCTGGCTGACGATCCGCACCTGTGGGCCTCAACCCTGTTCGACGAACTCGTCGAGCTAGGTTTTACCGGCTCGTATCCGTCGCTGACCCTGGCAATCCGAAACCTGGGGCTGCGACCGCATTGCGAGCCGTGTCAGTCGGTCAAGGGCCGCGACGTCGCGGTCATCGATCATCCGCCCGGGTCGAGACTCAGTGGGACTGGGTCGAGCTGCCCGATCCACCAGCATCGTGGGCGGCTGACCGGCATGCCCACCTGCTGGTCGGGGCGTTGGCCCATTCGAGCCGCTGGCGCGGGGCGCTGGCCCCGGCCGAGGACTTCGCGCACGTCGTGGAAGCGATCGAGGCGGTCAGCATCCGGTTGGGTGGGGTCACCCAGCGGTGGCGGTTCGACCGGATGGCCACGGTATGTCATCCCGAATCGGGCCGGATCACCGCGGCGTTCGCCGGGGTGGCCAAACACTACGCTGTCGCCGTCGATGTGTGCCCGCCACGACGGGGCAACCGCAAGGGTGTGGTGGAGAAGTCCAATCACGCTGCCGCCCAACGCTGGTGGCGCACCGTCACCGACGACACCACGATCGAGCAAGCCCAGGCGTCGCTGGACCGGCTGTGCGTGAAGCTCGACGGGCGCCGCCGGCGCCGCGACGGGCAGGCCACCACCGTCGGCGCCCTGGCCGATGCCGAACCACTACGGTCACTGCCGACGGGTTCGTATCCGGCCGAGTTGACCGAACACCGCATCGTCACTCCACAAGCGTTGGTGTCCTGGCGGGGCAATCAGTACTCGGTGCCGCCGGGGCTGGCCGGGCCACGGTGACCGTCACCCACCGCCTGGGCTCTGACACCGTGCAATTGACCACGGCATCGGGAGCCGTTGTTGCCGCGCACCGCCGCGCGGTCGACGGCAGCGGCGCGGTGGTGCGCGATGCCGGTCACGTCGTCGCGCTCGAACAGGCAGTGCTATCGGGGTTCTCGACGGCCAGGCCTTGCACTCATAAGACCCGGCGACCGCCCTCGGTGGCCGCCGTTGCCGAGGCCGCGCGGCTGCGTGGTGCCCCGGCGAACGATCCCGCCCAGAAGGTAGTGATCGATCTGGCCGTCTATGCGGCGACCGCAGCACGGCTATCCGTTGTTCCCCAACACCATCCAACCGAACAGAACCAGGAGTAACCCCTTGAGCAAAACCGTCCCACAGATGAGCGAAGCCCGCCGATACCAACAACTCCGGGCACATCTGTCCTATCTGAAACTCGGCGACGCAGCCGAAGCGCTACCCCGCATCCTCGATGCCGCCCGCGCCGAAAACCTGTCCCTGACCGCCGCTTTGGAGCGGCTGTTGGAGATCGAGGTCAACGCCACCGAAGCCCGCCGGCTGACCTCACGGTTGCGGTTCGCCTGTCTGCCCGAACCCTGGACCATGGCCGATTTCGATTTCGCCGCCCAGCCCGGGGTCGACGCCAAACTGATCAACGACCTGGCCAGTCTGCGCTTCCTCGACGACGCGGCCAACGTGCTGTTCGTCGGCCCACCCGGGGTCGGCAAGACCATGCTGGCCGTCGCGTTGGCCCGCGGCGCGGTCGAGGCCGGCCACCGGGTGTATTTCACCACCGCCGCCGACCTGGCGGCCCGCTGCCACAAAGCCGCCCTGGAAGGCCGCTGGCACACCTGCATGCGGTTCTTCGCCGGACCGAAACTGTTGGTGATTGACGAACTTGGCTACCTTCCGCTGCCCGGCGATGGGGCATCCGCGTTGTTCCAGGTGATCAACCAACGGTATCTGAAGTCGAGTACGATTCTGACAACCAATGTTGGGATCGCTGACTGGGCAACCGCTTTCGGAGACGCCACCGTCGCAGCCGCCATGTTGGACAGGCTACTGCACCGCGCCACCGTGGTCGGTATCGACGGACCCAGCTACCGGCTGCGCAACCACCAAGCCACCGCCGAAACGATGCGTAAGGCGGTCGCCGCCCATGTCAGCTGAGACCCGTTCCTGCCAAGCCTGCTGGACCGAATTCACCGCCACCACACCGACCAAGATCTACTGCTCAGACCGCTGCCGCAAACACGCCTGGGAGCAACGCAAACACAGCGACACCGCCGCCACCGTCACCGAGGCCCGGCCACCCGCCCCACAGCCGGCCGCCACCCGTTCCTGCCCGCATTGCGGCGAACCCATCACCATCGTCGCTTTGCTGACCACTCCAGAAGCTGCCCGCCCCAGCACCCCCGGCGACGGCACAATCGTTCCCCTGCAACGACGAACCTGCTAACCTTAGCCACTCAAGCCAACTGGGCAATTTCGCTTAGCATCTCTGGGCAGTCTTCTTTAGCGCCATCAACACTGTTGAGGTCCCCGAAGACTCTGAGATCTTCGGCAAGACCCTGAGCGCCTTCGAGAGTTTCGGCTATTCCGCTGCAGTGCGCTCACACGGACACCTATTCATCGCCGGCACAATCGGTCGGCGCCCCGACAGCACCATCCCTGAGGGCATTGAGGAACAGACCGAGATCGCTATTCGGAAGCTGCGTGAGATTCTCCGTCTGGAAGGACTCGATCTGTCTGCGCTCGTCGATGTCACCAGCTACCACGTCGACATCCACCAGCACTTGTCCGGCTTTACCAAGGCGAAGTCCCGCCTGATCCAGCCGCCTTACCCGACTTGGTCACTGATCGGCGTCAGCGGGCTCGCCAGCCCCGGACTGCTTGTCGAAATTCGCGCTACCGCAGCATATCCGGACGGATCCTGAGCAACACGCCTCTTGCGCGCGGACGCACGCGTGACCTACGGGCTCGCATCTGGGTTGACGTTCCCACCGGTGATCCGTAAGTTAGGGCACCGGGCGCATGAGCCCGACATACCCACCAAGCACGTCTCCGGTTGAACCAAACGCCGTCGCAGAGATGGCCCAGCCCGCTCGGATGTCCGTGCCGGCCTTCATGTGCCGGTTCACCGACCAGACGACTTCGTGCAGTGGCTCGTCATCGCACGAACTGTCGCTGCACACGAATTACTTGAAACCACTTGTCAATGGTTTCTGAAAACTTGACCCTCTGCAGGTCTCGTGAACTTGACCCACCGGGACTGTGGATTAAACGGTGTTTCTGCCCTGACGCGCTGAGCGATGCTCGACGGGGATGGTGCCGTCATGACGACACTGGATGATGTGGCAAAGAGGAAGTCGCCCGATGGTGTCCGTGGCCATGAAAAAGTACCCACTGGTGGCCAAGTAGAGGTATCCGGTTTTGGCCAGGTAAAAGTATCCACCCCGTGTTCGTCGTGTCGATCAGGAACTGCGGGCCCCGATGGTGACGGTGAAGGCGCCAACCAATCGCCGCCACCATCGGGGAGTTCCATTGAAGTCTGCGAAGGACCGTATGGACATCATTTCTGCCTACCAACAGCTCGGGTCGTACAGGGCCGCCGCCGAGGCGTGCGGCACCACCCACCGCACCGTCAAGAAGATCATCGACAAGTTCGAAGCCGACCAGGCCGGCGTGCCACCGGCGCCGCGAACCGAACGGGCCCACAATTACGACGCGGTGGCTCATCTGGTCGCCGAACGGGTCGAGAAATCACAGGGTCGGATCTCGGCCACGCGATTGCTGCCGATCGCCCGTGCCGCAGGGAGGGTTCAGGCCGTCGCCCGGCGGTGTGGTCGCCGGGCGAAGGGTGACATGGCGCAGTGGTGCGTTGGCTCAGGCGAGCACGGGTCGGTCCAGGTCGTTGAGGTGGTCGACGGCGTTGCGCCCGATTACTCCGAGAGCGCCGACGGCGAGGGTATGAGAGTCATTGTCAGACAACGTGAGCCGGTGATCAGCTTGGTGAGATCGGATACCGGGAACACGATTGCGCCGCCGACATCTTCTGGGCCCCGATCTGCCCGACCGGGAGCTTGCGCACCTCGGTAGCGAAATGTTTGATGGCGGCTTCGCGGTCGAGGCCGTACTCGGCAGCCAGACTGACAGCGAACCCGCCGCCCCTGTCCCAATGGGCGGTGCGGGTCGGCCCCCGGAGAGACGATGTTGCTGCGAATGCCCATGGCGCCGAACTCGTTCGCCATGACTTGGACAGGTTGACGACGCTGTATATCACGCGTCCCGTCAACCCTGCGCTGTTTGCCGATACCTGGCGGGACGAGGAGGTGCCGAAATCGTGATGCAGTAGCCGATCCGCAACCGATCGCCTCGAATTGTAACCAAGAACGCGGGAGCCAGCCGATAGTGCCTAAGAACTTCCACCGATACGCTGAGTCCGTAGAGGATCTTCGTCCTGATGCCTTCAGGACAGGTCGACGACTTCGAACTCGAGCAGGTCGGCCCCGGTGGCCACCGGTTTGCGTCCGTCGGCGACCGGCCCGTGGTCAACCGCCTTCGCCCGCCAGGCATCAAAGGACTCCTGGCTCTCCCAGGTCGTCATCACGAAGTACCGATCTTCGCCTTTGACTGGGCGCAACAAGGTAAAACCCTCGAACCCGGGTTCGCCGTCGATAATGCGCGCCCGTGCAGCAAAGCGTCCTTCCAATTCAGCGCCCTGGCCTGCCGGAACATGCAGGGCATTGATCTTCACTACAGACATCAATCTCCTTGTGTCATCGGTTGTTAGTGGCGGTCACTGAGCAGTGAGTGCGACCGATCTTCGGTGATGGACCGAACTGGGCCTGATGCTGTTCACCGACGAAGCTCAATTCTACTGAAGGTTCGGCTCCCGGGCATTGCGACTGTCTCTGCTTGCCGATACGAAAAGCGTTGGCACGCAGTTGTAACACTATGGCAGCAACCTAACGCAGCCTGGCACGATCGCCGCTGGCGACGTCCGAACGCGCCGACGATGATGAAGTGGCCGGTTTCTTCGCAAGCCCAGGAAGGGACAACGCTCTTGATCGCCATCGACCAGTCGCTGGAGCGCTCGTTCGTAAATATCCACGCGGGCAGCGCCTTTCACCTCGCTGTCGCCATGACGAGATCGAACCTCGTCAAAGGCAAATAGCTGGTAGCGATGTCAGCATCAACACATGACGCTTAACGGTGAGAGTTCCTGCCGCACGTTGGGCAGCAGGGAAGTGACGGCATCACCGCTGCGACAAAATGATTCGTCAACCGCTGGGTGGTCTCTTGAAGGTCGCCTGATCGGAGTGACAGCGGCTCGGAAAGCCCGAGAGCAGATCGAGATGTTCCAGCGACGCGGCGCCGATATCATGTGGGCGCCCGCGCTGTCACTTGTCCCGTCGATGATCGACGAGCGGGAGCTTCGCCGCACTACGCAGGCCGTCGTGGGCCGGCCTGCGGATCTGTTTCTGGCGACAACCGGTACCGGCATAAATTCCTGGTTCGAATCCGCCGACTCATGGGGATTGGGTCACGATCTGGTCCGAGTCGCCGCCGGCGCCGAGGTGTTGGCTCGGGGACCGAAGTCAGCCGGTGCACTGGTCGGGCGGGGTGTACGCGTTGACTGGTCGCCGCGGAGTGAGTGCTTCGCAGATGTCCTGGCCCACCTATGCCGCAGAGACCTCTCTGGTAAGCGAATCATCATGCAGGAGCATGGCCTCTCGCAGGATCGCGCAGCTCAGGTCCTGCGCGAGCGGGGGGCTGAGGTGATTATCGCCTCGATCTACCGTGTCGAAGGACCTGAGTCGCCGGCGCGGCTTGATGAACTTCTCGATCTGGTCGTCGGTCATGCTCTCGACGCACTCACCTTCACCTCGGCGCCTGCCGTCGCCTCGATCATGCGCGCCGCCGCACTCACCGGTCGCGAATCCGCCTTCGTTGATGCGCTACGCGGCGACATTGTGGTCGCGTGCGTGGGACCGGTGGCTGCAGACGCATTCTCGCCCTGGAGTATTCCTGTCGTCGTGCCTCGCCGCTATCGGCTCGGCGCGCTCGTCAAACTCGTCGAATCCTACCTAAAGCAACGCTGACCCGTGAACCAGAGTCGATCGACACGCTCACTCACGCCGCATCCCGTTGCGTGGCGACACTTGGGCCCAGCGGCCTCGACCACCAATCGAACAAGGAACGCCGGCAGACCTTTTGGCGATCTCTCTGATGGGAGCGGGTGCACCGGCATGGATGGATCGTTATGAGGCAACCGCATCCTCACCAAGTTCCTTTGATCGGTCTGGTCCGGTCCCGAGCATCGAGCATTGCTCTTCGGGTCGGCTTGGGAGCCGTATGCGCGCTACTCGGCTCCGCCTGTGCGGCACATATAGCTCCCCGCACTGAAACCCGATGGCCTGCTTCGGATAGTAGCTCTCACATAGCACGTGATGTTGTTGAGGAACTGAAGCGCAGCGGGTTACAGCCGGGCCAGCCCGTGGACAGCAGCGCCGCGGACTGTCCGAGGATCGGATGCGCGCAGTCGATCACCACCGAGCGTATGCAAGTTCTCTCGTTTCGCACAAGTGGTGCGGCTCAGCTATATGCAGCAGATCACGGCATGCGCCAGGTAATGACTGTAGTCGTCGCATTCGGCCCGACGATGCATGCCGAGGAGCGTCAGGCATACTGGGCCGCCATCACCCGTCTGATGAGTTAGGTGGGGTCGCAGGGCGAATCGTGTTTGGTCGCGGTGCGTGCGAGAGTCGCATTCCGGTCAATGACGTCACTGGATGCCCGAGTTGAGTGACGTCACCAACCTCTGGGTCATGTTATGACAGGCGTTCGAGAATCATAGCCATGCCTTGGCCGCCCCCGACGCACATGGTTTCTAGACCGAATTGCTTGTCATGGAACATCATCGAGTTGATCAGCGTGCTGGTGATCCGGGCGCCCGTCATACCGAAAGGATGGCCGAGTGCGATGGCGCCACCGTTGATGTTGACTTTGTCTTCGTCCACACCTAGTTCTCGCATGGAAGGGATGACTTGGGCAGCGAAAGCCTCGTTGATCTCGACGAGGTCGATATCGTGGATGTCGAGGTTGGCCCGCCGCAATGCCTGTCTGCTCGCTTCAACAGGCCCGAGTCCCATGATTTCTGGTGACAATCCGGTGACGCCTGTGCTGACTATGCGTGCAAGTGGAGTGATACCGAGTTCGGTTGCCTTGGAATCTGACATCACCACGAGTGCGGCTGCACCGTCGTTGAGTGGGCAGCTGTTGCCCGCGGTTACAGTTCCGTCTGTCCTGAACACCGGCGGCAGTGCGGCTACGGCTTCGAGAGTGACATCGGTGCGTGGGCAATCGTCGGTGCTTACATAGCTGCCGTCGGGTAGACGTACAGGGGTGATGTCGCGACCCCAAAAGCCGTACTGGATGGCCGCTTCGGCGCGGTTCTGGCTGCGCACCGCGAAGGCGTCCTGATCGGCGCGGCTGACTCCCTTTAAGTTGGCCACGTTCTCCGCGGTCTGCCCCATCGCGATGTAGAGATCTGGTAGCTGATCCCCGGCTCGGGGATCAGCCCAGCTGAGGTTGTCCTTTGCTCGGGCGGCGGTGCGGGACTGAGCATCGGCAAAGAGGGGGTTCCGTCCTTCGGGGTTGTCCGAGGCGCCGTTGAAGTATCGACTGACAGTCTCTACACCGGCAGAGATGAATACGTCCCCTTCGCCAGAGCGTATGGCGTGCAGTGCCATACGAGTTGTCTGCAAACTGCTTGAACAGTAGCGATTGACCGTGACACCGGGGAGTTGATCGAGGCCGGCCAAGACGGCTACGGCTCGGCCCAGGTTGTTTCCGGATTCGCCTGCCGGTTGGCCGACACCGAGCATGAGGTCGTCGATCTGGGTGGGATCGAGTTCGGGGACTTTGGCCAGTGCGGCGAGCACGGCGTGTGCGGCGAGGTCGTCGGCGCGAAGGTCTTTGAGGGATCCCTTGACGGCGCGGCCGATCGGGGTTCGCGCAGTGGAGACGATGACGGCTTCGGGCATGCGGGTACTCCTGTGGTGTTGGTGATGTGTGCTGTCGGGATGAGGGTTCAGTTCGTGGCGCCGCTGAATCCGCCGTCGACCGGAAGCACGGCTGCGGTGACGAACGCCCCGGCTGTTGAGGAGAGGAATCTGACGGCGCCGACGATGTCGTCGGCTTGGCCGTAGCGGCCGAGGGGGACGGTGTTGAGCAGCTCGCCTTCCTGCGCGGGGTCGGCCGCGACGTGGCTGAGCATGTCGGTGAGGAACGGCCCGGGGGCGATGGCGTTGACCGTGATGCTGTCTGGTGCCAGGCGGCCGGCTAGATGGCGGGTGAGCATATGCAGGCCCGCCTTGCTGGCGCTGTAGGAGTAGTTCTCCCACCGCGGTGCGACCAGCCCGTCGACGCTGCCGATGTTGATGATGCTGGCGGGACGCTGCGCGTTGGCGCCTTTGCGCAGCAACGGGAGCAGTCCGACGATGATGCTGAAGGGGGAGACAAGGTTGGTGTTCAGGACCTTGCTCCAGCCGGCGATTGGGTAATCCTCCAGGGGTGCTCCCCACGTGGTGCCGGCGTTGTTGATCAGGATGTCGATGTGCTCGTGGCGATCGTTGACCGAGTTGACCAGATGTTCGATGCCGGCCGGCGTCGAGAGATCGGCGCTGATGTAGCTACAGCGGCCTGAACCTCCGAGAGTCTCTGCCTCGCTATTGATCTGGTGGGCAGTGGCGCGGCACTGTTCGACTTTGCGGCTGGTGATGATCACATCGGCACCATCGGTGACCAGCCCGCGGGCGATCATGGCGCCGATTCCGCGGGATCCTCCGGTCACCACGGCTATGCGGCCGCTGACAGAGAACAGGGTGTCGTTATCGGCGAGAGGATGAGTTGCATGTTCCATGCTTCGACGCTAAGAGATGGTGCGGCGTACTAGCTTGGAGCCTTGCGCACGTATGTTGTTGTGCGCGACGTATTTAACGGATGTTGGCAGCAGATTTTCAGTGAGATGTGCGGGTGTCTGATGGTCGTTCGCCGAAGCTGCGGTGGTAGGCGTTGCTGAAGGTGCTCAGGTCGCCGAATCCTGATGAGAAAGCGATCTGGGTGATGCTCTGCGCCCGCCAACCGGGATCCTGAAGGCGAAGTCGCGCCAGTGCGAGCCGCTCCTCGCGGATCAGGTCCGAGGGTGTGGTGCCCACGCGTTGCAGTTGGTTCTGAATATGGCGCAGTGACCAGCCCAAGCCTGCGGCGATGCCTGCGCCGGTCAGCGCCGGATCGTGTGCGTTGCTGCGCACATAGCGGCGGATGGAATCGACTAGTGCGTCGGCGGGAACATTGTCCAGCGGTGCGCTGAGATCGTTGTAGGCGATGGCGATGAGGTCGACGATCCGGTCCATCACTGCGTCGAACTGGAAGCCGTCCAGTTGATCGCGCTCGCCACGGATCGTGCGTAGCTGATCGACGACGATCCGGCCGAGCCCGCGCCGCGCATCAAGGGATATCGGACGATCATTGGTCGGCCGCGCCAGTCGAGAGTCGAGGTGATCTCGTGGAATGACAAGGGCTACCGCCGAGACGTTGTCGCCATGTCGCATATCCATCGCAGCATCCAGCGAGGTGAGCGTCATCGTGTGTGGCACCGCGACGATGTCGCTGTCCCCTTGTGCAAGCTGCAGATGACCATGGACTGGGATGAGCAACTCGTAAGAACCGTGCGGAGATCGCCGGATCTGGGTGGAATCTCGAGTCAGTGCTTCAGCGTCACCCCACCAACGGACCAGTCGATAGCGACCCGACTGCTGATATTCGATCCGCCCGGAGTAGTCATCGGCCAGCGCGAAGGACATCGGACAGTGAATCTCTGACACACGGTCTCGCCACCAGTCGCTGCGATCCTTGGCGCCCAGATCCTGGGTACTAAGGGTCTGCACGATGTAGCTCATGTCGGAACGTCGCTTTCTCGTGGTGGGCGCCTCTGCTTGTCGCCAAGCTGGTTGCGCTGGGCAGGTTTGGTGGCAGCGCACTCACTGTTGAAATGTGACCTAGAACACGTCTTGGCTATATGCGCAGCGTACCTTTTGCTGTGCGCATGGCCAACTTCGTAGCGAACTGTATTCGCCCGATTGCGGTGCGGCCATCACGGTTTGAGGCGACTTCGCAACCGGACCGCGGCAAACGTCACATGTCAGGCCGGGGCCGGAATCTGACCGCAGTTGGGCGCACTGGGTATCCCATTGAACCGGTCGGCGATCCAGCTCATACTTCGCTCTCCATCGACAAAGACGGGCAGCATGGAATTGATGTCCAACTTGTTGAACAGCGGTGGCTGTTCATTGGTCCACAGCGTTACGTCGGCGCCCATCGCGCACCAGTCGGCCGCGGTTTGTTCTACGGCGGAGTACGGATCAAAGGGATCCCACCGATTGTGAGTCAGATAGACAGGGCCGGTGGGTTTGACGTTGCCGATCCGCTGGGCCCACAGCAGGGACTTGAAGGGTTCCGCGGCGGCGGTGGCGAAGATGTCCTGTTTGAACCAAAACTGGATATGACGAAACATGTAGTCGACACCGGTCTGCAGCAGGCATTGACTGCCGGTATTGGCCAGCATTTCCACTCCGCGCGGGGTGAGGGCATCCCAGATGGGCTGCTCGGTCGCAGGATAGGACGCCATGATCCCTCGCAGGACATAGCCGAGAACACCGGCCAAGAAGTTGCCGTCCATGGCGGGCAGGACTGCCGCGATATCCGTTGGTGCCGCAGCAGCGTACGTGCCAACAACGTGCAGCTCGGTACCGTAGCTCGCGGCCAATTCGGCCGCTGACAGCGCCGCGTGCGCGCCCGCGAGCCACCCCCAAAAAGCGACAGGGCCGTGCGGGTCCAGGGACGTGCCGGGCAACTTCATTGCAGCGCGGGCAGCGTCTATGAGTGCAGCTCCGCCAGCGTTGCGGTTGAGGAATTGCGGAGACCTAGAGTCATGGATACCCATCCCGACGCCGTCAGTGATGACGATGGCGAAGCCACGCGCGAGCAGGGTCGCGACCCACCCCTCCTCCAGGTTGAACATGACATCAAAACCGGTCTGCAAGGAGGCGTGGATGCCCTGATTGAACATGCGCGACGGTGCACACTGTTCGCCCATGCCAAAGCCCATGACCGCATACGCGAGAAGGGGACGGGGGCCGATGCCCGGCCAAGGTACGTCGGGTTCTATGTAGGTGCCAGTCACCGCCACTGGCTGTCCTTGGGCATCGGTGCTGCGGTACATGATCCGCGTTCCTGTGCCGACAAACGCTCCGAGTTGCCCGGACGGTTCGAGTACCAGCCGCGACGGTTCGGTGCGGATGAGGTCGCCCGGCCGGCCGGGCGGGAGCGGACTAGGTGGCGTGTAGAACGGGAGATACGCAGTTTCGTCTGCACGCACGACCGGCAGCATTGCCGATCCGCAGACCGCGAGTACGATAACCGCGACGGCCAACCCGAGCATGCGTACCAACCAACGCGTCACGTGAGTACGCACCGAACCTGGCACCACAGCGGTTTGGGACCAGGATCGTGGTGTGGCAGTGCGTTCGGGCGTGAGATGAGTCATGTTGGCTGCTCCGGGGATTGAGGTCTGGGGTCGGGAAATTCGGGAAGAGGCACAGCCTGCAGTCGGATCGCTCGGTCTGCGGTTGAGGCGTCTGCTGCGATGGCGGGCCGGAACGAGTGAACGGCGCTCATCGCCGTGGTGCTGTGGTTCGGGCGCCGATCGTGAAACCCCGGACAGGCGGGTCTGTCAGCCCTCCGAGCCCTGGTGACATTTAGTAAAAGCGCTGTGGCGCAGTGTTGTTAATCCGCCCCCCGACTATGCGATGGCCGCGCTGTTCGCGTTTTTGAGCTGATGTTTGAGGACCTTGCCCGTGGCGTTGAGTGGAAGCTCGTGGCAAAACTGAACTGTGCGTGGGCATTTGTATACGGCCAGGCGGTCACGGCACCATGCGATAACTTCAGATTCGGCAAGCGTCGTGCCCGGCCGCGTGATCACGAAGGCTTTGATCTCTTCGCCGACGCGTTCATCGGCAATCCCCACCACCGCGGCGAGAGTGATGTCGGAATGAGTCATCAGGGTCTCCTCGACCTCGCGGGGGTAGACATTGAACCCGCCGCGCACGATGAGATCTTTGGCGCGATCGACGATGTAGAAAAAGTTGTCTTCGTCGCGAGTGGCGATATCACCAGTGTGAAACCAGCCGGCAGAATCGATGGCCTCATCGGTCGCGTCAGGGCGACCTATGTATCCTTTCATGACGTTGTGCCCGCGGACGACGAGTTCACCGCGATCGCCAGGACCGCAGTGCTGGCCGTCGGCACCGAGCAGCGCGAGTTCGACTCCCCACACCGGCATCCCGATGGAACCGGGGCGGCTGGGTCGGTCGAGTCGATTGAAAGCCACCACCGGGCTTGTTTCGGACAAGCCGTATCCTTCGCGGATGCCCACCCCGAAGACGGTCTCGAATCGCTTGAGAAGCTCGACGGGCAGCGCGGCGCCACCGGACATGGCCACTTTGAGCTGCCTGCCCAGTGCGGTGATGTCATCGCGGTTCGCAGCTGCGCCCAGCAGCGCCCAGTACATGGTGGGTACGCCGGCGAACACCGTGATCTGATGATCGCGGATCAGGTTCAATGCGGTACCGGCATCGAATCGGGTCAACAGCACGAGCGTTCCACCCTGGCTGAAACCGGCGTTTAGCTGGACAGTTTGGGCGAACGAGTGAAACAGCGGCAGTGTCACCAACTGCGACTCACCGTGTATGTCGAAAAGACGGTGACACGTCAGAGCGTTCAGGACAAGGTTAGCGTGTGTGAGCTCGGCGCCCTTGGGCTTACCTGTGGTGCCGCTGGTGTACAGGATGACGGCAGTGTCAGTCGCGTCGGTCGGGACCAACACATCCTCGCCAGAGTGCTCGCCGAGGAGTTCGGCCAGGTCGTTGATGGCAATGGAGAATTCGCATGTGGCGACGTCGTCGAAGCCGCGCCACGCATCGTCGGGCAGGTAGGCATCAGCAAAAAAGTAAGCACGCGCGCCCGAATCGCGAAGATGGTAGGCGACTTCGGCGCGCTTCAGCATGGTGTTCATCGGTACGACGACCGCGCCCGCCTTCAGGATCCCGTAATAGATGACGGGGAACTCGAGAACATTCGGGACACTCATCGCGACTCGATCACCGGCGTTGACGCCACGGCGAATCAACAGCGCTGCGATCTGATTGGCCGCAGCGTTGACCTCACGGTAGGTCATCCGGCGGTCCCCTTCGAGCACTGCTGCCGTAGTGGGTCGTTCCCGGGCGGTATCAGTCAGCATGACAGAGAGATTGAGCACGAGTTACTTTCTCTTTCTTATGATGTGATGGCCTCGACACTGCCCCTTGGTTATGACCAGTCCCATAGATAGGGCGAGCCCACCTGATCAGCGATCGGCTTGAGGACCTTCTCGTCGTAGAACTGAAGGGTGTCCATACCGTTGATCGGGCACTTGACCAGGATTTCGCCGAAAAGCTCGTCAGAAAGGTCGGGTTTCGCGATGCCGGCCGCCATCGCGTAACGCTGAAGGTGGTTGCTGAAGGAGTCCTGCACGGGCGGCATGCTGAAGTTCACCGGGTGCTGCATAGCCTTCTCAAGGCTGACGAATTGCACACCTCGCTGCTTGTACGCCTCGATGATGCGTCCGATAGTGCGTGCGGCCAGGGGCGTGCCATGCACCATCCAGATGTGCGGTACGTCGGTGCCGAACATGGCGCGGGCAGATGCGGCATGCGTCTCCAGTCCTTCGATAGCGCCCTGGACGTGGAGGTCTTCTAACCGGGCTTGCGCGTCAACATCTCCGGTGATGAGGGACCGCTGATACGGCACGATGTAGACGAAGTCACCGAACCAGCAGGTGATGGGTGCGTTTCGATATCCGTTGTCGCGCAAGAAGTCCTCGACTTGTCCACGTTTACTCTCCGATCCGGAACACATATCCATCGGGTAGCGGAAGTAGCGCTCGGGGGCTTGATCGACAAGCGGGCCGATAAGCTTCTCGGCCTGGTCAACGTCACGGCAGAAGTCGTCAGCGCTCATCCAACGCAGTGGAGCGTGTTGATGGGTGTGGTTGCCCAGGTGATGGCCGGCTTCCAGCCACGCGTTCCAGCACGCCAAGCTGGCCGGGTCCTTAGCGATGCTGTAGGTGTGTGCGAACCCGTAGATACCGTGCTGCCCGGCACCGGTCAGCGCCTCCGCGAGCGCGCGGGTCACGTCGAGCGAGCTATGTCCTTCGGGAAGCGGCGTACCGTCCCACAACACGAAATCATCGACCGTGATGGCCACTTGGACGTTACTGAGCGAAGCCTGGCCAGTCATGGCGAAGTTCCTTCTGCAAATGATGTGGCGGTCCGGTTGAACGCCACGCGACATTGAACCTATGAATGTGATGGGGAGCACGTCTTGGGCTCAGGCGCACGCCCACTTTCACCGCGCGCACGGCGATGGACGTCATCCACCTCGATGTTTGATGCAGCGCTGGAATCGAACTCCGTGCGCATGTAGCCAAGCCGCGCCGCTTCGTCCGTTTCTACCGTGGCATGACGGCCGCGCGAGCCGGAAACGGAAGGAAGATCCACGTGACGAAGACCCTGCAGTATGTGCTTGCCCGCCGCCCCAAAGGGCCAGTCGCCGAGGATGATTTTCGCCTCGTGGAGACCGTACTTCCAGATCTCGACGACGGCGATGTAGAGTTCGAAACCCTTTTCGTCTCAATAGATCCAGCGATTCGTGGTTGGCTAGACGACCGTCCAAGCTACCTGCCGCCTGTGCAGATCGGCGCTCCGGTACGAGCGCTGGGAATCGCCCGTGTGATCTCAACACGCCACAAAGGATTCTCGCCAGGAGATCTAGTGCGTGGGTTCGTCGGCTGGCAAGAGCGTTTCGTGGTCACCGCTCCAGGACCTGAGTGGGAACGTATCCCTGAGAATTCGGATGTACCGCTGCAGCGCTGGCTCGGAATACTCGGCATGACAGGGCTCACCGCCTGGGCAGGCATCCGCGACATACTTAAACCTCAAGCCGGACAGACTGTCCTGGTGTCCGGAGCCTCAGGTGCTGTCGGCAGCATCGCAGTGCAGCTCGCCAAGCATGCCGGCGCCCGCGTTGTCGGCATCGCCGGCGGTCCAGAAAAGTGCCGCATGCTCGTCGAAGATCTCGGCGCGGATGACGTCGTCGACCGTAAGGCGAAGAACTGGGCAGAACAACTGGTCGAGGCGACCCCCGAGGGGATCGACCTCGTCTTTGAGAACTCCGGAGGCCCAATGTTCGAAGCGACCATCGATCGACTCAACAACCACGCCCGCATAGCCCTATGCGGCTTGATCGATGGATACAACATGGATCAAAGGCCCGTAGGGCCACGAAACTTCGGACTGCTGCTCAGCAAACGTACCCAGCTACAGGGATTCATCGTCCTTGACTACTTCAACCGCGCGGCCAAGGCCCACCGGGAACTCTCACAGTTACTCCGACAAGGAACTCTCAAAGAACTCGACACCGTGGTACACGGTTTCCATGAGCTGCCGCTTGCTTTCATCCGATCGTTTGAATCTGGAACTCCAGGCAAGTTAGTAGTCGAGACTCTGCCCGTGTAGATACGTGAGCAATGACGTTCACCGTGAGGCAGAACAGGTCTCGCATATGCTGGGCCACTCGTTCGGAAGAGTCCGACGCATTGCCGTGCCTCAGCTATTGGTGACGATACGCCGGGCGGTTTGAATTCGACGCTCAAGAAGTGGTTTGCCTCGGGCGGTGACGGATTGCAAGACGTGTGGCGGCGCCGTTTCGGGTGTGCCGCTGGAGAACGGCGGCTGGGGTGCGTACTGCATGAAGAGTTGGATCGCTTGCGCTTCGTCGAGTCCGCGCAGTTCGGCCGCGACCATCAGGGCCGCGTCGATACCAGCGGTGACTCCGGCTGCGAACACGAAGCTACCGTCGGTGACTACGCGCTCAGGGACGACGGTAGCGCCGAAGACCGAAAGAACTTCGAGCGAACCCCAGTGTGTGGTTGCACGCCGTCCATGCAGCAACCCTGCGGCTCCCAGCAGCAGTGCGCCGGTACACACCGATAAGACACATCGAGCTCCAGACGCCTGCCTTTGCAACCAATCCAAAAGACGCCGGTCTTCCATATGGGCCTGCTGCCCGGGACCACCGGGTACGTGCAGCACATCCAGCTGCGGCGCTTCCTCGAGCACCGCATCGGGTAGAAGTGTCAGTCCACGACAATCACGGACGGGCTGTGGCGACATGCCGTATGTGGTGTACGTGACGTTGCTCAAAGAGGCGAGAACCTCGTAGGGGCCAGTGAAGTCGATCTGATCCATGTCCTCGAAGATGATGGATCCAATCTTCAGATTCTGCCGATGCTGTTTGGCCTCACCGCGATCGTCCATGCCGTCATTCTGGTTGGGGGAAAGGTCCGTTGCGCCAGTCATTGCTGCCACCTTCCGCATGACTGCAGCCATATCGCCGAGCCTTCAGCCGTCTGCGTACGCGGGCACACCGACAAACGCCACTGTCCGACCACTGTAGTCGGGTAGCTCAGTGTCTCGGAGTCAATCACCGTGGGGCACCCCTGCGAGCGAGGTCGTCGATCGCATCGGTGATTTCCGCCGAGCGCTCCTGGTGGACCCAGTGTCCGGCGTCCACTCCACGGATATCGAGATCGTCGCACAACTCGCGCATCGGGGATGCAAGTTCCGAGTAGGCGGCGTCGTTGACGTAGTCATGTCGGCCGACCACCAGCAGAGCCGGGAAGCTCACTCGATCTCGACCGGCCTGTTCGACAAATGCTCGGTTGTCATCATCGTTCATGTACAACGAGTTCACACCGAAAAACCCAGTCCGCGAATAATCGTCGACGAACCGTTTCAGGTCGCCGGTGCTGATCACCGTGGGATCGTGTTCCCTTGCCGGCGCCGGACCACCATCGAACCAGCCACCCCGTCTGCGTACCGTGGCCGTCGGCCACACAACGTTCTGTTGCCCCGGCTCATCGCCGCGGAGGAGGTTCGCGAAGAACGCTGCGATGTCGGCCTCGAATTGCTCTAGTGCAGAATCAAACTCCTCTGCGTAGAACTGGTAGTAGTCCATTTGCCCGGCGGGGTACTCAGTTTCGGGGTAGACATCCCGACGGACGAACGAAGCTACCCGCTCGAACCCCTTCTCTAGGGTGTCGTATGGCGTACTCAGGGATCCACCTGCCGCGAACCTCTCGGGATGGTGCCGGGCGGCGCTCCACACTGCGGGAGCACCCCAATCGTGGCCAACCCACGTTGCTCGATCGATTTCGAGCGCGTCCACTAACGCGATCAGGTCATCGACCTGATGCCGCAGCGCGTAATCATCGTGGTGTTTGAAAACCGTTGATCCACCAGTCCCACGCAGGTCCGGTGCGATTACTCGGTAGCCACGGGCTCCAAGCTCCGCGAGTTGGTGGCGCCAAGCCCATGATGTCTGCGGCCAACCGTGTACCAACACGACAGGCTGTCCATCGACAGGCCCAGATTCGCGGTACGCGATCACCTGCTCATCTATCTGAATCTGTTGCAGTGGCAAGTCTTCAATCATTGGCCTTCGCTTACGGTCGTCGTTTTCAGTAGTAGGCTCACCGTCGGATCGCCGAATTCGGCTGCTGGAAGGGCTCAGTCGCGATATGCGACGGCGGGGATCTCCAGGACTTGACCCGGCAACAAGAAGCCGGCGACCTGGACAATGGACATGTTGGGCGCGTGATCCCCGACCCACGGAACGTAAACTCGGGGGATGGCTTCCGCCAATGCGGGCAGGTCAGATGCGTAGATCGTCAAGGACACAAGATTCGTGCGGTCCAAGTGTTCAGTTTTCAAGAGGTCGTCGATAACTCGCAGGATGAACTCCAACTGCCTGGCAGTGTCATCGGGATGAACGATCTGCAGATCCTCCAAGCTGCCGACGTTCGCGACAACGCCTGCGAGATGGACGGTGTCGCCTGCACTCACGATCTGATTGAAGCCGAAGCCCTTGAAAACGTCAGGGGTTATGAAGTTGTTCACCTGCGGGGAAGACCTGCGAATCATGATGTTCCTTTCAAATAGACCGCATCTATTGCGGTGCACTGTTTCCGCGCCAGCGTGCGGCTCTCAATTGCTTGAGCCCGTCGGCGCGCGAGGTTTGTCCGACGTAGCCGAGCTCGGCACGGGCGGCACGATCGTCGGTAGTGAATTCTCGTCCGATCATGCGGACCATCGTTCGGGTCAAAGGTGGATCGGTCTGATCCGAGCGGAGGGAAGCAATGGTCTCCATGAACCATCCCAGGGAAACCGCCGCGGGGTAGGGAACTGATCGAAGTTTGTCGATGGAGAAGCCCTGGACATCAGCCAGCGACGCGATAAATTGGCGGAAGGTGATGGGTTCCCGGTCGTTCACGAAGTAGGCGTGTCCACCCGGACCGCCGCCGAGTGCAAGTTGCACCGCCTCGGCAACATTGTCGACGTGACAGGTACTGAACGGATAGTCGCCGCGGTTGATGAATGCGAACCTCCCGGTTTCGATGCGGCCGGGAATCTCGCGGCTGAACGAGTCGCCTGGGCCCCAGATCGCCGAGGGGCGCAGTGCGATGGTGCGAAACCTCATCGTGTTCGCCGCCAGCACTTCAGCCTCACTGATCGACTTGGTTGCGATATAGCCTGAGGAGCTTTTCGGATAGGTCTTCGCCGACTCGTTGACAGCGTGCATGGGGGAGCCACGGCCATCCATGACGACTCCAGCCGCACTCATGTACACGAATGTGGTGGCGCCGGCGTGCTTCGCAGCGTTGAGCAGCGCCCGAGTGCCTGCGACGTTGGAGCGGAAGTACGCCGCGCGCGACCCCGCGAAGCGGAAGTATGCCGCGGCGTGCACAACTGCATCGAGCGCGGGTAGGGCGAACTCGTCGGGACGATCGAGATCGCCGGGTAGCGGCGTTGCCCCCAGCGCACGGACCTTCTTGCCTGACGTGGAAGACCGAGCAAGAGCGAGTACGGTGTGCCCGTCCGCAGCCAACCTCCGGAGGAGGTGTTCGCCTACGAATCCGGAGCCCCCGGTGACGAGAATTTTCATGATTGCGGTCCTCTCGTTTCGGACGATTGCAGGCACTGCGCAGCCGACCGGCACGGACCGTGCGCAGTTTGGGGTCGCAAGCCCGTCAGTGTGGCCTTCGGTCGCTTGTTGCGAACGAGACCTGCTGAGGCAGAACATGCTCCGCGTTACGGTGCCGACCGCACGGCGAGCCATGTACTGCAATCTCGTTCGAACAGCAAAGCGCGGGCAGTCGCCGAATCATTCATCTGTTCCGCTCGAAGCAGGGCTACGATGCCTTGGCGATTGCGACAGGGCTGTCCCAACGCCGCCTCGCACCGAGACAGCCCTGTCGTAACGCGAGCTATTCGCCGCCAGCCCGGATCAGAGCGACAGCCTCGACCTCGATATGCATCTCGGGCAGACCCAGCGCTTTCACTCCCAGCGCAGTCCACAGTGGCAGGTGTTCTCCCGCCCGCTTGCGGAACTGATCAACGACTGCTGTCAGGTGATCGGCACCGATAGAACTTTCACTGGTGGGCTTGTGATACGTACTGACCTTCACGACGTCATGCCACGTGGCACCCGCCGCTAATAGGGTCTTTTCGACGTTGTCAAAGGCCTTTTCGATCTCTGCTTCCAGGGAATCGACCGGGAAGGTCAGGTCATCGTTCCATCCGCCCTGGCCGGAGATTTCCACGCGATCGCCGATCCGAACGGCCTGACCGTAGCTGTACTGTGTGCGAAAAATATCCCCATATCCGGGGGTGTCGAAGAACTCAGGGGTAGACATTCAGGTACATCCTTTCGTTGTCATTTCGTATCCACTTCGGCAAGCCCGCCGTCACGGAGTCTCTGTTCGATGGGTGTGCTTCGGCACTCAGTTGCCCCACCGGGAACCGCCCGCAGCGATGAGTTGCTCACTGTAGGTGGCACCGAATTCGCGTCGCTCGCGCAGAACTTCGCCTGGGGGGCTATAGCGCGGGGCGTTGTTCGGATGGCTTGCAGCGTGATCGGCGACCGCATCGATGACCGATGTAGCCATATTGAAACGAGGGTAGGCAGAGTGGATTACGGCTCCGATTTGTGCGGTTACCGCGTTCAGGTGTACCTCCGGCAGACCAAGGACACCGCCGAAGTCGATGGCGACGCCTTGGTATGTCAGCGAAGTCAGGGCGCCCATCCGCTCAGGTATGACCGCCGTGTTGTGGAGGGCGATGGCTTCCCAGACGGCATCGACCTTCTGCGCCTCCAGGCCATGGCCGCTGAGAAACTCGGCCGCGCGGTCCGCACCATCAACCTCGAAGCGAGTGTTTCTCTTGGCGAGCGGTGACAGTCCAACGTCATGCAGGACACACGCGAGGTAGAGCAGCTCGTCGTCAAAATCTCGGCCAGGTGTCAGCCCAACGTGTGGGGCGAGCAGCCGAGCGAACAAATAACTCCGCACGCTGTGATTGGCGATCGCCGGCGACTCAGCGCCTCGGACCAATTCGAGCGCGGCTAGCGCTAGTGGTGTGCTCGGCAAGGTGACCAGATCGGTGTCAGTGGAGGGCTGGTCCTTCTCAGTGGGTGAAGCGTGCGGCAATGTCATACGACGAGTCTGCGGTCACCCCCTGGGTCCAGCCAGAGGCAGAATTGCCGGTATCCGCTAGGTTGCTGCCAATTTCTGGCGATGTGATCTCAGCGACCTCGGTGACATCTTGCTGCGACTTCCGCGCAGGGGTGGAGGTTTGGTGTGACAACTTGATGGATGTTGGAATCGAAAGGGCAGCAACGGCTATGACATCACCATCCGCTCGTCGAACACGCACTGGCTGCTGCGGCGTTTATTGTGCTCCCCACCCGCGGTCGTCGGCTGAGCTAGGCGAGCGTTTCCGGGACGCGCTCAACGATGCCACCGCCCAAGGATGAAAACCATCGTGCACGAGCATATTTGGACGGTGCCCCGACTGGCGGTATTGCTGGTGGCCGACATGCATCCCGATGTCAATGCTGATCTCATTGCTGATTCCTACGACGCATTCGACCACGAACATGTCGTAACCGAACACCCGAACCCGTACAGACTGCCCCTGACGACGGTCCGCGTGTAGCGGTTCCGTCGTGGCTACCGGCCGCCGTCGGGGTGCCGACGCCGGTGAATGCGTTGGTGGTCGATCTGGCGCATGCGGGCCGAGTCGGCCTACATCCACGAAGCAGATGTGACCCGCATCGGCCGACGGTCCGAATAACATGTGCGGCCAGATATTGTTATGGCGCAATCTGATTAGCTCGCCGTGTGGCCGACCCGCCCTGACATGATGTCCGGATGTATCACGTGCCGGCCACCTCCGTGACTTGCTGGCATGGCGAACCTGGCCCGCTCCACGGCGACGCCGCCAACCACCCGCGACGAGTGACAACATTCACGCGCTGTTGCCCTTGAAGACGAACACGCCGCGAACCGAGCAACGGACCCACCTCGGCTGTGCGCCAGTTGTCAGCCCGCCCGCGGCGTCCGTGTCATGCGCGACGGTGCGATTCCGAACTCGGCAGAGAAGGCGGCGGTAAACGCCGCCGGTGTCGCGTACCCGAGGCGGCCCGCCACCTCCGCAACAGTGGCGTCGCGTAATAGTGGAACTGCGGCGAGCAGTCGTGCGCGGCGACGCCACGCGGCAGGGCTCACGCCGGTTTCGGCGCGGAACCGGCGGCTGAACGCTCTCTCGCTGAGATTCAGCCGGGCGGCCCACTGCGCGTTGTCGATTCGAACGTCCGGTTCGGTGAGGTAGTCGCGACATAGGGCGCCTAGATCCGCGGCGCTGGGCAGTGCGACATGAAGTGCAACGGGAGTCAATGCGGCGATCTCATGCAACAGCAACGTAGTAACTGCGCCCTCGCGGCCAGCTGGATCGTAGTCGGCATCGAAATCCGCTGCAACGAGCAGGAGTTCACGCAGAAGTGGCGTGACTTTCACCACGATGCAGTGGTCAGGCCACCAGGGGACGGCGTGGGGTTCTATGTAGAGGCTGCGAGTGCTCACCTGCCGGGTCCGCATCAGGTGTTGAACGCCCGCCGGGATCAGCACAGCGAGGTCGGTGGGAACTGTCCAGGTGCCATCGCGCGTCTCGACCACCATCACTCCGGTCACGCTGTGGAGGAACTGTGCACGCCGGTGCGAATGCCAGTCCAGTACGAAGCCGTCGGGATAGTCGGTTCCTACGGGTAATACGACTCTCGGTGCCTCGTCGAAGTCATCTGCGGCGACATTGCGCACCTGTCCACCCTATATGTCCGAATCGCGAAGGTATTCGTCTGACTTTCGATTGTCGGTAGACATCCCAGGACGGTTCGATGAGGGCGTGACCTTCGAGATCCTGGTCGTAATTGGCGCGCTTTCGGGCGTCACTACGGTGTTGTTTGGGTTTGGCGGCGGGTTCGTGACTGTTCCGGTCATCGTGTGGGCCGACGCGGGACTCGGCTCTGAGGCGATGCGAACCGCAGTGGCCACATCGGCCGTCGTAGTCTTCGCTGCTTCGGCTATTGCCACCGCGTCGACCCGCAGTGAGATCCTCGCGAGCTTGCGCGGGAAACGTGTTCTTCTGGCACTGCTGGCCGTGGGCGGTGTGGTGGGCGGCCTGGCTGCGCGAGTCGCCCCCGCCGAGCTGGGGCGGTGGTCATTCGTGGCGTACCTCGGTATAAGCCTGATCGACGCCGTCGCCCGGCCAGGTTTCGTACGCCCAGTCGGTGTGGCCGCCGAACGTCAGTCCATTCGAGCCGGATTCGGGCTCCCGGTCGGCGCGGTGGCAGCGTTCCTCGGAGTGGGTGGCAGCGTGCTCACGGTCCCGTTGTTGCGTCGAGCCGGCCACTCCATGGAATCGGCTACAGCTCTTGCAAATCCGATGACGATCGCCATCACAGCACCCGCTGTTGTACCGCTGATCGCATCGGTGGACGTTACCTCTGCCGCCGCGCTGCTGCTGGGTGCTACACCGGTGGTGGTTGTGTTGCGGCGCTATGGGATAACGATCCCCGACATCGTCCACGCCCGTGCCTATGTTGGACTGATCGGCACAGTGTGCGTCGCGATGACACTGTCTGCGCTGTACTAAGACTCCCGGAGTCCGGTCCGGGAGCCATGCACGAACTCCGCCCTTTCTACCTTCAGGATAAGGCGTGATGGGGGGCTTGCGGCAAGGCCCGGGTGGTGTTGCATGCTTGCGGGTCTCAGCAGTCTGTCCAAAGGATTTTGTGTGTCCAATTCGCTCGATGAAGGTCCGTTCTTCCACGGCACAACCGCGGAACTGAATGTGGGTGAGTTCTTCACCGCAGGTCGTCGGTCGAACTACCGTCCCGAGATCGTGATGAACCACATCTACTTCACCGCGCTGGTTGATGGGGCCGGCCTGGCGGCGGAAATCGCCGCAGAACTCGCCGAGGGCCACCCCCGCCCGAGGGTGTACCAGGTAGAGCCAACCGGAGAGTTCGAGAACGACCCGAACGTGACCGACAAGAAGTTCCCCGGCAACCCCACTCGGTCGTACCGGAGTACGGCTCCACTGCGGATCGTCGGGGAGATCACCGAGTGGACGCGACTCACGCCCGAGCAACTGCAGACGTGGCGGGAACGACTGTCTGCACTGCTTTCCAGTGAAGGTGGCGAGATCATTAACTGAACCCGTATCCGCATGGCAATACCCGGTGCGTGGGAGGTGCGACAGTTAGAGGAACGCGTCGCGGTGGTCGATTGCCCAGTCGAGGTAGCTGATGGGTCGATGGCCAGTGATGTCGTGAACTGCTGGCGCGACGACGGCCTTCTCGGTCGTTTCGAAGGCCCATTGGCCCATGAGGAGGTCGAGATATTCCGGTGGCAGCACTTGTCCGTACAGTGCGCGTGCTTCAATCTCCGAGAGCTCAGTGATGCCGATGGGCTCGGCGATGGCCTGGCTGATGAGACCGACTTGGTCTCGCATGGTCAAGGAGCTCGGTCCCGTGAGGACGATCTTCTCTCCGTCCAGTTGTGAAGTGGTGATCGCACGTACGGCGACAGCAGCGATATCCTCGTCGGCTATCGGGGCCTGCTGGGATTCTGGGAAGGGCAGGCCAACAGTGCGATGTTCCCGAATTTGATTGGCCCAAAAGCGAATTGCATTGCGGGCGAAGGCGCCGGGCCGCAAGCATACAGCGTTGAAACCGCTGTGGGCGATCGCATTTTCGACCTCGAGGTGACGTTGTTTGTTGTATTCGACGAACGGTTCATGGCGAGTGGTGTCGATCGTGGACAGCACGATCACCTTTTCGACGCCGGCAGCCTTCATCTCTTCGACCAGTCGTGGCAGGCTGTCTCGTTGGGCGAAGCTGTAGAGGAAGACGGTCTCGACACCTTCGAGGGCCTGTCGCATCGTGTGTGGCTGATTGAGATCGCTCGGAAATGTCTGCAGCCACGGCCACCGTTGTGGATCGGGTCGGCGACATGTCGCGCGGACCTCGAGCCCGGTGTCACGCAGCTGGCTGATGATGCTGGATCCGACACCGCCAGCGGCTCCGGTTATCAGTACGCGCATCGCCGTGTCCTTCCTATGCGGTCGGACTCGACTGTAGGTTTCCGGTCATATCAGCACCAATCATGATCTCGCATGTGTCAAATTCACGAGGTGAATCTTTCCGGTGTCGACCTCAATCTCCTCGTCGTGCTGCAGGCGGTTCTTGAAGAACGCAGCGCCACGAAGGCCGCAGCACGGTTGCATCTGACACAGCCGGCGGTCTCGAATGCGTTGGCGCGCTTACGTGTGTTGTTGGGTGATCCGCTCGTGGTGCGCAGCGGTCGAGGCCTCAGCCCCACGCCTGCCGCGCTGGCCATTCAGCCTCGGCTCGACACCGCACTGCGGCTCGTTGACGGCATAGTGCACGACCTCGACGACTTCGATATAGCGACGACGACCCGCGAGTGGGTCATAGCCTTTGCCGACCTATATGGCCCACTGGTGTTACCCGGGCTTGACCGTCAACTACAGCAGAAAGCACCCCGGTCCAGCGTCCGGGTTACACCGCTGGATCGCATCAGCGTTGTCGACGCACTGGCCACGGGAGAGATCGATTTGTACCTGGGCATCCCCACAACAGTCCCGTCGGCATGGCACTCGGAACCCGCATTCGCTGACGACACTGTCGGTGTCATCGCAGCCCACCATCCTGACGCCCGCAGCGTCATGACACTCGAGCGTTTCATCGAGCTTCCCCACGTCCACGTTCGAATCAGCCCGGGTCGAGGTCGGGAAGTCGACGACGCTTTGGCCCGCCTCGGGCGCACCCGACGCATCTCCCTCACCGTGCCGCACTACAGCTCGTTGTTCCCTGTCGTCGAAAACGGTCATTGCATCGCTGTTGCGCCCCGCCGCCTGGCCCGATACCACGCACGCAACTCAGCAATCTCTCTCTTCGAGCTACCGCTTGCACTGCCGCCCTATGACGTCCGACTGTTCTGGCACGAGCGCGTCGACAACGACGCGGGGACTGCGGCCCTCCGCAGCATCCTCCGGGAAGTCCTGGCCGCCGAGCCTTCCGAAGCCGGAAACCCGTCACCCGAACGCGGTTGATCTTGGAGGAGCACCGGTGGAGCAGCGGGTTCAGGGTTGGGTGTCTGGCTGCGCCCGTTGTCGACGTGCTTGGCGCAGTGTGGGGTCGAGCCTTTCCTCCATGAAGGCATCGGCGTCCGGTCCTGGCAGGAATGCGGTGTTGATCGCTGAGAGCTGTCGACCGCTGGCTTGATCGGTCAGGACCGGAATGATCTCCTCGCCGCTGTCCTGATCGACCAGCACAACCTGGCTGTTTCCCACAGCTGAGTGCTTTGTGCCCCACGCGTACAGGGCGACAATCACTACCGCCAGATCCTTACCGCGGGGCGTGGGCAGGTACTCGAAGCGTCTTGGTGTGGCCGTGTATTGCTGTCGCTGCAGCAGTCCGGCCCCGACGAGGGCTTTGAGCCGGCGGGTCAGCATGGTCGGTGCGATGCCCAGATTGCGCTGCAACTCGTCGAATCGGGTGAACCCGTCCAGCACGTCGCGCATGATGACCAGCGTCCACCAGTCGCCGACCATGTCCAGCGCTCCGGCGATCGGGCAGCCCATCGACTCGAAACTGGTGTGCTGCAAAGGGTCTCCTCTCTCCTCGTCCTATCGACGGGCGATCGAACATTACCCGGCAAGTAACTTGCATAATAGTAGTAACCCTCATAGCTTCTGTCTGTCCCACCCCGCCAACGACGACAACGAGGTGCTCTATGCAACAGACGCTGGTACTCGGCGCCACCGGCCGCCATGGCCGAACCGGTGCACGGATGGTCGAGCGGCTACTGGGCCAGGGGCATCAGGTGCGGGTGATGGTCCGCACCGCCGGGCCTGTGGTCGAGGAACTGCGCGACCACGGTGCCAGTGTGGTGATCGGCGACCTGCTGGATCGGCGGACGCTGCGTGCGGCTGTCGACGGCATCGATGGGGCCTACTTCGCCTATCCGGTTGCGCCGGGAGTCGTGTCCGCCGCCGCCAACCTGGCGTCGGTTCTGCGCGAGGCCGCACTGTCACCGAATCTGGTGGTGATGTCGATGGCTGCAGCGGCCACGGAGAATCCCAGTGGGCTCGGACGAGCTCACTACGTGGCCGAAGAAGTGTTCGCCTGGGCCGGGCTCAAGCCGACGGTCCTGCGGGTGGCGGCCCTGTTCTACGAGAACATTCTGCTCCTGCACGGTTCGTCCATCCGGGCGGGTGGCTGCTTCGCCAACAGCTTCGGGGCGGCCCGGGTGCCGTGGATCAGCGGACGCGATGCGGCCGACCTCGCGGTCGCGGCGTTGGTGAACCCGGATCGGTTCGCCGATAGCCGCATCGCGTACCCACCGGGTGCCGAACTGCTCAGCCACAGTGACATCGCCGCGACGATCAGCGCTGAGATCGGCAGTCCCGTCCATTACACCCACATACCTCAACAGCAATGGGAAGCCGAACTTGCGGGCACTGCGGGATCTGTGATCAATCCTGGTATGGCCCAGCACATATCGGCGATCGGAGCCATGCTGTCCAACCCTTCGGCGGCGCTGCCGGTACACCCGGACCCTCGCCGGCTGGCCGCGCTGATCGGTCATGAGCCGATGTCATTCGCCGAGTTCGTCAGTCAGCATCGAAACGAATTCCTATGCCCCTGAGGATGTCCGGTCGCTACCGGCCGCCGCTAGCCCTGCATCTGCGGCAGGATCATGACCGGAACGGGGACGTGTCGCAGGATCTTCGACGCGGCCGAGCCGAGGAACACCTGAGCCAACGGCCCTGCTGCCGCTGAGCCGAGGACGAGGAGGTCGCCGGATTCCCAGGCGATGTCGTTGACAGCGGTGGACCAATCGATGCCCATGCCGATGACGAGATCCACATCGGGAAGTGGAATTGTTTCGCGGGCACGATCGAGTTGTCGCCGCAGCGCGCGCACGGCATTGCTGGTCCATTGGTCGGTGACGAGATCCTCGGCGGAGGGTTCGATTGATCCGCTCAGCATGAGTGGGGGACGGACGGCGAAGGATGCGATTCGCATCTGCACATCCCATTGCACCGCAAGTTCGGCGGCGGTGCCGACGATCGGAGTGGTACCGGACATGCCGCCGTAACCGACCGTGAGCCGTTCTAGGGTAAGTGGGCTGCGCGGGTATCCGCGCGGTGAGATCGCCACCGGTACGCGGGCCGTGTGTGCCAGGCGTTCGGTTACGCTGCCCAGTGCGATTCGGCCCAGCAGTCCCGATGACGATGACCCGACCACGATGAGATCGGCGTTGTGCTGTGCGGTCAGTTCCGTCAGGCCGCGCGGTATCGATGTGGATCGGTGAACGACTGGTGTGATGTCGACATCGGTCCGCATCTGTGCGATCGCTTGGTTCAGCGATCGCAGCACTTGGATGGACAGTTGATGGTGGTATTCGCGGTCGAGTTGGTCGATGCCTATCACTGAGGGCCCGGCGAGTATGGCAGCGGCGATGACTTGTTCACCGGTGGTGCGGGCGATCTGCGCCGCTAGATGCAGTGGCGCACTGCCGTTGTGGGTGGCGCTGAACCCGGCGACGATCGTCACTGCTGGAATTCCTCGGACGAGGCCGGCGTCGCGACGACGTGTGTGACCGGGATGGCTGGATAGTCGCTGCGCGCGCGATCGACCACGTCGAACCGGTGCCAGACCGACTGCTCGGGCGGCAGCGTCGCGATGACGATCTGATCGGGGCGAAAGGTGTCCACGGCGTTGGCCAGGGCACGCAGCGGGCGAAAGTCGCCGTGGATACCGTCGGCGTCGAGATCGGCCGAGCGCAGCACTCCGACGGTGTGGTCGAGCCTGTCCTGTGCGGCCTGCTGGGTCGCCTCCCACACGTCGAGTGGACCGTGGGTGGCCGCGGCGCCGGTCTCGATAGGGCTGTCGGGGACGACGACGAGGTACTTGGCAGTGCGTGCTGCCTTGATGTCGCGCAGTTCGGCAATCAGTTCGTCGGATGCCGCAGTTTCGTTGGCCAGCACAAGAACTCGGGTTGCCGGTGTCTCGGGGATGGCGCTCTCGACGTGCGGGCGGCGGTTGATCGCCCACCGGTTGATGAAATACAGCACGATCACGACAGCCCAGGACAGCAGGCTCAGCACCAGTTGGGACCGGGAATCCGCGCGGATCCCCATCTGGGCGAGGATCGCCATGATGGCGAGTACAGTGCCGATGGACAACACTGGGAACAGCCACATCTTGACCTTCAGGTGCGCAGAACCGTCGCGATAACGCAGGATGACCTGCGAGATCCCGATCAGGCAGTACACGAAGAGGATGACCGCACCGCTGGAGTTGAGTAGGAATTCGAACACGGTGTCGGGGGAGATCGCGGCGGCGATGACGCACAGGAAGCCGACAATCGACGATGCCATGATCGCCACCGCGGGCACGCCGCGGCGTGTGACCCTGACGAGTTGCTGCGGTGCTTCGCGACGTGCGGCGAGCACGAACAACATCCGCGATGCGGTGTACATCCCCGAGTTCAGGCAGCTCAGCACGGCGGTGAGCACCACGGCGTTCATGATGTGGTCCGCGTAGGGCAAGCCCATGTCACTGAACGCTGCGACGTAGGGTGAAGCCGCGATGGACTTGTCGTTCCAGGGCACGATCGTCACCAGTAGGAACATTGAGCCGACATAGAAGATGGCGATCCGCGCGATGACGGAGTTCGCCGCCTTGGCCACTGCTCGTTCGGGATTGTGTGATTCGGCGGCGGCGATGGTGGCCACCTCGGCGCCCGTCATCGAGAAGATGACCGTGACAATGGCTGCGGTGATCGCCCAGCCACCGTTGGGCAGGAAGCCGCCGTGGGCGGTCAGGTTGGAGAAGTCCATCGATTTGTGCGGCCATATTCCCAGCACGTACGCACCGCCGATGGCGAGGAACAGCACGATCGCAGCGACTTTGATTCCGGCGAACCAGAATTCGAACTCTCCGAAGGACGATACCGAGAACAGGTTGGTGAGGGTCATGGCCGTCAGCAGGATCAGTGAACATAGCCAGAGCGGAATTTCGGGGAGCCAGTATTGGACGATCTTGGCTCCTGCGATCGCCTCGAATCCCACGATGATGACCCAGAAGTACCAGTAGAGCCAGCCAACAGAGAAGCCGGCCCACGGTCCGAGCGCGTTGCGGGCGTAGTCGGCGAACGAACCGGTGGACGGGTTGGCCACCGCCATTTCGGCAAGCATCCGCATCACCATGATGACCAGAAATCCGCACAAGGCGTAGGGGATGAACGCAGCCGGACCGGTGGCGTGGATGACCACACCCGATCCGACGAACAGTCCCGCCCCGATGACGCCGCCAATGGCGATCATGCGGAGTTGTCGATCGCTGAGGCCCTTGTGCAACCCGGGCGAAGTGCCCATGGCATATCTCCTTCGTGATGTGAGCTGCGTGCAGCCAAAACTGCTTCAATGCCGTTGGGTCGCTGCGCAGAACGGGGAATGGTGCTGAAGTGCACCTGATACATCAGAAGTATATTTGGGATCCGCCCGACTCACCCCCGCCGCGTGCAAAGTTGCTGTAAACCAAAGTGACCGCCCTGTAACCGAGGCGCCGCTAAACGGCTGAAATCAGTAACATATCGTTCACATTCCTTGCTTGACAGCTGTTTTCGACTGTCTGGACGAGGCGGGCGAGTTACCGCGCCGAGACTGTTGACCCGCGCGCCGCTTCACTTGGCTTCTGGGGATTCGGAGGCGCGCCATACGGTTTCGGCACCGAGCAGTATTGCGCCAGATCGACCCGAAGCCCAGCGTGGGCACCCATGCGTCCGTCAGTTAAACAACTTGAAACACAGGTTTTCTCAGGGTCTTTGGAACAGTGGCGCTGCCGCCGGCGGTGAAGGACGCATCGTTTCTCCCTCCGCTTGACAAGGGTTACGGCAGCTCTCACACTGTTGCGTACAACGAGCGCGTTGCGCTATTCGCACCACTTCGGGTTTGAGAGGCCGTCCATGCTTGAGATTTGTTTGCTCGCCGATCTACCTCCCGGGGAATCGCGCCGCGTGGAAGCCGACCCTCCCATCGCGGTCTTCCATACCGAAGATGGCGAGGTATTCGCCATCGATGACACGTGTTCGCACCAGGACGCTTCGTTGGCAGACGGATGGCTGGAAGGTTGCGAGATTGAATGTCCGCTGCACGCTTCACGATTCAACCTCCGCACGGGTGGCGTGGACGCACCGCCGGCGAAGCTTCCGATTCGCACACACACTGTGGTCATCACCGATGGTGTCATCCACGTCGAACTGAGTACCGACAAGCCGAACTTGCCGCCTGATGTCCGTGCGCGCCTCGGTGAGGGCCCGAGGCCGTGAAACACATCGCGATCGTCGGGGCATCGCTGGCCGGGCTGTCGGCGGCACGGGCCTTGCGGAGCAAGGGGTTTGACGGCAGATTGACCATCATTGGAGATGAGACACGACGGCCGTACGATCGGCCCCCGCTGTCCAAGGAATTCCTGTCCGGCGATATGGCCGAAGCTGATCTTGCCCTCGAGTCTGCCACCGATGACGACCTCCGCGCAGAGTGGCTCCTGGGTAGCGCTGCGACGCAACTTGATAGCAACTGCGGCGCAATAGAACTTGCCGACGGCAGGCGTATCCGCGCAGAGGGTGTAGTGGTTGCGACGGGTTCACGGGCGCGACGGTGGCCGGGCAGCGACGCGCTGGCTGGTGTGCACGTGATTCGCACCGTGGACGACGCCATCGCTTTGCGTGCTGACCTGCGGGCGGGCGCCCGATTGGTTGTCATCGGCGCCGGCTTCATCGGCGGCGAAGTCGCCTCGACCGCAAGAAAACTCGGACTCGATGTGACAATCGTCGAGGCTGCGTCGGCTCCATTGCAGAACCAACTCGGCCGGCGGCTGGGCGCTGTCGTCGCAGCCCGCCACGTCGTCAACGGAACTACGCTGATCTGTGGCGTCGGTGTCGCCGGCCTGACCTCAGAGCATCGGGGCCTGCACAATGGCGACGGCGCGCGCCGCGTCACCGGGGTCGACCTCGCCGACGGCCGACACCTGCCGGCCGAGGTCGTCGTGGTCGGTATCGGCGGCGTGCCCAATATCGAGTGGCTGACAGGTAGCGGCTTGCGTCTCGGCAACGGTGTGCTCTGCGGGGCGAACGGGCAGACCGGCATCCCGAATGTCGTCGCGGTGGGGGATTGCGCGGCGTGGCTCGACGCCTCAACCGGTGTGGCACACCGCGTCGAACACTGGACCGGTGCTCTGGAGCGACCGGCTATCGCAGTCTCCGCCTTGCTATCCGGTGGGTTCGATCCCAGCTCGCCCGTCAAGCCTCCGTACTTCTGGTCAGACCAGTACGGCTCCAGAATCCAATTCGCCGGTATCGCTGCCCCCGACGACGAGATCGTCATCGAAGACGGCAGTTACGAAGACCATTGCTTCCTGGCCACCTACCGCCGTGACAACCGCATCGTTGCGGTCTTGGCGATCGACCAGCCACGGCTGTTCACTCGCTGGCGGCGGCAGATCGCGGCCACCGCTTGATACCCCGTCCCTCAACTCGCCAATCACCGACAGACCTAAGGAAACCCGTGACCACAGCAGCACCCGGATCCGCCACGAGCCTGCCTGAAAGCCTGATTCCCACCCTGCCCGGAAACTACTACACCCACCCCGAGATCTTCGCGCTTGAGCAGGAAAAGATCTTCGAGCGGATGTGGTTTTGCGTTGTGCGCGCGACGGATCTCGACAAGCCCGGCGCCTTCAAGACGGTCCAGGTTGGTCGCGAGAGCGTGCTGGTGGCCAGGTCGCGCTCAGGCGACATCAATGCCTTCTTCAACGTGTGCCGCCACCGCGGCGCGCAGTTGTGCACCGAGGCTGCCGGCGAGGTCAAGCGTGCGTTCCAATGTCCTTACCACGCTTGGACTTACGATCTTGACGGTAAGCTGATCGCCGCGCCGAACCTGACCAGAATGCCCGATGTCGACCGGGTCGAGTACGGGCTGCGCAAGATTGCGGTCAAACAGTGGCTCGGCTACGTGTGGGTGTGCCTGGCCGAGGCGCCCCCATCGTTCGAGGACACCGTCATGCAGGAGGTCGTGGACCGGCTCGGTGACATCGAAGCGATCGACCACTACACCGTCGCAGAGCTAAGCGTCGGGCGTCGGATTGTCTACGACGTCAAGGCGAACTGGAAGCTGATCATTGAGAACTTCATGGAGTGCTACCACTGCGCCACGATCCACCCGGAACTGACCGAAGTGTTGCCGGAGTTTGCCGATGGTTATGCCGCGCAGTATTACGTGGGGCATGGCGCCGAATTCGGGCCGGAAGTACAGGGTTTCACGATTGACGGGTCAGAGGGCCTCGACCAGATTCCCGGCGTGACCGAGGACCAGGATCGTCGCTATTACGCCATTACCGTCCGCCCGCAGGTGTTCGTCAACTTGGTGCCTGATCATGTGATCGTGCACCGGATGTTCCCGCTGGCCGCCGACCACACGGTGGTGGAATGCGATTGGCTTTACCTGCCTGGCGTGGTCGAATCCGGTCGTGACCTCGACCGGTCTGTCGAGCTGTTCCACCGGGTCAACCAGCAGGACTTCGAGGCCTGCGAGCGCTGCCAACCTGCGATGGACTCGCGTATGTACCGCGACGGTGGTGTACTGGTGCCCAGCGAGCACCACATCGGCGCCTTCCATGATTGGTTGCGCGGCAAGATCGCCGAATGACGTTGCGGGAGTGAATCCGCGGCCCAGCATCCGCAATTCGCCACATTCCATCGTTTCAGACACGTACGCCGACGGTGCGGTCGGACACATTCACGACAGCAGCACGGAAACGCCCGCAGCGGAATCTCGGCGTTCTTCCATATGCGTCCAACACTTCAGAAGGCCGGATCCGTATGACATCGCAACTCCTCGACCCGCTCCTGCAACCCTTTCAGTTGAAGAACATCGCCTTGCGGAACAGGGTGGTCAGTACCTCGCATGAACCCTCCTACACTGAGGACGGCATGCCGAAACGGCGCTATCGCCTCTACCACGAAGAGAAGGCCAAAGGTGGGGTGTCGCTCACCATGATGGGCGGCTCGGCGGTGGTGGCTCCGGACAGCCCGGCGGCCTTCGGCAATCTGCACCTCTACAAGGACGAGATCGTGCCCTGGCTGCGAGAACTGGCCTACGGCGTGCACGAGAACGGCGCGGCAGTGATGTGCCAGGTCACCCATCTGGGCCGTCGTACAAGCAACTACGACGGGGACTGGCTGCCCGTGGTCTTCCCGTCATCGATCCGGGAGCCCGCGCACCGGTCGTTCCCCAAGGTTGCCGAGGAATGGGACCTCGAGCGCATCGTGCGCGCCTATGCCGACGCCGCGCAAAGGTGCCGCGAAGCCGGGCTCGACGGGATCGAACTTGAGGCATACACCCACCTGCTGGACGCGTTCTGGTCTCCTCTGACGAACCACCGTGACGACGACTACGGCATCTCCAGCATGGAGGACCGGCTTCGCTTTCCGCTGAGGGTAATTCGTGCGGTACGCGAGGCCGTGGGGCCCGATTTCGCGGTGGGCATCCGGATGTCGCTCGATGAGGATGAGCCAGGTGGGTTGGGCTACGACGAAGGAGTGGAGATCGCCAGACGCGTGGCGGCCGAGGGTATCGATTTCATCAGTGTGATCAAGGGTTACATGGCCAGCGACGAGGCGCTGTCGCGGGTCATTCCCCCGATGGGCACGCCCGTCGCACCGCATCTCGAATTCGCCGGGCAGGTGAAACAGGCGCTGCAGATCCCGGTCATGCACGCCGCGCGGATCAACGATGTCGCCACAGCGCGGCACGCGATTCGTGACGGCATCATCGACCTTGTCGGGATGACGCGTGCACATATCGCCGACCCGCATATCGTCGCGAAAATCCTTGCGGGCGAGGAAGACCGGATCCGGCCGTGTGTTGGTGCCAGTTACTGCCTGGATGAGATCTATCAGAACCGCGACGCCAAGTGCGTGCACAATGCATCCACCGGGCGCGAAGACAGGATGCCGCACACGGTGCCGCCCGCTATGGGGCCTGCGCGCACCGCGGTGGTGGTCGGGGCGGGACCGGCCGGGCTGGAAGCGGCGCGGGTGCTCGGAGAGCGGGGTCACCGTGTGATCGTCTTCGAAGCTGCGGACGAGCCGGGCGGCCAGATCCGCCTCGCGTCCGCGGCGCCGCGGCGGCGCGACCTCATCAGCATCATCGAGTGGCGTCTCGATGAGTGCAAACTGCACGGTGTCGAAGTCCGGACAAACAGCTACGCCGAGGTCGGCGAGGTGCTGGCCGAGGATCCCGACGTGGTTGTCATTGCGACCGGCGGTGTGCCGAACACCGAATTCCTCGAGGACGGAGCGCATCTGGTCACTGACGGCTGGGACGTACTATGCGGTGCGGTGCGCCCGCGCGGGCAGGTGCTGTTCTATGACGACAACGGTGGCCACCCAGGCATGGACGCAGCCGAAATGCTGGCCCGTAGCGGCGCTCCGCTCGAGATCGTCACCCCGGAGCGAACGTTGGCTCCAGACGTCGGCGGTGTGAACTACCCCGGCTACTTCAAGGTGTTCGCCGAGCACGACGTCCGTGTGACCCTCAACGAACGGCTGACCGCGGTGCGACGCAAGGACGGTCGCCTGGAGGTGGATCTGTACAACGAGTACGCGCACGCCACCCGCCAACGCATCGTCGACCAAGTGGTCGTCGAACACGGCACCCTGCCCTCCGATGAACTCTACTTCGCGCTGGTCGCCGGCTCGTCGAACCTCGGCGAGGTCGATCAGCGGGCGCTGCTGAACCTGAAGCAGCAGAACGTCGTTCGGAACGCCGGTGGCAGATACCAACTGTTTCGTATCGGTGATGCGGTCGCCAGCCGCAATATCCATGCCGCGATCTACGACGCCTTCCGTCTGTGCATTGTCCTGTAACCGTCCGAACAAAACCCTGAAAAGAGAGTGATCCCATGCCGCAACGTGTTCGGGGCGTGATAGCCCGAGAAAAGGGGGCGCCGGTCGAGCTCACCACCATCATCATCCCCGACCCTGGTCCAGGCGAAGTCGTCGTGCGAGTGCAGGCCTGCGGGGTGTGCCATACCGACCTGACCTACCGCGACGGGGGAATCAGCGACTCATTCCCATTCCTACTGGGCCACGAGGCTGCGGGTGTGGTCGAAGAGGTCGGCAGCGGCGTCGAATCAGTTGCGGTCGGCGACTTTGTGATCCTCAACTGGCGCGCGGTGTGCGGGCAGTGCCGGGCCTGCAAGCGGGGTCGCCCGCAGTACTGCTTCGACACCTTCAACGCCACCCAGGAGATGACGCTTGAAGACGGTACCGAGCTGACCCCGGCGCTGGGTATCGGTGCCTTCACCGACAAGACCCTTGTTCATGCCGGCCAGTGCACCAAGGTCGACGCCACCGCCGATCCCGCCGTGGTCGGACTGCTGGGCTGCGGCGTGATGGCCGGGATCGGAGCGGCAGTCAACACCGGCAACGTCTCCCGCGGCGACTCGGTCGCCGTCATCGGCTGTGGCGGAGTCGGCGACGCCGCCATTCTGGGGGCTCGCCTCGCCGGTGCCGGGATCATCATCGCTGTTGACCGTGACCTCCAAAAATTACAGTGGGCCAAGGACATTGGCGCCACACACGTAGTGAACGCCGCGGAGGTCGACTGTGTCGAGGCCGTGCAGGCCATCACTGGAGGGTTCGGTGCCGACGTGGTGATCGACGCAGTCGGCCGCCCCGAAACCTGGCAGCAGGCGTTCTACGCGCGCGACCTGGCCGGAACCGTCGTGCTGGTCGGCGTGCCCACGCCGGACATGACCCTACAGATGCCGCTGATCGACTTTTTCTCGCGCGGTGGAGCGTTGAAGTCCTCGTGGTACGGCGACTGCCTGCCCGAACGTGACTTCCCGACGCTGGTGGATCTCTACCAGCAAGGACGACTGCCACTGGAACGTTTCGTTTCCGAACGGGTCGAGCTTGCTGATGTCGAAGACTCCTTCCACACCATGCACGAGGGCAAGGTGCTGCGGTCCGTGGTCGTGCTGTAAGCCGCCCCTACACCGCGGCACCCGGCACTGATGCCCCTGCCTGGCCGCTCATATTGTGGAGGGCCGCTGCGGCACCGGGCAACGTCACCGGCGCCGCAGCGACCTGACCGGGGGCGGTCGATGCTCGTCACGTCGGATGTCCGCCGCCAAGCCTGCGGAGCCGTCGGTAGCTGGGGTGGCCTTCGTACGCACTCACCCACCGACTGAGGCGCCGTGCGAGATCGTCTGGAAGTGCCGCCTTTTCCCGTTCCAGCGCTGTGAGCGCGACATCGATGGCATCAATGCAATCATCGCAGGTGATCCTGACGAAAACCGCGTTGAGTTCAGCGATCGACAGTCGAGAACGAGTGAATTCCACGATGTCCCAGGCCAGTTCGCGCTCACCATGTGGTCCTGCCTCGTGGCTGCCGCCGCCGTCATGATGAGTGCAGCTCTCGTCGGCTTGAGGGGCGATGATGGGTCGATGCGGGTCCATGCTTGACGTCCTTTGCTCCCACAGAGCGAGCTTCGCTGTATCGAGTCGTCTGTTCGACAGATATCCGGGGGCACGACGTTGTGCGAATAGGTGGACGGGTCGGTAGACCCGATTGACCGCGTCCGGGCGGAAGCAGGGCTCCACGTCGGCCAACGGCCCGGCTACAAGCCAACCAAATCGAACAGTCAGATGTGCGAGAGTCGCCGGTCTATAACGGGAATCACACATCGACGTCACAGGACCTGGCTTGATCGGGTGCCCAGCGGTGCGCCGAGACCCGCGTTGGCCGACGAGTGCATGCGGCGAGGGAGTGAACTGACTCATCACGGTCGGCTGCTAACGAAGCTGTACAGCGGTGCCGTTGGTCAATGCGTAGCGGTGACAGAGTGTGCCGATCGCCACGGTGGGCAGGTCGATGTCTTCGATCTGCTGAATGGCGCCATCCCCGATGTCGGCGTCGGGTCCGTAGATCGCAAGCCATGTCAGATCGAGCCGGCAGTCGGTGAATGCCAGCCAGAGTGCGTCGTCGGAGGCCATCTGAGTGGCGACTGCGGCGACCGGTTCATCGGGTTCGACGACCACGACGACGGGTCGCAGTCCTCGGGCTGTCATCGAGCCAAGTTGTGAATTCAGTTGGTGTAGACCTGGATCCGACTCTGCCCGGAGTAGGCGACGCAGGGTGTCGCCGCAAGTGCCAGACCGGTGGGCACCGCCGAGTCGGGTGCGCACCCAAATGTTCGCGATCGCCGCCTCCTGATGTTCGACGACGGAGGGAAGCTCATGGCTGGCGATGCCCGTCCGGCCGGCCATCGCGGACCGAAAACTGCTGCGTGCCTCACTCAAGGTGTCGGCTCCGCCTGTCAAACGGCTTGGAAGCGAGTAGTACTGGACCGCCGGACTGTACTCGGGGTCGCAGACGTAGATGACGTTCTCCGGCGGTGCGGCGTCACGGTCGGTCAGACTCATCACCGGTCCCACCCACGAGCGATGTCAGCGCCGCAGCTGGTGCGAATTCCCCGCAGTCGGGTCGGATGGGTAGCGGAACTGGTGCCGCGGCCGGGTGCCGTCGAGCTACCGGGTGGCGGGTCACCGATCGACTCCTGTTCGCTCATTGAAAAGCCTTCCGTATCGCGGGGTGGGCAGTGCACGCGCCGAGCGAGCCTTGCGAATTGAGCCTCAGCGTGAATGCTTTTTCCGTGTGCGAGCTGGACCATATCCAAACTCAGGTCAGAGGTTTTAGCAAGTCGTGAAATCGGCTTTGACCAGTACCACTTGTCGAAGGTACCAATCGGACACAGACGGTCAACATATTCGTTGACTGGTCGTTCGGAACGGGGCTGGCCTCACCTGTGCCGTTCCGGCTGCGCGTCCCGACTGAAAACGCTCTGTACTGGGGGTTTGCGTCACTATGAGTGCTGACGTGTACGCGTTGGGCAAGAGATCGGCGGCTGGGTGACCGCTTTGCATGGTGCCGTTGAAAGCCCGAATTGAAACGTGTTCTTTTATGGTCTTATTGGGACGGTTTGGATTGTTTCTGAAGCCGATCATTTGTGTTTATTCATCCGTGGCTTTGGTGCCCGTTTGGTGGCAACCGTGTTGATTCTTCCCGGCGCGATGTTGGACTTGTTTGTGTCCGGAAATTGGCCTCCGATGATGCGAGTCCGGATGAGTCGATACGATGGCCGCCCAAAGTCGGCGGTTCTCGGTGTCGCAACCTGGTCGGACTCCCATGCGGCCATGTCACCGTCGCACTCCGGCGCGCCCGGCCCGCAAGCCGTCGGGCTCTTGGAGACGCTCGCGCCACTTGTGCCCGCGTCCGTGCTGTACGCGAGTGATCAAAGCTCGCTCAGTAGCAGGTTGCGACGCCCCCTGCGCCAAAGACGGTGAGAAGAACCAAGGATCCCTATTCCGTCATCCAGTACGTCAGCACCATCGACTGGCCGTCAGTCTGGAAACCGATTCCCTCGAAGGCGATTTCGCCTGGCGCGGAATCGGCGTCGGGTCGGTTACGCCACGTCAGGCGACAAGCGTCCCCGAGCTGCTCGATATGCAAATCCAAATCGCCGACCAATTCGTCCTCGGCGCCGAAGTACTTGACGTGGTAATCACCGGGAAAGCCGTTGGAGGTGTCGCCCGTTGCTCGGCCCCGGCAGATCTTGCAGCCTTCCTCGACCTGGTCAGCTGTGATCCAGCGCGCCTCGATGACGTCTTCTTCAGTACTGATCCGATATTCGCAAACGCCGATCACCGCAGTGTGGATCATGACGAGAGCGTATGCCTCTGGCATGGCGCTGTAGAGGGCGTCGGGGTCTGTCGTGTGCCCGTTCTTCACCAGTGCACCCGAGTCCCCAGCGAGGATCCAGTGAACTCTCAGCAAATAATCTGCGGAGCTGTCAAATTCCCCGAACAACACCCGCCTTGCTGAGTAGATTTGGCGTGTTGATTCCTGCGATGGTAGGGCCGCGATGACGGAAGTTGTGCCGCAAGTTCGCGTTGCCGACGAGTTGTCCGCTGTCATCTGCCCTCAAGCGAGCAAGGAGTGACGCTGTGGCCACAATATTGACCGGTGAGGTTGTGCGGCCCGGTGATTCGGGCTATGAGGCGGCGCGGGTCGGCTACAACCTGCTGTATTCCTCCCATCCTGAGGCCATCGTGTTCTGCACCGAGACGGCGGATGTGGTCAACGCCCTGGCGTGGGCGCGGCAGAACGACGTTCCTGTCCGAGCGCGCAGCGGTGGACACAGCTTGGAGGGTTGGTCGGCTGTCGACGGCGGCCTCGTCATCGACGTGAGCCGCATGAAGTCGACCCAGATCGACGGGGCTTCGAGTACCGCCACCGTCGGCGCCGGACTCAATCAGTTGGAAGCGGTCAGAGCACTCGGTAAGGCCGGTGTCGCGGCGCCGACCGGGACCGAGGGAACGGTCGGGCTGGTCGGGGCGACCCTCGGAGGCGGTTTCGGTCTGCTGACCCGCAGGTTCGGGATGGCATCCGACAATCTGCTTGCCGCGGAGGTGGTCGTCGCGACGGCGGACGGCGGGGCCACAACGATCATCGCCGACGAGGAGAACAACACAGATCTGCTCTGGGCGCTGCGAGGTGCGGGCAACGGTAACTTCGGAATCGTTACGGCACTGACGTACAAGGTTCATCCCTTGACGCAGGTCATCTACGTAACTGTGAAATGGCCGGGGTTGCTCGACCTCCAGGAGGTGTTCGCAGCCTGGCAGACCGTCGCACCTCACACCGACAACCGCCTCACGTCCCAGCTTGAGATTCACCGTGATGAGGTCAAGTTGGTCGGTGTGCTGGCCGGTGGTTCGGAAAATGAGGCCGTGCAGATGCTGGCGCCGATTCTGTCGGTGGGTGACCCCGAGGTCGCGGTCAAGGATGCAGGCTGGGCTGACATCTATGCGGGTTTCCAGATACCGGTCGAAGAAGAACCCGCGAACTGGAAGTACCACTCGCAGTTCATTTCTCAGCCCTTCCCGCCGGAAGCGATCGGTCTGGTCGCATCGCTCATGGCCAAGGCGCCGACTTCGACTTGCGACTACTTCACCAATGCGTTCGGTGGAGCCGTCACCAGCACCGAACCCGCCGGCGGTTCTGCATTCGCGCACCGCGACGCCCTCTTTTATGCCGAACCCGGCGCCGGGTGGGGCACTCGCGGTGCCGTAGCCGCCGCAGACGATCAGTTGACCGCAGAGTGCCTGGCTTGGATCGCGGACTTCGGTGAGGCGTTGAGTCCTTTCGTGAATGGCGCCTATGTCAATGTTCCGAATGCCGATATGGCGGGGTGGGAAGCCGCCTATTGGGGGTCCAACGTCGACCGGCTACGCATCATCAAGGCCAAGTACGACCCTGACGAGGTATTCAGCTACGAGCAAAGCCTCTCCGTTGTCAGCGGGTGAGCGCGGTGCGTGAGGACCGGAGCCGGTGAGTCGCTGGTTGCTGGTCAACGTCCCGTCGTGGCTGCTTCTCCTGGGCCTCATTGCCCTCGTCGCAGGCGGTGCGCTGCTGCTCTTGTTCTATGTCCGGCGCCGGTTCCCGCGGCTGGAGGAGGGCGCGCACAACCATGTCACGTTGTTCGCCTTCAGCTTCATCGGATTCATGTTCGCGATCCTGGTCACATTCTTCACCAACACCTTTTGGGGTCAGATCAATGACGCCGACTCCGCGGTGCGGGCCGAGTCGGCGACCGGGGTGCAGCTGGCCGGGGACCTCAGTGCGTTTGACAAGGCTGACAGCGACCGGATCCGCAAGAGCCTGCTCCAGTACCAACGCGCGGCAATAGCGGAGTGGCCAGAAGCGGCGGGGGGCAACTTCTCTTCCGAAGCGAACAACGCCCTGGCCGGCGTCTACACCGCGTATCGACAAGTCCAACCGCGAAACGATGCTCAAACCAAGTCGCTTGACACTTCCATGGCGAATCTCGACAGCATCCGCCTGTCACGCACAGAACGGATACTGCAGGCCCGGGTTGACGTAGGACCACCTTGGTCGTTGTGGGTGGTCATTCTGCTGACCAGCGGGTTGGTTCTCGGCTGCGCCATCATCTACGGCGTCGAGAAACCCGGCATGCACTACGCGATGGTCGGGAGTTTGGGTGTGCTGATTGCCGCGGCACTGTTCATGGTCTTGGAGTTCTCGCATCCGTACATCGGTGAACTGGCGACGTCCCCGGAACCGCTGCACGAGGTCATTCAGGTGCTCTCGACCGCACCGGCTTAGTGGAGGCGGACTACCGGAAGATGGGCAAGCAGGGCCAACGCTGGACTCGTAGTTACCGGTGCGTCAGTTATGCCACACTCGTCGAATGACGCACTCGGATCCGCGCACCGACGACTCGCTTCCCGCGAAGACGGCGAATCAGGATGTCAGCGAAGCGGCCGACCTGGTCGTCGCGGCTGCCGCAGGGGAGCGGCAGATCAGCGCCACCGAGCTCGGGCGGAGACTACTCGCAGTAAGTCGCACCGTCGCCGACGAGGACGAACTGCTCAGCCTGCTGCAGAACCTCGCCCAAATTGCCCAGCAGACGATTCCCGGCGCCGACAGCACCGGCGTGACCATCGATCTGGCCAGGCGAACCTATACGGCTGTGCACACAGACCAGCGCACTCTGCGGGTCGACACCGAACAGTACGACTGCGGCGAGGGCCCCTGCCTGCAGGCCGCCCGCACCCGCCAGATCGTGCTCGTGGACTTCGGTCAAGCCGCAGCGACATGGCCGCGGTTCGCGGCCGCCGCGCAAGCCGAAGGCATTCTCAGTTTTCTCGCTGCGCCACTGACAACTGAGGACCAGACCCTCGGATCACTGAACCTGTACGGCCGGTCTCCTTCGGCGTTCGACAGCTTCGACGTCGAAATTCTGGATCTGTTGACCGAAGCGGTGTCTCGTGCGATCGGTGATTTCGCGCGCTTCCGCTCGGCCCATGATGTGGCGACCGGACTGCAGCGAGCCCTGGAGACACGCGCGCCCATCGAACAGGCCAAGGGAATGTTGATGGCCATGCATGCCATCGATGCCGATGAGGCCTTCGCCCGGTTGCGTCGCGAAAGCCAGAACACAAATGTGCCACTCCGCATTGTGGCCACTCGTCTCGTGCGGCAGCTCACTTCGCCGCCCGGCACGGAAACCGATGGCGAGGCCGTCTGAGCTCTCACACCGGGAATGTTGTCACACGTCAGCCGCCATGGTTCTGGCGGTGGCCGTAGGCAACATTCCGCGATGGAGTCGGCGATACGGGATCGGCGCTGGGTGCTCAACGCCGCGGCTGCCGTCCAAAGCATCGCCTTGTGCGGACCTCGATGCAGCCCGTCGCAGCCCTCACCGTCGAGTAATGTGCCCACCGAGCTGCTGACGCAAACACCGCAGAAGGAGGCCGCCCGAGATTCCGGGCGGCGACCGCCTGGAAAACCGTCTGACCACGAGCTTCGAGCGCTTGTGCAGGCGCGCGGCGGTGCGGTTACCAGGCGGGGACGAGGACTTCCTTGCCTCCGAACGAATCCAGCAGTTGCTTCTTCACGGAGTCACTCTGGTACGAATCCTTGAGCACCTTGATCTTCTCGGTCTCCTGCTGGCCGTTCTTGACCGCGATGACGTCGGGGGACTGGCTCGACTTGGCTTCCTTGACAAGCGCGGTGTTGTAGTCAATTCCGATGTCAGCGGCCTGCGACCCGTAGAGAAAGCCGGCGTCGGCATCGTCGAGTGCCTTGGGCAGCAAGGCGTAGTCGAGGCCCTGGATCTTGATGTTGCGCGGGTTCTCGACGATGTCCTTGTCGGTGATCGCGAGTGGGTCGACGCCTGGCCGCAGTTTGATCAGGCCCGCGTCCTGCAGCATCAAGAACGTGCGGAAGAAGTTCGACGGGTCGATGTGAGCTGTGACTACGGCGCCGTTCGGCAGATCCTGGATCGACTTCCACTTCTTCGAGAACAATCCACTCGGGTCGGTGAAGGCGGGAAATGCCGCAACGAGATTCCCGTGGAACTGTCGGTTGTAGTAGTCCAGATAAGCCTGATGCTGGTGGTACGTGGCGTCGGCTTCACCGCTTTCCACCGCTGAATTGAGTTCGGGCCCATCGGTGATGAACTTGTAGTCAAGCTTGTAGCCGTGCTTGGCGACCTCGTCCGCCAGTGCCTTGGTGGTGTCCTCGTAGACCGCGATATTGGTCGAGACGAACTTGATCGTCTTGTCGTCGCTGCTGTCGCCGAGTCCGGTGACCGACGAGCACGCCGCAGTGGCACCGGTCATGATGAGCAGTGCAGCGGCGGCGAATGCCTTGAATCTCATATTGACTCCTTCTTGAGGGAATGGGAACGGGGTGGTTCAACGTCTGCGTTTGTCCGTACGGCGGACGAAGTAGTTCCCGGCCATCTGGATCACCTGCACCCACAGGACGATCACCAGCACGGTCGCGGCCATGACGGCGGGCTCGTAGCGGTAGTAGCCGAACGTGATGGCGAAATTGCCCAAGCCGCCACCGCCCACCAGCCCGGCAACCGTCGTGGCCGACAGGTAGATGACACTGAGAATGGTGAACGCATTGATCAGGCCTGGCCGTGCCTCGACCAACAGGATGTGACGGATCAGCTGTAACCGGCTGGCGCCGAAAGCTTGTCCCGCCTCGACCACTCCTCGGCGAACATCCAGCAGCGCCTGCTCGACCAGCCGAGCGAACTCGGGAATCGCGCTGATCGACAGGGGCACCACGACCGCGGTGGTCCCGATCGCGGTGCCGACCACAAAGCGCGTCAAAGGGATCACCGAGATGAGCAGAATCAGAAAGGGGAAGGAGCGGACGAAGTTCACCACGGCGTCGAGCACGAGATAAAGAGATCGATTGGGCGCCAAGGAGTCCGGACGCACTATGTATAACCAGATACCGAGAGCCCCACCGAAGATGAACGCCACGACCAGCGTCAGCACCAGCATGTACGCGGTTTGGGCGGTCGCGATGCCGATCTCGGGCAACACGCCGTGCACCTTCTCAAGCATCGGCGACCTCCCACCCCCGCGACGGCCGGTCAGCCTGACCGAACAGGTACCGCGAAATGGAGGTCTCCGGTCTGATCGGGGCGCCCAAGCTGAAGTTCTCGACGATCACCCCGCGCTCCATCACCGAGATCCGGTCGCACACAGCGTTGATGACGTGTACCTCGTGTGTGACGACGACGATGGTGATACCACGATCGGAGTTGATGCCACGTAACAGCTGGAGGATTTCGTCGGTGGTGCGCGGGTCCAGTGCAGAGGTTGCCTCATCACACAGCAGTACCTCGGGTTCGGTGACCAGTGCCCGCGCGATGCCAACGCGTTGTTTCTGCCCGCCGCTCAGTCGCTCCGGGTACCCGAAGGCCTTGTCCTCTAGTCCGACCGCTGCCAGGGATGCCAACGCCTTCTCACGCCTGGCCGTGCGGCTGACCTTCGCCAGCCTCAACGGCAGTTCGACGTTTTCCACCACGGTCTTGTTCGCCAGGAGGTTGAATTCCTGGAAGATCATCCCGATGGCGCGGCGCCGGGCGCGCAAAGATCGCTCGGAGAGCGTCGTCAGGTCCTCACCATTGACGACGACGGCACCCGACTCGGGTCTTTCGAGCATGTTGACGGTCCGCAGCAGGGTGGATTTGCCGGCGCCGCTGAACCCTGCGATGCCGTGCACGCAGCCACGAGTGATGTCGAGATCCACGTTGTCGAGGGCAGTGAACCGGCCGCCGTCATGGTTGCGGTACGTCTTGGTCACCCCGGCCAAACGCACAAGCGGCTCGGGGACGTCCGGTAGATGCGAGCTGGAAGGCGACTGAGTCTCGGATGTCATGCTCGGGCCGCCGGTCGGGCACCGATCCGGTAGGTCGATGCAGGATGATCATCACCGATTGCAGCAGAGGCGGTTTCGCCGAGCTTCTCCCGCAATGTGCCCGGAAAGTACTCGTTGAGCAACCGACCGCGGCGGCGTAGCTCGGGTACCACGAATTCGATGAAGTCTTCGAATGAACCTGGGCTCACCACGTGCGCCAGATTGAAACCATCGAGGTCGGCTTCCTCTGCCAGCGCTTCGAGGTAATCGGCCACGCGGTGAGGGCCACCGACGATCGTCGGGTGCAAGCCTCCGAGCGCCATGGTGTCCACGATGTCGCGCAGGGTCCGGCCTCGTCCGGAAGCCAGCGTCGACTGCGACGCGTTCGTCTCGGTGCGTTCGACGACTTCATCGAGATCGTGACCGGACCAGTCGTGTCCGGTAAACGCCGAAAACAGTGCCAAGGCACCTTCTGCACTCGAATGGCCAAGGTAATCAGCATGCTTGGACTGCGCCGTCGCGTCGTCGGGACCGGTGATGACAGTCACCGATGTGACGAACTTGATGGCGTCAGGGTCGCGGCCCGCTGCGGCGGCGCGTCGTTTGATCTGGGCGACGTTGCGTCCGATCTCCCGGGCGTCGCGTCCTCCGAGGAAGACCAGTTCGGCGTTTCGTGCTGCGAACTCTTGGCCGCGAGTCGACGCGCCGGCCTGGAAGATCACCGGGGTCCGCTGTGGTGTCGGTTCGCACAGATGAGGGCCCGCTACGGCGTAGTACTTTCCGTGGTGGTCGATGCGGTGCACTTTCGCGGGGTCGGTGTAGACGCCGGCGACACGATCGCGCAGTACGGCTCCGTCTTCCCACGACCCCTCCCAGAGCTTGTATGTCACGTCGAGGAACTCCTGGGCACGGTCATAACGCTCGTCGTGGTCGAACTGCTCCGAGAGCCCCAGATTGCGTGCCGCGCTGTCGATCATCGATGTGACGACGTTCCAGGCGATCCTGCCATCGGTCAGCTGGTCGAGGGTCGAGAACGTTCGCGCGAGCAAGTAGGGCTGCGCGTAGGACGTCGATACCGTCACACCGAAACCCAGATGACGCGTTGCCGCCGCCATCGCTGAAACCGCCAGTAGAGGATCGCTGACCGGCAGCTGCGTGGCATTGCGCAATGCAGCATCAGCCTTGCCCTGATACACCTCGATGGGCCCGAGGACGTCGGCGATGAACAGCGTGTCGAATCCACCCGATTCCAGCAATTTCGCCAGATCGGTCCAGTACTTCAGCGAAGGGTAACGGTATGCGTGGTCGTCAGGGTGCCGCCACAGGCCGGGCGAAATATGCCCGACCGCTGACATCGTGAAACCATTGAGAATCAGTCGTTTTGGACGCGCGGAAGGCATGTCATCTCGTTTCGGTTCGATAGGGAGTCGGCTCAGTCCATCGGTGCGGTCGCCTGACGGCACCGGGCCGGTGCTCAAAAGTAGGTCGGCGGCCGCGTCAGGCGCAGCCGCGGACCACCGCTCGTCGGTGATGCCGGCCGGACGGTAAATGCACGGCAGCAACGTATTGGCGCCGCTGGCATTACTCCGCCTTTCCGAGCCGTCGGTTCACCTGTGGCCCTGCTCACCCGTCATGATGATGCGACGGCGGCAGAGGGGACCAGTTTCGTCTGTACTGTGCCTCAACTGAATCCGCTGCGTCAGTGATCGAATCCGAGAGATTCTTATGGTCTACGCGCGTATTGACGACAGAACGCTCCTTGGCGGACGTATACCGACTGCGCTGCAGTGCGTTTGCGCAGATATCGGTCGAGACGTGATCCCGTCACGTTGATCGCAACGCTGGCCAGCGCAGGGCGGCATCTGCCAATCTTGCTGACGTCCGGGTTATTCGGACGTCCAAACGGTGGTCCCGGATCGGATCGACCAGGTCTCGGAGGACAAACCGATCTTTGCCCTGCCAGGAGAACCGATCTAGATGAGCACACGCGAACTGCACTTGGGCGTCAACGTCCTCTCCGACGGGATGCACCCCGCCGCCTGGCAATACCCCGGCTCAGATCCGAACTGGTTCAGCGATCCCGCATTCTGGGTCGATGTCGCCCGGACGGCAGAGCGCGGCACCCTCGATGCGCTGTTCCTGGCCGACAGCCCCTCGCTGTTCCAGCCGCCGGGAGAACCGTTGGTGGCTCCGCCGCTCGCTCTTGATCCGATCGTGCTGTTGTCGACGTTGGCATCGGCGACGACCCACCTCGGGCTCATCGGAACGGTCTCGACGTCGTTCGAAGAGCCCTACAACATCGCGCGGCGGTTCGCGTCGCTGGACCACCTCAGCCGCGGGCGCGCCGCTTGGAACGTGGTGACCAGCAGCGATCCCTACGCGTGGGGAAACTTCGGGCATGGTGACGAGACGGCGGAGCAGCCCAACCGGGCACAAAGATACCGGCGCGCAGCCGAATTCATCGACGTGGTGCGCGCGCTCTGGGATTCCTGGGACGACGACGCCGTCCTCGCCGACAAGGCGAAAGGCGCCTTCAGCAGAGTCGGATCGATCAACACGATCGACCACCGCGGCGAGTTCTTCAACGTCACCGGTCCGCTGACACTCCCGCGATCCCCGCAGGGCCACCCCGTCCTGTTCCAGGCAGGAGGGTCATCCGGCGGTCTCAACCTCGCAGGCAAGTACGCCGACGGCGTCTTCGCCGCGCAGGCATCGTTGGCCGACGCTCTGCGCAATGCTGACGAACTACGGTCCCGCACAGTCGCTTACGGTCGGCCCAGGGACGCGATTCGGATCATGCCGGGGTTGTCCTTCGTACTGGGCAGCACCGAAGAAGAGGCCTGGCGGCGCAATGCCGAGCTCAACGAACTCGCGGGGGAGCGCAGGCTGGCGCATCTAGCCGCGCAGCTCAGCGTCGACCCGGCCGAGCTCGATTGGGACAGCCCGTTGCCGAAGTGGCTGCTCGACGGTGCCGAGACGATCGGTGGCTCCCAGGGCGCCCGGGACATCGTCGTCAACCTCGCGCGCCGGGAGCAGCTGACCGTTCGGCAGCTGTTGGATCGCGTGATCACGTGGCATCGTTTGGTGATCGGTTCACCGGAGCAGATCGCCGACGCGATCGAGGAGTGGTTCCGGGCGGGCGCGGTCGACGGTTTCAACCTGATGCCCGATGTGTTCCCGTCCGGTCTGGAGCTCTTCGTGGACCACGTGATCCCGATCCTGCGGGCACGCGGACTGTTCCGGCACGAATACCGGCACAGCACCCTGCGCGGCCATCTCGGCCTGCAGCGGGTGCCGGATCGCCGATCGCGGGTCACCGCACAAGCCGGGTGACCGGGACCGAGGGCGTTACTTCACGATGAGTTTGCGTTGTGAAGCCATGGTGAACACCGCGGCGACGATGATGACCAAGCCTTTGATGATGGTCTGTGTGTAGTCGGCCGCCCCGATCTGGTTGAGGCCGTTGGACAGCACGGTGAGGATCAGCACACCGAGCACGGTGCGGCCGACTCCGCCGACCCCGCCCGAGAGCGCGGTTCCGCCGATGACGATCGCGGCCACCGAGTCGAGCAAGATCGTCGACCCCAATGTCGGCCCGGCCGCTCCCAGTTGGGCGGTGAGCAGCAGACCGGCCAATCCCGCAGTGATACCGGAGACCAGCAGAACGAGAACCTTGACTCTCCGGGTGCGCACTCCGGCCAACTCCACCACGCGCTCGTTACCGCCGATCGCGTAGACGTACAGCCCGAAACGGGTGCGGCGGGCGAAGAACCAGATGACACCGAGGGCCACCAATGCGATCAGCGCCGCGTTCTGGATGTTCGGGATCAGCTGTCCGATCGCCAGATTCCGGATCGCCTGATCGGTGAAGTTGATCGTGCTGCCCTGCAGAACGGTCAGGCCGATACCGGCGAACAGTGACAAGGTGCCCAAAGTGGCGATGAACGAGGGAACCCGACCGTAGGCGAAGACCACTCCGTTGAGTACACCGATCGCCGCTCCCACTGCAATCGCGATGAACAGCACCACGATCGGATTGCCGGTCCCGTTGTTGATCAACCAGGCCACGATGGCGCCGGTGAGCAGAGCGATTGAGCCGACGGACAGGTCGACACTGCCTGCCACGATCACCAGGGTGGCGCCCAGCGAGGCGAGCAACAGGATTCCGGCCTGACCGCTGATCAAGGTCAGGTTGGCCGCCGTCAGGAACGCCTCCGCGCGTACCGAGAAGAAGAGTACGAGCGCCAAGAGTGCGGCCAGCGGTAACACGTCGCGTACCAGATTGATGCCGCCCGACAGGCGTCGTCGTGGCGTGGTTCCCGCAACATCCGGCGTGGACTCGGAAACTGGCGCGGAAGTGGCTAATTCGGCGGTCATGTGGTCATCCAATGGTGGTAGGGACGGCGTTCGTGCCTGGCAGCATCAGCGCGACCAGGTCGTGTTCGTCAGGCTTGTTGTCCGCGGGTGCCTGCACAGTGGTCACCAGGCGCCCGTCGGTGACCACGGCGACCCGATTGGACAGGCCGATCAGTTCCGGTAGGTCGTCGCTGACCAGGATGATCGACGTGCCGGTGGCGGCGACTCTGCGCAGCAGGTCGTAGATCCCTTCGCGCGCACCGGTATCCACACCTTGAGTCGGTTCGTCGAGAACCAGCACATCCGGCTCGCGCAACAGCCATTTGGCGATGAGCACCTTCTGTGCGTTCCCTCCCGACAACGACGACACCGGGGCGTCGAGACTGTCGGCAACGATGCCCAGTTCGTCGACATAACGCTGGGCCAGCCTTCTGGCCCGCCCCACCGCCCATAGTCCCACTCGGCGAGTGGCCAGCCGGTCGTGCAAGGAGGCCAACTGGATGTTCTCGACGATCGACGACGAGGTGATCAGGCCCTTCACAGATCGGTCCGGTGGCACATAGGCGATCCCGGCCTGTACGTGACCCGCGATGCTGCCGCGGACTTCCTTGCCGTTGAGGAGAACTCGTCCCGTGGCGGCTGGCACCACGCCGGCAATGATCTCGCCCAACACCCGCTTGCCGGAACCTTCAGTGCCGGCCAGGCCGACGATCTCGCCGGGCGCCACCTCAAGCGTTGCATCCCGCAGGACGCCGGCTCCGGATACCGATTCGACGACCAGCCGCGCCGGCTGCTGCGGTTCGATCGACCGCTGGGTGTGTTCGCGGTAGTAGTTCTCGGCGCGGACCCTGCCGACCATCAGCCGGTGCAGCTCGTTCTCGTCGACGCCTGCGGTGGGGCGGTCGGCCACCGACTGGCCGTCCTTGAATACCGTGACCCGATCGGTTGATTCGATGATCTCCGGTAACCGGTGGGAGACGAAGACCACGGCCGCGACCCCGCGCAACCGCTCGAGCAGTCGCAGGAAGTTGTCCTCATGTTCGGAATCCAGCGCGGTGGTCGGCTCATCGAAGAGCACCACCGGCCGCTGCACGTCAAGCAGCTCTGCGAGCGCGGTGACCCTGGCGATGTCGAGACTCTGCTTCTGGCCCGGGCTCAGCCGGCCGGTCGGTGCGGATACATCGACCCCGTCGACCTCCGCCCGCAACAATGCGTCGGAAGCCGCCTTTCGCAGCGCACGCCGGTCCAATCCGCTGCTGCGGGTGCGGAACAGGTGCTCCCAGCCGAAGAACACATTCTCGTAGACGGCCAGCGAATCGATCAGGTTCGGATCCTGAAACACCCGGAAGATCCCGAGCCGGTTGGCTTCCTGGTAGGTCTTGGGGGCAATCTCCTTGCCGTCGAGCCACAGCGACCCCGCGTCATGGGCCAACACTCCGGACACGATGTTGAGGATGGTGCTCTTCCCGGCGCCGTTCTCGCCGATCAGGCCCACCACCTCGCCGTCCCCGACCGTGAGGTCGACACCTTTGAGAGCTCGGTGGGCACCGAACGTCTTGACGATTCCGCGCGCCTCGAGCCGTATTTGCGTTGTCATGGCGTATCTTTCAGACCTTCTGATAAGGCGACGGTCCCAGTACGGGAGTGCGGTAATGCGCGTTGTAGAGCGCCCGGACCCGGTCGAAATCGCCGTTGCGTCTGGCTTGCAGGTAGGACTCCGGATACTGGAATCCCTTGGGCTTGGGCACTCCTGGCCAGATGGACTCGAGGTCCTCAACGGGATAGCCGTCGAACTGTAGGTCGAAGTCTGCGGGGTGCTCGGTGCGTGACAACAGCTTCACGTCGAACGACTGCGCGATGGGCCCGTCGACGTAGCGGGACTTGAAGGCCTGCACGTTCTCGGCGGTGATGATTTCGGCGTGCCAGCCGTAAAAGCGTTCGGCGGGTTCAGGTTTCCAGCCACGCAACCGGTCATGAAACTGGGCGAGGGTGAAGAACGACGGATACGCAGGCACGTTACCCGTCGTGACCAGTTGTTTGCCCGCGACGATTCGGTCTATCCCTGCGGTGGAACCGTTGGCGCCCACCACGAATACATCCTTGCCCGGCACCTTGCCGGCGGCCTCGATACCGGCGACGACGCCCGTGGCCGCGTCGTCGTTGACGGCCACGATGCCGACGGTGTCGGGGTAGCGCGCCAACAGCGTTGCGGCCGCCCGCTGCGAGAGATCGGCGTCGTACTTGGCATGCAGTTCGCCGGCGAAGCGAATCTTCGGGTATTTCTTGAGAGTGTCGTGGACCGCGAGGCGACGCTGGACTTCGCAGCCGTCGATCGACGGATAGTAACCGCCGACGCGCACGATGGTGCCCTCTTCGCCGATCTTGCGGGCGAGCACGTCAACCGCCTTACCGACCGCGATGTACTCATCGGGCATCAGGAACGTGTTGTATTTGTCCCCGTCTGCGTCGCTGTGCCATGGCGTGTACCAGGCGGGCGAGTTCCACGCCGCTTGGAACAGCACGCCCCCGTCATTGGCGTCATGGGCCAGCGTGGGTAAGGCGCCAGGGTCGTTGAGCCCGACGAAAATGGCGGTGGTCTTCTGCGTGAGCAGTTGGTTGAACTGATTCGACTGCACGGCTGCGTCACTTTTTCCGTCGAGAACCACGCTCTTGTAGCCGAGCTGACTCGCCGCGTCTTGAAAGGCCTTGGCCCACTGCACCTGATAATCCCCGGTGGCCGACCAGTTCAGCAAGGCGAACTGGCCGTCGGTGTAGGCGACCGCGTCTCCTCGTGCGGCGTCACGACGGCCGACCGCGGTCAACGCCCCTGCCGCGGTCAGTGCGGCCGCGCTGCCGGCCAGCAGTTTGACGAACTGCCGCCGGCCCAGTCCGTAGGTGTCCAGGCGGTCCAGGACAGAGTCGATGGCGCGTCGCTCATCGGAGGTCATCGGGCAGAAGCTAGCCGACGCCTTGGGGCCGAACGATGGTCTTGCTCATCGTGAACGCCACGGTGAGGATCTTCGGGAATGCGACGCATCGTGATCGAAACGATTGCACCATGCCGTGTTTCATCGCCAGATTCGGTGAATGTCGACCTCGCCCGCACCGCCTCTGCGTTTTTCCGCCTTCGTCATGAACACCACCTCGCATATCCTGCAGGGACTGTGGCGACAGCCCGATGCGGGCCAGACCGACTTCAATTCGTTGGATCACTGGGTACATCTGGCCAAGGTCCTCGAACGGGGCCGATTCGACTTCATATTCTTCGCCGACGTCGTGGGACTCTACGGTGACTACGGCGGGTCCTATGAGAAGTACGTGCAGAGCGGCCTGCAGATACCCAGTAACGATCCCAGCGTTATCGCGTCGGCCATCGCCTTCAACACCACCGATCTCGGAATCGCCGTCACCAGCTCGGTGATCCAAGAACACCCGTTCAACTTCGCGCGAAAAATCTCGACGCTCGATCACGCATCCCACGGGCGCATCGCCTGGAACATCGTCACCAGCGCCTTGGCCAATGCCGCCCGCAACTTCGGCTACGACGGACTCGAGGAACACGATGAACGCTACCGGTGGGCCGACGAATACGTCGACGTCACCTACAAGCTGTGGGAGGGGTCCTGGGACGACGGTGCGCTGTTGCAGGACCGCACCCGTGGTCTGCACGGCGACTTCAACAAGATCCACAAGATCCATCACGCCGGCAAGCGGTACCGGGTAGAAGGCCCGCACCTGGTGGCACCCTCGCCGCAACGAACACCGGTGCTGTTCCAGGCCGGATCATCCTTGGCCGGGCGTGATTTCGCTGCCCGCAACGCCGAAGCGCAGTTCATCATCAGTCCCGGTCCTGATGCGGCGCGTGACCTGATCGATGACACCCGACGCCGGGTGGTCGCCGCGGGGCGCAAACCCGGTGATCTGAAGTTCTTCCAAGGTTTGCATTTCGTGATAGGCAGCACCGAGCAGGAGGCCCGCCGCAAGGAGCTCGACCTCGATGAAGCGATCGACCTCGACGGCATGGTCGCCCACCTGTCAGGGGCCGTGGGCGTCGACTTCGGCGGCCACGACCTGGACACCCCGCTTGGTGACATCGCCGAGACCGACGGCACCCGCAGCATCGTGCAATGGGTACAGGAATCGGTGCGCGGTCGGGAGGCCACCGTGCGCGACCTCGGACTGTTGCAGGGACGCAACTCTCGTGTCGTCGGAACCCCGGAGAGTATCGCCGATCAACTGCAGCGCTGGCGTGATGCTGGGGTGGACGGGATCAACGTCGTCAATGCCACGATTCCGGGCAGCTACGAGGAGTTCGTCGATCACGTCATTCCGGAGCTGCAACGCCGCGGTCTGGCGCAGCGCGAGTATGCGCCGGGAACAGTGCGTGCCAAACTGTTCGGCACCGACCTGATCAACGATCGGCATCCTGCGGCGCAGTACCGCGGTGCATTCACCACCGCGGCGACCACCAGTCCGTAGGTGACGATCGCGGTGCTGACCGCGGTTGGTGACACGCTGAAGTCTGCGACCATGCCGCCGATCGATACCGGCAGCGCGGCGACGTTGAACGACATCAGCATCTGGGCGAAGGCAACAGTGGGGGTCGCGCGCGGCATTTCATGGTTTTGTCTGCCTTGCAGACGGGTCCCGGTGGTGCGAAACCTCGCCGGTAATGCAAGCCAGCGATGCTGCCGAGGAGCCCACCATCACGTTGCTGTGAGTATCTGATGGCTGACCACATATCCCGGCGGATCAGCAGGACAAGGCTTTTGAGCGGTTGGCGCGGTTGGATGCCGGCCCGGGTGGGCGGTACAACGATCTTGACCTTCAACTCGCGTCGGCGAACGTCGAGGTCAGATCCATTGTCGGACAGACGCGTACGACGAGTTTGCATGGTAGGCAAGGGGTTTGATGGTCGTATCAGTGTTGGTGCCTGAGGTGAGCCGGAGACTCGAAGGTGTGCGAATACGCGGTCGGCATCGTCGCCGAGTCTCACCGCCTGGCATTAGACCTCGAAGGGCGGGTAATTCGCTGCTTCTGTTACCGGCCCGTGGCGCGACTGTCGCGGTCGGCGACGCGTACTACGTTGTTGCCGAAGTGATTTGGAAGACCGGTGGCCACCTTTTATGAACATTCCGGCGACGGGTGAGAAGTTCTGCTGCGTAGAAGAACGGTCGGTGCGGATCGAAGTCAGTCAATTAGAAGGTCTAGGCAATCGCTGCTCGACTGACTGGGCTGTGGAGCGGGATCTCGGACGTTGTTGTGGCGGTGGGTTTTTGCGTGGGCAAGCAGTGCTGATCTGGGGGTGTCGGGGGCGGTCCGGGGCGTACAGGTTTTTCACAACAAGAAATTCTGTTTCTTGCCGCGAAACAGGCGTACTGTGCTCCGAATCACACCGCTGAGGTGCGTTCGTCCGCTGCACGCCGCAGCCCCGCGAAGGGACGCGACATGACGTCGAACCCCGTTGGCCAAGAACGGAAGTTGCACAAAGGCACCAACTGGTGGGGTGCCTTTGTCATCGGTCTGGCCGGCCCCATCCTGGTCACCGGGATCGACCCCCCGGCCGTGCAAGCCCTCGGCGCGGCCGCGATACCCCTGCTCGCCGTCACGACAGCGATCGGTGTGTTGCTGTGCCTGTTCGCCGCCGAACTGGCCGCCGTGATGCCGCACCGCACCGGCGGCCTGCCCTCCTACACCACCGAATCCTTCGAACTCGTCCACCCCGCCACCGCCACCCACCTCGGCGGCCTGTCGGCCTGGGCCTACTGGCTGGGCTGGTTTCCCGTCGCCCCCATCAACATGATCCTGGCCTCGGCCTACATCACCCAACTGTTCTCCATACCGCAAGGACCATCGTTCCTGCCGTTCGGCGGACTGGGCAGCCCCATCACGCTCTCGGTGCTGATCATCTCCGTCGTCGCCATCGCCATCATGTACGTCCCGGCCTACTTCGGCATCAAACTGGGCGCCGAATTCGCCACCATCCTGGGCATCGTGTCCATGGCACCCCTGACCATCCTGATCCTGCTGCCCCTGTTTCACCCCAGCTCGATCCACCTGAGCAACCTCGCCGGCTTCCACTTCGCCCCCGGCGTCCTGGGCAGCCCCACCCTCATCCTGGCCTGGATGTTCGTCATGACCTGGTCGGTGCTGGCCATGGAAGCCGCCGCCTGCTACCTCGGCGAATGCCGCAACCCCGCCCGCGACGCCAAAATCGCCATGACCATGGAAGGCGTCTACGGCTTCTTCATCTTCGTCTTCATGGCCGTCGCCCTGGTCGCAGTCCTGGGCGTGGCCAAAGACGCCGACCCCCTGACCATCTTCACCTCACTGATCACCGCCGTCACCGGATCCTCGGGCGGCTGGGTGCAATGGGCCCTGGGCCTACCGCTGATCGTGGCGCTGCTGCTCTCCGTACTCAACGCCATCATGGGCTGCGCCCGCTCCCTCTACCAAGCCTCCGAAGACGGCATGCTGCCCCGCTGGTTCGGCCACCTCAACACCCACGGCGTGCCCGCCCGCGCGATGGCCTTCAACGTGGTCTGCTCATTCCTGGTCCTGCTCTTCGGCAGCCCCCTGCGCATCTACATCTTCTCCAACATGGGCTACCTCTTCTCCGCCGGACTGGTGTTCTTCGCCTACTTCGCCCACCGCCAAACACGACCCACCATCCACCGCCCCGTACGACTGCCCGGCTTCATGCGCTGGCTGTCCCTGGCCATCGGACTATTCGTCCTGGTGCTATGGCTCTTCGGCGGCTGGAACAGCCCCGCCATCGTCATCGGCACCCCCAGCCACACCCTCTTCTTCGTCGGCGTCCTCATCCTCGCCGCCTACATCCCACTACACATGTGGCGCCGCATCACCGACCGCCGCCGCCCACACACCACACCCACACCCATCACCACCCACACCCCCGAACCCGAACCGGAACCGGAACCCGTATGAACAGGCCGATAAATCCGCATCCTCTGGTGTGGAGACCCAGCGAAATCCGGGCATAACCGAAAACGACACCCACCCCTCGGTCGCCAGCTGACGACCGATCACCCTGACCGGGCCTCTGGCGACCATGACACGCCAGGTGGGGGGCCCAGAAAAGACAGCGGAACTCCCAGTACCGATGGATTGTCCTGCACGACACCATCTCACCTGGGGTTCCGCTGTCGTTCGGACCCGGCCGTGCCCAATTGCCTTACCAGCCAATGCCCTTCGTGGAGGAACACGATGACCCAGACCGGGCTTCCAGATATCACAGTCGCCGATCCGATACCGGACAGACGTCAGCGTTCAGCGAGTCCGTTCGTTCGTTGGCTGATGCGCGAGCGGATCACGTCAATCACCGGGCCGGAGGTATCCGAGGAGCACCACGAGGAAAACGCCTGGTGGAAAGTGATGTGCCTGACCGGTGTGGATTACTTTTCCAGTCTTGGTTATACGCCGGGGATCGCCGCATTGGCCGCCGGCGCCATCTCGCCGCTCGCCACGCTGCTTATCGTGTTCCTGACCCTGCTGGGCATGCTGCCGATGTACCGGAGGGTGGCCCAGGAGAGCCCCCACGGGCAGGGATCGGTGGCGATGCTGGAACGACTGTTGCCGTTCTGGCGGGGCAAACTGCTCGTGCTCGTGCTGTTGGGGTTCGTGGTCACCTCATGGATCATCACCATCACCCTGTCCGCGGCTGATGCCACTGCGCATCTGATCGAGAATCCTTTCACACCAAAAGCTTTCGACGGCCACGCTGTCGTGATCACGGTGATCCTGCTGCTCATCCTGGGCGGGGTGTTCCTGGCCGGCTTCAGTGAAGCGGTCATCGTTGCGGTGCCGCTGGTGGTGGCTTACCTCGGCCTCAACCTGGTTGTGGTGATCGCCGGGGTGGTGTCCTGTATCGGCCAACCTGTCCGCGTGCACGACTGGTTCACAACGATGCTGGCCACCGGCGGCGCGGGGAATGCCCTGGTCACGGCTTTCATTGCGTTTCCGCTGTTGGTCCTGGGCCTGTCCGGGTTCGAGACCGGGGTGAGCATGATGCCGCTGATCAAGGCTGACGGAAAGACCGACAAGGAGCGATTGAAGAGCCGAATCGCCCGCACCCGAAAGCTTCTCGCCTCCGCGGCAATCATCATGAGTGCCTATCTGCTCGCGACCAGCTTCATCACCACTGTGCTCATCCCGGCCCCGGAGTTTGCCGCCGGCGGGCAGGCCAACGGGCGTGCACTGGCATACCTGGCCCACGGTCTACTCGGCAATGGGTTCGGTACCGCTTACGACATCAGCACAATCCTGATCCTGTGGTTCGCCGGCGCCTCGGCCATGGCCGGGCTGATCAACATCGTGCCGCGCTACCTTCCTTCATACGGCATGGCCCCCGAATGGGGCCGCGCGCTACGCCCCGTCGTGCTGCTCAACACCGCGATCGCGATCGCGATCACCATCTGGTTCGGGGCGGATGTCGACTCCCAGGCCGGCGCCTACGCCACCGGCATCCTGGTCATGATGATGTCCGGGGCATTCGCGGTGACCCTGGCCATGCGCCGCTACCACCGCACCGGCGCCGCCATCGGATTCGGCCTCGTGACCGCGCTACTGGCGTACGCCGTGGCTGTGAACATCATCGACAAGCCGGACGGCATCGTCATCTCAGTGCTGTTCATCGTCGCGATGGCCGTGGTCTCGCTGGCTTCTCGGATCAGTCGCAGCACCGAACTGCGGCACGAGCGCATCGAATTCGACGACCTGGCACTGGCTTTCATCGCCGACGGCATCACCGCGGGATCGCTGCATTTCATCGCGCACCGCTATCACTGTGACGAGACCGCAGAAGAGCTGAAAGAAAAAGAACACCAGCAGCGTCTGCTCAACCCGATCCCACCCGAGGCGCACGTCATCGTCGTCGAGGTCGAAGTGACAGACCCCTCGGAGTTCTCCTCCACTCTGATCGTTCACGGGATCGAAACCGCCGGCCACCATCTGCTGAGACTGGAGAGCGCAGCCGCCCCGAACGCCCTCGCCGCGTTGATGCTGCGCGTGCGCGACCACACCGGCCTACTGCCACACCTGCATTTCCAATGGACCGAAGGCAATCCCCTCGCCCACCTGGCCCGATTCGTCCTACTCGGCCAAGGCGAGACCGCGCCGGTCACCCGCGAAGTGCTCCGCCAGGCCGAACCCAATGTGAAACGCCGACCGATCGTGCACGTCGGAGGATAACCCGCTGCCGCAGGCTCTCTCCGGTGTCTGCGGTCAGGCTTGGTTGGCCGCATCGTAGGTGTACTCGGCAGCCACGTTGGTGACAGTTGGTTGATCGGGGAGACATGTCCACCAATCCCGGAGGTCCTCCCGTGTCACACGAAAACAGTCAAACGCCGTCCCTGCGAGTACGTCTCGGGATGGGTAGCTTCGCCGCGTCGGGCATCCATCCGCCGTTGATGCCGCCGTGTTCGCCCTCGCGTTTATGACAGGCGACGACGTGGCCAGGAGACCGCGGGTCCGACGTTTTGCGGCTGGGTAACGGCCTGTGGCACCAGCCGACGGATGAGATCGCGCAGCTGCGATTCGTTGTCGGTGCCGGCATAGCACTCCAGCCATGATTCCACAGCTCTGATGAGCTTGGTCGGCAGAGGAAATCTTTGGCGCACAACAATATCGAGCACTCGCCGGATGGTGGCGGATGCTTCGCCCGCACCCAACGCAGCGTAGGTCCAGGCATGCTCGGCGTCGGTGAAGCAGGCCGCGACCGTGTCGGCAAGCGACCACGCCAGCTTGACCTCTGATCCGGCGCGGATTTGGTGTCTTGAGCCCGGTTTCGTGGAACTTTTTGAACGACGCGCGGGCGGACCGCCGGATCGCCCGATCCCTGACGTGTCCGAGTGGGAGCTTGGTGTGTGCTGGCCTTCAAACCCGCTCACGACATACCTTCCCGTCGTGTTTGACCGTTCGCCGACCGAGCCCTGTGGGCACCGGATAAGGGATGTTCAGGCCAGCTGCCCAACGCCGGGGGCATCGGCCGTGGTCGCCGGGTTGGTTGTCGCTGAATTCACTAACGCCCACTCCGGGCGCATCGGCGACAACCTGACCCGGCTACCACCTCGACGCATCGAAGCCCGAGTCGCTTGATTGGCGATGGGCGGGTTATCGCATCAGGGCTGAGGTATCGATTCGACGGTCACGCTAGGTTCTAATCGGCGCGCGAGCCGGCGATGTAAATCGCCTTCCAGGAACCGCCGAAGTGGGCTGGCGGTCGATGTTTCCATCAGGACCCGCGTTGCGCCGCGAAGGCGAACGATCCGGGTGATCGCACGGTCGGCGTGGCGGGTGACCACGATCTGGCCGTCCACATCGACACCCGCGCGGCGCAGCCTGTCGACGGTCTTGGTGACCCCGGTGTTGGCTGCCGCGGATTCTCGCGCCGTTGGCATAAGACCGGGGTTGGGCATTCCGAGGGAATAACCGTGGATCTTCAGTGGCACAACAACTGTCGCTGTGCCGCCCGCGGCACGTGCGGCCTTGAACAGTGCGTCGGATGCGGGGGCGTTGGGGCGTATGACGATGACGACGTCGCGGGGCGTTGCGGGTTGCTGATCGCCGCGGCGGCGTTTGAATTTGGTGTTCATACGGGTTCCGGTTCCGGTTCGGGTTCGGGGGTGTGGGTGGTGATGGGTGTGGGTGTGGTGTGTGGGCGGCGGCGGTCGGTGATGCGGCGCCACATGTGTAGTGGGATGTAGGCGGCGAGGATGAGGACGCCGACGAAGAAGAGGGTGTGGCTGGGGGTGCCGATGACGATGGCGGGGCTGTTCCAGCCGCCGAAGAGCCATAGCACCAGGACGAATAGTCCGATGGCCAGGGACAGCCAGCGCATGAAGCCGGGCAGTCGTACGGGCGGTGGATGGTGGGTCGTGTTTGGCGGTGGGCGAAGTAGGCGAAGAACACCAGTCCGGCGGAGAAGAGGTAGCCCATGTTGGAGAAGATGTAGATGCGCAGGGGCTGCCGAAGAGCAGGACCAGGAATGAGCAGACCACGTTGAAGGCCATCGCGCGGGCGGGCACGCCGTGGGTGTTGAGGTGGCCGAACCAGCGGGGCAGCATGCCGTCTTCGGAGGCTTGGTAGAGGGAGCGGGCGCAGCCCATGATGGCGTTGAGTACGGAGAGCAGCAGCGCCACGATCAGCGGTAGGCCCAGGGCCCATTGCACCCAGCCGCCGAGGATCCGGTGACGGCGGTGATCAGTGAGGTGAAGATGGTCAGGGGGTCGGCGTCTTTGGCCACGCCCAGGACTGCGACCAGGGCGACGGCCATGAAGACGAAGATGAAGAAGCCGTAGACGCCTTCCATGGTCATGGCGATTTTGGCGTCGCGGGCGGGGTTGCGGCATTCGCCGAGGTAGCAGGCGGCGGCTTCCATGGCCAGCACCGACCAGGTCATGACGAACATCCAGGCCAGGATGAGGGTGGGGCTGCCCAGGACGCCGGGGGCGAAGTGGAAGCCGGCGAGGTTGCTCAGGTGGATCGAGCTGGGGTGAAACAGGGGCAGCAGGATCAGGATGGTCAGGGGTGCCATGGACACGATGCCCAGGATGGTGGCGAATTCGGCGCCCAGTTTGATGCCGAAGTAGGCCGGGACGTACATGATGGCGATGGCGACGACGGAGATGATCAGCACCGAGAGCGTGATGGGGCTGCCCAGTCCGCCGAACGGCAGGAACGATGGTCCTTGCGGTATGGAGAACAGTTGGGTGATGTAGGCCGAGGCCAGGATCATGTTGATGGGGCGACGGGAAACCAGCCCAGCCAGTAGGCCCAGGCCGACAGGCCGCCGAGGTGGGTGGCGGTGGCGGGGTGGACGAGTTCGAAGGATTCGGTGGTGTAGGAGGGCAGGCCGCCGGTGCGGTGCGGCATCACGGCGGCCAGTTCGGCGGCGAACAGGCACAGCAACACACCGATCGCTGTCGTGACGGCGAGCAGGGGTATCGCGGCCGCGCCGAGGGCTTGCACGGCCGGGGGTCGATCCCGGTGACCAGGATGGGCCGGCCAGACCGATGACAAAGGCACCCCACCAGTTGGTGCCTTTGTGCAACTTCCGTTCTTGGCCAACGGGGTTCGACGTCATGTCGCGTCCCTTCGCGGGGCTGCGGCGTGCAGCGGACGAACGCACCTCAGCGGTGTGATTCGGAGCACAGTACGCCTGTTTCGCGGCAAGAAACAGAATTTCTTGTTGTGAAAAACCTGTACGCCCCGGACCGCCCCCGACACCCCCAGATCAGCACTGCTTGCCCACGCAAAAACCCACCGCCACAACAACGTCCATCGCGGATCGCTGCAGGCATTCATCATCGTGGGCCGGTGGGGAGAAAAAGGTAGTTGTGCTGGCGGGCGTCGCTGCTACCGTTGATCGCATGTCTATGACGTGCAACGACAATTTGCTGGCCGGGATGCATCGCGCATCTACGGCCGCTTTGTCATGCGCGGGCGCGGTCGGCGTTGCTGCCGACTTTTGGATCAGCGAAATTCTGCGCAACAGCGAAAGCTGGTCCAGGCGCTTCCGGTTGTTCCATCCCCTTTCTGTCTCGGCTCTCGGTGTGCGCATCAACCGGAAGCAGGGCCTGAAAGAAAAATCTCATACATCTCTCACGATGGCTGTTTGCCCCGCTAGGAACGTCGCTCGACATTCCTAGGTTTCGTTGTATTCAATTACGTTGTAGTGCAGCGTTACTCGGTAAAAATACCGGTTTACAACCACCGCGCTCCGTAGCATCATCAGAACCGCACCGCACGGTGAACAGCGTGATGTCAATCGCAGGTGGAACCACGAATCTCCCTGTCGTGCAAGGTCCCAATCCCAGCCATCAACTTGTGTCCGTGACCATCATCAGAAAGGAGGCACGCGGCCATGCCGATTCAGATACCCGATCTGACAGTCGAGGTCTACAACGCCGACTACCGCGTGCTGTCCCGAATACCGTGGCAGGACGCGATCCAGCTGATGCTGCGTGACGCCGTGTACGTCATCGATCGCCACAGCCCGGCCGTGCACATCCATGGCCCCTCGCTGGTGATCGAGCTGCCCATGTCGGTGGAGTTGCGCGAATACGTGCACATTCCGTACCGGCACAACGAACGTGCAACGCGCGAAGGAATTCTGCGCCGCGACCGCAGCACCTGTGTGTATTGCTGTGGACGTGCTCAGACTATCGATCACGTGCTGCCCAGGAGTCGCGGCGGATCTGACTCCTGGCTCAATTTGGTGGCGGCCTGCCAGGCCTGCAATGGCCGCAAAGGCGACCGCACTCCATACGAAGCCGGGATGCGCATGATTCGCGAACCGTTCGAACCTCGTCAGCGCGACAGGTTCGCGCGGATGCCTGCACTGGTGTGACGGGCGCGTTGGAAGAGCCTGGCTCAACCTCCGCCCGTTCACCACGTGCGCGGCGCAGACGTCCGAATGCCCCTGTAGCTCAACGGAAAGAGCGACAGCCTACGACGCTGAGGATGGGAGTTCGAATCTTCTCAGGGGTACTTCCGTCAACACGTCCTTGTAGCCCAACTGGTAGAGGCGCTGGATTCAGATTCCAGTGGTTGTGGGTTCGACTCCCTCCAAGGACACCGCCAGCCGTAGTGCTCAGACGTTGCCGAACGTGGTGACGGCGTCAGCGGTCGCGATAAAGCCGTTGTACTCGGCTCCTGAACCCATCCGGCAGGCCAGCGCGATGGTGGCGGTCCACACGCAGACCGCATCGTCGAACGCGTACGCGGTGTCCTTGGGTAGCAGATTGATCGGTTGGCCCTCGAACTGGGGAACACCGGTGGACTGTGGTGCGTCGCCGTGGGTGAATTTCACCGGGGTGACCACGTCGCCCGACTCGAAGAGGTTCACCCAGTTCGCCCCGTCGGGCGTGCCAACCAGTGGCCCCGTGCAGTTCACCGCATACATCGCACGGTGATTCGACGACGTGCAGTACAACCCGCTGGGTGTGCGGAACCCACGCACTGAATACGCCAGTCCGGGCCGCACCGTGTAATCGTCCTCGGACACCTTCGGATACGACGAGAAGTCGGGAACGTCCGGTGCCGCTTGCGCGGGAACCGCAGGCGCCGCGGCAAGCATGATCAAACCTCCGACGAACGCCTGCACGATCCGCTTCATACAATTCATTCTCGACGCTCATCTGGGCGACGGCTCGCACCAATTCGGGCTCGCTATCGCTTGATCAGGCGCCCATCGGGTCGTCCGTACACGACGTAGGCCAGCCAGGTGGGGTCACCCGCGGCGCGGCACTTCTGCCGGGCGGCCACTGTCGCTTGTGCCACGGTTTTGCCGGCGATCAGCTCTCCGTAGAACTCTTCGGTGAAGATGCGGGCCGGTTCGTCGACAACCGACCACAGTGTGCTGACGAAGATGCCCGCCCCGGCTTTCAGGAACGCCTGGGCAAATCCGCCGACCCGCGTCAACTGGTAACCGGCACGCCCCACCTGGCAGGCGTTGAGAAACACCAGTGGGCGATTGCCCTTCTCGATGCGTAGCCTCGCGTACTGTTCGACCAGCGTCGGGCTGAGTGACACCGGCTCCCAGCGACCATTCATGTTGCGCACCTGGATGATCAGTCCGGCGTTGGCGATGTCGCCGGCGTCGGCCATTCCATGCCCGGCGAAATGCAGGAGGTCGAATTGGCCGGGCTGTTCGAGCAGAGTCATGATCGTCTCTACATCGGCTTCCACCCGCGTGGCACCGAACGCCGATTCCAGGTAGTCGAACTCGTTGGCCGGTTCCGCGAGGCTCCAGCCCGATCCTTCCGGATAGGACGGAGTGATCGCGTTCGCATGTCCGGAGCGCACCTCGACCTTTTGTGGTGCGATGCGTGCGTTGTCGATCCAGCGAACCAGGCCCATATTGGCCAGGAACAGTTCCTCGGTGGGCAGTTTGCCGTCAGGGCCTTTGAGATGGACGATCTCCCAGGGAATGAACGGGTCGACACTGTTGACCTGAATCTGCTTGATCTTGTCCCGGTTATCCCAGAGCTGCCGTTGGATGGACTCGGGTAGCAGTTCGTCGAACAGCTGTCCCCCGTAGGCGCGCAGTGCGCGGTTGAAGGCCGTGGCGTCTTTGGCACTCGTGCCCCAGTCCGCCTCGATCTGCTTGTACAGCTTGGTCACATAGTCGAGGCGATCGCCCTTGATCGTGTCGGTGGTATCGCGCAGCTCGAGGTCGAGCGTTTCGGATCTGAAGCGCACATCGAACTTGGTGTCGACCACAACCTCGCGCTGACCGTCCGGCGACATCGCGACGGTGGTGTTTTCGTCAATGATCAGCTGATCAGAGTTCGGCGCGTCGGTCACTGTCGGGAGCGCGGCGCAGACCGCGGCGCGCCCGCCGTCGGCCGGCTGGCCGTTGACGACGGTCACGTCGAGGACGAGTTTCACCAGGTCGACCGGCCCCTGTCCGGCGATGACCAAGAGCTGGCCCGGGCCGGGACGAGTGCCTGTCACAGAGAACCGAAGGCTGCGCGGCTCGCCGGCCACCGGCGGCTTGACGGTGGCGTGCTTGTCGCCGTTGATGCTCAGGTTGATCCGCGGCACCACGTGCACGGTGATGGGCTTGGTGCTGTCGATGTCGGCCGAGCCACCCTTTGCGTTCGGCCCGATGAGGCCCTCCAGCACCTCCAGCGCAATATCAACGAGGACAAGTGATTCCTCCGTAGTGCTGATCACTGCGTCAGTCTCGGCGCGGAAGTAAGCCTGAATGGTGGGCTGTGCCGCCTCCTCGAGCTGGTCGTCGAGGGCAAGGGCTTCTTCCTGGCCGCCGCGCCGTCGCCGGCCCGCGTTTGCGTCGAGAACATCGGTCGGCGGTACCACGCCCACAGGTGAACCATCCAACAGCACAACGGTTCTCGATGCCCACGGCGACGCCGCGGCAGGCGGTCGCGGCGCGATGATCCTGATCGAACTGGTCGCCGGGGAGGGCACGGTGTCGGTCAGCGCGCCGGTCTGAGTGAGGCTCAACTGACTCAGCTCGGGCGCGATGGCTCCGGTGATACCGAGGAACTCGTCGGTGGTGAAGGCGTAGTGGACCACCTGGCCGTCGGCGTCCAGGTCCCGCACCACCGCGAAGTCGTGAGTCGAGTCGCGCAGCTGTCGGGTCACGATGTTCACCGGCGAGTACGCGTCGATCATCGCGAAATTGGTGTCGACGAAATCGGGCAGGGCGTTGACCATTTGGCCGACAGGAAAAGCGTCGGCACCGGGCGAGGCGTCGGTGTCGGGCCGCCCGAGCAGCCAGCCTTCGATCGCCTCGAGCACCGATTGATCGACGAAATAGGAGCAGTGGTAGGTGGTGGGGTTGTCGCCCAGGGCGAAGGATTGGTGGATGAGCCCCGGCGTGCCGGGGTCGACCGCCGTCATGGACTTGACGTCGACCACCAGATCGTTTGCCTCACCCATCAATTGGTCGACGAAGCCGTCGGCGACGAGCCGTTTCAGTTTGTCGGGTAGCTCCTGGGGTCCGGACAGCCCGGTGACCTCGAAGTCGGATGACACCGTGTAATACGCCGCGGCGATCGGATGTCCGGGTGCGGCGCTGCGGTTGATGTCGGTGATGAACCTGCCGCCGGGGACCATGGCCCCCAGCCCCGGCACTCGTTGCTCGTCGGCCGCTTCGGCGACGATGGCCTTGACCAGGATGGCAAGAGCCTGAAGCGATTCCCGCAAAATGGTCGTCACTGTCGCTGCCGGCGGCGCGGCAATGCCGATCACCCGGCAGATGCCGACCGCGAGATTCGTGTAGAGGTCGACCAATGTCTTCCAGTTTTTCGGGCTGGCCAGCAGTGTGCCGGCGTTCGGGCCTGCGACCATGACGACCTTGCCGATGCTCAGCCGGTCGTCTGCCTCCAGGGCATGTTCCACCAGACTGCGGACAACCAGTGCGCCGCGGCTGTGGGTGACGACATCGATGTCGACGCCGGCATCAGCGGGCAGTGCGCGCAAGGCAGTCAGCAGCTGTTCGGCGTTCTCGAGCGGGTCTTCGCTGAGTGTGCGGTGGTCGAAGCCCAACACCGCGTCGTAGTCCGCCACGGCCCGCTCGAGGAGGTGCTTGCCGGCGTCGGTGCCGATGAACGAGCCGAAGCCGCCGCGCGTGGAGCTGAAAGTGCCGTGGACGAGAAGCAGCACCCGCGCGCGTCGATCGGTGGGCAACGGGACTGTCTTCGGGTCGGCGAGCTTGGTCCACGTGACGGGATCGACCTGGTCGATCGTGACCACACCGGGCTCGATCGCACGCTCCAGCCGTTTGACGAGTTGGCCGATGACCAGCCTGGCGGCAAACCGAAAGACGATGGTGGTGACCGGCTTGATCAACGCGTCGGAGATCGGACCCCGCTTGGGCGAAGCTCCCCCAGGCGCTTTGGTGTCGAGCGGGATCTCGAACGTGACGATGGCCGTTGACGGGCCGCGGCGCGTCGCCGGCGACGGCGCCTCTTTCGCGCCGGTGATCCAGGAGTAGTAGCCGTCCTGCTCGACGAGTACCACCGCGTGTTCGTCAGGTGCGACGTCGACTCGCATCAGCGCCGACGGCGCCGGGCCGCGGCGGCGAGGCGCTGGTGCACCGGCGGAGACCTCGAGTGGCACGGTGTCGACCACGGTGAGTTGGTCCGCCAGGGCTTGGGCGACCACGTCGGGTGGAACGACATCGGTTGGAGCAACGGCGCCGGCGCCGCCACGGCGACGGCGACCCACGTCGGGTCGTTCCTCCGCGATCGACACGTTGTCGGGAAGGTCGAGCTCCAGTGCGCCACGGCGGATGGTCGCCATCGTGTCCTCCTATTCCTATCGCAAGACGTGACGGGGCGGTTCGCTGGTCCTGGTGAAGCCGAAGATGCCGGGGGAGAACGGAAGTGGGCTCAGCATCAAATCAAACCCGCATTTCCGCAGCGAGTCGCCGATGGTCCGACCCGGAGCCGACCGCCGAAAACGGTTGTCCGTCACCGAAGACCGCGAAGCCGGCCCAATCGCGGATCTGCTCGCCGGCCATCATGAACGCCGTGCTCGCTTTCTGCAGCGCCCCGGCGGGCCCCAGATCGAGCAGATGACGGTAGAACTCCACCATCAGGCGTGCCGTGCGCACGTCGTCGACCTCCCACAGCGGCCCGAGGACGTTTCGCGCGCCGGCGGCCAAAAACGCCGAGATCAGCCCGAACTGCTCATCGCCGGGGCCGAAGCGGGCCAGCCCACCGTCGCAAATGCTCAGTGTGGCCAGCGCGGTGCCCGACAGGTCCATGCCGCGCACCTCTTCTGCATGGAGACGTCCGTCGTGACCGTCGGCCGGTGTCAACAACGCGCGGTGCAGATCGATGGCATCTTCCTGAGGGAATTCGCCGTGGGTGGCCAGATGCAGGATTGACTGGGCCGGCGCCAGCTCGCGGAAACGGGTTTCGGTCGCCTCGGCACCGGTGTGTGTCTGCACCGCCAACGCACTTAGCAGTCCGGCAATTTCGGTGACCTCGCGTCGTGCATCGGGCAGTGCGGCCCACCGGCTGCCCAACCGCGGGTCGGCGAATCCGGCGAAACTGCTCACTGTGGCTGCCGGCCGCTTGCGGAGCCGGTGCCAGACCGAGGCGCTGGGTGCCACGGTGTGGGCGACCATTTGCGCGACGAACCGGCCGTCCTCGGCTTGCAGGGCTGCGAACGGTACCGCGTGCAGCGGCCCGTGCGGAACGATGATCAGTCGGCTGAACGTGTCCGGAGTGCGACCGTAGTCGGCGAGTGGGCCGAGCAGTATGTCGTACAACGGACGCAGGTAACTGGCGGCTTCGTCATCGTGACCTTCGCGGATTGCCAAGCGCGCCAACGTGATGGCTTGTCCCACCGGGCTCACATCGACGGGTTGTTTGCCGTCCACCTGCATCCGCATGGCCCGGAGGTCGTCGTCGGGCGTGAGCCGGTCGGGCAGTGCCCGATGGATGGGTAAGGCGCCCTCGCATGTGATCAGCAAGATCACCAAGTCGCCGGCCGGGTCGAGTGGGTCGTAGGGAATGTGCAGATGCAGCAGTCCCTCGCCGGGCTGGAGACTGTCCATGATCTCCGGCAGGGTGCTGATACCCGCAGACCCGACGAAGCCTGCGCGGTGTCGTCGATAAACCTCGTCGAGCTCGTTGATGCCCTGCACGTCGATCTTGTCCGGCGAGCTGTCGAGACCACCGATGGGCAGGCGGCTGACCAGACTCTGCTCGCCCCAGCCTTTACCGGCCCCCTGTGCGGCCAGGTGTAACAGCTGACTCTCCTTGGCCAGCAGGCCTTTTGCCGTCGCGGCATCATCCACGGTGACGGTGTTACCGTCCAGCTCGTCGAGTAGGATGCGGGACTTGTTGGCCTCCAGCGCCGTGAAGCAGTCATCGACGTCGCGGCCCACCAGCAGCCGGAATTCGTCGAGAATCATCTCGCTGAGCAGGGCGTCCAGCCGTTGCGCGGTGTGCACGCGCGCGGCGCGAGACAATGCGGCGTCGCGCGCGCAGTCTATGGCGAACCACGCGTCGCGGCGCAGTGCGTGAAGCTGGTCAGCGGAGCGCTGTGCCGTCCGCTCCAGGGCGTACTGCGCGCACAGCCTCTCGAGGGGAGCCATCGAGTCGGTGTCGTCATCCGTTCGGCTCGCCAGTAGTCGGCCACGGCCGTGGTCTGGGCTGCCGTATTCGTACGACAATCGGGCCAGCCTAGCGGCGGACTCCGCGCTGATCGCCGGGTCACCGCTGATCGAGAAGTCGTTCGGCACATAGGTTTCGATGGCCAGGGCCAGCGTCCGCAGCTGCTCTCGGACCTCGACCTCGTCATGGCCCTCGAACCAGCCCAGCGCGCCCATCGCCTCGACAACGGTCTGGGTGATCAAGCTGACGAAGACGCGTAACCGAAAGGCGGTCGCGGCCTCGACGAATTCGACCGCACGCACGCAGGCGGCGAGAGCTTGCCTCAAGACGGTGTGGTAACTGTCCCGCTCGCCGCGTTGCTGGTACGCACCGGCCTGGAAGTACGCCGCGTCGGCTGCGGTCGCCAGCGCATCGAAGACGAGTTTCGGTTGGGCGATGCTGCGGGCGAGTTCGCCCAGACTCTCACACGACAGCCGCACGGCTTCGTAGGCCTCCGGCTCTTCCGCCAAGACCTTGTCGACCTCGCACGCGATCAGGTTGCAGTTGATGGCTGCAGCCATCTCACCACTGTGGAGGCACAGCAGTCCTGCAACTCGCAGGATCAGCGGCGCCTCGGCCATCCGGTCGGCGTTGTGCGCCACCTCTTGGCCGTAATCGGCGGCCAGCTCGGCCAACTCACGGCCAACCGCCGGTGGCAATGACTCGATGTGCGCTCTCAGTGCCTCGTAGGAGCGTTCCGCGACGGTGAGGAGGTCGTCGAGGCGCGGGTCGGGTGAGCAGCTCACTGGTCAGCTCAGCGGGGACTTGTCAAGCGGACTAGGGGGCATACCGACCACTTCCTCGCGTGTGCGACTTCGGCTGAGCATTCCGATTGTCGCCGCCGGATTCGGCGGAATATCGAGTAGTCGACTACTCGAATTTCGGCTGGAACCCACACCGGTGGCGCAGGCCCGGCCGTTCCCACAGTGCCGGCGCGCGGTACTCCCGCTGGACCAGGCCCGCGGCTACTGCGCGGCAGGCGTTCTCACGGGTACCAGTCTGGGGATGGCGCGGACATAGATGATCATGCCGAGCAGTTCCACGAGGGTCTGGCTGACCACGATGGCCGGCGTGATCGCGTAGGCGGCGGGTAGTGCGAGCGCCAGCGGTAGTACGACGAGGGAGTTGCGGGTGGCCCCGGTGAAGATCAATGCCCGGCCCCGCCCACTGTCGAACCCGAGCACGCGCACCACGCCCAGCCCAACCGCCGCCATGATGACCAGGAACGCAGCATAGATCGGGACCACTTGGAGAACCTGATCGAGTTGATGGCTGATCTTGGGGAACTGGCTGGCGACCACCACGAACAGGGTTGCGGTCATGAGGGGCACCATGGCCGCTGTCATCGCCGAGGTGATTACTTCTCCGCTGCGGTGGCGGTCAGCGAGTGTTTCTGTGGCCCATGCCAACAGCAGAGGTACCACGATGAGGATGAGGAACGCCTCCAGGAAGGGGCCGACGTCGACGATGTCGGCGAGTTCGGGGCCGACGAACAACCACAGCAGCAGCGGCAGGGCCAGCATCTGAACCAGCATGAGCAGCGGCGCGGCGGCCAGCAGGCGTTGGTTGTCGCCGCCTGCCAGCCCGCAGAACACGATGACGTAATCGATGCACGGCGCGAGCAGCGTCAGCAGCACCCCGAGCAGCACGGCTTGAGGCAGCGACACGACGGTGACCAGGGCGGCGACGACCAGCGGCACCACGATGAAGTTCACCGCCAGGACTGCAGACAAAAACCGGACATCACGAAACGCCGCAGTCAGTTTGGTGAACGGAACCTGCAGAAACGTGGCATACAGCAAGGCGCCGAGTACCGGGTAGATAGCGGCCTCCCACGCATGCCCGCCTGCCGGCCAGACCGCTCCGACGGCAGCGCCGGCAGCGAGCCCTGCGAGGTAGATCGGAATCTGGTGGCGTTCGAGCCAGTCGGTCAACGGCGACGACAATTCGGCATGTCCTCTCTCGAAGTGCCAGGGCGCGGCTGATCGCCCGCGCCCACATCTGTTGCGGTGTCGGTCCGCCCACATCGTTTGCGGAAGCTATCCGCAGCAGCCGCCCTGCTCCACCTGTGGCTCGCACGCGTCATCACTGGCGAACGGCAATGGGCAACAGGGGCTTTCGACGCACACCAGCAGATCATCACAACCTGCCTCCAGCGCGGCGCGCAGAGTGTCGCGCACCGCTGTGAGTTCGGCGAGTTTCTCGTCGATCTCGACCAGCTTGGTCTGCGCACGAGCCCGCAACCCCGCATCCGATCGGGAGCCCGCCCGCGTCGCGGCCAACAGGTCCGCGACCTCTTCGAGAGTGAAACCCAGACGCTGCGCCGCTTTGATCATCCGGAGCATCGTGACTGCGTGCGCCGGGTACAAGCGATGGCCGCCCAATGATCGCTGCGGTTCGGCCAACAACCCACGCCGCTCGTAGTACCGCAACGTCTCGACGTTCACACCCGCCGCCGCAGCGAGTTGCCCGCTCCGCAATCCTGCATCAGTCACGCCCCACCGCCTCGTTTCGCCGCGCCCATCCGCGCCGCCAACCCATCCAGCACAACGGACTGCGATGCTGGAACGTCAATGCACATGACCACTTTCGTCCCGTCTGCTACGAATCTGAACGTGAAGAACGAGCAACACCCTGCCTCCCGTGCTGCCAGACCACGTGCTCGTTCCTCCGCCACGGCATCGAGCACCACATCCAGTCGTGTTGCGTTCGGCCGCGTCCACCGCACGGCCGATTCACCAAACAGCCGGTCGAATTCAGCTACTCGAAAGGGTCGCTCCGCAGTGGGCAATGTGCATGCTTGCGGCACCCACTGCGGGACTTCTCCGGGCGCCATACACCGACGATAAACCCGTACCCAGGTACGGAATGCAAGTTACCAGGTCTCCGGCCCGAGACTGTCGTCCAGGAACGACAGAGGCACGGGCGCCCAGTCGGATTGCCACCGGTTGGCCTGCGCCTCGCGGCGCAACGTCGCGAGCAGCGTACGAACCGGTGCTCCCTCGTCGAGGAGGAACCGCACCATCCGGTGCTCAGCGCACACGGCTGCCGTCGTCGACAGCAGTTGCAGTGCCTCGGTGTCGTGACCGGCCACCGCCAAGCAGGTCACCAGTAGTCGCTTGGCTTGCAGCAGTGCCCTGTGCCGTCCGCGTCCCTCCAGCTGGTCAACCCATTCCCGCGCCCAGGTGACGGCGAGTTCGAGCTGCTCGGGTCGAGCTTCGTTGAGTAGCAACCGGATCGCGGTGGCCTCCTGCAGCTGCAGGGTCACCTCATCGATGCCGTCGGCGGGCTCTCGGCGCGCAGCGTGGTCGATCGGAGGCGCAGCGACGGGCAGGCGTAAGCGGGCACGTTCATGCTCGACGGCAGCGCGTAGGCGCCGCAGCTGCAACGAGTCCGCAACCTGCGCGCCCTCCTTGAGATACTGTGCCGCTGCAGTGAGATCACCGCGCAGCGCCTTGATCCGGGCGCCGGTCGCGTAACGCGCGATCATGAAGTCGACGGTGCCGTTCTCAGCGCCGAGTTCCTGGCTCATGTCGAGAAGTCGCTCGGCCTCGTCGATCTCGCCGCGCTCATACAGCAGATCACCCAGCAGTGCCGAGGCGATGCGGGCAGGGTAGGAATGTTGATCTCCCGCGGAAGTCGCCATCCGCAGACCCTCGCGGAAGAGACCTTCGGCGGCAGCCATGTCGAGCTGCTCGGAGGCCGCGAGCCCGGCAAAGCGGTAGCCGTACACCACCGACAGCGGCCCGCGGGTACGTGCGTGATAGGTGAGCGCCCACTGGTGGCGGCGACGCGCTGCGTCGAAGTCGAATCGGAACAGATTCGCGAACACCGCATCGTCGGCCGCGCACGAGACCACCCAGGCCGGCAACGTATCCGGGCGCGACAGGCACTCGGCGACAAGCTGTTCCACACCATCGAGCCGGTCGCTGATGACATGGATATCGGCCTGGACGACGTCGGCCTCTGCGCGCAGATCAGCGAGTTTGAGGTCGTCACCCTGTTGCGCTGTGAGCAGGGCACGTGCGCCGTTCACGGCGGCCTGCGCAGCCGCTGGACGCACCGCGGCATTGTTGGCCCAGGCGATGGTGAGCTGCAGGCGTGCGCTCTGACTCACCTGCTGCGGCGGCAATTTCGCCACCAGCCCGAGCAGCGTGAACATCCGCCCCTGCTCAAGCAGCTGCATGCCGTCGCGTTCGACCAGCTCGACAGCCCGCCCCGGACCGCCTGCGGCCAAGGCATGATCGACGGCCTCACTGAGCATCCCGTGGTCGGCAGACCATACCGACGCGGTGCGGTGAAGGCGTTCGATGCGGCCCGGTTGATCGCGGTCAAGGCGTTGCCGCAGATACTGGGCGAACAGATGGTGGTATTGAAACCACTGCCCCTCCTCGTCGAGCCGGCGCAGGAACAGATCGCGTTGCTCAACCTCTTCCAGCATGGCCTGCCCGCCCGGGGAACCCATGAGCGCGGACGCCAGCGAGCCGCAGATCCGTTCCGTCACCGACGTCGCCAACAAGAAGTCGAGGATCTCCGGGTCAAGACCGTTGAGGACGTTCTCCGCCAGAAACTCTCCGACCGCGCGATGACGTCCCGACATCTGGCCGATCAAAGCGTCCGGATCCGACGATTCGCGCAACGACAGCGAGGCCAACTGCAAACCGGCAACCCAGCCTTCGGTCGCCTCGGCCAGGCCGGCAATCGCCGAGTCCGCCAATGACAGCCCGCCACGCTCAACCAGGAACGCCCGCGCCTCATCGATGTCGAAACGCAGTGCCGTAGCGTCGATTTCGACGAGCTCGTCGCGCACCCGCAGACGGCCCAGCGGCAGACCGGCCTTCGTCCGACTGGTCACGATCACCTGCAGGTGTTCGCAGCCGCTGTCGAGCAGGAATCCCATCGCTGCGACGGCCGCCGGATCGGAGATGACGTGCCAATCGTCGACGACCACCGCCACCGGCTCACCGCTCTGGTGGATTTCGTTGATCAGCGAGGTCAATACATACCGCTCGGCCTGATCGCCATGCTCCTCGAGCACTCGCCCCAGTTCACCGGCCAGCGACGGTCTGACCTGGCGGATCGCCTCGATGAGATGCGTGAGGAACCACACCACGTTGTTGTCGTCGGTGTCGACCGACAGCCACGCCACCGCCGCTCCTTGCTCGGCGAGCAGTGCGCTCCACTGCCCGGCCAGCGTGGTTTTGCCATACCCGGCCGGGCCGTGGATGAGGGTCAGGCGCCGACCTGCGCCGCCACGCAGTGTCTCGATCAATCGGTCCCGGTCGATCAGCCGCCGCGACGGGCTGGGCGGATGAAACCGGGTGAGTGGCACTGGCGGTGTGATCGAAATGGACCGGCGCGCGGTTGGGACCGGCGCGGCGCGTGTCCCTGACCGTGGCGCGTCGACCGCGGTGGGGAGTGCCAGCTCGTCGATGAACACCCCGCGCAGACGCTGCGCGTGCCGCAATTGCTCCCCGAATGCCGCTGCCGTACCAGGCCGATCGGGAGGATCGACGGCCATGGCCGATGCGATGGCCGCCGAGATCTCGGCGGGGATGTCCTCACCGCGCAGGATGGGGGTCGGTTCGCTGGTGATCCTCAGGAACTGGGCGATCACCTGTTCGCCTCTACGCCGCTCGAAGGCGGCATGTCCGGTGATCGCGCAGAACAACGTGGCGCCCAGACTGTAGACATCGGAAGCGGCCGAGGGGGACCGGCCTCCCAAGACCTCCGGTGCGGTAAAAGGCAGGCGATCCGGTGACCACGCCGGTGCCGGTCTCGTACCCGCCCGCCATCCGCGCGATCCCGAAATCAGTCAGCTGTGGCTGACCGTAATCGGTGAGCAGGATGTTCGCCGGTTTCACATCGCGGTGCAGGATCCCCGCCTGGTGTGCGGTTTCGAGTGCTCCGGCCAGCTTGACGCCCAGCGACAGGGCCTCCGCCCAGCCGAGCGGACCATGCTCGCGGATCCGGCCGTCCAGCGAGCCTCGCGAGTGGTACTGCATGACGATGAATGGCCGGCCGGAAGCTGTTGTCCCGACGTGCAACACGTTGGTGATGTGGGGATGTCCCGACAGCCGTCCCATGGCCCGTTGCTCGCGTAGGAACCGTTCCACATTCTCGGTCCCCAGATCCGCGAGGAGGACCTTGACCGCCACCGTCCGGTCCAGGGCAGGCTGCAGACAGCGGTAGACCACACCGAATCCGCCCCGCCCGATCTCGACCGCTTGTTCGAAACCCGCGGCGCGCAGCTCCTCAGGAATCCGCACCATCGGGTCGGGCTGAGTTGTCAGCGGATCGGATTCGGCCACCGCGGTCGCGCCTCCTTTCCGCCGTCCAACGCGCGCCACCGTCCATCGGCCTGTTGCCCCTCAGCCTTCCCCGACCTGTGATCCGAGAATCCAGACCGGCCGCCGAACGTTGACCACGCACACCATGCGCCTGGTCGACCACCCATTATCGCCCAGTCGGCATCGCCCCACACGATCTCCGGCCAACTTCGGCGACGTAGCAGCAACCGAGAGTCAACGCGCAGATCTCCACTGCGACTAGCATCGACCGCGATGTCCGTAGCGGCGACTCCATCGCCACCTGCCCGTCGGGTTATCTAGAAAGGGCACACACGCTCGTGCACCTCGATCACATCGTCGTCGCAACAACCGATCTCGGCGAGTCGGCGCGCCGGCTGGCTGATACGTCGGGTCTGGCCGCGGTCAAAGGGGGTGTGCACGACGGCTTGGGAACCCATAACTGCATCGTTCCGTTGGGTCGTGGGTATCTGGAGTTGGTCGCTGTGCATGATGCTGACCTTGCTGGGGGCAATCCGTTCGGCCGGTTGGTGCTTTCGGCGTTGGCCGGGGCCGAGGAGGCGTTCGCCGGGTGGGCGGTGGCTGTGGCCGCCGATGAACTGGATGCCCGGTCGCAGCAGGTGGGGTTGCCGATCGGACGGCTGACGCGTGCGGGTGTGGGTGTGCGGCATCTGGGGATGACGCGGGCGCTGGAGTCCTCGGGGCTGCCGTTTCTGTTGGCGAGGGACGCGGGTAATCAGGATCCTGGCTTGTTGGCCGCTGGGCATACGGTCAGGCCGCGTGGGGTGCGGGCAGTGTCGGTCGGCGAGGCTCGGTCTGAGGTGGAGGCCTGGTTGATGACGCGTGTCGGCGTCGAGAACCCTGAGTTGCCGGTGGTGTGTCTTTCTGCTGGGCGGGGTGTCGCCCAGGTCGATATTGAAACCGATGAGGGCACAGTGGCATTGCTCCACACTCAACCCACGACTGCGTTGAGCTGATGCCCCTCGGGCGGTAACCGGGAGGTTGCCGCGCGAGCGCAGGCAGCACAGCCCACCATCTACTATGTAGCCTAGTAGATGTGGTGGATGGTGCATTGTCTCCGCAGTTCTCGGGTGGGAGGCCGACGTGACGATTGACCGCCGGATGCGCGTGCGGGTGCTGGCCGCGGTGTTGCTGCTCACCGCGACACTCGGGGCGGCCCTGGTGGTGAGTATCTCTCGCTGCGCGGACTCTGGCCCGACGGCTCGTCAGCAGCGGGATGGCGCTCCGCCACCTCCGGCGCAGCTGACGATCACCCCCGGTTCGGCGGCTGCCGAGGTGGATCCGATGGCGCCGGTGGAGGTTTCGGCGCGGTTTGCCGCATTGTCGGAGGTGGTGATGGTCAACGAACAGGGCACCCGCATCGTCGGCATCACCACGCCGGATGCCACGCTGTGGAAGCCCGGCGTCCCGCTGGGCTACGGACGTACCTACACCATCACCGCCACCGCTGTCGCTCCCGACGGGTCACGGCTGCAACGTAATTCGACTTTCTCGACTCTGCTGCCGGACAATCAAACCCGGGTCAGGCTGACCACGACGTCCGGCGCGGAATTGCGCGACGGCGGGACCTACGGAATCGGCACCGTCGTCGTGGCGCGGTTCGATGAGCCCATCATCGACAAGGCCGCGGCCGAGCGGCGACTGCTGGTGACCACCGCGCCGGCGGTGACCGGGTCCTGGTACTGGCTCGACGACCAGCGCGCACACTGGAGACCCGCGCAGTACCACGCCCCTGGTACCACGATCCTGGTGCAAGCCAACATCTATGGGGCTGCCCTCGGTGACGGCCTGTATGGGCAGGAAGATGCGCAGGTGAGCTTCGTCATCGGTGATGCCCACGTGGCGATCGCCGACGACACCACCAAACAGGTCAGTGTGTTCAACAACGGTCAACTGGTGCGCACGATGCCGACCTCGATGGGTATGGGCGGTACCGAGACAGTCAATGGGCAGACCATCTCGTTTTGGACCCAGCGCGGCGTCTACACGGTGATGGACAAGGCCAACCCAGTGGTGATGGACTCCTCGACCTACGGCCTGCCTATCAATTCCCGGCTCGGATACCGCGAAATCATCCCGTGGGCCACCAGGATCAGCACCGACGGGATCTATCTGCACCAGCTGGAGAGCACCGTGTGGGCGCAAGGCAAAACCAACGTGTCGCACGGCTGCCTGAACCTCAACCCTGACAACGCCCGCTGGTTCTACGACTTCTCGCAACCCGGCGACGTCGTGGAGGTACGCAACACCGGCGGTGAGCCCCTACAGATCTGGCAGAACGGCGACTGGAGTGTGCCGTGGGAGCACTGGCAGAAAGGCAGTGCGCTGAGCTGACGCCATCTACGATGAAAGTCAGTACACGCTGCAATATCGCGTGGCAATCGCTGTGCCGCAGCGGCCCAGGGGTCACCGGGCGCGGTAGGGTGGTCGCGACGACGTCGGAGGGTATAAGCCGTGCGGACACGAGGTTTCGGGGAACTGGAAGCCGTGATCATGGACCGTATTTGGAGCCACAATCCCGAAACGGTCACAGTCCGTGACATTTTCGACGAACTCGCCGCCGAGCGTCAGATCGCGTACACCACGGTGATGTCCACAATGGACAACCTGCACGGCAAGGGTTGGCTGAGTCGCGAGCGCGACGGACGTGCCTATCGGTACTGGCCGGTCATGAGCCGCGAAGAACATTCCGCGCAACTCATGCGGCAAGCCCTCGACGGTGGCGGGCGCTCGGATCTCGTGCTCAATTACTTCATCGAACAGATCGACCCGGCTGAATCCGAACGGCTGCGCGAGGCGCTACGCCGCCTGGCGCGCCGTACGAGCCGGGCAAAAACGGCCGAAACGAAGAAGCGGTGAACGCGGCGGCGGGCCTGCTCGCCTACGGCGCAGCCGTGCTGGCGTTCGGGCCGTCGGTGTTGGGCCGCCTGTCACGCGCCGGTCATGCCCCGCGGATCGGTGTCGCGGCGTGGTTGGGTGCGGTCGCCAGCGTGCTGGTGGCGTGGCTGGCCGCGGCGATCCTGCTCGCGGTCAGTGTGGCCACCCACTGGGGTCGTCACAATTCGCTGGTGCGGTGCTGCGTGGAAGTGCTGTGCCGCTTGGCCGCCGGCGAAGCCGGTCGGTACGCGCAGTCGGGGGTGCTGGCTGGCCTGGGCGTGGTGCTGGCCGGCGTCGTCTACCTGGTGGTGCGCGGCGGCCGCACCATCGTGCGGCTGCGGGGCCACGCCCGCGCGCACGCCCAGGCCGTCCGCCTCGTCGGGCACCCGACAGACCTGCCCGACGTGTACGTCGTCGACGCGCCCGAACGTACCGCGTACTGCGTGGCCGGCCGTCCGCCGACCATCGTGGTCACCAGCGCGGCGGTGGCCGTGCTGGACCGTCACGAACTCGCCGCGGTGATCGCGCACGAACGTGCTCACGTGGCCGGGCATCATCCCGCCGTGATGACGATTCTGCGGGGCGTGGCCACCGTGTTTTCGCGTCTGACGCTGATGAACCAGGCGGCCACCGAGGTGTCGCGGTTGCTGGAAATGTGCGCCGACGACGCTGCCGCCCGCTGCCACGGTCGCCACGCTTTGGTCGGCGGTTTGCTGGCATTGGTCGCTGCAGTACCCGCCGGTGCGCTCGGTGCGGCCGATGTCGCCGTGTTGAGCCGGGCACAGCGTCTGCTGTCGCGCCCCGAGCCCGGCGGCCGCGTGACTGCGCAAGTTGGGCTCGCCGCCGCTGCAACGGCGTTTCTCCTCACGCCGGCCAGCCTGGTCGTTCTCGACATCGCCGGACTGTTGCCCTGCATTTAGCGACGCCGTCGAGGCCTCAGGTCTCGATGATGCGCGTGACGTAGGGCGTCATCCCGGAGGTGCGCACCGGCGAAACCTTGACCGGCACCCCGGTCTGCTGTGCCTCAAGCATCTGACCGCCGCCGAGGTAGAGCGCTTCGTGCTGGCCACCGCCGGGCCCCCAGAACAACAGATCTCCGCGCTTGGCCTGCGAGGGGGGAAGCTGGCGGCCCGCACTGTACTGGTCGCCGGAATACCTTGGCAGCAGCACTCCTACACCGGCGAACGCATACCGGACCAGCCCCGAGCAGTCGAACCCGACAGTGTCGGCGCCGGAATCCACTCCGCGGCTGGGCCCCGTCAAACTGCCGCCTCCCCACGAGTACGGAACCCCGATCTGAGAGCCGGCCCGCCGGATGACGTACTCGATCGCCTGTCTGCCGTAGACCCGGTTGCCGCGCAGTGCGCCGGGGGCCGTCATGGTGTTGGTCGGCATCAGCCCCAGACTCCCGAGGAACGAGCGGCCCAGGTCCATCGTCGTCTGTGCGGCCCGGGCACTGGCCTGCAGCGAGGCATTGGCTATGGCCACCGGGTCACCGGGGGCGCCCGCACTGAGCAGATTGGGCAACGTCGGATCCCACGCCCCCGTATTCGGTTCGGCGTGAGCGACCGGCGCGGCGTACACCGTCACCGACATGACTGCCAGATATCCCGCGCGCAACAGTGTCCGGCGATCCCACCAACGTGGGTCCGTCGCGGGGCGGTGCTGAAATGCGTGCGGCGGGGAAGGCATGATCGCGTTCTCCCTTCCCTGTCATGGCCAAGTCCGACGGCACCGGGACATGTCGTCGCACTGCGTGCGTCCGGTGCTTGGCATCGTTACGACTTACGTACCTATGTAGTAGATACGTATGTTTTGTACCGTACAACACTCTGTTCACTTTGGTAACACCCGTCGTGTGAATTTCACGGACGTAATTCGATGTGCCCGAAGAACTTCCGTGTGTTCAGTGCCAGCCTTCGGGGGCGAGGCGGAAGCCGCGTCCCCGGACGGTCAGTATCAGCATGGGTCTCGTGGGGTCATCGCCCAACCGCTTGCGCAGCTTCCCGATGTGGACATCGAGTAGCCCCGGGCTACCGGTCCGTTGTGGACCCCACACCTCGGTCATCAATTCGGGCCGGGACACGACCTCACCCGCGCGGCGTGCCAGGGCGGCGAGAATGTCGAACTGCGTCCGGGTCAAGCGAATTTCGACATGGGCGACCGACACGTGGCGGCGGACGGTATCAATGCACAGAGGCCCGAAGATCTGCCTTCCGAACGGGTGTCTCCCGCTCGCCCTCACGGTCTGGATCGGGTAATTGGCGTTGTCGGGCCGCCACGCCAGAGTCGCGATGTCGGCTCCGGTCAGGGCCGTATCGGTAGGGCTGTCTGTGTCCACCTCGATGACATGTGCGTCGCCGGTTTGCCACGCCGCACACTGGCGAGAGAATGCACTCAGGATGATCACCCGTGGTTGGAAATGGTGGGTGAGGTCCCAGGTGGCGGGCCCTTCCGGCACCACCAACACCGGCATCCGGTGACGCCGCAGCTCGGCAAGGATGCCCTGCACCCACCCACCTGCATCGTCGACGACGAGGACCCGAGGTGCGGCGTGGACATCTCGCATTCAGTAATACTGACCTACTACGTAGATCGTAGAAGGTCGTTTCTGAGTGCGGACGTGCTTCTTTAATCAATCGTGACCTTGGCATCTGCCGATCGCCGTGCGACCTGATGACCAAGGGCCCTTCCGTCGGGGCGAGAATGGTGAGACCGTAGTAACGGACCTCCTCACATGGGCATCATCGGGCGGCCCGATCAGCGCGGACGCATCAAACGGCTCGCCACCTATCGATGTGCACGGGAGCAGCGATGAATGAATCCCACGCCGACCTCGACCAGTACGCCGGCGCCCTGTCCACCTGTGTCACTGCCGAGCACGGCGAATATCACGTCAGCATCGTCGCCGGGTACGCCGATGTGGCGTTCGCCGACATCCGGCCCAGCTCCTCGGCCATCGAGCTCAGCATCGACATCGCTGCCGGGAACCCTTCGCCACGGCTGCGCAGGGAGCTGATCGACGCGGTATTCCACCTCGATGTCATGCACAATCCGGTGACATTGAGGGCCACCTTACCCCTCGGCGACGTCGACCTCCTCGACGATGTCGCCCTGCACTGCGCCGACATCCACACTAGGGCGGCCGGTGGTAGTTGCCTTGTCGACGGACATCTGTCGGCATAGCCACGCGTCGAGCGCGAGACATTTCCTGATCGCACGTGGGCCAATCGAAAAGCACGACAATCTGTCTCATAGGTCGACTACCATTACCCGCAATGTGGTGCGACGCTGCGCGCCGCATCCATCGTGGCGCCTGAGCATCGACAGCGGTATTGCTGATGTCCAGAACAGGCGCTATGCCCCGGTAGTTGCCGACTCAAAGACCAACTGCGCCAGCAAAACCAGACGTCAGCGCTTCGTGCAACCGCCCGAGTTCTGACACCCGACGGTGACGCCGCTGAACTCCTCGCCGCGGGACTGCTGCAGTAGCTGGTCTACTGAAACGCCAACCATATCGGGACGGGAGCGCTTGTCCCCACCCATGGCTGGAGTGGTTGCGGCGCATGGTGTTCGGCACAAGCGGTGAACGACTTATGGCGATTTGACCGCCCCGGCAACGCATGTAACCAGTACGCTTGGACGTCCAGGCTGACGTCCGAAAGGGGACCACTGTGAGTGATCACGTCTACCGTGTCATCGAGGTCGTGGGCAGTTCGCCAGATGGCATCGATGCGGCCATCCGCAACGCCATCTCACGCGCTTCGCAGACTGTGCGCGACCTGGACTGGTTCGAGGTGCAGCAGGTCCGCGGCCACCTCGAAGCGGGCGAGGTCAAACACTTTCAGGTCACCCTCAAGGTGGGATTCCGGTTGGAGTCCGCGGCCGACTGATTTCCGCTCGGCCGGTTGAGCCCAGCCGCTAGCCGCGTGCTCGGTTCCACGCCGCCGCTGTCGGTGAGGAACGCAGACGGTGGAGGTGCTCTTGTCGGCGAGCGTCTGGCGGCGAGCATTGCACAGCGGAAGCAGACATCCGGTGTAGCAGATGGGCGCGTCAACCGCGTGTGCCAGCTGCCGCACCGGTGACATGCCGAATCCGATTGATTCGCCGGCCCTTTGATACCTTTTCGGCATCATTGCAGGGACGCAATCGATGATCCAGGCAAGTGCACTGAGCTACGGCGAGAATCACGCCGTTCCGCTTCGGCTACGACTATCGTTGGCGGATAAGCTGTTACGGTTGTGCGAACTGCTTGACGAACGCCACAACGTCATCCTTGGGTGGCGGTACGTCGTAGGTCTTGACTTGGGTGCCATCGTCGAAGCTCATGAACATCGGGCAGGTGTCATCGGTGGTCGATAACTCCGTCCGGCCGAGCTCTTTCGCAGTTACCGCCGACCGCACTGAGAGCGAGTACGTCGCGGCCCGCAGGTTGACCCTGTTTCCGGTCGCGGCGCCGTTGTCCTCGTACCCGGTGCACTCTTTCAAGGGTTGTTCATCGGTCACCTGGATACAGGCCACCAGGTCGATCTCCACGTAGGCATCGCTGTTTTGGCTGTACTGGACCGTCCAATCCGTGGGCAGCATGCTGGTGTCCTCCACGAGTGAGCCGTTGAGGGGAGAAAACAGAATCACCTTGTGGGACTGTGCCTGTGGATCGAAAGCTGTCGCGCGTGACGCAGTTGCACCACTGCACACCCCTTGGAAATCGCCACCGGTCAGCTCTACAGGTGGCGCCGAGGTGTCCGGGTCATAGGTGGGGACCAGCTTGCCTACGTCGACGCTCGAACATGCAGCGGCGAAGGCCAAGACCAGGCTCGCGGCAACAGTGGTGACTGCGCGCGCCACGGCGACGGATTTCGGGTGAGTACGAGCTGCGTCAAGGCTCATCGGCGGGCCTTGCCTGCCGTGTGTACACGGCCTGCAATCGCGCAAATCCGCACCGCGCGTCGACCGGCATTCGGCCGCCAGCATGTCGTCATCTGTCACTCCTCTCTCACCGGCCCGCCGGCACACGGTCCGCCATCGCGAGACCGCGGACGCCGATGTCCCGGTGCACGGTGATAGATAAGTCGCGGGGTTACAGGAGATGGCGAAGCGCCGGTGATCAAGCAGGGTGGGCCAGGGCGAACCAGTGCCGCAACGACACCGATCTATTGTCGGTGTCGCACCTTTGGTGCAGCATGCGCCTTATGACAATCAGCTTCATCACTGCGAGCCTCGCCGCGATCTCGCTACTGCTCAACACCGGTCATCATCGTCGCTGGTGGTCGCCGGTGTCCGTCCCAGCTGTTATCACCGCGTTCGTGTGGCTGCTGACCGCGCTGTCGTGCATCGGGTCAGCTATCGAGGCTGTTGTGCACGAACCGAACCAGTCGGAGGCCCAAGCCGTGCTTTGGGTGTTCGGGGCGATCTTTCCTCTGCTCTTCGCTGTGAACGCCGGTGGTCCCGCGTTTGTGCATGGCTTCTACAGGGAGGCAATGGCTTTAGACTGGGCCAAACAAGAGGTGCCGTAGACGCGGGCCCTTATCCCGCAGGCGACACGTCGGTGCCTGACCCCTTCACCGAAGCCTTCGCGCGCTTCTCGGCGCGTACCGCTTTGCCGTTGCGCACGTACCCGGTCGTCGAGATGGACGCGGCGAGCACCGCGTCCTCACCGCCCACGAATGGGTGAAACCCGACCCCGGCGCCACCGCGGCCCTTGACCGGGATGTCGGCGACTTCGGTGACCTTCCAACCCTTTTCCGAGATCGACAGGATGGCTTCGCCGTTTTCACACGAAATCGGCAGTGCGGCAATGACCTCGTCACCTTCACCCGCGAGCTTCACCCCGGCCACGCCGTTTCCGGCTGCGCCCTGAGGGTTCACCGCGGCGGGGTCGATACGCAGGATCTTGCCGCGTCGCGTCACCAGCGCCAGGTGGTAGCCCGGTGTCAACACGCCCGAGCCCAGCAGACCGGTGATGTCGGGTGCCACGGGGATATCGCGGATCTTGAACGGCAGACCGTTGCCGTTGGTGAACTTGACGCGTCCGTCGGTCCACACCGCCCAACCCAGGCCCGAGGTCAGGAGGTCGCCGTGACTGTCGGAGAACACCCCTCGATCGTCAAGGCGCCAAGCGGTATTGACTTTGCGTTCGCGGGGGCCGTCCTCGTCGGCGCTCGACGCCGTCGGGGTGGCGTCAAAATCCAGGACGGTGCGGCGGTCGAACTCGGGTCCCTTGAAGAGCTTTGCGGTCTCGACGAGCTCGTTGTCGATGACCACTCGTCGCGCGTCGGGATTCGATACCAGCTCGGTCAGATCGGCGAACTCGGCGTCCAGCTTCTCCGCCTCGGCCTGCAGCTCGATGACATCGAGCCGGGTCAAGCGCCGCAGTTGCAGCGCCAGCACGTAGTCGGCCTGGTCGGAGTCGATCTCGAACCGCTCCTGCAGGCCCGTGCGGGCCTCGTCGACCGTGTCGGAGGCCCGAATGATCGCGACAGCAGCATCGATGTCCAGGTGGATCTTCAGCAGGCCGGCTACCAGGTGCCGGCGCGCGACGACCTTTTCCAGCCGATACTCGCTGCGGCGCACCACCACTGAATCGCGCAGATGCAGGAACGCACTGATCAGCTCACGTACCGACCACCACCGCGGTACCCGGTCCTCGTCCAGGGCGACCAGGCTGGCGGCGAATGTCGACTCCAATGGGGTCAACGCGAGCAGTTGATCCCGGATGGTCTCGGCGCTGTGGCCGCGCTTGGCGGTGACCACGATCCGCAGCCCGTTGCGGCGGTCGGTCAGATCGGACATGTCGGCCACGCCCGAGAGTTCGCCGGACTCGACCAGGGCCCGGATCCTGTCCTGCACGGTGTTACTCGCGACACCGGGCGGCAGTTCGGTGATGACGACGTTCTTTCCGTCGACCGTCAAGGTGCCACGGACCGTGAATGCACCGCGACCGGTGGTGATGTACTCGCGCAGTCCGGTGGTGCCGACCACGGTGGCGCCGCAGCCCCAGTCCGGGCCGGGAATGAGCTTCACCAACCTGTCGTCGGTCATGTTCGGGGTTTTCAGCAGTGCCCGGCAGGCAGCCATGACCTCACGCGGGTTGTGTGCCGGCACCTTGGTGGCCCAGCCTTCCGCGATACCCACCGCGCCGTTGCACAGCAGCACGGGCCACCGTGCCGGCAGCACCGTCGGCTCGATCCACTCGCCGTCGAATGTGGACACCATGGGCACCGCGTGATCGTCGAGTTCGGCGGTCAGCGCCGCGCCGGGCGCCGAAAGCCGCATCTCGGTGTAACGGTCGGCAGCGGGAATGTCACCTTGGATGCGTGGGAAAGCGCCTTGCCCGTCAATGACTTTCACGCGCTGGAACTCGGCGGCCATCAACGCGGCCGCCCCGTACATCGATGCGCCGCCGTGGGGGTGCAGGTTGCCGGTGACGGCAGAGCACACTTTCGAGGACTTCTGTGGCTTGTTGCCGGGCAGCAGCTTCGAGTCGTGCATCTGATAGAGCAGACGCCGTTGACCGGGCTTGAGTCCGTCGAACGCCGAAGGGATGGCACGGTCGCTGACGCTGTAGAGCGCGAAAGTCAGCTGGTAGTGGTTCCAGTAGTCGTCGGCGCTCTGGTCGAGCACCAGGTCCGGGTTCTGTTCGGGAACGTCGAGGGTGGCGGTCACTTCGTACTCCTAGTCCAGATCCAGCGCGGAGGTGTCGACGCGGGATGCGACATCGGCCATCCACGTACGCCGGCCCTCGGGCGGCCCGCCGAACAGAGTGTGGTGCAACTTCTTGTCACCGTCGTCGAGGTGTACGCGAATCACCGTGCGCCGCTGCGGATCCAGCACGGTGTTCCAGAAGTCGTCGGCATCCATCTCGCCGAGGCCCTTGTTGCGCTGCACCTCTACCTTGCGTTTGGAGGTGGCGCGCATCTGTGCCACTGCGGCGTCGCGCTCGGACTCGTCCTGGCAGTAGATGCGTTGCGTGCCGTCCTTGACCACGAACAGCGGAGGCAGCGTCACATAGACCATCCCGGCCTCGACGAGCGGGCGGTAGAAGTCCAGGAACATCGAGATCAGGCTCGAGTTGATGTTCCCGCCGTCGGGATCGGCGTCGGAGGCGAACAGGATCCGGTCGTAGCGGCACTGCTCCGGGTCGCAGTTGTCGCGCAGCCCGCAACCCAGGATGCGTTCGATCGAGTCGAACTCGTCTTTGACCCGTGCCTTGCTCACGGTGAACCCATAGACGTTGGGTGGTTTCCCTTTGAGCGGGAAAGCCGCCTGGAACGTGGCGTCGCGCGCCGCTTTGATCGTGCCCAACGCCGAGTCGCCCTCACAGAGGAACAGCTCGGCACCCGACCCGCGGCCGGTTTCCCGGCTGGGCAGCAGCTTCGGTGGCAGCGACAGATTCGTTCCCAGCCCTTTGGCTTTCGACGCTGCGCGGGAGCGGGCCTTGGCGCCTTCGGCGCTGCGTCGCGCCCGGGCCGATTCCAGGGCCAGCTTGGTCCAGAGCGACACCGCGTCGCTGTTTCCGGGGTTGGCCGCCCAGATGGTGACGCTGCGCGCGACGTCAGGGGCCATCGCGACGTTCAAGGACCGCGACGACACCGCGGTCTTGGCCTGGGAGTCCCATGCCACGTCGGGTGCGCGGGTGTCCACGGCGAGCGCGGTGACCGCGGCGAAGTCCTGCGGCTCCGGGCCGTCCTCACCTTTGGCCAGGCCCAGATCGCGGATGCGGGACGCACGGTCGGCCAGGGCTTCGGACAACCCTTTCATTGCGGCCGTCAGATGCGATCCGCCGCCCGGGGTACGCACGGTGTTGCAGAACGCGGCCACCGTCGCCGGTTCGGCAGGCCCGGCGGTCAACGACCAGCGGAACGGCGTGGGACCGCGACCGGTCGTGTACTCACCGCGCCCTTCGACGGCGGCGCGCACGTCGGGCAGGGGAGTGCCGGCAGCGGTGCACATGAGGTCGAGCAGGGTGTCGGTGCCCCACGGGCCGTTGAACGGTTCCATCAACGCGGGCGGTACATCCTCGCCGGGCCAGCCTTCGTCGATGACGTGCAGGTGCACTCCGGGCGACATGCGCGCCGCGGCATGTGCCCGCAGCAGGACCTCGCCGATGTCGACGTTCGAATCCGGCACCACGGCCGGGTCGAACAGGATGCGCACCGTGGTGCCGTGCGCGTCGGGCTTGCGGTTGCCGGTGCCGCGGAGTTTGTGGGTGTCAGCGCGGGTGAACTCGGCGTCCGGATCGAAATCCCTGCCTTCGAACACGCCCGGGTAACCGCGGCCGAAGCTCTGCAGGTAGGTCTTTCCCGCGCGCCGCACCGTCACATCGGTGCGGGCGGAGATGAACACGGCCGCCGCGGCGCCGATGCCGTTCAAACCGGCGCCGGTGCTGGCGGCGTCGGAGTGGACGGAGAACTTGCCACCCGCTCGTGCGGTGCCGAGGGTTTTGACGATGCCGTTCTTCCCGGTGACCGGGTCGGAGTCGACGGGCAGGCCGCGGCCGTCGTCGGCGACGCTGACCGATCCGTCGGTGTGCAGGGTGATGGTCACGGTGGACCCGCCGTGGCTGGGGTCGGCGACCTCCTCGATCGCGTTGTCGACCAGCTCACGCAGCGCGGTGTTGAGCACGTCGAGGCCCAGGTTCACCGCGGGCCGCAGGCGCGTGTGCTGGACATCGTCGAGCTCGGTGATGTCTGCGGCGTTGTAACTCACTGCTGGTCCTTCCCACCGCGGCCGGTGTCAGGGCGATCGGGGTTTCGTCAAAGGTTGTGCCGCAGGAATCGTAGGCGTCGGGACCGACAGCTCTGGGTATGCCGCTCGGGCGATGCGGCAGGTGCCTTTCCAGTAGGTGGCGCGTCGACCTTCTAGCTGGTCTTTTCTGAACACTGTTGTCCGTACTGAAGAACGATGCTCGCTGTTGAGGAGAACAGTCATCCGCTGTTGACGGGGCGGTCGGCGCGACCCGCACTCCTACAATTCCGCCTATGTCGTTCTCGCTCGACCCTGAGGCAAGGCCGTACTCCGAGGAGACGATCAAGAAGTCACGGTTCATCGCCCGGCTCCGCCAGTGCGGCGGCGAGGAAGAAGCCCACGAATTCGTCGCGCTCGCCCGCGAACTAGAACGCGGAGCGGGCCACCACTGTTTCGCCTACGTCCTCGGTGACGAAACCGAGAGTCGCATCGAGCGGTACAGCGACGATGGCGAGCCGAGCGGAACCGCAGGCGCACCGATCCTGGCTGTCCTCAAAGCGCGGGAGCTGGTGAACGTCGTCGCGGTGGTGTCGAGGTACTACGGCGGTATCAAGCTCGGAACCGGTGGGCTCACGCGCGCATACTCCGGCACAGTCACGTCGGCACTCGAATCGACGCCGCTGCAGGCACGGGTCCGGATGCAGGTGTTCACGCTCGCGGTCGATCACGCCGAGGCGGGATGGGTCGAGGCGGAATTGCGCAGGCGCGGATTCGAGGTCGACGGCGTCGACTACGGGCAGAAGGCGGTCATCAGGGTGCTTTGTGCCGAGGCGACGACCCTGGAATCCGCGGTGGCTGAAATAACTTCGGGCCGTGGGGAACTTGTTCACATGGGGCACGTATGGGGCAGCGCGTGACGTCTCATCGGGGCGGGCTGCCCGCCGGATGCCAACCACGCATCGCCGCATCCATCTGCTCGTCTTGCAGCGCGTCCACGCGCAGCCCTGATTGGTCGTCGCGCTGGCGCATGCCGTCGAGCAGCAGTCCGACGTAGCGCCGCCACAGGTCGGGTTCGACGTGGCCGGCCCACTCGCTGACCGTTCCGGCCAGTAGGCCCAGGATCGGCATGTCCGAGCCTTCGACGTCGGGCCGCAGATAGCCGTCGGCCCGGGCGCGCTCGACAAGTTTGGTCACCGACGGGGACAGCCGCAGTCGTGCGCACTCGACCCCATGGCCGCCGTAGCCCCTGCTGTAGACCATCTCACGCAGCCCACGGTCGGTCGCGGTCAGCTCGCACTGTTGCTCGACAAACCACACGAACCCGTCCCACGAATTCTCTTTCTGCAACGCGGTTTCCGCCAGCGCGACGACCTGGTCGATACCGTCCTCGAAGACCGCATCGAGCAGCTCCTGCTTCGTGGCGAAGCGGCGGTACACGGTACCCACCCCGACGTTGGCGTGCCGTGCCACGTCGTTGAGCGTCGCCTCGAGACCTTTTTCGGCGAACAGTTCCCGCGCGGCGTCGAGAACACGCTGCCGGTTGCGCTCTGCATCCTTTCGCAGCACGCGGCGAGTTCCGTCGGTCATATCTCCCAGCTTAAGTGATCGGGGTCATAAGTGGATTGAAGTTATCCACTTAATAGGTTAGCTTGCTTAACTGAACTGAGCAGGCGTCGCGCACAAGGTCGTCGCGAATCCACTGAACGCTGAGAGGCCCACCATGACCAAGGCGCTGCGACGAATGTGGCTCCCTGTTTTGATCATCGTCGCTGTAGTGGCGGGCGGCCTGATGGTGATGAACGTGCGGAAGGTTTTCGGTTCGAATCCCGTTGTCGTGACGGACAAATCCTCGGACAACGCCGAGGACTTCAATCCCAAGATCGTCAAGTACGAGATCTTCGGCTCGGGGGCGACGGCAGTGATCAACTACATGGATCTGGAAGGCAAGCCTCAGCGCGTGCCGAGCACGCCGTTGCCGTGGACGTTGACGCTGCAGACCACGCTGCCTTCGGTGATGCCCAACATCATGGCCCAGGGCGACGGCGACAGCATCGGTTGCCGCGTCACCGTCGATGACGAGGTCAAACAGGAGAGGACCGCTACCGGCATGAACGCCGAAACCTTCTGCTTTGTGAAGGCCGCATGAGCGCGCCGACGGACGACGCTCCGACCGACGCCATACCGGCGGCACGCCACGCCGCGCCCCCGCGGCCGCGCCTTCCGCGGTTCATCCGAACGTTCGCGGTACCGATCATCCTGGCGTGGATTGCGATCGTGGCCGTTCTCAACACCGTCGTCCCGCAGCTCGAGGAAGTGGGCAAGCTGCGCGCGGTGTCGATGAGCCCCAACGACGCGCCATCGATGATTGCCACTAAGCGGGTCGGCAAGGTGTTCCAGGAATACGACACCAGCAGCTCGGTGATGATCGTGCTCGAAGGCGATCAGCCCTTGGGTGCCGATGCCCACGACTTCTACGACAAGATGGTTCGGGATCTGCGCGCCGACACCACCCACGTGCAGCACGTCCAGGACTTCTGGGGCGATTCTCTGACCGCTAAAGGCGCACAGAGTGCCGACGGCAAGGCCGCCTATGTCCAGGTCTACATCGCAGGCGATCAGGGTGAAACGCTGGCCAACGAGTCGGTCGAGGCGGTGCGCCACATCGCCACCGAAAGTCCCGCTCCGCCAGGCGTGAAGGCGTACGTCACAGGACCCGCGGCGACGAGCACCGATCAGAATGCCGTCGGCGACAAGAGCATGGAAATGATCGAGATGGTGACCTTCGCGGTCATCGCGGTCATGCTGTTGGGGGTTTACCGGTCTGTCATCACCATGCTCATCGTGATGGTGATGGTGGTACTCGAACTGTCCGCGGCCCGGGGGTTGGTGGCATTCCTGGGATTCCACAACGTCTTCGGGCTGACGACCTTCGCCACGAACCTGGTGGTCACCTTGGCCATCGCCGCGGCCACCGACTACGCGATCTTCCTGATCGGTCGATATCAGGAGGCGCGGCGGGCCGGTGAAGACCGAGAATCGGCCTACTACACCATGTTCCATGGCACAGCGCATGTTGTGCTGGCCTCGGGCCTGACGATCGCCGGTGCGACGCTGTGCCTGCACTTCACCCGGTTGCCGTACTTCCAGACGATGGGTATCCCGTTGTCGGTCGGCATGGTGATCGTCGTGGCCGCGGCGCTGACCATGGGGCCCGCCGTCATCTCGGTGTTGAGCCGCTTCGGCCGCATCCTGGAGCCGAAACGCGTGACCCAGTCTCGCGGATGGCATCGGATCGGCACCGCCACAGTGCGGTGGCCCGGCGCAATCCTGGTGTGCGCCATCGTCGCATCGCTGATCGGCCTGATCACTCTGCCCGGGTACCACACGACCTACAACGACCGCATCTACTTGCCCGAGGACGTTCCCGCGAACGTCGGCTACGCGGCCGCCTTCCGGCACTTCTCCGAGGCCAAGATGAACCCGGACCTGATGATGATCGAGACCGATCGCGATCTGCGGAACCCGGCGGACTTCCTGGTCATCGACAAGATCGCCAAGGCGCTCAAGGCCGTTCATGGCATCGCCCAGGTGCAGACCATCACGCGACCCGACGGGGATCCGATCAAGCATTCGACGATCCCGTACACGCTGGGCCAGAACGGCACCAGCCAGATCATGAACAACGACTACATGCAGACCAATCTCGACAACATGCTCAAACAGGCCGACGACCTTCAGATGAGCATCGACGCGATGACCGAGATGATGAACATCCAGACGGACCTCGCCGCGGTGTCGCAGCGCATGGCCGACAAGATGAAGACCACCTCTGGTGACATCTCGTCGGTTCGGGACCACCTGGCAGACTTCGACGACCAGTTCCGGCCGCTCCGAAATTACCTCTACTGGGAACCGCACTGCTTCGACATTCCGATGTGCTGGTCCCTGCGGTCGGTCTTCGACAGCCTCGACGGCATCGGCACGATGTCCGACGACTTCCAGGATCTGGTTCCCGACATGCAGCGCATGGCCGACCTGATGCCGCGGATGGTCGCCGTGATGCCGGCACAGATCCAGTCCATGAAGAATCAGAAGCGGACGCTGCTGAACCAGTACCAGGTGCAGAAGGCTCAGCAGAACCAGACGATGGCGATGCAGGAGAACTCCACCGCCATGGGCGAGGCGTTCGATGCGGCCAAGAACGACGACTCGTTCTACCTGCCGCCGGAAGCGTTCCAGACTGCCGACTTCCAGCGCGGGATCAAGCTTTTCATGTCGCCCGACGGACATGCGGTGCGGTTCACCATCATTCACCAGGGTGACCCGCTGACACAGGAGGGAACCTCACGTATCGAGCCGCTCAAGGTCGCGGCGGCCGACGCGATCAAGGGGACACCGTTCGAGGGAGCCAAGATCTATCTGGGCGGCAGCGCAGCCATGTACAACGACATGCAGCTGGGCGCCAACTACGATCTGCTCATCGTCGCGGCGTCCGCGTTGATCCTGATCTTCATCATCATGATGGTGCTCACCCGTGCCGTGGTGGCTTCGGCGGTGATCGTCGGCACGGTGGTGCTCAGTCTGGCCTCGGCATTCGGCTTGTCGGTGCTGCTGTGGCAACACGTCGTGGGCATCCCGCTGCACTGGATGGTGCTGCCGATGTCGGTCATCGTCCTACTTGCCGTCGGCGCGGATTACAACCTGCTGCTGGTCTCCCGCGTGAAAGAAGAGATCCACGCGGGTTTGAAGACCGGCATCATCCGAGCCATGGTCGGCACCGGTGCCGTGGTCACGGCCGCCGGTCTGGTCTTCGCCTTCACCATGGCGTCGATGGCGGTCAGCAATCTGATCATCATCGGCCAGGTCGGCACCACCATCGGCCTCGGCTTGCTGTTCGACACCCTCGTGGTCCGGAGTTTGATGACACCGTCGATCGCCACGCTGCTCGGCCGCTGGTTCTGGTGGCCACAGCGGGTCCGTCAGCGCCCGGTGCCGCAACCCTGGCCGAAGGCGATCCAACGCAACCCCGAGGAGGCGTTGGCCTGATGAGGTCGGAAGCGAAAGGTAAAGGATTGTCTACCAACCTGATTCGGTGTGCTGTCGCCGCCGTCGCGATGGCCGCGACAGTGGGAGCCGTTCCGGCGCTCGCCTCGGCCGATGCCACCGACGACTACCCGATCCCGAACCGCATTCTCAAAACGCCGTGTACCGCTGAGCAGATCATGGCTGCCGCACGTGATGTCGAACCGGTGTACTACGAGCGCTACATGATCGACTACAACAACAAGCCGGCGGCCGATCAGCAAGGTGCCCAGGACCGGATCCACTGGTTCTTCTCGCTGGACTACGCCGGACGGCGTCAGTACTCCGAGGACACGGCCACCAACGCGTTCTACGAGAACATGTCCTGGCGGTGGCCGAACTGGGCCAAGTTGTTCTTCAACAACAAAGGAGTGGCCGCCCGTACCACCGACGTCTGCATGAACTACCCGGCAGGCGACATGTCGGTGTGGAACTGGACCTGATTGCGGACCCGGTCAACAATTACCGACGGCGAAAATTGTTGACCGGGTTGTCGATCCTGCGGAATCGCTGAAATCGCCCTGAGGCGACTCGAGTACGGTTCTGCACGCCAAACTCGGCACGTCCGCACGGCAAACGTTTTACAGTTCCGATCGTGTCCGAGACGGTTGAGCACGTCGACGACGAGCAGCGCGCAGTCGTCGACTATCTGGCGCGGCTCGGTGCCGCGATGCTCGCCGCCGACTATTCGGTCGACTATGTGCGGATGGTGCTCACCCGTGCCAGCGACCGCTTTCGTCTCGAACCTCGTTTTCTGATCTTGCCGAACTACATCCAGGTCGGCGAATCCTGTGACAGCCGTATCGAGCATGTCGGGGAGAGCCTGCGCTACGACCAGGCGTTCCAACTCGGCGCATTGGTGCGCAGAACGTATCGGAACTTCATCAGTCCCTCGGACGGCACCGCTGAGCTCGACCGGATTCTGGCGCTGCCCCGCCCGCTTCCGTGGTGGGTCAACATGATCGGGTACGCAGTGCAGAGCGCGGCGTACGGACTGATCCTGCAGCCGACTCCGGTCGGGTTGGTGGCGGCCACCGGTTTCGGCTTGGTCGTCGGGGCTCTCGATATCATCGCGCGCTTCAATGCCGCATTCCTGCGGCTCCTGCCGTTCATCAGCGCGTTCATCGTCACGTTCGCGGCGTTCAGCATCGGACGGCTGCTGCACATGGGGCAGGACAGTCTGCGGGTGCTCATACCGCCGCTGACGTTGTTCCTGCCCGGTGTCGGCATCACGCTGGCAATACTCGAGGCGTCTACCGGTGAAGTCGTCTCCGCGGCGGCCCGCCTCACGCAAGGGTTCACCCGGCTGGCACAGCTCGCGCTCGGGATCGTGCTCGGCATCCAAGCCCTCGGCATCACGCAGTGGGAGTTGACCGACGCACCGCGAAACCTCCTCGGCCCTTGGGCGCCGTGGCTGGGGGTTGCGGTGTACGGCGTGGGAATCATGCTCTACCACGGGCCGCCCCGCCGATTCATGCCCTGGCTGCTGCTCATCCTGTACGTCAGCTACGCCGCTCAATTCGGCACCGCTGAACTCTTCGGTGCGTACACCAGCGGATTCGGTGGTGGCTTGGCACTCATGATCTGCACCTTGGCGCTGGGTGAGCTGCGCAGTACCCCGTCCTCACGGGTCCTGCTCGTACCCGGGTTCTGGCTCATGGTGCCCAGCTCGATCGGTCTGGTCGGCATCACCGAGATCGTCGGCGGCGACGGCGACAGCACCAACGCGATCATTCTGATGCTGGTCTCGATGTTGTCGATCTCGCTGGGATTCCAGGCCGGGCGCGCCATCTGGGCGCTCATACCGCCCCGCATCCGCTTCCGCGACGACGCAGAATATTGATGGGTCGGACACCGAGAGGGGCCCAGCATGGAACGAACTGCCCAGGCGTGGCTCGAAGCGGGTGCTCACTTCGAGTGGGTTCCGACCGAACCCATGCGGCATGCCCGCACCCTGAACATCTTCCACGCCGAATTCGGCGATCCCGAGGCGCCGGTGCTGCTCATGGTGCACGGGTTTCCGACCAGCAGTATCGACTGGCAGGACGTGGTGGGGGAGCTCAGTGCCGACTATCGCGCGTGCGTCCTCGATCTGCCCGGCTTCGGATTCTCGGACAAGCCCAAGGGCGAGAACTACACCCTGCGGCGCGACAGTGAGTTGCTCGGCTACTACCTGGTCGACGTCCTCGGTGCGCACGAGGGCGCTGTCGTCGCACACGATCGCGGCGACAGTGTCGCGCTGGCGTTCGCGCGCCGCTGTAGCACGGGGCAGACGCCGTTCGCGGTGTCCAATCTGGTGCTCAGCAACGGCAATATCTTTCTGCCCTTGTCGAATCTGAACGAGTTCCAACGACTCGTCCTGCATCCTGAATCGGCTCCCGCGACGATCGCGGCGATCACGCCCCAGATCCTCGCCGCCGGCTTGGGGCAGACGACGTTCACGCCGCGGCGTGGACTGGATGATCCGGCGATCGCTGCGCTGGCAGACACCTTCGGTGTCAACGACGGCATCGGCGTCATTCACGACACCATCCAGTATCTGGTGGAACGATCCGAGCACGAGCAGGAATGGCTGCAGGCGCTGGCCGTCATGCCGGTGAAAACCACTGTGGTGTGGGGGTTGTACGACGAGATATCGCCCCTCCGGGTCGCGGCGTACGTCTGGAACAACTACCTCGCGACCAAGCCGGGCGCTAACGAGTTCTGGCTGCTGCCGGGCGCCAACCACTACCTGCAGAACGATCAGCCTGCACAATTCGTGCAGGTTCTCAGCGCCACTCTGTCGAATAGCTCGCCCACCGCACCGGGTGCGGTGAGCGCCGATCCGCAGGCGCCGGTGTTCCTCGATCGGTCGCGGCCGCAACTGCCCACAGCACAGGAAATGCTTGCCGGAGCCTAGATTCGGCATCCCCGGCGTACGGTTCAACCTGTGACTAACTCAGGTCACGCAATGGTGGGGCGGGCCGCGGCTCGGCGTCTGCTCGACGTTGCGGTGACCGGCGTTCTTGCCGCGGCGGGGTGCACGGGTGGCTCGGCCGGTCCACAGTCCTTGCCATGGCAACAGGTGTCGACGCTCGATCTGACCGGTGGCACAGGGCGTTTCGATTACCAGGCACTCGATGCTGGAAGAGGTCTGTTGTTCGTGGCGCATATGGGTGCCGGTCAACTCGTCGAGGTCGATCTGACCCACCACCGGGTGCTGCGTACCGTGAACGACCTGCCAGATGTGCACGGCGTGATCGTGGTGCCCGAGCAGAGGCGGGTCTATGCGACCGTGACGGCTCGCAACCAGCTGGTGGCGCTCGACGAGGACAGCGCCGCCACCGTCTTTACCGCTTCGACTGCCGCCTATCCGGATGGTCTGGCCTACGACCCGCTACGGCATACGGTGTGGAGCACCAATGAAAGTGCCGGAAACGAAACCGTTGTCGACGCCGGAGCCGGTGCGGTGGTGGCGACCGTGCCTCTTGGCGGCGATGTCGGCAACGTCGTCTACGATCCCGCCATCGACCGCATGGTGGTTGCCGTACAAGGCCGTGGTGACCTGGCGGTGGTCGATCCCGTCTCGAAGTCGGTCGTCGACCGCATTGCGACTCCGGGATGCGATCACCCACATGGCCAGGTGCTCGACAACGTCCACCAGGTGATGTTTGTTGGCTGCGAAGGCAACGCCACCCTGGCCACAGTCGATCTCGCGGGCCGTACCGTCGTCGACACGCTGCCGGTGGGTGATTCGCCCGATGTGCTCGCCTACGATCCGCCGAGAGGTCGGGTGTACGTCGCCACTGAAAGCGGCTGGGTGAGCATCGCCGACCACGACCGCGGACATCTGCACGCGCGCGGATCGGCTCACGTCGCCGACGGGGCTCATACCGTGGCCGTGGACCCCGTAACCGGCCAGAGCTATCTCCCTGTTGCCGACAACGGTCACGGCACACCGCAGTTGTGGGAATACCGACCGAGCGCGGCTTTGTCCCGATAACCGGACGGTTCGGTGCGAGGCCGCCGCGTACGTCATAGCATCAGCGCGTATGCGGCACGCCTTTCGCGCGCAGCTCGACGCCCTCCACGGTGGGATCGCGAACCTGTGCGATCACGCCGGATCTGCCATGGACCACGCCACCGAGGCGCTGTTGCAGGCTGACTTGCAGATCGCCGAAGACGTCATCGACCGCTACAACGACATCGCCTACCTGTGCACATCGCTCGAATCCGACGCGCTGGTGATCCTGGCTCGGCAAGCCCCCGTGGCCGGTGATCTGCGAGCGGTGGTGAGCTCGCTCAAAGATGTGGCCGACCTCCAGCGCATGGGTGCGCTGGCGACGCATGTCGCGCGGATCAGCCGACGACGCCATCCCGCGATCGCAGTACCCGCCGAGGTTGCCGACTATTTCGGCGAGATGGGCCGCATCGCCGTGAGACTCAGCGAGGACACGAAAAACGTTGTGCTGGCTCGGGATCCAGACCAAGCCGCGCAATTGAACGTCGATGACGAAGCGATGGACGAGCTGCACCGAGAACTGTTCGCACAGGTGATGAACCCGGGCTGGTCACACGGCACCGTCACGGCCGTCGACGTCACATTGCTGAGCCGCTACTACGAACGCTTCGCCGACCACGCTGTCGATGTCGCCAACCGCGTCATCTACCAAACGACGGGGAAACAGCAGCGCTGAACCCCACGGCAAGTGGGAGATGGCGGGATACGCTGAATCCGCGCCCAGGTGAATCGCAGGCAGTCGATGGTGGACGGCGATCGCTTCCCGACCCAGCGCGACGGCAGGGCTGTCGCGGCGGAGTTGGGCGCCGCTGGGCTGGCCGACGCGCTGGAAATCGGTCGTGGCGGGTTCGGCATTGTCTACAGGTGTCGTCAGCCCGACCTGGACCGCACAGTAGCCGTCAAGGTTCTCATCGACGTCGGCGACGGAAACCGGGAGCGCTTCCTGCGCGAAGAGCGGGCGATGGGCAGACTGACCGGTCATCGCCACATCATGAGCGTCCTGCAAGTCGGCCAAACGGACAGTGGCTACCCGTATCTGGTCATGCCGTATTTCGCGGCGGGCTCGCTCGACGTCCGAATCCGCCGGCACGGCGCGATGACGGTGGGCGACGCGTTGGAGTTGGGTGAGAAGCTCGCGGGGGCGTTGGCCGCGGCCCACCAGATGGGGATCCTGCACCGCGACATCAAGCCAGGCAATGTTCTGTACAGCGATGACGGCGAGCCGGTACTGAGCGACTGGGGTATCGCCAGGATTGCCGGCGGCTTCCAGACCGCGACCGGGACATTCACCGGCTCACCAGCTTTCACGGCCCCCGAGATCCTCGGCGGGAACGTGCCCAGCCATGCCTCGGACATCTACGCGTTGGGAGCTAGTCTCTTCTGCGCGCTCACCGCACACGTACCTTTCGAGCGGCGCAGCGGAGAACAGGTGGTGGCGCAGTTTCTTCGGATCGCCACCGAACCGGCCCCCGACCTTCGCGTCAGCGGGATACCCGACGATGTCGCGAGCCTCATCGAGTCGGCAATGAGTCGGCGACCCGAGCAGCGGCCGGCCGCTGACGCGTTCCGCGACATGCTGCGAGCTGCTCGCATCCGCCGTGGCCGCGCCGGAACTGCTGCGTTACCCACATCGGAGAGTTCTCATCCGGACCGGCCGCAGCTGTCGGGCCTGGCCGGGAGAACCCTCGGAAGCCTGCCTCCCGAACTCACCAGCTTCGTGGGACGACGCGCGGAATTGGCCAAGGTGAGAGACCTCCTGGCCCGCTCTCGGCTCGTCACCCTCACCGGGGTGGGCGGCGTCGGCAAGACGCGTCTGGCGTTGCGCGCCGCCGCAAAGGCGTCGCGGAGGTTCGCGGACGGCGTCCGCGTGGTCGAGCTGAGTGAGCTCCACGACGCCTCCATGCTCGTCTATGCGATAGCCGCGGGATTGGGGCTGCGCGAAGACCTAGTCAGGTCGCAGCAGGACGTGCTCGTCGAGTTCCTCTCCTGCCGCAAGTTGCTGCTCGTGATGGACAACTGTGAGCAAGTGGTTGATGCGGCAGCGAAACTGGCGGAGTGGTTGCTGTCAGCTTGCCCGGACTTGCGGATGCTGATCACCAGCCGCGAGCGGCTGGGGGTCGCCGGGGAATCGATCCTGCGCCTGTCGCCGTTGGGATCTGACGCGGTGGACCTGTTCGCCGCGCGGGCGGCTCAGTCTGTACCCGGCTTCCGCGTATCGGAGGGGAACAGGAGCACGGTCGCCGCAATCTGTTCCAAGGTGGACGGTTTGTCGCTCGGCATCGAGTTGGCCGCGGCGCGCTTGCGCGCGATGTCTCCCGAGCAGTTGCTGCAGCGGCTGCACAATCGATATGCGTTGTTGTCGAACGCGACGCGGGGTGCGCCGCAACGGCAGCAGACCCTCGGTTACAGCATCGGTTGGAGCTATGACCTGTGCACTCCCTCGGAACAACGTGTGTGGTCACACCTATCGGTATTCGCCGGGAGCTTCGTGTTGGAGGCAGCCGAATACATCTGCGCCGCTGACCTTTCGACCGAAGCCTTCGATGACATCCTCACTGCGCTCGTCGACAAATCAGTTGTGATCAGGACTGAGGCCGAAGGTTCTGTACGTTTTCGGTTGATCGATACGCTGCGCCATTACGGCCTCGACCGCATCGAGGACGTCGCCGAATTTCATGAGCTGCGGATGCGACACCTCTACTGGTACCGATCGTGGGCGGGCCAGGCCGCGGCCGACTTTTTCGGACCACGTCAGCTCGACTGGATACGGTTCGTCGAAGCCGAGATCCACAACTTCCGCGAAGCCGCGGAGTTCGCCCTGACGGTCCCAGGCGGCGACCCTCTGGAGTTGATCGTCGCACTGCAGTGGTACGGCATTGCCCACGGGACATTCAACGAGACGCGGCGAGCTCTGGAACAAGGTCTGGCTGCGGTTCCTCAGGAACCCACGATCGTCAGAGTCAAAGCGCTGCACGCGCTTGCGATGATTGCCGGCGGGCAGGGCGACATCACGACCGCAGCTGGATGTGCTACTGAGGCGCGCGGGCTGGCGGCCCAACTGGCCGACCCCGTGGCGAACGGGCTGGCCTCCATCGCTGAGGGGTTCGCCGCAGTACTGAACAGCCAATTAGACATCGCAGCAGCGCATCTCGACGATGCCATCGCTGCGAGCGATGACCCCATCGTGCAGATTTCCGCCATGATGCTGCGAGGCTGGGTGCTACAAGCCCACGGCGACACCGGACGGGCCCTGGTCTGGCAGGAGAAGGCATTGGCCATCGCGGTGTCTGCCGGCGAGACGGCCTTCCAGTCCTACGGGTTGTGGTCCATCGGGATCGGGTGGTGGCGACACGGCAACGTCGATCGGGCTGAACAGCTACTGCAGCAAGGGATTCAGCTTGCACAACTGGTCGACGACGCCAGGCAGTGCGCGGCTCTGCTGGAGGCGCTGGGGTGGATCGCGAACGCCAGAGGAAACCCGCATCGTGCGGCGGTGCTTCTGGGTGCGGCCGAGCATCTGGGCCGTTCGTCTGGCGTTTCCCCGTCCCCGCTTCCCGACCTCGCTGCTTTCCACGACGAGTGTGAACAGTCCGCGTGCGAGGCGCTCGGCGCGACGGCATTCCACTCAGCCTGGCTGGAGGGTAGTGCTTTCGGGCTCGACGAGTCAGTGCGCTACGCGCTGGACGCCGACCCTGGAACCCGCTGACCTGGCGTCGACATCGTCAGCGTGGCAGCTGGTCGAGCCAGGCGGAGTTACCGTCGACGGCCTTGCTGTCGATGACGACAAGTGGCACACCGGGATCGGGGAACTGACTGAGCAGTGCATGGTTGTTCGTCGCGATGGTGTGCGGGTCGTAGGGGATGGGCAGGCCCAGCCGGATCATGTCTTGCGCGGACTGCGGCGCGCCGACGTGATCCGCGAGGCTCGCGAGTTGATCGTTGCTGAGATCTGACGGGCCCTTCTCCTTCGGCTGCTGATCAGCGGAATAGATCTGCTCTATGAAGCGCCACGTGGTGTCGCTCGTTTGCGAGTGGTCTGCGACGAGGTAGGTAGCGTAGATCGCTCGACTGTCGTAAGTGCCACTGGCCGAGTACTTTTCCAGGAAATTGACGAAGCGAACGTTGACGTGAAGCTTGCCGGCTTCGATGCGTCGGCCGATCTCGGCGCCCTGGTCTCGGACCATCTTGCCGCTGAAGGGGCACAGCGGATCGAGATAGAGCTCGATCTGGCCCGGCGCCGCTGGATCGCCGAGGGCGATGACATCGCCCGCGGGCGACGCGTCGGCCGCGTACGCCCGACCGACGTTGGGACCCCACACCACAAGCAGCGCTGCGAGCAGGCCCACCAACGCGATGTGAATCGATCGAAATGCCGGCGTCTTCACCGAGCTGGCTCCAGTCTGGCTCACATTCATGATCACCATCATGTCCCAGGCGGGGATGCCATCATGTCGCTGTGCGTTCGACCAGTCGAGGTTTGACGCCGGGGCTGGCTGAATGACGACGTTCTTGCTCATCCCGGGCGGCGGCGCGGACCCGTCTTGCTGGCGGTTCGTGGTGGCCGAGCTGGCCGACCGCGGGCACCGTGGAATCGCGGTTGACCTGCCTTGCGAGGACGATGCGGCGGATCTGCACGCATACGCGGAGGTAGTCGCCGCCCAACATGTCCAACAGCGTGAAGACAACGAGCGGCCTATCGTCGTTGCCCATTCTTTCGGCGGCTTCACCGGAGCCCTCGCCTGTACGCGAGTGGATGCGTCTGCTTTGGTCTACGTCTCGGCAATGATCCCGCGTCCGGGGGAACGTCCCGACGATTGGTGGGCGGCGACGGGGTGGAAGAACGCGCAGCGGTCCGCTGCCCTATCTGGCGGGTACGACCCCGACGACATGGATGCCCTGTTCTACAACGGAGTCGACGCCGCGGTGGTCGCGGACGAGGTCGAGCGAAGGCAGTCAGATACGCCGTCGCTGGCCCCGTGGCTGTCAGCAGATCTTCCCCCGATCCCTACCCGGTTCGTGGTGTTCAGGGATGACCGCTTCTTCCCCGAGTCGTTCATGCGTCGGGTGGTGGCCGAAAGACTGGGCATCGAACCTGCCGTCATACCCGGTGGGCACATGGCGATGTTGTCGCATCCGGTTGAGCTTGTCGACCAACTCATCCCGGCGGCCGAAGCCTGAGGGCGATGTAACACGGGGCAACCCCGCCGCCGATACGCGAGTGTGACCGCTCACACGCCTGCTGCGAACCAGCCCCATGAGTCGAGCGTGGCACGTTGCTGGAGGTGACGGGGCCGTCCGTCGCGCCGCGTCGGCGAGGTCGCCCACCGACAGCTACGGCGGCAGGGACGAGGAACCGGATTCTGCAGGCGGCCCGCGAAGTGTTCAGTGAATGCGGCTACGACGCCGCGACGTTCCAGACCATCGCGCGCCGAGCCGGTCTGACCCGACCAGCCGTCTGCCATCATTACGCCAGCAAGTCACAGTTGTACAGCGCAGTGGTCGAGCAGACGACGGCCGCGGTGATCAGTCCCGCCGTCGTCAAGGCTCAGCAGCAGTCGACTCTGTTGGCCAAGCTGTCGACCTTCTTCGCGGCGGTCATGAGCGCCGAATCGGCTGCCGCGGCATTTCTGGTGACGACGGTGTTCGAGTCGCGTCGGCACCCGGAATTCGCCGACTCCACGCCCGATGCGTTGCAGGCTTCGCGGGAGTTCGTCGCATGGGCCCTCGACGACGCCGTGCACCGTGGCCAGGTGGTCGTCAACACCGACGTCGGTGAGACCGTCGAGATGTTGCTCGCGGCCATGTGGGGGATGGGCTTCTACGTCGGCTACGTCAGCAGCGGTGAGCCTCTCGGTGACATGGTCGACCAGTTTGAGCTGCTGATGGGTAACAAACTCTGGCAGCTGAGCGGCGCGGTGGCTGATCAGGTGTAGCGCAGTCGTCGGCTGAGCCTTGTCTTGTCCCTACTCTTGCCGGTCGATGATTTGCCGTAGCTCGGAGTTGTCGTCTTCGAGATCGAGAATGCGGGCGACGCCGGCGATGTTGACACCCGCGGCCACCAATGCCGCGATGCGCCGGACCCGGGCGAGGTCGTCCGCGCTGTAGCGGCGGGTGCCTCCTTCGGTGCGGCTCGGGTACAGCAGGCCGTGGCGCTCCCATAGCCGCAGGGATTGCGTGGGGACGCCGGACAGTTCGGCGGCGACGGAGATGCCGTATACGCCGTGGTCTGGGGCCGGCGCACCGCGGGCCCGGTGCCTGTTGTCACCCACCGATCGGGGGCTTCCAGTGTCGGAGAGATCTTGGGACGGCAATTTACTTGCCTCTCATCTGTCGTGGTGCTATATAAAACTTGTGCCGACTGGCACAGATTATCAGTCGGCTTCCGTTCAGAACAGGAAAGGATATGTGGAGGTGGCCACCATGCTGATGCGTACTGATCCGTTCCGGGACCTGGACCGCTTCGCCCAGCAGGTGCTCGGCACGGCAGCGCGCCCGGCGATCATGCCGATGGACGCCTGGCGTGATGGTGAAGAGTTCATCGTCGAGTTCGATCTGCCCGGTATCGCGGAGGACTCGCTGGATCTGGACATCGAGCACAATGTGGTGACGGTGCGCGCGGAGCGTGCGCCTGTGGACCCCGACCGGGAGATGCTCGCCACGGAGCGGCCCAGAGGGGTGTTCTCGCGCCAGTTGGTGCTCGGTGACAACCTGGATACGGGAAAGATCGCCGCGAAGTATCACGACGGGGTGCTACAGCTACGAATTCCGGTGGCGGACAAGGCCAAACCCCGAAAGATCGTCGTCGACCGACCTCGCGACAACGTGATCGTGGACGCGGACTCCTCGTCACCCAGAGAATCCATCAACGCCTGATCGGCCGCGCACGCGTCAACGGATTTCGCGGTGCGTGGCGCCCCGGGGAGCTGGATGGCTCGGACGTTCTCAAGGCCCAGCGCCCCGGCCGTCCCGCTGAGTAACCGCACATCGGGAAGGGGGTGAGACCACCACGGTGGAGCGAGAGGGGTGGCGGCAGCGCCGCCACCCACTCGCACAGGGCGTCCCGGCCGATCGACCATCCGCTCCTGACGAAAGGCTGTGAAGCGAAACATGTTGGGCGACGATCATTCTGATATGAAACAACGCTTGCTTCCCCGAAGATATTTAGGATGGAATCATGGCTGGGACTGGTGATGGCAGGTCCATTTCCGGGATTGGAGTCTCCAGGAGTGCGGGCGTAGCGGAGGCCGATGTGATCGAGGTCGTGACCGATGATCTAGCTGGACAGACACCGGTGCCGATGGGGTGGTTTCGCTTCTACTTCGATGAGCAGCGCTGGGAGTGGTCAGAGCAGGTTGCGCGGTTGCACGGCTATGCGCCCGGCACGGTGGTGCCCACGACCGAACTGGTGCTGTCGCACAAGCACCCCGACGACCGTGAAAAGGTCGCCGACACCATAGAAGCCATCATGAACACCCGCGGTGCGCTCAGCAGCAGGCACCGCATCATCGACACTGCCGGTGCGGTGCACTGGGTGATGGTGATCGGGGATCAGTTCTTCGATGATCACGGCGCGGTGATCGGCACGCACGGTTTTTACGTCGACGTGACGCCCGCCGAGGATCAGCGTGTGGACGCCGAGCGTCGGCGGCAGGACCTTGTCACGGCACGCGTAGCCGAAATCGCCACGAATCGCGCCAGCATCGAACAGGTCAAGGGCATGCTGATGCTCATCTACAACGTCGACGAAGACGTGGCGTTCGATGTGCTCAAATGGCTGTCCCAAGAGCACAACGTCAAGCTGCGTGTCCTGGCCCAGCAGTTGCGCAGCGACCTGCGGGACATGGCTCGGGAGACCGTTGATCAGTCGACCTATGACCACGTGCTGCTGACGGTGCATCAACGTCTGGCGGCGAACCCCGAAGCAGCGTCGTAAGGCCAATCCCGGCTCAGTCCGCGCTTTCCCGATCTTCGAGGCCGACGGCTGCTCGCAACTCCTTGATGTCGTCTTCGGCGTCGGGATCGTCTCGCAGGTGGTGCATGAGATCGCCGAGGGCCTCGGCGATGGCATTGAGTTTCTGCTGAAGCGCGTCGTCGGCGCGACGCTCGGTGTTCTGCAGCAGTGCCACCAGCAAGAAGGTGATGATGGTGGTGACCGTGTTGATGATCAGCTGCCACGTGTCGAGCTGGAGAAAAGCAAACGTCGGTGCCCAAACCACCACGAGGAGCACACAGCCCAGGAAGAACCACGCCCGGGAGACAAATGAACTGGCACCCGTCGCGAACCTGTCGAACAGCGAGAGGCCCGATTTGCTGTTCGACGGCATGACATCCTGTTCGCCGGGACGGCTCTTCCCGTTGCGCCCCGCCGAACCCTCGACAGCGACCATGTCCGATCCCTTCGTCCACAACCCGACGAACGCTGTGCAGCGCTGATTGGCGTGAATTCCCCACCCAAAGCGAAATAAACCTCGCCACCGGTGTCCGCTATAGCATCGACCAATGAATCGACCGACTGTCGGAGAGCCTGTACGGGCCGCGAAGCTGATCGAAGCCCAAGACATGGCAGCGAAGCTGTTCGCGGAAATCAGCGACCGGCGCATGGTCCGGGCCGGTATCGGCGAGCGGGCTCTCTCCGACGAGATTCACGACTTGGCGGCCGCGATGTTCGGCGTCACGGGGCACTGGCACAAGCGCATTGTCCGTTCGGGGAGCAACACATTGGAGACTTTCCGGGGCAACCCGCCCGATCGCCGGCTGACCGAAGATGACGTCGTCTTCCTCGATTTCGGCCCCATATTCGAGGAGTGGGAAGCTGATTTCGGCCGAACGTATGTATTGGGCGACGACCCCCGCAAGCTCGAACTGCTCGATCGACTACCGGAGGTATGGCGGGCGGGTCGTGAGTTCTTCAGGAGCGAGCCACAGGTCACCGGGGAGCAACTCTACGACTTCGTCGTAGCGACCAGCCGTGATGCGGGATGGGATTTCGGCGGGGTCATCGCCGGGCACCTGGTCGGCGAGTTTCCGCACGAGAAGATCGACGGCGAGGACATCGAGTCCTATGTCGCGCCCGGATCGACCAGGCCGATGCGGCGAAAAGACCGGGCCGGCAACGAGTGTCACTGGATCCTCGAAGTGCATCTCGTCGACCGCAACCGTGGGTTCGGGGGCTTCTACGAAGAGCTGCTCGACCTGCCGTGATCGTGCAGGCGGTGTAGGGGCATGATGACGAGTACGCCGAGCGATCCCGCGGGCGCGGAGATTCCCTTGGTGATGACCCTGGTCGACCGGTACTACGGTATGCAGGTCCACGCGCTGACCTTCCTGGGCGGTGAGATCGACCGCAACTACCGGTTGACGACGGCGGACGGCGCCACCTATCTGGCGAGGCTTCAACTGCCCGTGCAGAACGCCGCGGAATTGCAGTGGCAGGAAGCAATCTTGCTGCACCTGCTCGGCAAAGACCTCGGTGTCGCCGTGCCCACCATCGTGCGTGCGGCCGACGGCAGCCTGCACGTGCCGTTCGAGTCGGGCGCCGACAACGGCGTGCTGCGGGTGCTCAACTGGGTCAGTGGGACTGAGCTCAACAAGGTTGCGCAGCATTCGCCGGCATTGCTGAGACAACTGGGTGCGACTGCCGCCCGGGTGACGTTGGCCCTCGACGGTTTCGCCGCGCCGAATTTCCCGGCTACGCACCACTGGGATGTCACGCGCTCCGGCGAAGCAATCCATGAATGTCTGTCCGCCGCTCCGGAACTCATCGACAGTCACGGCGCCGCCACGGTGCTCGGCTGGTTCAGCGAAATCGAGCCTGTGCTGCGCGAATTGCCCCGGGTGATGGTGCACCAGGATCTCAACGACAACAACGTCCTGGTCGAGCTGCGGGATGGCGTGCAGGTAATCTCCGGCGTGCTCGATTTCAACGATGCGCTGTGCGGCCCTCGGGTCGCGGAGCCCGCGATCGCCGGGGCATATGCGATGCTGCGCAAGGACGATCCGCTGCGGGCGCTGGGGCATGTGGTCGCCGGCTACCACGCTGTCGTCCCGTTGGCGCGGGCTGAAATCGACGTCATCTATCCGCTCGCGGCGGCGAGATTGTGCGTGCAGGTGTTGACATGGACCGTCCGGGCCCGCACCAACCCGACCGCGTACGGCAGCATGCGCATGCGCCACACGTTGCCGACCCTCGAGCGTCTGCTGACCATCGATCCTCGAACGGCCGGTGCGCACCTGCGCTCGATGTGCGACGCCGAACCCCGGAGGGAGTCGAAATGAATTCGCAGCCAATGCATATGGCCAATGCCTACGACGGCATCGGAGCGGCCGAGCTCGACCCCGGTAGCCGCGCCCTCGCCGAGCGCCGGGAGGCGGTGCTGGCACCGAGCTATCGCCTGTTCTACCGGCGCCCGGTGGCGCTGGTGCGTGGCTCCGGCGTCTGGCTCTACGATGCCGACGGCAACCGGTATCTCGACGCCTACAACAACGTTCCAGTGATCGGGCACAGCCATCCACACGTGCAGCAGCTCGTCGGTGAGCAGCTGGGAATTCTCAACACCCACACGCGCTATCTCACCGAACCCCTTGTTGCCTACTCCGAACGACTGCTGGCGCTATTTCCCGCGGAGCTGTCGAAAGTGGTCTACACGTGCACCGGCAGCGAAGCCGTCGACCTCGCGCTGCGCACCGCCCGCTATCAGACCGGTGTGCAGGGCATCATCTGTACGTCGCACGCCTACCACGGCTGCACTGCCGCGGCCGCCGAGATCTCGCCGAGTCTGGGACCCAACAACGAGATTCCCCCTCACGTGGTGTGTGTCGACGCACCCGACTTCTATCGTGAGTCGCCGCATCAGGCGGGCGAGCGTTTCGCGCAGCGGGTCCGGGAGGCCGTCGATGTTCTCGCCCAGCGAGGATTCGGGCTCGCCTGCATGATCGTCGATTCGGTGCTGTCCAGTGACGGCGTGCAGGCCGACCCTGCCGGGTTCCTCCGCCCGGCGGGCGAGGTGATCCGTGCCGCCGGGGGGTTGTGGATCGCCGATGAAGTGCAGCCGGGATTCGGGCGCCTCGGTGCCGGTTGGTGGGGCTTCACTCGACACGGATTGCACCCCGACCTCGTGGTGCTCGGCAAGCCCATGGGCAACGGCATACCGATTGCCGCGGTGGTGGGCCGCGACGACGTAATGGCTCGTTTTGGTCGAGATATCCGTTACTTCAACACCTTCGGTGGCAATCCGGTCAGTATCGCGGCCGCGACGGCGGTGCTCGACGTCATCGAGGACGAACAATTGATCGACAATGCCCGCGCGGCCGGCGCGCGGCTGATGGCGGGGTTGCACGAGTTGGCAGGACGCCACCGCGTGCTGGGCGACGTCCGTGGTGCGGGACTGTTCGTCGCCGCCGAGATCGTCAACGACCGCGAGAGCCGGTCACCCGATGCCGACACCGCCGCGACCGTGGTCAACGAGCTGCGAGAGCACCGCATCCTGATCAGCGCTTCCGGCCGGGAGCAGAACGTCTTGAAGATCCGACCACCGCTGCCGTTCACCGTCGACCACGCCGACTTGTTCGTCACGGCTCTCGATGAGGTGCTGACGGGCGGGTCCGCGCGACTCAGCGCGCCGTGAGCCAGAGCAGGCTGCCGAGGCCGGCGACCACGCAGTAGATCGCAAACGGAGTCAGGGTGCGGGTTTCGAAATAGCGGGTCAGAAAGCGCACGGCCAGGTAGGCGCTGACAAACGATGCGATGCTGCCCAGTAACACCTGGCCCCCGATGCCGCTGCCCTGCGGACCGAACAGCTCGGGGATCTTCAGCACGCCTGCCGCGAGGATCACGGGTGTCGCGAGTAGGAACGAGAACCGTGCGGCGTCCTCATGCGACAGGCCGCGCAGGAGACCGGCGGCCATGGTCACACCGGACCGGCTGATCCCCGGTAGCAGCGCCAAAGCCTGTGCCGAGCCGATCACCACACCGCGCGCCATGGGGATTTTGCTGATCCGCACATCGGCTTCGGTGAGCAGGCCGCCTGCGGTGGCCGCGCCGGGCGCATCGGTGGCGGTCAGCACGGTTGCGCGGCGTCGCAGTCGCTCAGCCCCGTAGAGAACGGCACCGTTGATGGCAAGGAACACGGCGGCCGGCACCGGCTTGCCGAGCGTCGTGCGGAACAGATGATCGAGGGCCAGGCCGGCGACGCCCACGGGAATCGTCGCGGCGATGATCATCCAGGCCAGCCGCTCGTTGGATTCGGTGATGCGCCGATAGCGGATGGACGTGACCAGGCCGCGGACGATGGCGATCCAGTCCCGCCAGAAGAACACGAGCAGTGCCAATGCGGTCGCGACGTGCAACCCGACGATGAATGCCAGATAGGGCGATTCGGGTGCGGACACGTCGAGGTCGCGGCTCCATTGGCCGCCGACGAGCGCGGGGATCAGGATCGAGTGGCCGAGGCTGGACACCGGAAACAGTTCGGTGACACCCTGCAGAGCGCCGACGACGAGCGCCTCCAGATAACTGAGGTGTGCTGACACGCGAGGTTCCCTTCGGTCGACGCCTCGCCGGCGCTCGACGGTGGGGCCATGCCCAGGCGCTGAGTTGATGTCGGTGCGATCGGTGACCGCAACCTGAACCACCGTAGGTGGCCCTTGCTGAGCTTTCGCTGAAGGGAACCAGGGAGGTGCCTGGACCCGGATTGCTACCAGATCAAACGGTTGTCGTGACGCCTACGTAGGACAACACGACGTCGGATTCGTCGGTCCGCCGCGTCAAGGTCGCGTACGAGCGGATGAACGACTGGCCCACGCACCCGTCGATCTTGACGTGAAAGTTACTGATCATGATCCAAGGTCTGGCGCTCTTGAATTCCTTCTTGTCCACCGGAACCACGATGATGATGCCGGGTTTGAGGCCCACTGTGATGACGCCGTTGACCGGCGTGCCGATCACGGGCACCACCGTCGTCGGCAGTGCACCGATGGGACCGGAGAGCCCGACCGACGGGGTGAGCCCGGCGCTGCCGGCCATCGTCACACCGTTCGATGTGCTCATGTCGACGCCACACCCGATCTCATAGCCGACCTCCAACAGTCCTTGGGGATCGCCCGGGCCGGCCAATGTCCCGGTGAACGTGCCGTTGGCAAGGTATTCACGCGATGAGACAGCAGTCGTCAACGGAGGCACCGGAACCTGAGCCTCGTCCATGGCTCCGAGCGTCAGAAACCAGCCGTCCGGCGTGTGAACGCTGACCGTCTCGCCGGATGTCACTTTGCCGTCGGCAGCGGGGGCAGCGTCCGGTGGCGGAGCGGCGGGGTCTGGATCTGCCGCGGCGGGAGGTGAGATGGTCGCGGCGAGGGCGACGCACACGACGAAAGCCGCGGCGCGGCGGAAACCCATGGTCGATGGATTCACGGCCGATACGCTAGACCTGCGGTGATTCGTCGCTTGGCCGACGCTCGGTACTGAGAGCGCAGTCGTTATGGCGCCGTGATCGAGATGGGATGTGGCCAGGGCGGGTGAGTGGTCCAACCCTGTGCGTAATCGGCACACGCGCCCTATCGTGGAAGAGAACGCCTGGTGGGGCGGTGTCATTGAGGAGATGTGATGAACGGTCGCAAGTGGGCGCTCGCCCTGCTGACCGGTGGCGCCCTGGCCATTACGACGGGCAGCGGCCTGGCACATGCGCAGCCCGACCCTTCAGTGCCGGTGATCCCATCGATCCTCGACCAACTGGTGTCGTCCACGCCCGCCCTGTCGGTCGACCCGAGTGACCGAGGCGGTCCATACACCTACTCGGACGACGTCGGCATGGTCTGCCAGAATCTGACGGTTCACTGTCGTTGAGCGATGCTGTGCAGCCGACTAGCAACCGGTTATTGCCGTCGCGAGTGTGCGTCCACTGCGAAATGCGGGCGGGTTTTTCGCAGACAGTTCACACTCGCGACGCGACTGGATCTGACCCCCGTTGAGTGGTGCGGTGCATCGACAGTTGAGGCTCAGAACACCGACCAGCGAGCCAGCCTGGCGAATTCCTCGATGGCCACAACCCCGCCGTGCGTTCGGATCGCGCCGCATCGGGCGGCCCGATCCGAACGCACTACCGGGCTACTCGCCGGTGAGGTGAGTCAGCGCGGGCCGCACCTTGGTGCCCATGAGTTCGAAGCTTCGACGGTATGTCTCGGGCTCGTCGCAGTACTCGTGGGTGAAGGTGACGAGACTTCCGAAACCACCCAGCTTGCTGTACAGGTCTTCGATCTTCCCGATCACGGTGTCGGGCGAACCGACGATGAGGAAGTTGTCCACCATCCATTCGATGGACAGATCCTCAGGGGGGATGGTGCCGCCGGAGATCAGGTCACCGATGTGGAGCTTGTTGACGAAGGTCGGGATGTTGTATTCACCCCACAGCTTTCCGAGGGCGCCGTTGTACACCCGGTCGTAGGCTTCGTCGTCGGTCTCGGCGACGAAGTAGTCCCTGCAGATGCGCCAGTCGGCGCGGGCCGGGCTTCGTCCCGCATCGGTGGCGGCCTTGGAGTAGGTTTCCCAGTGTTGCACGAGTACGGACTCGTGGACCTGCTGGCTCATCGGTATCGCGCCACGTCTGCCCGCTTCGGTCAAGCTTGGTGAGGTTGGTTGCATTCCCGTGATCATCAACGGAATCCCGTTCTGCTGACGGGGTTTGAGGTGCGGACCGGCTATGTCCGGATCGAAGGCCGGCATATCGACCGAGTAGAACTCACCGGTCATAGTGAAGGGTCCCGGTTTTGTCCAGATGGCCTCGATCGTATCGATAGCCTCGACGAGCATCTTCGGGTTGTTCTTGCCGGTACCGAACAGTTGAGCGTCACTGGGGTAGGCCCCCGGTGCCACGCCCGCGATGTAGCGGCCGTCGGTCATGTGGTCGAGCCACATCATGCGGTGCGCCAAGGCAATCGGATTGTGGTAGGGCAGTAGGTGGGCCGCGGCTCCAAGAGTGATGTGCGACGTCAGTTGCGATGCTGCGGCGATCATCAGGTCAGGTGCCGGCGAGGGCTCATCTCCCAATGTGTAGTGCTCAGCGAAGAACGCCTCGTCGAGCCCGTATTCGTCGGCCCATCGGGTGATCTGGAGATCCCAGTCGATCACCTGCCGGGCGGTGCGCCGACCGGCGGAATAGCCCAGTGCGTAGGGTATGTTGAAAACACCGAATCTCATTGTGCCGGTATCCTTTCGATTTGGTTGTGACGATCGGCGTGCAGGCGGGGAAAGCCTGAACGATGAAAGATCAGCGGAGCCGGAGTCGCACCGCTGGAGGTAGGCGCAGAAGCCTCGAGGATGCGCGCCACAACAATGGTGTGGTCTCCTCCGTCGTGCTCAGCCTCGACGGAGCAGTCGACCCACGCGGTTGTTCCGGCCAGCAGTGGGCCACCCAGTTCAGGGGCGGACGTGTAGTCCACGCCGCGAAATTTGTCGGTCGCCGTTCGCGCGAACTGCCGGGCGAGCGATCCTTGTTCCTCGCTCAGGATATTTACTAGGAAGCGCCTGGCGGTTGCGATCTGTGGCCAGGTTTTCGAAGTCTTCGACACTGAGAGAAGCGCGAGCGGTGGAGTGATCGACAGTGACAGAAATGATTGCAACGTCATCCCGACCGGATCGGATTCGATTGTGGCAGTGATGATTACCACTCCGGTCGGAAAGTGGCCCAGTACCGTGCGCAGCGTTGACTCGGTGACTGGGGGACGTTTGTCTCGTTTCATGGAGATCTCCCGAACGGCGCTAGCGCCTTAATGTGAACATTTGTTCAATGTTGCAATGAAGCTACCGGAGTGTCCGCATCACGTCAACTGGCACTTCGGAAGTCGTTGCGGTTCACGGACTTAATGTGACGAGCCGCCTGAGCGGCATGGGCGGAACCGGGGGTTGACAGTGGGTGCGACTGAAGCGACGATGTAGAAGTTCATTACTTGAACAAAAGTTCAAAGTGCTACAAGGTGGCCTGAGCTGCCGGCCGGTCGGACGTGCGGTGCCGTCAAGGCCATGCACTGGAATGGAGAAGTGTTGTGATTCAAGAGTTCAGCGGCAAGACCGTCCTTGTCTCAGGTGCGGCTCGCGGGCAGGGGGCCGCGCACGCGCTGCGCTTCGCTGAAGCCGGTGCCAGTGTGGTGGTGTCCGACCTCCGTGATGACCTGGGCGAAGGTGTCGTCGAGCAGATCCGCATGAAGGGCGGACAAGCCGTCTACCAGCACCTGGACGTCCGCGATGGTGGGGACTGGGATACCGCAGTTGCACGGGCCGAAAGTGTGTTCGGCGGTCTGGACATTCTGATCAACAATGCCGGCGTGGTCGCCTGCGAACCCGTCGACACGTGCACCGATGACACCTGGAACAACGTCATGCAGACCAATGCCGCTGGTGTGTTCCAGGGCATGCGGGCCGCGGTACCCGCGATGCGGCGCCGCGGTGGAGGTGCGATCGTGAACACAGCCTCGATGATGGGGCTCGTCGGATCGTGGGGGTACGCCGCCTACATCGCGAGCAAGTTTGCCGTCGTCGGTCTGACGAAGTCGGCTGCGTTGACATACGCAGCGGACAACATTCGGGTGAACGCTGTCGCGCCTGGATGCGTGGACACGCCCATGCTCGATGAAGAGAAGAAGATCATGGCCACGAATCCTTATTGGGACTTCGATGAATGGGTTGCCAATCAACCTATTTCGACCATCGCTCAGCCGGAAGAGGTCAGCGAGTTGGTGTTGTTCCTTGCCTCGGGGCGCGCCAGGTACTGCACCGGCGGCGTCTACCCCATCGATGGCGGTTCGACCGCGGGATAGGAGTCGCCGGCTGGCGCCGGCGCAACTGTGTACGGAACCTTGTGGAAGGGAATTTTGGGTATGGGCATGCTGGATGGCCAGGTGGTGTTCGTCACCGGCGGCGGGCGAGGACAGGGCCGGGCGCACGCTGTCGCCTCGGCGCGTGAAGGCGCCGATGTCGCACTGTTCGACTGCGTACACGACATCGACACGGTCGGATATCCGCTGGCCCACCGCGCGGATCTGGAAGAGACGGCGTCCTTGGTGGAGTCCGCCGGACGCCGGGCCTT